>JAQJDB010000007.1:0-600000 GCA_032139905.1 Nitrospira sp. MA-1
CAGGCCAGGAGAATGAGTTCATGATCAAATGGCTGAAGGGTGATCATATTAAGATCAAAGTGTAAGTGAATTGGAGGCTGGGGGGTTTCTTCTTGATTGCCGTCTAGAAAGAAACATTGCTAATACCTCCCCCCAGCCTCCGCCTTTTTCAAGGAAAAAGGAACGTATTGCGAAAAACGGTATTGTGAGGAGCACTGATGAAGATAATCCGGTGCAAATATTTACGGCATAGACCAGGAACATGTGGTGACAAAACCCTATGTATTTGTGGTGGATGATGATGAGGTGGTTCGCGTAAATATTGCGAAAAAACTTTCCCGATTAGATTGCACGGCACGCGCTTTTGAATCGGGAGAGGCCTTGATGGAATTTTTGAAAAATCATAGGGATGAACCGGATGTAATCTTGGTTGATTATAAAATGGGCGGTATGGATGGAGTGGAAACATTACAAGCAGTGAGAAAGATGTTATCCACTCCCGCCGTGATATTTACGGCGTATGAAGGCCTGGTGGACTTGCAGGCTGTAAAGCAATTAGGGCACTGTAAAGTCCTGCTCAAAACGATAGATCTGAGCGTGCTTGGTTGTATCGTGAATGAAGCAATGGCCGAAAGAAAAATGCGACGGTAAATTGGGTTGAAGCCTGGTTTTTGGCAACGTGACCGTTGGCAAATTCAGACTATTCATCCCCGAAATTTTCACTGAAACGGAGGACGACAATGCCTGAAGTGTATAACTGGCAGTTAGGACGAAAGATGCTGTATCCGTATGAGGAGCGGCATCCGAAATGGCAGTTTGCGTTTGTCTTTAACATCAACCGGTGTTTGGCATGTCAAACCTGCTCGATGGCGGACAAGTCGACGTGGCTGTTCAGCAAAGGGCAGGAATACATGTGGTGGAACAACGTGGAAACGAAGCCGTATGGGGGCTATCCACAATTTTACGACGTCAAGATTACGCAGCTCATCGAGCAAGTCAATCCGGGCGGCCAGGTGTGGAACGTGCGGGTGGGCCGCAAGCACCATGCACCGTACGGAGTGTTTGAAGGGATGACGATCTTTGATGCGGGGGCCAAGATCGGGCAGGCGGCCATTGGCTACATCCCGACCGACCAGGAATGGCGGTTTGTGAATATTTATGAAGACACGGCGACCTCGATGCGGGCGATCGTGGAAGGAGTGGATAAGACGGGGTTCACGAAAGAAGAGCCGTGGAAAATGCAAGGCAGCAGCTTGCCGGAGCATGAAACGTATTTCTTCTATCTGCAACGCATCTGTAACCACTGTACGTATCCAGGCTGTCTGGCGGCGTGTCCGCGGAAGGCCATCTACAAGCGGCCGGAAGACGGGATTGTGTTGATCGACCAGAACCGGTGCCGGGGGTACAAGAAGTGTGTGGAACAATGCCCGTTTAAGAAGCCGATGTACCGGGGCACGACGCGGGTAAGTGAGAAGTGTATTGCGTGCTATCCGCGGGTCGAGGGCAAAGACCCCCTCACGGGGGGCGAGCCGATGGAAACCCGATGTATGGCGGCGTGCGTGGGTAAGATCCGGTTGCAAGGGCTGGTGAAGGTGGGCGATGACGGGTTATGGGCGGAAGATCGCTGGAATCCGTTGTACTATGCCATTCGGGTGGAACAAGTGGCGTTGCCGTTGTATCCGCAATGGGGCACGGAGCCCAATGGCTTCTACATTCCCCCACGCCAAGCCCCACGGGGCTACATCCGGCAGATGTTCGGGCCGGGAGTGGATAATGCGATAGAGAAGTATCTGGTGCCGAGCCGGGAATTGTTGGCGGTGCTGCAGTTGTGGCGGGCGAGCCAACAGATCATCTTCCGGTATGACGTGATTCCGGGACCGAAAGTGTTCGAAACCCAAATCCATGGGCGGAAGTTTGAGATGTACAACGACACGGTGTTGGGGTTCAACAAATCGGGCAAGGAAGCGGTGCGGCAGCAAGTGGAAGAGCCGATTTACATCCGCCCGGCGGAGCGGGTGAACTGGCTGTAAGCGGAAGCCCAGAGGGGAGACCGAAGAGCAGGGGGCGACATCTGTCGCCCCCTGCTTTTTTTTTATTCAAAATTCTTCAAGCATTTTTACAATACACTTTAGAACTGTAAATTCCGTATTACCTGAAAATGTTTTTTGATACCGTCCGGTCTTTACCTTTTTGCTCGACAAATGAGGCATGCATAGGATTAAGAAAAAACAGGGGTTCCTTATTCAGGAAAAAATCTACATATAGGGACAAGATTGTATCTCATGATAGGGAAAGGAGGTGAGTTCGGAGAACGCACGGGATTCCACTGTATCCGCATTGTACGGCGTTGAAACATGTGCAAAGGATGAAATTGGATGAAAAATAAATGATGATTTTATTGGATTTTATTGTAACTATAGCTCATAAATTGTCTATGTTCAGAGCACCTCTCCTATTGGTGGAATTATAGAGTTTCATTGGAAGAGTGTTTGAAACCATTTTTTCCCGCTCATCAACCAAACGATTCTATGGGTAGTTTGGAGAGGACACTCTTCTTTGAATCCCATAATGGCCTTGGCTTTTGAACTTTTCGACCCTTAGACCAGTCCGGTATAGTTAATCTTTTGATAAAATTGGGTGAAAATTACAAGCTATGTTGTATTGATTCTTTTTGTCATGTCTGGCTGGATAAGGAGAGGTCCTAATGATGCAATTGGCCAAATTGAAAAGTGAATTAGACGATGCCCGGCTCTGCACGGATCGTCTCTTCTCCCTTGTGAGTGATGAAGCCATGTATGAGCGTCCAATCCCCGAGCGACATCGTTTAATTTTTTACCTGGGCCATCTTGAGGCATTTGACTGGAATCAGATTGGTCGTTGGACATTGGGCATGCCGTCGTTTCATGAATCATTTGACCAGTTATTTGAAGCGGGAATTGATCCTTCCTTGGGAAATCTGCCCGCCGATCGACCATCGGATTGGCCGACAATAAATGAAGTGCACCGTTATAATGCACGTGCTCGTGAAGAAGTGGATCGTCTCTTGCCAACTGTTCCGGAATGTATAATCCATATGGCAGTGGAACATCGTCTGATGCATGCCGAGACGAATGCCTACTTACTCCATCATTTGGATTTAAAGTACAAGCATGCGCCAGCGAATTCCTCCGGGGGCTTATCTTCTTCATTTTCAGAAGACATACCTAAAAATGAGATGATGGAAGTGCCAGAAGGCATGGCCACCCTCGGACGGGAGCCAGAAGAGGGGTTTGGCTGGGACAACGAATTCTTGCAACATGTCGTCCCTGTTCCTGCGTTTTTGATCAGCCGGCATAAAGTGACGAACCAACAATATCTGCGATTTGTTCAGGAAGGTGGCGAGCCGTCCGCATTTTGGGTCAAACGAGGGGATGCCTGGTATGTGCGCACGATGTTCCAGGAAGTCCCATTACCGCCATTCTGGCCGGTGTATGTGACACATCGACAGGCGGAGGCTTACGCTAATTGGGCCGGCATGACCCTCCCGACCGAACCCCAATTTCATCGCGCCGCCTTTGGCACTCCGTCCGGTATTGAGCAATCCTTTCCCTGGGGTAATGCAGCGTCAATGTTTCAACATGGGAATGTTGATTTTCATGCTTGGGATCTGGCTCCTGTGAATGCCCATCCTCTTGGGGACAGTGCGTTTGGTTTGGCTCAGATGGTGGGAAATGGCTGGGAATGGACATCGACCGTTTTCCATCCTTTTCATGGATTTTCACCCTTTCCCACGTATCCTGGTTATTCAGCCAGATTTTTTGATCAGGATCATTATGTGGTGAAAGGTGCCGGGCCTTTTACCTCCAGCCGACTCTTGCGCCGGTCGTTTCGAAATTGGTTTCGACAAAGTTACCCCTATGCGCATATCGGTTTCCGCTGTGTGCAGTCATAATGCTCATGGGTGACGCTGCTTCTTTTTCGTGTTGCATATTGGATGACACCTTTCAATGCGAGTGATACTTAAAAGACGGGGGCATTGGGGGCTCCTCCTTTTTGCCTTGATTCTCTGGGGGAACCCAGCCTTTGCGACCGACCGGTTGGTGATTCTGCATTCGAGCGAGCATCACGGGGTTGCGCTTCCGCTTGAGCTAGCCGGAGAGACGGGAGTTGGAGGCCTGGCCAGGCGGGCCACAATTGTGGAAGAGGTTCGGCGGGAAGGCGTGCCGGTCTTGATGGTGGATTCGGGGGATATTCTTATTGGAACCGCTTTGTCTTCCTGGTTTCGCGGTGAACCGGATATACGAGCCATGAATCTGATCCGCTACGATGCGATGGTGGCTGGAAATCATGATTTTGATTATGGAATTGACCATCTTCGCACATTGGTTGAGTTAGCCGAATTCCCAATTTTATGCACGAACCTTCAGTCTAAGCGATCTGTCCTCCCTTGCCGGCGCTCAGTTGTCACCCGCTTGGGGAATGTGAGTGTTGGAATCGTCGGAATTGTGGGGAACAGTAATTTTCCTGATACCTTCAACCGGGATGTCGCCAATACGTTATCATTGATGGATCCGATTGCCTCTCTTCAAACTGAAGCCCTGCGGTTACGGACAGAAGCCCATATTGACCTGGTCATTGCCCTCACACATCAAGATAGCAATGAAGATTTAAAAATTCTGGAGACCGTTGAGGGGGTGGATGTGCTCATCGGTGGACATACCGAAGGGTTTGACGGAATGTATGCTCCTGGTTTGATGGAGCCGGTTGAATCCGTGACTCGTCCTCGATCGGTGTATGTGAAGACGCATCGGCAGGGCCGAACAGTCGGGCGATTAGATCTGACGATTGAGGAAGGATCGGTGATCCAGGCGCGTTCACACAATATTCCAGTGACCGTGGAAGTTCCAGTCGAGCCGAATGTCCAACAACTTCTGAGCGAGTATCGACAGCGGTTTGCCCGTCAAGCCACTCAGATATTGGGGGAGGCGTCTGTGCGGCTCCAGGGCGATCGGCCTGTTGTCCGGACCCAAGAAACCAATTTGGGAAATTTGTTGGCAGATCGTATGCGAAGGAAATTTGAGACGGATATCGCCTTAATAAATTCCGGACAAATTCGTCGAAGCCTGGAACCCGGTCCGGTAACATTAGGCGATATGCTTTCGGTCCTGCCCTTTGACTCCGCCCTTGTGACCGTACATGTGACGGGAGCGATGCTTCGTCAGGTTTTAGAGCATAGTGTGAGTCAATGGCCGAATCATTCCGGTCGGTTCCTCCAGGTATCCGGTCTCCAGGTCACGTATCAAGGAAAGGCACCGGTTGGATCTCGTGTGAAGAGCATCATGGTTGGGGGTATGCCCTTAGATATGTCAAAAACCTATACTGTCGCGACGGACGCCTTTGTGGCTGAGGGCGGGGATGGCTATGACATGTTGACTCACCTCTCGGATCGAAGGGACCATCAAATCCCCTTGAGAGATCTGTTGTTGAAAGCCTTAGTTGATGGTCCGCTCTATGCGGAAGCAGATGATCGTATCGTATTCGTGAATAGCTTCCCGTCTCATTAACCTCTCATCACTGTATGTCTCTTCCCCAAGCTGCTCGTGATTCACGACGATGGTGGGCTGATTTGGTAGCTGTCTGGCGGGATACCCGGCAGATTGTTCTAACGGCTCAGATTGCGGCAATTTATGCCGCAATTCTTATTCCCTTTAAAGCCGGCATTCCGATTGTTCCTGGTTTTGTGGAATTACGACCGGCTAATGCCATTCCTCTTGTGGCATCGCTGTTGTTTGGTCCCGCTGCGGCTTGGGGCGCAGGTATTGGCAATGTCATCGGAGATTGTTTCGGCACCTTGGGGCCGGCAAGTTTCTTTGGGTTTTTAGGCAATTTTATTTTCGGATATCTTCCGTATGTATTATGGGGGCATTTGGGGTGGTTCTCATCCGGCCAGCCGCCTTTGGGGAAATCTTGGCGTCAGATGATGGAATATGGCGTGGTATGTATGATCGCTTCAGCCGCCTGTGCCGGAATGATTGCGTGGGGAGTGGAGTGGTTGGGGTTGTTACCCTTTGTTATCCTCGCTCCAGCGATCTTTTTTAATAATGTGGTGATGGGCATGTTTCTCGGTCCTCCATTATTGGGGTTTCTCTATCCGAGAGTGCAACGGTGGCGCTTGCGGTATGAAGATATTCGAGAATCAGGTGCTTCCCATATTAACCCTACCAAAAAGCTGGAGGCACCTAATTCGGGGAGCGAGGGGACGAATGCCCATTTTCGCGACGTAATTGTGGACTGTCGTGGCTTTACATTCCAGTATGCGTCCGGTTCAGCACCTGTGCTCAGGAATGTGTCATTTTCTCTGGCTTCCGGTGAACTCGTTGTTCTGTTAGGCAGGAGTGGAAGTGGGAAGTCCACGATATGCTATGCCTGTAATGGTCTCATTCCTCATATGATCCCTGGGACACTTTCCGGAACGATGCGAGTGAAGGGCCGCGACACCGTGGATGATCCCGTGTGGAAACAGGCTGGGCGGGTTGGCTTGGTCTTTCAGGATTTTGATACGCAACTTGTGGCGACGACTGTTGAGGGGGAATTGCTCCACCCATTGGAATATCGTGACCCTCGACTTTTTGTGGACGAGGTCAGACGGCGGGTCGTTCGTGCCCTCAATCAAATCGGGTTGGCCGATTGTGCCCACCGTGATCCTATGACGATGTCCGGTGGCCAGAGGCAACGTCTGGTGATGGCTTCTGTGCTGGTACAAGAACCGGCGCTGTTGGTCCTGGATGAACCCGGTTCAGACCTTGATCCGGCAGGCCGGTCACAACTACGTAATGTTTTACGGAATCTTCAACAAGACGGAATTACTGTGCTCATGACCGAGCATAATGATGACTATCTTGCGCAAGCGGATCGAGTTCTGGTCTTGGATCAGGAGCACATCGTTTGGGAAGGAAAGCCTGAGACCTTGTTGCGACAGCCTCAGTTGATGCGGGATTGTGGTCTTCGACCTTTCGTCCTGACAGAATGTTTTGAAGAATGGGGCCTGGAACACGTGCCTGTTTCCGTCGAGGAAGCATGGACCCGGGCTGATGAATTGAATCTTCGTCTGGCACCTCCGGCGGAGGTTCTTGATGATACACTTCGGGTGGGGAAGCTGCCGGAGAGAGAATCAACGATGGCTTTGCCCTTGATTCAGGTTGACCACGTTTCTTTCCAGTATGAAGAGCAGACGGTCTTGGCTGACGTGTCATTTACCATCCAGCCAGGAGACTTTCTGGCATTGCTGGGTCAGAATGGATCAGGGAAAAGTACGCTTGCACGATTGCTCAATGGCCTCTTGATGCCGACATGCGGCACCATTGTTGTGGACGGCATGAATACCCGCAGCACCTCGATGAATGAATTGGCCCAACGCGTCGGATTAGTTTTTCAAAATCCTGATCATCAAATTTTTGCGGATACCGTCTGGGAAGAAGTTGCCTTCAGCGCGAAGAATATGGGTTGCTCAGAGGATGAGATTGCCGATCGGGTGAAAGAATCGTTGACTGCTGTGGGATTGCCTATTGAGGGAAGTCGGGACTTAGATCCGTTTTCCTTAAGAAAAGGGGAGCGACAGCGGATTGCGGTGGCGTCCGTGTTGGCTACGAGACCGGCTGTGTTGATTGTTGATGAACCCACGACAGGGCTTGATCCCCTTGAAACTGACCGGATGATGGCGATGATTCGGCGACTGAATCAAGAGGGGCATACGATTGTGATGATCACACATTCGATGGGGCTTGTTGCGGCTTATGCCCGGCGCTGTCTATTCATGTACAGCGGGAGGATTATTGCTGATGGAACGCCTCGAGAAGTTTTTGCTGATCCCGGGTTGATCCAGTCAGCATCATTAGAGATCCCGGCTATTTCCCGCTTTAGCCAACGATGGGGACAGACCTTACTAACGGTGGAAGAAGTGAACGCCTCCTGGAGGCGAGGTTTTCCATGAGCATTGTTGCCGATACGAATCCGGTAATGGAAAACGTGTGTGGCATGTGTGAGATTCATAGAGTCTGGTAAATACCGATGAACGTTTCCTTGTATCTACCCAGGAAATCGTGGATGCACCAGTTAGATGGTCGCACCAAAGTTCTGACGGTGCTTGGGGTGTTTGGATTAGCCCTGTGTTTTTCGGACCCGGTTTACTTGCTTGGAGTATTTGGAGGCGTGATGGGTGGGTTAACTATGTCTCAGGCAGGGGCGAATGTCAGGAAAATGTGGATGCTGACGGTTCTCCTGTTTGGCTATAGCGTGGCTCTCTGGCCATTCTTTGTCGATGGTGTGACCTCTGTTCCCGTCTTGCATGGCCTTGGAGTGACCTGGGAAGGTGTCAGGGTTGGTTTAGGAATGGGTCTCCGGCTGTTGATTATGCTCTGGGGTGGTATTTGGTTACTCTCGACAACGACGGTGGAAGAGCTCGCGCACGCCTCTCAGCAATTGGGACTTCCTTCACGGGCAGGGTTTGTCTTCTCACTCGCGTTCCGGTGGGTGGGAATGTTCTTAGGAGCAGGCGTGGGTGTGGTTCAAGCGCAGCGATCACGCGGATTAGATGTGTCGACCGGCGGAATTCTACAACGCATTCGTAAATATGTTCCCCTGGTGATTCCCTTGATTGGGCATGCCCTTCGTCAAACGAATCTTCTGGCGATGTCGCTGGAGTCTAAAGGGTTTCATCCCTCAGCGACACGGCATTTTTACGCTACCGGGAAATTGAGGGCCCGGGATTACACGGTCATGAGTGTGATGCTGATTCTTTTAGGAGTAAGCCTTTGGTTGCGATGGCAGGGCGTCGGTACTCTCGATATGCAATTTTGAGAATTTGATGCCTGCATATTTTCGCTCAAATCTAAAGACAATCCCAAAAATCCTCTTTTCCATTGTGGGATGCCGAAAGCGTCGGTTGGATGATGTGGACAATGGAAAGATTGGCTCAGCTAGAAGCTTAAGGCCAATGGCTCTGGTTGCGAGTTCCGGTGAGGTACCTGAGAAGGAGAAATTGTGAAGCTGGTGTGAGTGTTGGTACGAAATACCTAACTTATCATTGGGGTCTGTCGGCAGGAGGTCTCTTCTGTCGCGAGTGCGACAAATTTTGAAATCTTTTTGATGCAACGGCCACAGCACTGCCGTTTGTCATTGAGTTCGAGGGCGTCCGCAAGCTTTAAGGGACAAGTGATACCCGCTTGTCCAAGTTCACGAACATCGGATTCTCTGATACCTTTGCAGATGCAGATGAACATAGAAAAACCGTTACTGAATGATTGCCCTTTCGAAAATGATAACCGTTATCAATATAAAAATATTTTACCCACCATCTGGGTCCATGTCAAGATCTTGATGTATGATATAAGCTGTTGATAAATAATATATTATTTCTCGTTCTGTGAAATTGCTTGATGTTAATATCTATCGTGCATTTTATTTTTCTGCCAAAAAAGGTGAATGATTTGTCTTGGCTATAGGAAATTTAATATGGAACTCGGCGGCTGTGTAATAGAAGGATCAGAAGGGATAGAAATTCGAATCTATGTCCAGCCACGAGCCTCAAAAACAGAAATAATTGGACTCCATGGGGAAGCCTTGAAAATTCGCCTTGCAGCTCCTCCGGTGGATGGTCAGGCCAATACAGAATTATGCCGGTTTTTGGCACAACAGCTTGGTGTTCCCCAGAAAGATGTCCAGCTGAAATCGGGAGTGAGTTCCAGGCAGAAACGAGTTTTTATTGCAGGGAAGACCCTGGCTGCTATAAGAGCAGTTCTGACGAAAAGCCCTTCCACGAAAAATCCTGAATATAGAGGTGGATAGAAATGGGTGTTGGGGGTATAAAGTTAAGAATCTATTAGATTATTGGATGAGTTTACATCCCTTGAAGTCACTTTTATAATGCCCAGCCGTAGCTCTGGTTTTAAAACTCGGTTGAAACTGCCGGGCAGGAATCCTTCTTCTTCTTGTAATCATTTATTTAATTCCCTCGGTTATTAATCAATTACATGTCTTCCTTGACCCCAAAAGATGAACTTCATGAGCTATTAGTCGACCGACTTGATGCGACTACGGCTCAGGGTCTCGATGAACAACTGGTGGACCCTCGTCTTCGGGTGCCTATTCTGGAATTACTCATTGAATTAAAAGAGATTTCGTCAAAAATACAGGGTGAAGCCGTATGGGCCCTGGGAGAGTTGAATCGAAAAGGATGCGTAGCCAGTGTCATTCCATGGCTGGATTTAGGGATTACCTTTGCACAAGCCTCCGGGGCTCTCGGTCTGCGTTACTTCAAAGAAAGTCCCATGATTCTCGGAATTCTGGAAGGGGAGTCGAATCGAGATGCATTGTTAGCCCATGTGCTGGAACTAGCCGATGGGTCAAATGAAGCCGCTCCACAATGTGCATACGAATGGTTCAAGGTGCTTCCCCAATTATGTGGGGAGATGGCCATTCCTGAGCTTCAGGAATGGGCCCGGCTAGGGATAGACCTGTCCGAATGGAATTATGTGTTAGGAAACGAGTTTTTCCGTGAATGTCCCTCCATAGCTAGAGCTGTTCCGTTGGAATCGGCCAGGTCCTGGATTGGGTTTGGCATGAAGCTCATGGTTCAAAACAGCCTTGGGAAGCCTGATTATATTGGAACCTTGGAGTTTTTTCGAACGAGTCCAAGTCTGTTTCTGGAGTTCAATGACGCGAACGTCAAGCAACGTGTCATTGATCTAGGGACGAGGCTTGCGGATCATTCTCCTGAGCAGGCGATAGCTTTTTTGGCCAAGGCTACAGAAGTTTTGCCTGGGGTTTCGACGGTCGAGTGGAAGATTCGAATATTAAAATTCGGCCTTCTTGTGGCGGATCGAGATCCCGAGGCGACTCTCGCATATTTTTCTCGCGTTTCCGAGGTGGTCGGCTTGGCTGGCAAAGAGGACGATACCGGTGTGTTTGACGCGTGGTTTGCTCAGGGGATGGAAGCCTTGGAATATAGTCTCGAGGCTGGAAGGGCCTTTTTTGGTTTGGAAACGCAACAGGCTTGTTCAGCAGTAGAGCAGGCGATGAGCGGTGTGTCGCTTCGTCAAGTCGCCCGATCCTTGAAAATGTTTGCAAGGGCGTTGTGTGGGGAGGATGTGGCCATTGAGGGACTTCCCGAAACAGGAGGAGTTTCGGTCGGGACCAGTCACATGTCAGCGAGTCCTGTCTCCGAGAAAGCCCAGGTGAGCAGCGATGGAAAAACCGTATATCTTCCCCTGGTCATGAGGCGATCGGAGAGCCGGGAAGGAAACCGGCGATGGTACACTGTCATGGTCGCTCATGAGGTTGGACATGTGGAATTTGGAACCTATGCGCTCTCGACCCAAGTGTTGCAACGTGTGGCTACCGGGGTGCAGACCCGATACGAAAAGGAACGTCCCAGCCAGAAGAGAGGCGTTCACACATTGGGAAACCTTTTTCAACTCTACCCGCAACCGGAGATTATCCGGGATTTGTGGGAAATTGTGGAAGATGCTCGAATTGACTATTTGCTCCGTCATGAATATCCGGGGTTACAAGAGGATTTGACGTCATTGACCAAGGAGGCGATGGAGCTTCGCACGCTTTCCCATGGAATGACGGCCCGTGAGATTGTGCTGGACGCATTGTTGTTGCTCTATGCAGGGTTTACCAAGGAGGACTTCACTCGTCCTGGACTTCAAGAGGTAGTTGATGAAATCTGGCAGATTGCCCGAACGATTTTACACCCTACTGCGACGGTCGATGAATCGGTGGAACTTGCCGACCGGCTCTATCAGGAATTAGAACGCCGGATAGGAACTCTGGAGAAGGACAATCAACAACCTGAACCCTTTTCCAACACCACCGAGGTCTCTGATTCAGGCGGACAGCCTGAAGCGGCTGAACACTTAGAAGAGGCGTATCGGCCTTTGAGTAACTGGGGGTATCGTGGCATTCTCAATCCGGACCATGTCAAAGGCGGGGAGGAAGAGGAGCAGGCGTCGAAAAGACAGACAGAAGGGCAACAGGACCAAACTACCCAGATTGGGGGAAATGGTGGGGAAAATTCACCCAGCCAATTTGAGCGTCGACATCCTCACCAACCCGATTCGTCGCAAGATCCCAAGAAACCAGTTTTTGGTGAATCGCCTATGCAGCAATGGTTTCAACCGACGCTTCGTCCGGGCGATGGACAACAGGGATCTCGCCTTCGGGAGGGAGAGTATCTCTATCAAGAGTGGGATGGGACGGTACGAGACTATCGACCCCAATGGTGCCGTGTGATCGAACAGACTGGCCGTGAAGGGTCACCCGACTTTGTGGACGAAACGTTTCAAACGTATGGGCCAATTGTGCGACTCATTCGCCGGTATTTTGAAACGATTCGCCCGGAAGCCTTTCGTCGAATGGGACGCCAATCTCATGGGGAAGACATTGATCTGGATGCCTTAGTGAATTGGATGGTGGATCGACGGCAAGGAAACGATTCGTCCGATCAGGTGTATGCCACCAGACAAAAACGTGATCGACAGGTTGCGGTGGCGTTTCTGGTGGATATGAGCGGATCAACCGGACGCCAGATCGGAACTCGAGCGCGTCCCGTTATCGATATTGAAAAAGAAGGCTTGCTCCTGCTCTCGGAAGCGTTGTCTGCGATTGGCGACCAATATGCGATGTACGGCTTTTCGGGGCAAACCCGGGAATCGGTGGACATTCAGGTCTTGAAAGATTTTGACCAACCGTCCGGGGGGCGTGTCGGTTTGAAGATCAGCGGAGTGACACCCAAACAACAAAACCGTGATGGCGCGGCGATCCGACATGCGACGCATCGCCTGAAACAGCAACCGGCGAAAGTGCGGCTTCTCATTCTGATCAGTGATGGGAAACCATTAGATGATGACTATGCGGATGAATACTCGTTGGAAGACACCAAAATGGCTCTTCGGGAAGCTCGTCTTCAAGGCGTCCATCCCTTCTGCATTACCATTGATCAAGCTCCAACCGAATATGTAAAACGGATGTATGGGGAAATTGGGTATGTGGTCGTCGATGAAGTCGAATCACTTCCAATGAAGTTGCCGAAAATTTATCAACGGCTTACGGCCAAATGAGCTGATATGGGAGATACATGACCAGTTTACCTTCACACCCTGATGTGCCACCGTGGCTGTATAAGTTGTTTACCGGGCATCAATATCCCTATGTTCGCCGGCAGGCGAAGTTTGACCGGAAAGACCGGCAGGAGGACGGAGAACGGTTTGAGCCGACTCAGGATGACATCCGTGAAAAATTCTGGGAAATTTTCCCTCGCTGTACGACAAAAATGCTTCAAGAGGTCAAGGTCGGCATGATTGTCGCCTTCAAAGAATTAGGAGGGTATGAGGCGGGAGCCTATCAGGAGTTCATTGACAATCCGGACGAGTTCTTGAGCCGTGAATACGGGAAGAAAAAAATCAAAGTGAATTTTTATGACGGGGATAATTTTGTGTGTACGATCAACTTTAAAGTCGCAGGGTGGACGAGCCATGAAGATGATTAAACCCGCATGGCTGGCGACCCCTTCAAAGGGATGGGTGGTTTCATGAGCCGTATAAAAGTAACTGTGGTGGGTGCAGGAAATGTTGGAGGGTCCATCGCACAACGGTTGGCAGAAAAAAATTGGTACGACATTGTGTTGGTCGATATCGTCGAAGGACTGCCGCAGGGCAAAGCCTTGGATTTGCTCGAAGCCGGCCCAATCTGTGCCTACGATTCCGCCCTGACGGGAGCGAATCACTATGAGGCGAGCAAAGATTCTGACATTGTGGTGATCACGTCAGGCGTGCCCCGCCGGCCGGGGATGAGCCGGGACGAATTATTGGAAACGAATACTAACATAGTGTCGGGGGTGGTCCGTGAGACGGCCAAACGTTCTCCCAATGCCATTCTCATTATTGTCTCCAACCCTCTTGATGTGATGACACACGTTGCGCATCGTGTGAGTGGGTTTCCCAGAAACCGGGTCATTGGGATGGCGGGCGTGTTGGATTCCGCACGGTTCCGGTCCTTTATTGCGGAGGCCTTGCAGGTCTCGGTCGAAAATATTCACGCAATGGTTCTGGGGGGACATGGCGATTCGATGGTGCCCTTGAATCGATATACCACGGTGGCAGGGCGGCCAGTGACCGAATGGTTGTCGCCGGAGGCATTAGAGGCCCTGATTAAACGGACTCGCGAGGGAGGAATCGAAATCGTTAATCTGCTTAAAACCGGTAGTGCCTATTATGCCCCGGCTGCCTCGGTCGTGGAAATGGTTGAGGCGATCTCTAAGGATCAAAAGAAAATCCTTCCCTGTGCGGCCTTATGCGCCGGGGAATATGGTTTTCACGATCTCTTTCTGGGAGTGCCGGTGAAATTAGGGGCCGGCGGGGCGGAACAGATTATTGAATATGCGCTCACCCCACAGGAACAGGCGGCTCTGGCGGTCTCAGCCAAGGCTGTTGGGGAATTGTGTGGACAGGTAGATCTCATGATGAAAAAGACCACCTGATGTGCCTATGGCATGTCTCGAACCTGCCCATTTTTTCCTTCACTAAATAGGCGTGCTTTCTGATCGTCTTGTTACCTTGACGACTTTAGCGACCCGTTCGTATAGTGAGTCGTGCTCGTGCTCTTGACCCACCTTGACGCCTAATTTCCCTTGGGAATATGGAAGGAAATTTGGTTTTTCGAGGAAGGGATTTGTAAAAAATACCGAAATCCAAATAATGAAAATCATGGATATATGCATATGGGCCCAAACCATTGATCAAGGGGGCTTCGGTGGATAACGTATTTGCACCACGGGTATTGCGGGAGTTAAAGGGTGAACCAGGTGAAATTGCATCGTACCGCCAGGAGGGGGGATATGATGCTTGGGTTCAGTGTGTCACGAAGAACGATCCGCAGACCATTATCGCACAATTAAAAGAGGCCCATCTTCGGGGACGGGGGGGCGCTGGATTTCCTACCGGACTGAAATGGGACAAGGTGGTCAATCATCGGGTTAAAGAGCGATACTTTGTCTGTAATGCCGGGGAACATGAACCGGGAACATTCAAAGATCGATATCTGATTCGACATCATCCTCACCAACTTCTTGAAGGATGCCTGATTGCGGCGTTTACCGTTGGAGCGAAGGCGGCTTATATCTATTTAAATCATGAATTCTCTGAAGAACGAGCTATCTTTGAGCGAGCCAAGGAACAGGCCACAGCTCAGGGGTTATTGGGAAAGAATTTTCTTGGCACAGGTCTCAACCTGGATATTGAAATTTTTGATGGGTATGGCAGTTACGTGGCGGGTGAAGAAACCGCGATGTTGGAATCGATGCAGGGTCGTCCGGCGCAGCCCAAACAAAAACCACCGTTTTATCCCACGGAGTTTGGACTGCATGGCAAGCCGACCTTAGTCAATAATGTTGAAACGCTCTCGAATATTCCCCAACTCTTACGAAATGGACCAGAATGGTTTCGTCAGGTAGGCACCAGTACCACTCCGGGAACGATGTTGTTTTCGCTCAGTGGAGCCGTGAATCGACCCGGTGTGTATGAACTGCCGTTGGGAACGTCCATCAGACATTTGATTGAAGTGTGTGGGCAGGGCGTGCCGAACGGACATGGTGTCAAAGCCGTATTCCCCGGTGGGCCATCCTTTTCCATGGTGGGGGCGGATCAATTGGAATTATCCATGGATTTCGATTCGCTGAAGAAAGCCGGCACGGGATTAGGGTCTGCCGGCGTCATCGTGGTTGATGATGCGACGTGTATGGTGGAGCAAACGCTTAAGTTTTCAGGATTTTTTGAACGGGAAAGTTGCGGGCAATGTCCACCATGCCGGATTGGTACCCAAGAATTGGCTATCCTGATGAGAAAGATAGAAGATGGCTCAGGAGAAGAGCGCGATCTGGCCAAACTTTTGCAGATTTGTGGCTTTGTCAAAGGCACCGGGTTTTGTACACTGGTCACGGGAGCTGCGGTATTGGTACAAAATAGCCTACGCCTGTTTCGTCAAGAATTTGAAGACCATATTCGCCTGGGGCGATGTCCGTTCAGGGCTGTTCCAGTTGGTGCTGAGTAAGGAGGAGACGGTATGCCTCGCGTCACATTTCTTCATCCCGAAGGTAAGTCTGGCGAAGTTCCTGCAGGCCTTTCCCTTTTAGAAGTCGCGGAGAAACTCGGATTCCCCTTAAATCATGATTGCGGCGGCAACGCCTCCTGCACGACTTGCCGGGTGGATGTGATTGCTGGCGAGGAAAATCTTTCCGATATCGATTTTGATGAACAGGATTTGCTCGATCGGGAAGCGCTGACTGAGCCTTACCATCGGTTAGGGTGTCAGGCTCGAGTGTCAGGAGATGTGATTGTTCAAGTCCCCGAAGAAAAATTTGGTGAGGCCGAGGTTGAACGATCCGCGTAGATTTGCCATTTTCTCATGAGAAGGTAAGAGGTGAGGGTATCCACCTCATAGCCGTATTTTTGAGGAAACTCCTCGCAAAAAGAAATAATGCTGAGACCGACTGCCATGCCGACCATATCCTCAATCACCAGAACCTATAGGTTTTGTGCTGCACATCGCTTGCATACCGATCAATTGCCGGACGATATCAACCAAAAGATCTTTGGGAAATGCAATAACTTGAACGGACATGGGCATAATTATACGGTTCTCGTGACGGTGACCGGTGAATTAGATTCACGCACGGGATTGATCACAAACGTGGACGCTTTGGATCAACTCGTGAAAGACAAGATTGTCGATCGTTTTGATCATCAACATCTCAATTTTGATCCCGCCTTTGCGCAAGTCACGACAACTGGTGAGAATTTAGCGCGTTTGGTTTGGGATTTGCTGGTTGATCAGATTCCTTCCGGCCAATTGGCGAAAATTGGGGTAATTGAAACCAGAGATAACTTCTTTGAATATATGGGCACTCCCGGAGTGTCCAGCGATTCTTCCATCAGAAACGGGATAAAGGAGAACTGATGCCGACCAAGCCGAAGCGGTCCTCATCCATCAAGCCACGGGCTCTCGTCCGGGATAACAACGAGGCGGTGGGTATGCCCAATCTCGCGAACCTGGAAACCATCGTGAAGCAACTTTTGGAAAATCTTGGTGAAGATCCCCATCGAAACGGGTTAATCAATACGCCCAAACGTGTGGCCAATTCCCTGGCCTTTCTCACCAAAGGCTACCAACAAGATATCGATGAATTGCTGAATGGGGCACTATTTCCTATTGAGTATGATGAAATGGTCATTGTGCGCGATATCGATTTTTTTAGCCTCTGTGAGCATCATCTTTTGCCGTTTTTTGGGAAATGTCATATCGGGTATATTCCCAATAAACATGTGGTGGGGCTCAGCAAAATTCCCAGGATCGTCGATGCCTTTAGTCGTCGGTTGCAGGTTCAAGAACGCTTGACGGTTCAGATTGCCCACACCCTTCACACGAAGCTCAAGCCGCGTGGGGTGGCTGTTGTCATGGAAGCCCGTCATCTCTGCATGAGTATGCGTGGGGTAGAAAGACAGAATACCGTGGCGGTCACCAGCGAAATGCTTGGCGTCTTTCGGAAACAGGAACAAACCCGCAACGAATTCCTTAAGCTCATCCGCCAGCGCGGATGCGAGGGCGATTAACGGTTCCTCTATTTCATGTTTGTCGTTCAGACGCGGCGGGTGTCTGCTCTTTTCTAGAGATTTGATTTTTTTCCCGGAATGAGGTTAAATCCGACATTCTTGAATTTTTATATGTATCCCCACGGAAGGGCATGTCGCGCAGGAGGCGCCGGTCTCATCCTTGTTTTTTCTTTCTGGTGCTGTGTTTGATGGTCCGGGGGAATGACAGGTGCAAGAGTCCCATCTCAAGATGAGAGAGGACATGAATGAATCTTACATGTGAGTTTTCCACATAGAGAGCATTTTCCTGTGACCTCTCTTTGAGAGTACTTAGTTTTCCTTCCTGTGATCCCTGTCTTTTCTCTCTTTCTCTAGTCTTCACCCAACTAACCTGGATCGGATATTATTCTCATCTGCTTGGCGTTTTAGCAATACTTATAATCGGTGTGTCGTGAGGAAGCTCCGAAGAGCGTCATTGAATGCCTCAGGTTGTTCGAAGTTGGAGAGGTGGCCGGCCTCAGGGATGGTGACCTGAGTTGAGCCAGCTATCCGTTCGGCTATGTAATGAGACTCTGCGATCGGGGTGGCGACATCATTTTCGCCCACAATGACTAAAGTCGGGCAGGTGATTGTGGATAAAAGATCCGTTGAATCAAGTCTGGCGGCCATAGCCACTAAATCGACAACGATTCCTGCTGTTGATGTTTGAAGAATCATCTGTCGAACCCGCTCCACAATTTCAGGATGATGCTGAATGGTGGAAGGGGCCAGAAGTTTAGGAAGCATGAGGTCGGCAATGGCCGCTGCTCCATCGCCAAAAGCCACTTCAGCCATCGATTGGCGTCCAGCTTTCCCTTCTTCGCTATCCGCTTGAGCTCTCGTATCAGCTAAGACCATGGCTTTCACACGATTCGCATAATGTCGATAGATTGAAAAGAGGGTATACCCGCCCATCGACAAGCCCACAAACACAGCGTGAGCAATCCCGAGATGATCGAGCAGGTGGATGACGCCCTTGGCATAATGGTCCAACGTATCATTCCATAACACGATATCGGATTCTCCATGTCCTGCAAGGTCGATGGTGATCACTCGATAGGTATCCTTCAGGGCATCGACCTGAGGTTGCCACATGGTTTTGGAAAGTGGAAAGGCATGGATGAAGACGAGAGGCGTGCCCTTCCCTTGATCGGAATAACCGACTGTGACACCATCAATGACAGCCTTCACCATTCCCTCCTTTTTCTTCTAATGTAGCCCCATCGATTCTTCTCGAGAGATTCAACTAAAGTGCAATAAACCGGTTTCATTTGCGGGTGCATGACCCGTGGTTATAGCATACTCAGAATAAAGAGGTAATTACGAAAACGTTTCCCAGAAGGACCTTGGGGAGCAAGTGAATTTTCATGGAATTATTTGAGTCACAGTCCCAGAAAGATCTTTTTCCTGTTCAGGAGTCTTCCGATAACCGTCATGCTCCATTAGCAGAGAGGATGCGGCCAAAGGATTTTGAGGAGTTTGTGGGGCAGGAAGATGTTCTGGCCGAAAATCAGCCGTTGCGTGTGGCCATTGAACATGATCGTGTGCCCTCACTTATTCTGTGGGGGCCGCCGGGGACGGGGAAGACGACGTTAGCGAGTTTAATCGCCCAAAAAACCCAGGCGACATTCGTGCCATTTTCAGCGGTCCTGAGCGGAGTCCCGGAGTTACGCGGATTGCTGAAGACGGCTCAACAACGCCGAAAGGTGTCAGGGCAGCGAACACTTCTTTTTGTGGATGAAATTCATCGATTCAATAAAGCGCAGCAAGATGCCTTCCTTCCCTATGTTGAACGGGGAGATATCATCCTCATTGGAGCCACCACGCAGAATCCTTCTTTTGAAGTGATTGCCCCGTTGTTGTCGCGGTCCATGGTGGTGGTGCTTCAGTCCTTAAACGAGGAGGCGTTGAGACATATCTTGAATCGTGCCCTTTCAGATGCGAAACGAGGGCTTGGTTCTTCACGCGTCACCCTGACTCCCGACGCTCAGCAACTATTGATTGGATATGGCAATGGCGATGCGCGTTCGATGTTAACGGGGCTGGAGTTCGTCGTTGGCCAATATGCGAAGTCAGGCAAACCTACCACCATCGACCAACTGCAAGTCGAGCAAGCCCTGAAGCAGAAGGCTCTACGATACGATCGGGATGGGGAAGAACATTACAATCTGATTTCGGCCTTTATCAAAAGCATGCGGGACTCCGACCCGGATGGGGCGTTGTATTGGCTGGCGCGGATGCTGGAAGGGGGGGAAGATCCCAAGTTTATTGCCAGGCGCATGATGATTTTTGCGTCAGAAGATATCGGGATGGCAGACCCGCAGGGTTTGCTGATCGCCTCGGCTGTTTTTCATGCGGTTGAGGTCATCGGTTTACCTGAAGCACAAATCAATTTGGCTCATGGGGTCACCTATTTAGCTATCGCACCAAAAAGTAATGCATCGTATGCAGGGCTTTTGGCGGCGAGGAAAGATGCCAAGGAAAAAGGTAATCTGCCCGTCCCGCTGCATTTACGTAATGCGGTGACTTCGTTAATGAAGGATTTGGATTATGGGAAAAACTATCGTTATGCCCATGATGATCCAAGCGGCGCCAAAGGCCAAACACATCTTCCTAAAGAATTAGAAGGCCGGAAGTATTATCGGTCCAGGGGTTCCGCCTCTGCTGGTAATGTCGACGAAGAAGATCTTAACTCGCCCTGATAATAATAGGGTTCTGAATTAAAGAGCCGGGTTTCGCCCCGGCAGCCGAGGTCCTTTTGTTTCGGCAAAAGGACCCAAAACCATGGTGGCCGTGGTGTGGCCCTTCGGGTTCCTTCACGGTTCGCCGACTCCGGCGGCGCGCAAACTCGCTGCGCTCAAACAGTGCGCGCCTTTTTCCCGGAGTCGCCTGCACTGCTCGGCCACACCACAAGGCCAGAGAAGACTGCGGAAGCAATGAGTCCTTTATTGATGGCGGACCAACTCGCGGAGCCTGTCCTGATCCTTGCCGAAGGGCTCAGACAACGCCCGCTGATTAATGAGCGGGCCCACCCACAGGGCCGATCGGTAGGCGTCGGTTCGCATGGGAAAATAGCTTGTCTTGTGGATGTGATACTTTTCTTAGGAAACTACGAGAAAAGATGGTGAAGAAAAAGACAATCTGCCGGTTCCAATACATTTGCGTAATGCGGTCACTTCGCTGATGAAGGATTTAAACTATGGGAAAGACTACCGGTAGCCCATGATGATCCCAAGGGGTGCCAAAGCCCAAACTCATCTTTCCAAAGAATTAGAAGGTCACCGGTTTTATCGCCTTACAGATTCTTCTTCTCCTGCTGATGACGAATAAGACCTCCATGCCCCTTGGTGATCTAGCCGTTCCGTGTGCATCTTGTTGTTATATTTCGTTTGGCAGGGACGGTTCGGGCTTCATAATCTCACGCAGTATCTTGTACTCAAATTGACCGCTAGAGTCTTTTCCTATGAGCTGTGCAAGGGAGGCTTTGCCTTTTCG
Organism: Nitrospira sp. MA-1; assembly: GCA_032139905.1. Taxonomy (NCBI): domain Bacteria; kingdom Pseudomonadati; phylum Nitrospirota; class Nitrospiria; species Nitrospira sp. MA-1. The sequence continues at coordinate 21,138 of JAQJDB010000007.1, forward strand.
ATCAACAAAGAACAGGCCGAGCCGCTCCAAGTAGGTATCGTCATAGTTCGGCGGAACAAGTGGGAGTAACTCCACCCCAATTGCGGTGAATTTCCAAACGATAACTTGGACTTCCTTAGCAATATCGCCTCGTTCAATTACCAATATTCGTTCGCCTAAGAAAAAATATTCCTTATCAATGGATTCTTCGCGGAAGACGCGTAGCGAGAGGTTTGATGGATACATGACGTCCAGTTCCGCCAACCGAAATAGGAGACCAGGAACGATATTACGGTCCGCTTCGAGCCATGCCATATCACGGGCGTCAACGAATGCGGTGGCATTCCAGGTAATTGCGAGTTTACCGACGCGTTCGAGAAGTTCAGCTTCTGGGCGCGTCATGTTCCTGACGAAATCTAGAGTTCGCAAGGAATATGTCCCGGGTCTACGGATTTCCCCAGCAAGAATGCGACCCCACAGGTCCTGCATCTGTTCGGAAGAGATATCTTGAGCGTATTTGAAGAATCGCGTCACCCAATCGTCGTCAGGTGATTCAGGTGCCACAGATTCGTCGTTTGCCAACTCAAGAGCAGTCTTTGAAGTAATGCTTTCAATGTTCGATTGTTCTTTGCGCGCTTGGTAATCCAGTCGAAATCCGGAGCGGTGTTCCATGGTCTTTGCTTCAAGAACGAGTGTTTGATCTTCTGGCTTTTGCCAAATTTCGATCTCGCCATCCTTGTAAGTAACAGGTAGTTGATGTTGTTTGGCAACATCATTTAGTGCGTCGGAAATGACTCGGATTTCATGAGCTTTGGCCTCAGCATTCTTCCGCATTAAGTACGACGCCGTGACCGCACCGGCACCATTTGAGATGACTTCGATGAGTCGCGTAAGTGGTTTACTGAGGCCAGCTAGGTCTTTGATTTCCATACCATTCCAAAAATGTGGTGCCCTACGTAACTAGAAATAGACGGCCTATAGGTCGTAAAACTTCACAACTTAAATATAACCCTTATGAAATTTCTGAAATTTTGTCAATCATGTATGAACATTTCAGAAAAGAAAGTAAAGATGCCAGGCTCCTTAATGACCGTTATTTTTTGGAAGACACAGCAAGATGTCCTGGAAATTACGAGATTTGGGATTGTTGTTTTTCGAGTTGGGCGCTGAGGTCGCCCCATTTGTGGGTGAGACGATCGAGGTCATGGCCCCATTGTTCGCGTTCGTGGTGGAGGGAATTCCATCGGGAGTAGTCTTGGTAGGTGGCCGGGTCAGCGAGTTCCACATCCCGGGCTTTGATTTGTTCTTCGAGCTGGGCAATGTCTTTTTCCACGGTAGTGACTTGTTTTTCCAAACGGGCGATGCTTTTTGAGAGGTCTCGTCGAGACGGACCGTCAGGAGGTGCGACGGTTGTTCTGGCTGTCCCATTGGTGGAATGCTCGGTCGTGGGTTTTTCCTTTTGAGGTTTTTCTTTTTTCTTGGATTTTTTCTTGTCGTCTGTGGCTTCCGGCGGAACCTGGTCTTCAAGTTCTTTGGCCCGTTTCCAGCAGTAATATTCATAGTCGCCAATGTAATCGCGGGCTTGTCCATCGTCTATTTCTACGACGCGTGTAGCCACACGCATGAGGAATGTGGGGTCATGCGAGATAAACACCATGGTCCCCGGAAATTGCAGCAGGGCGTCCGTCAGCATATCCACGGATGTGGGATCCAAATGGTTGGTCGGCTCATCTAAGAGCAAGGTATTGGCCGGTTCGACGAGCATACGGGCTAAGGCGACCCGGTTGCGTTCCCCGCCGCTCAAGGCTTTGATGGGTTTTTTCTGATCATCTCCTGAGAATAAAAATGCGCCGGCTAAACCCCGTAAGAAGTTTCGCTCAGTCATGGGCGCGGCTTCTTCCAGTGAATCCAATATGGAATGTTCTGATTTCAGAATCTCGGCCTGGTGCTGGGCAAAGTAGTGGAGGGTGACTCCGTGCCCCAAGGTTCTGGACCCTTTGTCGAATTCTAAAACTCCAGCCAGGATTTTGAGGAGCGTAGATTTTCCAGCCCCGTTTTCTCCGACTAAGGCCACGCGTTGTCCTCGCTCAACCGAAAAATCCAAGCCATCATAAATGATCTTCTCGTCATAGCGTTTCCCGATACCCCGTAGCTCGAACACGTCTTTTCCACTAGCCGGGGGATCCGGGAATTTAAATCGCAACCGTTTCGTGTCCCGCTGCAATTCAATGCGTTTCACTTTTTCAAGTTGTTTGATGCGGGATTGCACCTGGCTGGCTTTGTTGGCCTGGTACCGGAACCGGTCGACGAAGTTTTGGACGCGTGAAATTTCTTTAGATTGTCGATTGGCAGCTGCCTCTTCCTGGGCGTCTCGCTCTGCCCGAAGCTTTTGGAAGCGCGTGTAATTGCCGCGGTATTCCTGCAGAGTATGGTTCCGGACTTCCCAGATATGGGTGACCATGTTGTCTAAAAAGCCGGTATCATGGCTGATGATTAACAGCGTGAAATTCGAAGTGAGTAGGAATGATTCCAGCCAACGCTGTGTTGGTTTGTCGAGGTGGTTGGTCGGCTCGTCCAGCATGAGGACGTCGGGAGCTGACAGCAATAAGTGGGCGAGGGCCACCCGCATGCGATAGCCACCGGAGAGGGTATCAATTTTTCGTTCCCAATCCGACTCCTGAAATCCTAAGCCGGCAAGAATCCGCTTGGCTTCGTGATCGGGGAATTGGTTCCGATGTGTGGCATCGAGAATGGTGTTTCCCGGCAGGGACTCCAGTTCCTGTGGCAGATAGCCAAGTCGAAGAAAAGGACGTTGTCGGATTTTTCCGCTTTCGAATTCCTCCTCAGTGAGGATCATGCGCATCAGTGAGGTTTTGCCTGACCCATTCGGACCAACAAGTCCCACGCGGGTGTTGGGTTTGAGGTGTGCCGAGGCCTTAATAAACAGGGGCTTTGTGGGGTGGCTCTTGGAAATTTGTTCGATATGCAACATGCGGAAGCACCATCCAATATGTGAGATGAAAACGGAGTTAAAACCCCTTTGTCATGGTCAAAAAGACGGAAAGGAGGGATGAAATTGGTGGAGCTGGCCGGGATTGAACCGGCGACCTCGTGAATGCCATTCACGCGCGCTCCCAACTGCGCTACAGCCCCACACCGAAAATGATGCTATCACGCGACTCAGGTTCGGTCAAGAAAACACAGATGAAAGAAAGACCTGGCTTCCTCGTTGACAAATTATGCGGTGAGACCTACGATTCACCCTTGAAGCTCTGGCTGACCCGCTGGCCGAGTTTTTTTTTGTCCCGTGCTCCTGTCCTGTGCGTGTGGAGGAAACTATGGCCGCGTTGGTTGTTGTCGGCTCCCAATGGGGAGATGAAGGAAAAGGAAAAATTGTGGATCTTCTGGCCAAGGATGCGGATGTCATTGTCCGCTATCAGGGAGGTTCCAATGCCGGCCATACGGTCATTACCAATAAAGGCACCTTTATATTTCATTTGATTCCTTCGGGTATTCTGTATCGAGGGAAGGTGTGCGCGTTGGGGAATGGGGTCGCCATTGATCCGGCCGGGTTGATCGAGGAGTTGGATCGTTTGATCGCTAAGGGGATTCCGGTTGGAAAACGATTTCTGATTAGTAATCGGGCCCATGTCATCATGCCATACCATAAAGCCATTGATAAGGCAGCAGAACAGGCGAAAGGGGCCAGGCGAATCGGGACGACAGGCCGAGGCATTGGGCCGGCGTATGTCGATAAAATGGCGCGAGTCGGCATTCGCATGGGAGATTTGTTAAATCCCGATGTGTTGCAACAAAAGATTAAGGAAAACCTGGTGGAAATCAATGCGTTCTTAGAGCGCATTTACAATGTGGATGGGTTCACCGTTGAGAAAATTTTCAAAGATTACCAGGCCTACGGTGAGCGGCTTCGTCCTCATATTACGGATGTGGCATTGGTCCTGGATCGAGCATTTGAACGGGAGAAACGGGTCTTGTTTGAAGGGGCACAAGGAACCCATTTAGATGTCGATTTTGGGACCTATCCTTATGTGACCTCTTCGAGCTCCTGCTCGGGTGGTGCCTGTACCGGAAGTGGGGTCGGCCCCACGACGATTAAAGGAGTCCTGGGTGTGACGAAGGCCTATACCACCAGAGTCGGTGGAGGTCCGTTTCCGACAGAATTGACGGATGAAATGGGTCAGCAACTCATGCAGCGTGGGAATGAATACGGGTCGACCACGGGTCGGGCACGCCGGTGTGGCTGGTTAGATATGGTGTTATTGCGATATGCCGTTCGAATCAACGGACTCACCTCATTGGCGATCACGAAGTTGGATGTGCTGGATGGCTGCAAAGAATTGAAAATTTGTACGGGATATCGATATCAGGGAAAGCTCCACAAGGAAATGCCAGGTGATTTGGAAGTATTGGCTGGCTGTGAACCGGTGTATGAACGATGGAAGGGCTGGACAACGGAAACGTCTGGATTGAAGACCTATCGAGGTCTTCCACCTGCAGCTAAACGGTACTTGGCCAGAATTGAGGAATTAACCGGATGTCGAATAGATATGATTTCGACCGGTTCCAAGCGTGAAGATACAATTATTGTGAGAAATCCCTTGGTTCGATCACGCAAGGGCTCATCACTTTAAGGGTCCTTTGTATTTTTCTCTACAGTAAGTTTGACAACACCGGAATCCATTGTTAGCATCGCGACCCGGTGAGCCGCTAGCTCAGTTGGTAGAGCATCGCCCTTTTAAGGCGAGGGTCGTGCGTTCGAGCCGCACGCGGCTCACCATAAGTATCAAGAGGTTGTGCATCCTCTTCTTCCCCTGCCGTTCGGTCAGTCACGGTTTTAGTCACGGTTCCATCTGAAATTTGCCCCTGAAACGCCGTCAGACCTTCCACCGCGCTCCAGAGGTGAGTCGGGCTAAGATGGGCATAGCGTGACAACATAGCTGGAGACTTCCAGCCTCCCAAAGCCATCAAGGTTCGGTCATTGGCACCTTGCATAGCCAAACGACTCGCAAAGCTATGCCGAAGATCATGAAACCTGAATGGAGCCAATCCTGAGGCAATTACGGCTTTCTCAAAGGCTCTCCTGAGGTAACGGGCATCCAGAGGAAAGATTCGATCCTGAAGGGCATCTTTGGATGATTCCTGCATAGGGGAAAGTAACCCCTGGACGGTGGAATTCATGGGAACCCGCCGAGGATCACCCGTCTTCGTTTCCCGTATCGTCAGGATGCCTGCATTCCAATCTAGGTCAGCCCACGTCAACCGGAGTAATTCGCCCTGCCTGCATCCTGTGTTCAACGCCACAAGTACAATGGGGCGATATTTTTCTGGAAGGTGTTTAAACAAGGATTCCTCCTGTTCAGCGGTCAGGTAACGAATAAGCACATTATTGACTTTGGGCGGCTTTACGCTGCTTGCGGGGTTTTCTTTTAAGAGGCCCAATCGTCGGGCATCATTCAAGGCGGCTTTCACAACCCCGAAGAACCGGAGAACGGTTCCAGGCTGGTAGCCATCTTCGGCTAACATCGTTAGCACTTTTTCAATATGACGTGGACCGATTTTGTTAATATCCAGGTCTCCCAGCTCCGCAATCCAGCGGTCGATCCGTGACTTATCATCCCCTTTCCGCTTTCGGCGAGCGTCAATCCTGGCGATATAGTCATTCGCCACCTCACGGAAGAGAATAGTTTTAGGCTTCTCGAAGTATCGCCCGGAAAGTTGTTCACTTTTCAGTCGGCCATACAGGGCCTTTGCCTCACTTTTCGTCGAACAGCGAATACGCCGCTCCCTTCCACTCAGCCACATCCGTACAAACCACCGTCCACTTTTTGGTGGATACTCCAAAATTCCACGATCTTTCCCGTCTTTTCGTGCCATCTGTCACTCCTTTTGTTTGGGTGTCTTGTGGCGGCGTGTGTTCTTTTGCCCCTGGCTTTTGTTTTTTTGCCCCTTCGGTTGAGGTAATTCCTGACCAGCCTTTTCCGCGGCTCGTTTGTTACGCATGTACGCGACACTGTGGCAGTCCCGTCCACAATAGACCGCATTTTTTCTCAATCTGAGAAAGATTCGATGACAATGAGGACACCGATTCACTGCCGAGGCATAGTCACTCATAAGTTGGGCGAGAAGGTAGAGGGCTTCTTCTTCTGGTTCTGAAAAATTCATTCCTACACTGTGATGGCGTTCAATCCCTACTCCCGGAATCGCTTTCTGTTGCATTAAATCCAGTTCCCATAAATCATCCCGCTTCACAAAATGGTACTGGACACGTAAAGGATCAAGGGAGACTGCGCCTTCGTCGACCCAAGTATTTAAAATTTCGAGGAGTCTTTTTTGTGTTTTCTCCACTTCGTGAAGGGGAGGGATAGGATCTTTTGATAGCACCATATCGACTGCATATCGAAAACCTACTTGGCCCTGCAAGAGAGCCCGCCGAGAGTCGTACAAGACCGCTAAAGCAGCAAATTCTTCACGGACCTTTAAGCGTTCACCTTCGCTTTCCTCTTGAAGGTCTTTTTGAGCAGTTTGAACCAACCAATCCAGTGTGCTCCAAGAATCTCCATAATGTATGCGGCTTTCAAGAATGCGACGCCATTCGGTAAATCCATTTAAAAACACCCGAGGAGAGCCGTCACTTTCTTTTTGTTTGGGATGTTGGGTCATAGCGGAATTTCAATAAGATGTACTCAACAACTTAGTTGAGCTATTGAAGACTTTACTCATTTATATGATAATAGTCAACATTAGTGATGAAGAGTTATATCCACACAGGAGGATTTTACGATGGGCGAAAATCTTTTAACAGTGAAGCAAGCGGCCTCCATCCTGGGCCTTCAAGAAAGTACGGTTCGAAAATGGGTTTTAAGTCGACGTGTGGGCGTTGTGCGCTTGGGTCGGAGTGTTCGCCTCCGCCGTGATGAGGTGGAGACCATGATTGAGCGTAATTATATTAGTCCCGTTGTTGTCCAAAAGGGCTAGGGAATTTCGGAGCGACCAATAATGGCGTGGCCAATTCTGAAATGGGTTCTCACTAACCTGAGTGTGGGTGGAAACGCCAAATTGGTGGCTATCCTTTTGGCCAATTTTGCCAATGATAAAGGAATCGCCTGGCCGTCGGTGGCAACCCTGGCACTAATAACGGGCCTCAGTAGACGCCAAATTCAGCGAATTTTGCCGCAGATTGAAAAAGCCGGACTAGTGAAGATTTCATCAGGAGGAGGACGAAAACAAACGCACCGATACCAATTCACCTATGTGGAAAACAGTGACAATTTGTCATCCTTTCCCCACCGAAACGGTGACAATTTGTCCCAAAAGGGTGACGACATGTCACCCGATCCTCTTATAACCAAAAAGAAGAAGAGTAACGTTTCACTGAATGGCATGAAGAGTAAGAGAGGACATAAGGTGGCATTATGAAAACCTTTGCGGATTTTGCCATTGAGACAAATGGGCGAGTCGGCAATATTAAAACGATATGCCCACAATGTTCGCCGGGGCGAACCCATCACAAAGATCCCTGTTTGAGTGTGAACACGGAGGAAGGAGTGTGGCTTTGTCATCATTGTGCGTGGAAGGGTGGTTTAAATGGCTCATCAGGTGACTTTGGTATGAGTCGGAAGAAGAAAGCCTATAGACGACCAATCTATCACCCGACCCACCACAATCAGGAAAAATTGGTGTCATGGTTCCAAGCACGTGGCATTTCTCAGAATGTGGTTATACGCCACAAGATCACCTTGGGTAGGAAGTTTTTCCCTGGCTTAAATCAAGAAGTTGAGAGTATCCAATTTCCCTACTTCCGCAATGGTGAAATCATTAATGTGAAATACCGGGCATTGGACACGAAAAACTTTTTACAAGAGGCTGGGGCAGAAAAAATCCTGTATGGCCTGGATGATATTCAAGGAGTTGATTGGGCGGTAATTGTCGAAGGTGAGCTAGATAAATTGGCCTGTGAAGTTGCGGGTGTTCCCAATGTCTTGAGTGTCCCTGATGGGGCACCACCCGAACACTCCAAACCGTCTGATACGAAATTTGAATACCTAGTGAACTGTGAAGCGGAATTGAGTCGATTACCAAAGATCATCAATGCCGTAGATGCTGATGGACCAGGCAAGACACTAGAAATGGAACTCGTCCGTCGATTGGGACCAGAGCGGTGCTATCGGGTGCAATGGCCGGATGGGTGCAAGGATGCCAATGATACGCTTTTAAAGAGAGGGGCAGAGCATGTAAGAAGGTGTATTGACCAAGCGACCCCTTGGCCGATTGATGGCATCGTGGAGCCTAAAGACCTGATCGACGAGATCTTTCAACTTCATGAAGAAGGCTGGAAAGGCGGTTTGACTACCGGATGGAACAGTGTGGACCAGTATTATACCGTCAAACCCGGTCAACTCACGATTGTTACGGGCATCCCTGGCCACGGCAAGTCAGAATTTTTAGACGCAATGGCCGTCAATATGGCTGATCAGCATGGATGGGTCATTGGGGTATGCAGCCCAGAGAATTGGCCCCTTCAGGACCATAGTGCCAAGCTGTTGGAAAAGTATAACGGCAAACCATTTGGGCAGGGCCCCACTCCGCGAATGGATCATCAGGACCTTGTGGACGGTATACAATGGTTGCAAGAGCATTTCATCTTTTTCAGTCCACCAGAAGACGCCATGACCATAGAGAAGATTTTAGAGCTTGCCCGACAAGCCGTCGCTCGGTACGGGATTCACGGATTAATCATTGATCCCTGGAATGAACTGGATCATTCTCGGCCTGCTAATTTGACAGAGGTGGAATATATCTCAAGATGCCTGACGAAGGTACGGCGATTCGCTCGAAACCATGGGGTGCATGTCTGGTTTGTGGCCCATCCCATGAAACTGAAGAAGAAAGAGGATGATACCTATCCTGTTCCCACGCCTTATGACATAAGCGGAGCGGCTCATTGGCGGAATAAGGCAGATAACTGCCTTACCGTATGGCGGAACCTTGAAGAGCCGGACCAGGGGGTAGAACTCCACGTCCAAAAAATTCGGTTCCGGCAGGTTGGGAAAATCGGGGTCGTTGATTTGGCATGGAACCCCATTAATGGGCGTTATGGTGGGGTGAAAGGGGGATTCCAAGGTGCTCAAATTGATCCCTGACAAGGCACCGGTAACCTTTCAACTCATCAGCCCAATCATTTCCTCTATACTCCACACATGATTTGAAATCCTCTGGTTCCATCGCAGTGGTGACTCTTAGGGTTGAATGAATCCGGACGAAATTATAGTGCATCAAAATTATCGACTTAATTCAACAGAATTGGTACGGTTGAAAATTATTGGTTTTGATGAAAGGTGTGGAGTTTATGTTTCAATTAGAAGAAGCCACCGAACAGGATCTAAAGCGCCTTCTTGAGTTATTTCCTGTAGCGGTTTTAAAGAGCAAATGGCCTAGTATTTCTGGAACGAAAGAGGAAATTTGCTTTGCCGTGGCTGGACAGCGAGATTTTGAAGAAATTAAGGATTTTTTGGTTACGAATTTCAGTTGTTGCCGACAGCATGTTTATGTTTTTTCCCACAGTATCCCATTAATATCTCTTCCATCTATTAACATTCCTGACGGTGTGAATATTTTTGAATCAAAACAGGAGAAATCTCTAAGCCTGGCTTATATCACAAAGCTTACATTTTCCGTTGTACTTAGGGACCCACTTGAAGAGGCAACACTAGAATTTCTATGGCCCGTACGCCTCGACTTCACTGAGAGGCACCTAATCGTTAAATTTGTTATATTAGAAAAAAATATCGGATCATATTTTGATGGGCGACAATACTATATGGATCGTCGAAGTACAGAGGAAAAGGTGATTTTACAAAACTTGGAAGAAACAATAGTTGGGATACAGTCCACTGATTTACATAAAGGGGTAAAAAAATTATGGGAAGAAGGTTTTATGGATTCCCCGAAGGCTCGATTTAAAAAACCCATCTCAACTGCCTATGAGGCTATGGATGAAGAACTGGGAATAAAAGAGCACAATCCCGAAGTTTATGAAGTCCTTTCAGACTCCATTTTGCTTAATACCTTATTCGTAATACCATCTACTCAAAGCCTTAGCATTAGTACCTTTTCAATGGAACCTTCTAAAGGTTGCATTAACTTTCCCCGTTATTCTGAAAAAGTGGGTGACACCGATTATGTGGTTAACGAAATTCTTAGACATAACTAGCCGACTTTTCCCATCCGATCCATTAGCTGATCTTGGCGAGGTAGTTTCCCGTTTAAATCCGGATAAGATATACATTGAAAATGTTCGCGCAATACTGGGAACTTCTCATAACAAAGCAGTAAGAATTTGCGAAACTGCTGTTCAGCAAGGACTTTTTAATCGCGGCATTGAGGTGTTATGCCCAGATGGCTCTGTAGCTACTTCTGTAAGAATAGAAGAGGAGTTGCCCCCTGAAGTAAATTGCTGGATAGAAGTAGATGGGCAATTTGAAGAAAAAACTATTCCTACAAGTAGTCTCGATAAAGTTACCTTCTACCAATTGAGTAGTAATGCCCCCTCCGCCCTCATACACGGATAGACAATTAAAAACCGTAATCATTCTAAAAAGGCTAAGAATGATTTCGGTTTTCTTTTACACCCTACTCTTTGTATTTTTGGGAATCCTTGGTCTTTTTCTATTTTTCGTTTTTACAGAAGCAGATTGGCAAACTAAAACTATATTAGGTGTTTTGGATGGAATAGTTGGTTGGGCACTAAAACCCCTCACCCAGTATCTTTTCAATGATCAAGACATTTCAAAGGTCTGATCAAATTTCAAACATTACAAGTGCCCCTAATTCCCTTTTAGGGGAACTCTCACAGAGTATAGGTCCATATTTCCATTCAAGGTTATTGGATGGTTGGATGCCAACATGATGGCAAGCAAAAATTGGCGGGATAACGAAGAGAGCCTAATGATGGGTGCCTGCCTCACATTTCGCCATGAAATCCCTTTCATTCCAGGGCCTTGTCAATATCAAATGTTTCAAAAGCACCCATTGAACATGCAGTCTTTCGTGTGGTAAATATAAAACCTTGGGCAATTATACTTAAATTATATATTTCGTCCAGCGATCCACGCAACCGTCCCACCTTTTTGAGTTGCTAATTAAGCCAAAAAGCTTACAGTAATAGGGCCTTCTTTGGCGGCGAAGGAGGGGCAAGCCTGTCTTTCTTACTTACTCTTTAAACGGGACCTTTACCATGGACATTCGCCGAAGCTTCTACTTACCTTCTGTCCACAGGCTTTGGGGACCTACTGCCGACTCTGGCTCATGAAAATTTCCTGGACGGGACCAAATACATATTGTGGCTTAGTAGGGGATGGTTCTTTTGAGAAATAATATGAACCTTAACAGGTATTGTTGGATTCTTCCGAGCAAAGGCCCTCATGTGACTGCTTTCTGGCTCTTGCTTGTCTTTTGCTTCCTTTTTTCTTCATCCAGCCTTGGTGGTGAGACACCAATAGAACTAGAACGTGAATTAGCGAGTATTTCCCTTGGGATGTCGATTCAGGAAGTAGAAAAATATTACGAGATGTCCGAGGGAGACCCTTGGTTTATCAATATCCTAACGAAAGGGCAGAAAGAAGCAGCTTTTGATCAAACCTACATCCGCAAGGCCAAGGAAAAGACTTACTCCCTAAAAGGAGCGCTACCACCTCATGTCAAAAATTTGCGAGCTGTTTTTTTGAAAGGGCAGTTATATCTAATAACTCTAGATATGGAAAAAGAATTTCTTGAAAGTGTGGATTGGCCAACCTTTATAAAACCGTATGTGGAAAAATATGGCCCCTCTGCTGAATCTTCTAATCAGGGAAACACCTCTAGAGAAGAATGGAAGGACGGAAAAACCTATTTAGAACTTACCCAAATAGCACAATCACCAACTGTGGATTGGTCTTACCGTATTTCTCTGATCGATATTTCATTAGATAATCAAGCTAACGAGATATGGAATTTTGTAGCAATTAGTTTTGATGCTGAAAAAGGAAATATAGAGGCTCAACGTGCTCTGGGATTAGCCTACTATTTTGGTGAGGGAACAACACCGGATCACGCGCAAGCTGCTCATTGGTGGTTGAAAGGCGCGTCTCAAGGCGATGCAAAGTCGCAATTTGCACTCGGCCTGTTGTACTCGAAGGGAAAAGGAGTCAAAAAGGATCCTGCAAAAGCCGTGTACTGGTATGAAAAGGCTGCTCAACAAGGGTTTTCAGGAGGACAAGTCAATCTTGGGTATTCCTATATGGAAGGTGAGGGAGTTGAAAAGGATTACAAAAAAGGCCTTCATTGGAATTTACTCGCTGCAAATCAAGGAAGTGCCGCAGCTCAAAGTAATCTTGGTGAAATTTATCGCGACGGGTTAGGGGTGGTGCAGGACTATGTTCAGGCGCATATGTGGTTTAATCTTGCCGCCGCACAAAGCCTAGAAGAGGCCATTAAAAATAGAGATGAGCTTTCTAAGAAAATGGCCTCGGAGCAAATCGCGGCGGCGCAGAAACTTGCTCTTGAATGGAAGCCTCCCAAAACTCCGAAGGATCGAAAATGGAATTTTGCCCGAGACATTGATGGGGACGGTCACTTTACAATTGATGATGTGACCGGTTGGGTCGGTTGGTTGTTTTATTATCCTGGTGACCGCGTAATACAATGGCTTCTTTCTAATGAAAAAGTAGACACAGCCCATTTTTTCAAGATTACCCCACAGGACTATGGCGGGGGACTCTCTTTCCTATTTTCCCTTGTTGGGTGGGGGCTCGGTTCCATTGCTTTTTTCATGGTTTTGGGGGTTATTGCGAAAATCTTGGATAGAACGGACGAATTTTCACGAAGTGTGGCCCAATATGTTAAGGGCAAATGGGAAACCATTAAGCAGAAAAAGAATTAATAAACTCCAGATGAAAAATTTTAACTAGACTTTCACTGCCCAACCGAAGAATCAGGCATGAGCCCAAGAAAGATATATATCCCCGTCGTGAGCGGCTTGCATAGGCATCTAATCACGAGGGCCTTTTTGGGGGTCTGTTGTGAGAGGGGTGGTTCCATCGCCCAAGTAGGCCGGGTAGGGGCTAAGCCCATTGGGGGTGGGGGTGTTTATGGTGAAGTTTTGACGAGAAGTTTAGTCACGGTTCTAGTCACGGTTCGGTCACGGTTTTGGTCACGATCCAGAATGTACCTCAATCTCAGTAGATCACACTCGAAGGCGGTAATTCGCCTTACCAGTTAAAGGAATTATCACTCTTAGTCTTACTCAATCATTCTCTAGGGCAATCGTCCAAGTTTGCCCTTTTAAGGCGAGGGTCGTGCGTTCGAGCCGCACGCGGCTCACCATAAATATCAAGAGGTTGTCCCTCTTGTTTATTTCCTTCCTGTGAAAGAAACAGGGTTTGTTTTCACGCTTCCCTTCATAGTTTTTACCCAGAGGGTGTTAGACCTGGCATGAAATCCTTCGCGGGGTTGCGTTTGGGTGACCTCCTGTTGGGCTCATCTCAAAGAATTTTGGCTTTCTCCTCTTGGTTAGCTTTTCTACCCCCCTGAACTTAATAATATTTTGAGACGAATAAGCTCACTTCCTAAGTGTCATACATACAATTGGTAAACGAATACCATTTGTGCTCGATTTGGGCCTAGGGAAGATTGAGGGATTTGGCGGAGGAGAAGACACGGCCTTTCATATGGCGTATATGTGGCCGATTTTTTATCATACAGGATTGAAGTTATAGGACGTAACATCACAACTTTCCAGCAGTTAGAGGAGGTGGTGAAGACATGATCAATTTCAAGTCTTCCTGCGGGTTACCTATTCTTGGGGGATCGCTCCCTTCACATGTTTATTTTGTTGTATGCCAGGCTCCATGAGATGAAATACCATGACAAAAGTCTTATATAGTATTGGGTATGCCACGCCCATTGTCACTGTTCTTGGGCTTTTTATGTGCTATCTAATGGCCCCAGAATTTTATTTGACCCACATCCTGGAAGAAGTTCAACGTGAACAAGGCGCAGTGGAGATTGTGACATTTTGGTCCGCAATGATGGGCGGGAGCTTGTTGCTGTGGTCTAGCTGGAAATTCTGGAAAAACGGAAACTGGCCGGCGGCCGGTGTGATTGGAGCAGTTTCCGCCGCCACGCTTCTTTTTGCCGGAGAAGAAATTGGTTGGGGACAGATCTATTTTGGGTGGGACACCCCCCTCTGGTGGAGTACACGTTTTGGTGGATCAACAGACCTCCATAGCAGCCGGTTTCCTGCTCACACAGTGGCAGCCATATTTCTGTTCGTGATATTTATTCTTTTACCGCTTGTCTGGAAATTTCAACTGCCTCTTCGGTTGCCGGCAAATTTAAAACCGGCCATCCCGGAAGGGCCGGTGATTTTCGCCATTGTGTTTGCCACCCTCTATCGGGAACTCAAGGGTTTCTACTTCTGGCTAACGCCGCTGGGCTACCGAGATCGTTTTTATGAAGAATTTTTGTGGGGTCTGAATGAACACAAAGAAATGTTGATCGCCATCGCCATGCTTCTGTATGCCCTCTACCGTCTGCCTCATCTAAAACAAATTCGTTCTCCGTCGTGAGCCATTCCACCTCGATCTTTGGTTCTGATCTTCTCACTTTCTCCGCACATAAACAGCTTTTCTGGCTCCCATCAGTTCAGGGGAGAATGGTGTAGATATAATTCTATGATTTTCCATTGCGCGTCACGTAATACTGACGGTGAGGAGCTATGAACAGCAGAACTTCAGGGTGAGATGTCTCGTACTTAGTGATGTTGCGTTAATCGAGCCAGGTTGGCGTTGGTTTGGGACAACACCATGGCGAAGGTTGCGAAATCCGTGTCGGTCAATGGATGCCCCGTAGAACCTCGATCCACCAGGATGACCCCGATAGGCCTGTTTGGCGCATACAAGGTTCCGGCGAATCCGGGTGGGTCCCCCCAGTATTTCAAAAAGTCAGTCGGCATTCCTCCGGATTCCCCTTCTTTGATCAATGAAGAATATTGAATAGGGTGAAACCTATGGAGCAATCGGTCCCAGAAGGTTCCATGGGAAAGAGGGCAATGAAACGTGTGCTGGATGGTTTCTGCATGTGGACCATAGCCGATTTTGGCCTGGAGCGTATCTTTTCCTGGTACTACCAATGCGAGCCAGACCCGTTCAAATCCATATGATGCATAGAGCGTTCTGGTGACAAAGGTAAGCAGCGAGGAGGGCTCCGATATTTTCATGGCCTGAATGGTGAAATCGAGCAATGGCCTATCGGATGCCGGAGATGGAGGGAGGGAAGATGAGGCTTCCTGAGCTGGTTGCATGGTTTCTTCGGAAAGAATCCCTTCTGAGTGTAGAACCTGATGAATTGTTTGGGTGAGCCGATGTAGGTGTTGGTTGTGAAGAATTGTGCCATCGGCATCAGATGCGGGAAGAAAATGCTGTCGATCGATGTTGATGGCCGAAGCAATTTCTGATGCTTGACTAAAAGCTTGGGACACGGTGTGTTCCAATTGGATCATGGAGAGGCCGAATGGGGGCAAAAACTGTTCAATCAGGCTTTGGAGTACATCTCCCTGCGTGGCAGCCAATGGGTTCAGGAGGCAATAACTCAGTTCATTCGCGGCTCGGACGATACTTTCCATGATCCGTTGATCTGCTTCTGGACGGGATTTAGGCCAGACAGGCTTTTTCTCCAATAGTTGAACCAAACTCTCCGGCAGATTCCAATGCTTGGCCATAGCGGCAGCGATGACATGCAGCGGTCGTCCCAAAAGAGTCAGTTCGGCTTTGGAGACCTTGGCTGGATCTTCCCGGCGAATGGCTTCTAGTTGTTCGCCTACGTCCGGTCGACAGAGGGTGAGGATGAGGTCTCCCAGTGAGTAGAGCATGGCATTGGTAAATAACGAGCCCGCCTCCCCGTAATTGATGGCTTTTCCCAGTTCCTGGGCCTGAGTTCCGGCGACGAGAGCCCGCGCTAGGAGGTGTTTCAGGTTGACGGTGTTGGCTCCGAAGGTGTCGGCCTGTTCAATTAATTGGGCAGAGACCACCATGGCGCGAATGACGTCAAATCCAATAAGGGCCACCGCATAGGTTGGGGTTTTGACTGGTGTGCGGGTATGATAGACAGGGCTATTTGCGATTTTGATGACATTGGCCATCATGGCTTGATCGCGCATGATAATTTCTCCAATGTCGCTGGCACTCGAGCGTTTATCCTGCGTAAGATTGAGAACTTGGATGCAACTTTCCCGGAGGATAGGCAGGGTTTCCGGGGCTTCGGCGAGCAGACTCTCCAGAAAGGAAGCCGGTGTTGTGTGCCCGGTAGAGGTAGCGAGATTCATGATAGCATCTCCGCCAGGGTTGAGTGCCAGGTGGTAATTCCTGGGCCAGGTGGTTTTAGATCAAGGAAATTAAGCTGGGTAGTTGGCTCTAAAGGTTGATTCTCGGTTATATTTTCCGAAATATTAAACCCTCTTCTTTCTCGGAGGCGTGAGGTCGGTCTCCTTTCTTTTGAATTGGATGGTATCTGCATGAGAAATAGAATTTCCTGCTCCGCTCAAGAGCTGAGCCAATTAGATGCGGACATGCTTCAATCGGTGGTTGGGGGAACGGTCTTCGAAGAAGGCCATCAATATTTTTCTGCCCAACGAGTCAAGATCCTTGATGCGGACCAGACCCAAATCACGGCTGAGGTTAATGGCGTCTATGGCGTGTATACGCAAATCATAAAATTACGTGCGGGGACTTTGTCGACCAGGTGTTCCTGTCCATCGAACGAGCAACCTTTTTGTCGTCATTGTGTCGCGGTATTACTGCATCAATTCCATAACGGATCATCTCTTAAGCCGGGACCGAAGGAAGATCCCAAGGACCAGGCTCCTCCTCCTTCCGATCCGCGGATACGGCCAGCAGGACCCTATACTGATGAATCCGAGGGTGCGGGTGATCTGAATTTTTGGGAAGCGATTTTGTTTATTGATTGGGTTCAGAAAGCCGCAGGGCTTCTGGGTAAGGAGGCCACCTTGCCCCCAGTGCCTGGTTCCTTGGGAGGTGTTGCTCGAGAATGGGTGGGTATTTTTGAACGCCTCAATTCACAATGCATGGAAGGCGAGGAAGATCGGATTGATGCCTTGAGGAGCCTGCAATCAGCCCAAGCCATGATTAATAGCCTCACGAAGGAGCTGGAAGCGTTAAAAAGGGAATCCGAGGTGGCTCAACAGCATTGCAGAGTGTTAGAGAAAAAGGTCCAACAATTGCAAGAATCATTGGCGGAGAACTCTGGGGCATCCAGTTAGGCAGGGCGTGCAGCAGGCTTGGCGGGTAATTTGCCTTTCAGGGCGGGTCATGGCTCAGTGAAATGGAACCCCCTTTTTTGAATCTTTTTATATGAGAGGCGAGCCGTCGGATTTTTTACGAAAAGCTAAGGTAATGTCGTCCGTTAATCATTCATGCTCGAATCTTTCTAGGCTCTTCCATCCGTTCAATTAATTCAGGTGTTTGTTCCACCATTTCAAGTACATTGTCGGCAATTTGTTTCAGCGCGTTGGTTGCTGGAGAAGAGGGAGCCAGTTCTACAACAGGAAGATATTTCAGGATGGATTGCTGAACCTGAATATCCTCTGGAATCTTGCCTAAGATTGACAGATCGGTTCCGACGTATTGCTTTAGTAGGTGTTGTAAATGCAGGGTATTGATCCTGGATTTGGGTGTCATTCGGTTTAAGATGAGGGCCGGTTGAAACCGTTTTAGAGCCTCTTGAGCAGTCGCCACACCTGATTCGCTCGTTTTTCCAACGGCTTCCAGTACTGCTGCGATGCTATGAAAGTCTTTGTCCAAAAGGCTTTCTGCCACTGGGTCGCGGGCTGAAAAGGCCGTAAGAACCTTTCGAATGGCAGCAAGTTTAATGAATCGATACAGATCTAAAACCGAGGTTGGGTCAGGGGTTGCTACGGCCAGGAAAAAGTCTGCGAGGAGAAAAAAATCCAGTGCGTGGTAACTGGTCCCCGCGCCGACGTCAACGAGAATGATGTCTGCCTCAAGTTTGTGTAAGTGCCGGATGAGGCGTTTTTTTTTGGCATGTTGCAAATTCGCGGTAATGAGGGTTTCCCCCGTTCCAGGAATGAGCTTCAGGGAGGAGGGGCCGGGAATAGGGTGGGCGGTCTCATTTAAGTTTTTGAGCGTGTTTGTCAAAAAATCTGAGAGGGTGGATGGAGGATGGAACATTCCAAACAAGATGTGGAGGTTAGCCCCACCAATGTCCATGTCGACCAGCGTGACGCGAAGTCCTTTTTTGGCAAGGAGGAGTCCAAGATTGCTGACGACCATGCTTTTCCCAACTCCGCCCTTACCGGAAGCCACAGAAACTATGCAAGGCATCGGGTGAACTCCTCTCTCGTTGATATCATCAGGAAGTAAGTATCACCTTACTCAGAAAATAGCCTATCACAGGGTCCTTCTTATGCCCATGGTGAAGGAATGCTCGTATGGATGGCCTTTTGAGAGATTTTGACATACCGGGACGTCGCGATGAATCTGGTGAGCTCTTGCCTTTAAAAATGGAAAATGCTAGGTTGATTGCGAGTAGAGTGGGCGTGAGCCCACTTTTTTTTGGTCTTGGCTTGTGGCCGCTGTAGCGAGGATTTGTGGTGGCCTTCACGGCTGACAATCTTGAGCAAGTTATTCGTCAAGTGGGCGAACCGATCGCTCGAGCTCTAGGAGTGGATATCTTTGAGGTTCAGTGCACCGGGAGACCCGCCAACCTTTTGGTTCGACTGACAATTGATAAAAAGGGGGGAGTTGGAATTGAAGATTGTGAACAATTCCATCAGTCCCTGCGTCGAACCTGGGAGGTTCTTCACCCAGAGCAGGCCGCGTATCGGTTTGAAGTTTCTTCGCCTGGGCTAGATCGACCGCTCCGAGATCCAAAAGATTATGAACGAGTAGTGGGCGAACGACTTCGAGTCACTCTGAAAAGCTCGATCAAAAAACAATCAGTTGTTTTGGGGCAATTGATAACCGTCACCGATATGGGGATTCATTTAATGGATGACCAGACCAAGAATCCCCAAGAAGTAGTCGTGGCGTGGGATGATATTGCCAAAGCGAGATTAGAGGTTTCGTTTTAACGTTTTATTGGAAGCGCGCACCAATCGCCCAAGTCCGTTTGAACCGCTCATCGTGCCTTGCGAGGAATACAAATGAAAAGTGAACTCATGTTGGTCATTGATCAAATCGGTCGGGAGAAAGGGATTGATAAGGCAAAAGTCATTTTGGCCTTAGAATCCGCGCTTCTCACGGCCGCAAAAAAACGATTTGGGCATGGTGAAAATATTCAAGTCGATATTGATACGGAAACCGGCGAAATTTCTATTGTAAAGAAAAAGACGATTGCGGAGAACGTGCTGGATTCCAAAACAGAGATTTCATTGGAAGATGCCAGGAAAATTGATGATGAAGCTGAAATGGGAGACGAAATCGGCTCACTCATTGAGTTGGAAGAATTTGGGCGAATAGCCGCACAGGCTGCGAAACAGGTCATTTGTCAAAAAGTTCGAGAGGCTGAATGGGAGTCGATTGAACGGGAATATTCCAAAAAAGAAGGGGAATTAGTTCATGGGGTCATTTTGGGCCAGGAACGGCGAAATTATCTGGTGGACATTGGAAAAACAGAGGCCCTTCTCCCGATTCAGGAGCAAATCCCGCGTGAAGCTCACCGCCGGGGTGATCGAGTGCGGGCGTTGTTGCTAGAAGTTCGACGAACCCCCAAGGATGTGCAAGTGATCCTCTCCCGGGCGCATCCTCAATTCGTGGTAAAATTGTTTGGTTTGGAGGTGCCTGAGATATCTGAGAAAATTGTTGAAATTAAAGGCGTGGTGCGTGAGCCGGGCGACCGGACGAAAATTTCAGTGGCGTCACGGGATAAGGCGGTTGATCCGGTTGGCGCGTGTGTGGGCGTCAAAGGTTCACGTGTCCAGGCCATTGTTCGGGAGCTGCATGGTGAGAAAATAGATATTATCCCCTGGACAAATGATCCACGCGTGTTTATCGGGGAAGCCTTGAACCCTGCTTCCATTGAAAAAGTCGGGATTGACGAACAAAAGAAATCGGCGTTGGTGGTGGTGGCTGATTCTCAGCTCTCTTTGGCAATTGGGAAGAACGGGCAAAACGTGCGCCTAGCAGCAAAATTGACAGGTTGGAAAATTGATATCATTAGCTCCACCGAATACGAAAAACAAAAGCTTGAACGCGACTTGGAAATTAAGGCTGCCTTGGCTGAAGAGGCTTCACAGATTACAGAAGAGCCGGCGGGAAATGCCAAGGAGCCTGAAGTAGCCTCACAAGATGAGAACATGGATAATCCCGCGGTGGTACCAACAGAGTCTGGGCAGAGTTCGGGATCGTAAGGATACGGCTTCACAGTAAAGGACGTGCATGAGAGTTCATGAGATAGCCAAAAAAATTGGGATGGAAAGCCGTTTGCTTATTCCTGAATTAGTGCGACTTGGCATTCAGGTTAGTTCCCATAGCAATACAGTGGATGACAATATGGCCAAATGGGCGATGAATATTATCCTTGGTAAAACTCCTGAAACAACCCCGAAGCCAGGGGAATCGTCTGTTTCAGGGCATGCCGGTGTGAAAAGCTCTGAGGGGGGGCGCCTACTGAAAAAAGATTCGTCGACTTCCGGGAGGGCTCGGTCCGAAGCAGTGGCCGAAAGTCCCAAAAAATCCGAAAAAAAACACATCCTGATTAAAAAGAAAAAAACAGAAGAAGAAATCCTGGAAGAGATGAGGGAATCGTCTCCGGTCGGGGAAGCTGAGGCAGAAGAGCCACTGGTCATCCATGGTGAGTCAGAGGCTCCCTTGGATACGGCTCCCGTTTTAACTCAGACTCCAGGCGAATTGGCTGTTGAGCCTCCTCAAGATGCCCACGCCTTATTGCCCGCTGAGTCGGCAGAGCTTCCTGGTGGTGTAGGGATTCCACCTGTTCCTGGGGTTGAAAGCGGCGCAATTCCTCCCTCTGATAAAACCAGTGAAAAAGAGAGAAAAAGCGAAGGGAAACCCGATAAAAAGAGTGCCGTTCCATCTCGAGAGGTTCCGGTAGAAGAAAAAGGCAAAAAAATTAAAAAAGTTGCGCGTGTAAAAGATGAAGATGTTTTTGCCGCACGCTTTGAAGATGCCGCGGTCTGGCAAGATCTTCGACCGTTGCCAACTTTGCGACGTGAGGAACGTACCCGTCAGGTTCAACAACCTTCGGTGGGCGAAGTTACAAAACCCAGGAAAAAAGTTATGAAGGTCACTGCTGGGATATCCGTGAAAGATTTTGCCGAAGTGATCGGTCAAAAACCCACGGAAATAATTCGGAAATTGTTGGATTTAAATATTGCAAAAACCCTTAATCAACCCATGGATTTAGAAGCTGGAGTGCTCATTGCGGAAGGTTATGGCCTCGCAGTGGAAGCCGTGGCTGCGAAGGGAGGGGAAGCCCTCCTGGAAGAGGTGATTGATGGTGGAGAACAAGGAAATCTAGAACCTCGAGCGCCTGTGGTGACGGTTATGGGACATGTCGACCATGGGAAAACCTCCTTGTTGGATGCGATTCGGAAGACCCAGGTAACCGACCGGGAAGCGGGAGGGATTACTCAGCACATTGGTGCGTCCTTCGTGAAAGCCGGTGAACGAGGCGTGACGTTCTTAGATACCCCAGGCCATGAGGCCTTTACGGCGATGCGGTCCCGTGGGGCTCAGGTCACTGATATTGTGGTCTTGGTCGTGGCCGCAGACGATGGGCCGATGCCTCAGACAATTGAAGCCATTAATCATGCGCAAGCGGCCAATGTGCCGATTATCGTGGCCGTGAATAAAATGGATAAGCCGGGGGCTAATCCGGATCGGGTCAAGCAAAGTTTAGCCGAACACGGCCTGCAACCTGAAGCATGGGGAGGTCAAACAATTTTTGTTGAAGTATCAGCAAAGCAAAACCAGGGGTTAGACCAATTGCTTGACATGTTGTTACTTCAGGCAGAAATTATGGAATTGAAAGGCGATTCCACCTGTTCCGCTCGAGGGGTCGTATTGGAAGCGAAGTTGGATAAGGGGCGTGGACCGGTTGCCACGGTGTTGATTCAGGCCGGAACCTTACGAATCGGAGAATCGTTTGTTGTCGGGTCAGTGAGCGGCCGGGTGAGAGGGTTAACATCGGATAAAGGTGAGCGTCTGAAGGAAGCCGGGCCATCGATACCGGTAGAAGTCATTGGCTTATTGGGGGTTCCTGAGGCCGGTGATCAACTGGTCGTGGTGAAGGATGAACGGGCTGCGAGGGAAATTGCCCAGGCCCGGCACCAAAAGCAAAAAGATGTCGGCCTATCATCGACGTCCAGAAGAACTCTCGAAGAGCTTTATGCAGAATCAAAAGATGGGGAGATCAAGGAGTTGCCGCTACTGATCAAGGCGGATGTGCAAGGATCCGTGGGGGCATTGGGCGATGCACTTCTGAAGATTTCTACCGACGCGGTAAAGCTTAAGCTCATTCATAGTGGAGTGGGAGGCATCAACGAAACCGATGTGTTGTTAGCGGCTGCTTCAAAAGCGATTATCATTGGATTTCATGTTCGTCCGGATTCAAAGGCGGCTGCTATTGCTGAACGTGAGGGTGTGGAAATTCGGTTGTACACCATCATCTATAATATTCTTGATGATATCCGTTCGGCTGCAGAAGGTCTTCTGGCTCCAACGATCAGGGAACGGGTGATGGGGCATGCGGAGGTTCGGCAGCTATTCTCTGTTCCGAAAATGGGTACCATTGCCGGTTGTTACGTGAATGATGGGTCGATATCCCGTTCAAACACCAAGGTAAGAGTTGTTCGTGACCAGGTGATGGTCTATGAAGGAAAAATTGGATCGTTACGGCGGTTCAAGGATGATGCACGGGAAGTTCAGCAAGGCTATGAATGCGGAATTGGAGTTGAGAATTTCAATGATTTAAAAATCGGCGATGTGTTAGAGGCCTACGTCTTGGAAGAGGAGGCCACAAAATTATAATCCAGAATGGATAAGGGGATCCTGAATGGGGATGATCGTGGGGTTGTGCACGCTCGAACTCCATATCCCTGATGTCCAATCCCTGAAAGGTAAGCGTCAGGTTCTCTCAAGCTTGATTACCCGATTGCGAAATCGGTTTAATATTTCCGTTGCTGAAATTGAGGAACAAGACATTTGGCAAAAAGCCATTTTGGGAGTGGCGTGTGTAGCGAATGACACGGGAAGGGTCAATCAAGTCTTAGACCAGGTCCTCAACTTTATACGATCTAACCCCTCCATCGAGCTTTTACGATCTCAAATTGAAGTCTTGTAAGCTCTCATATAAATTTTTCACGTCATGGCAAAAACAAATAGCAGTCGGGCGACGAGAGTTGCCGATCAGATCCGGATGGAAGTGGCAGAGATTCTTTCCAGAAAAACTAAAGATCCACGTATCCAATTTGTGACCGTGACAGGTGTGAAGATGACGGCGGATCTCAAAATCGCACGGATATATGTGACCGCTTTGGATCAAGCCCATTTTGACCAGGTTACAGGGCCGGGTCTTAAAAGCGCTGTGGGGTTTGTTCGCACGGAATTGGGCCGGCGCTTAAATCTGCGTTATACACCGGAATTGGTTTTTTATCGTGATACGAGTGCTGAGTATGGGAACAGAATTGAAAAGTTGCTGGATTCTCTTCATGAGGAATCTGATGAAGCCGGTAAAGCTGAGGCTTCCTCCTTTCTCCATGACAAGAGCGAAAGTATAGACGGGTAATGGCACCAATGGCTTCGTGCATCGACCAGTCTAAAGGCTTGAAGGCACCGCAGGGAATGGCCTTACATGGCGTTCTGAATGTGAATAAGCCTGATGGATGGACATCGCATGATGTGGTGCAACGCCTCAGGTCGGGTTTGGGTATTCCAAAAGTCGGGCATGCGGGCACCTTGGATCCCCATGCGACGGGCGTCCTGCCGGTTTTAATTGGAAAGGGAACCAAAATTGCCCAGTATCTGTTGGGATGGGAAAAAGAGTATGGCGCCGTGCTTCAATTGGGCCAACGGACAGACACACAAGATGCTTGGGGTACGGTCTTAGAGGAATTCCCCATAGAATCTTTGACAGAGGATCGTATCCGGTCAGCCTTTGCGACGTTTCAAGGGTCTATCCAGCAAGTGCCACCAATGTACTCGGCTGTGAAAATCGGGGGGCAACCCTTGTATAAAAAAGCCAGGAAAGGTGAGACCGTTGACCGACCCGCTAAAACCGTGGTGATTCATGATTTAGAAATTCAAAGACTGAATATCCCTGAGGTCGCGTTTCGAGTGGTCTGTTCTAAGGGAACCTATGTTCGAACTCTCTGCGATGATATTGGAAACGTATTGCAGGTGGGTGGACATTTGAAATGGCTTCAGCGTCGACGGGTCGGACCTATTCATGTTGATCAGGCCCTTGAGGTAGAATCCTTGCTTGGGGGACTTGAATTTTCTCATCTGGATGGGG
The DNA here is from genome assembly GCA_032139905.1 of Nitrospira sp. MA-1. NCBI lineage: Bacteria > Pseudomonadati > Nitrospirota > Nitrospiria > Nitrospira sp. MA-1. The sequence goes on from JAQJDB010000007.1 coordinate 45,678, forward strand.
CATTTTTGAGTTTAGATCAGGCCTTAGAGGGGTTTCACGCTGTTGAGGTCGATAGCGATGATGCTCGAAAGGTGCTCCATGGGAATGCGATTTCCTGGGATCGTGTGGTTCACACGTTTGTGGAATCAGGAGTCTCACCCAAGGAGGGAAATATGGTGAGGGTGAAACAGAAAGATGGGCAATTGCTGGCGTTAGGGAGAGGCCCGGTTTTTCAGACAGGCAAGGGAGGTCCCGTATTAGCGATTGAAACGGTGTTTTCCTAGTTTATGAAAATTTAGGTTCGATTAAGTGGGGATAAGACGACATCCGTAGAAAGATTTTCTTACTGAACTCATGTAACCCTGAGGAACTGGAGGAGGAGTTATGGGCTTAACGAAAGAAGCAAAAACGGCGGCCATAGAATCGCATCGGATTCACGACAAGGACACGGGTTCGTCTGAAGTGCAGATTTCCGTGTTAACCAATAGAATTACGAGTCTGACTGAACATTTCAAGACACACAAAAAGGACCATCATTCCCGAAGGGGTCTTTTGCGAATGGTAAGCAAGCGAAGAAAGTTATTGGATTATTTGCGGCGTCGAGACGAGGGCAAATACCAAGCCGTGATCGCTGCACTTGGAATACGGAAATAAGACAGAATGCAGGTTTTAGGGTGAGCAGAATCAATGAGATGGGTGATAGATGCCCGGTTCTCAATGCGAAGCGAAGCCTCACACTCCATATCAATATATCCACTCAAGGATCAGAAAGGTTGAAACATGATTCATGTCGTTGAAATGGAAGTTGGTGGTCGCCCGCTTCGTTTGGAAACCGGTCGAATGGCCAAGCAGGCGGATGGTGCCGTATTGGCGACCTATGCCGATACGGTGGTGTTAGCAACGGCGGTAGCCTCAAAGACCTCGAAGCCTGACGCCGATTTCTTGCCTCTGACGGTAAATTATCAAGAAAAAGCCTACTCAGCCGGGAAAATACCAGGAGGATTTTTCAAACGGGAAGGGGCACCCAGTGAAAAAGAGGTGTTAACCAGCCGACTCATTGACCGGCCGATTCGGCCATTGATGCCGGAAGGTTACTTTTTTGAAACCCAGATCATTGTGTCCGTGCTCTCTATTGATCAGACCATGTCTTCGGACGTCATCGGTATTGTTGCCGCGTCGGCAGCAATGGCCATTTCAGACATTCCAGCCTCCGAACCTCTGGCAGGAGTGAGAATTGGACGAGTGAAGGGCCAATTCGTGGTTAATCCAGATAAGAAAGCACAGGAGGAAAGTGAGTTAAACCTCGTCGTGGCTGGAACCAAGGACGCCGTGATGATGGTCGAGGCTGGTGCGGATGGCCTTTCGGAAGACACGATGATTGACGCGATCGAACTGGCTCATCGTGAAATCAAGAATATCGTCGCCAAAATTGAAGAATTACGGGCAAAGGCGGGGAAAGTCAAACGGGTGTTGCAGGTCGAAGCCATTGACCCTGAAATTGAACAAGCCGTGCGAAAAATCGCAGCCGCTCCTATTGGTGAAGCGATGTATATCGCGGCCAAAGCGGATCGACAAGATCGATTCGCGCAAATTCTCCAGGAAGCCATTGAGGCAGTTGCCGGAGACGATGCCGATCGAAAAGCCAAGGTGAAAAAAGTATTTGCCAACTTGGAATATTCCGAAGTCCGGAGAATTATCCTGGAAACAAAGAAAAGAGCTGATGGCCGGGGTCTAGCCGACATTCGTCCGATATCCTCTGAGGCAGGGATTCTTCCTCGCACGCACGGTTCTGCGTTATTTACCAGGGGGGAAACACAGGCTTTGGCTGTGGTGACCTTGGGCACTTCAGATGATGAGCAACGGATTGATGCCTTGGAAGGCGAGTATTTCCGCTCATTTATGTTGCATTATAATTTCCCGCCTTTCAGCGTAGGTGAGGCAAAAATGCTTCGAGGGCCGGGACGGCGGGAAGTCGGGCATGGCAAGCTGGCCCAACGGGCCTTAGAGGCCGTCCTTCCTTCCAAAGAAGAATTCCCCTATACCATTCGGCTTGTCTCGGATATTCTAGAATCAAACGGGTCCTCTTCCATGGCCACGATTTGTGGTGGGGCATTAGCCATGATGGATGCGGGAGTACCCATTAAGACGCCGGTGGCAGGAATTGCGATGGGGTTAATTTTGGAACAGGGTGGCGTCGCGATTCTTTCAGATATTTTGGGTATGGAAGATCATCTGGGCGATATGGATTTCAAAGTGGCAGGAACGCGAGAGGGAGTCACAGCCCTGCAGATGGATATTAAGATTGCCGGAATTACTCCCGACCTGATGCGGCAGGCGTTGGCGCAGGCTCGTGAAGGGCGATTGCACATTCTTGGGAAAATGGATGAATGCCTGACGGTACCTCGTACCGAGCTGGCGGCTTATGCACCCCGTATCACCACGATCCAGATCAAGCAAGATAAAATCAGGGATGTCATTGGGCCTGGGGGCAAAATGATTCGTAGCATTATTGCAGACTGTGGAGTGAAGGTGAATGTGGATGACTCTGGAGTGGTCACGATTGCCGCGGTAGACGGGGAGTCGGCGCAAAAGGCCATGGATATGGTGCAGCGGATTGTTGAAGAGGCGGAGATTGGGAAAATTTACCTCGGGACGGTGCGAAAGATTGTAGATTTTGGGGCCTTTGTGGAAATTCTCCCTGGTATGGATGGGCTTGTGCACATTTCGCAATTGGCTCCTCACCGTGTGGCATCGGTCACGGACGAAATTTCTGAAGGCGAACAGATTCTTGTGAAAGTCCTGGAAATTGATCGCCAAGGGAAGATCCGTCTTAGTCGAAAAGATGCCATGGCCGAACAGACGGACAAGGATCAGCTCACCTCATAAGCCGGTCCGAGTAACCAAGCGTGTATAAAAAAGTCATATTGGATAACGGAGTCCGTGTTGTCCTGGAGCGGATGTCGTCATTGAAATCCGTTGCCCTAGGGGTGTGGGCCACGGTTGGAAGTCGTGACGAAGGAAAAGGTGAAGGTGGCCTCTCTCATTTTATTGAACATATGATGTTCAAGGGCACGCCGAAACGGACTGCCTCTCAGATTTCCAATGAGATTGATGCCTTGGGTGGTGAAATGAATGCCTTTACCACCCATGAGGCTACGGCTTTTTACGTGAAGGTGTTGGATCAGCAAATGGGGCTGGCATTTGATCTCATCGCGGATTTGTTTCACCATTCAAGGTTTTCTGCCAAAGACATTGCAAAGGAAAAACAAATCGTCCTTGAGGAGATCCGTACCGTTCAGGATGATCCCGAGGACTATATTCATGAATTGCATGCCAAGGATATCTTTGGCTCCCATCCGTTGGGGCGTCCGATCTTGGGAGAGCCTGCGGTGATGAAGCGACTCGATCGCCAATTGCTCATGAAGTATCGACAACAGCACTACCGCCCGGAACATACGATCGTTGCAGTGGCCGGTAACTTTTCCTTTCCAGAAATCATTGATACCGTTAATAAATATTTTGGCCAATGGAAGAGGAGCAAGTTCGACAAGCATCCCTCAACCATCCAGGAAACGCCATGGCCTGATCAGCCGCAGGAACGGCAAAGTCTTCACGTGAAACCACTGGAGCAGGTTCATGTCTGTGTCGGATTTAAGGGGTTGCCGATAGGACATCCGGATCGATATGCCGGTCATGTCCTAAGCACAATTCTTGGCGGAGGAGTCAGTTCGCGATTATTTCAAGAAATCCGTGAAAAACGTGGGTTGGCCTATACCATATATTCTCATCTTTCAGGCTTTTTAGATGGCGGGACGCTTACCGTTTATGCCGCCACTCGTCCGAATGAAGTTACAGCCGTCATTGACCGAATTTGTCAGGAAACCAAGAAGTTATGCCGTCGGGACGTGGTCAGTAAGGAATTGGAGCGAACCAAAACCCAATTAAAGGGCGGTTTGATGTTGGGATTGGAAGGAACCTACGGGCGGATGAATAAATTGGCAAAAGACGAAATGTATCAAGGGCGTCATGTCACCCTTCAGGAAATGGTCAAGGCCATTGATCGGATAACCCCTGATCAAATTCGCCATTTAAGCCAGAAATTATTTGATCTACAACAATTTGTGGTTACGGCATTGGGACCTATCCCGAAAAGGGGAATTCCGAGGTGGGGATGAGTCCTAAGTCGCATCTTTTTCCGCTTGACAACCATGCCCTGGATGGGTAGCATGGGACCCTTTTAAAACTCTGATTTACCCTTTAAGAACTAGGGGTATGGAAGCTGGGAAAAGTCGATTAGCAGATAAACAAAGGTCAAGTTGTTTTTTAATTTTTGTCATTCTAACACTGTAAGGAGGGAGCAGATGAAGAAGTCATCTCTACGTCATGAATTGGTAGCTCTCTGTGCCATGGGCCTGTTGGGTCTTGGATTAGCAAGCATTGGGTATGCTGCTGGCCCAGGTCCTGATAAGTCGAAGGGCGACCCAAATGATGTCACCAGCCAGGGTGATCTTTCTTTTAAAGGGGAGGCAGTCACCAGTTTGAAGGGCCGGATGTATGCACAATGGGCAGACAACCCTGAGGGAGAAATTTTATTCGGGATACAGTATTGGAACGCATCTGGACCACAAGAAACAGCCGATCCTCCAGGCCGGGCTACTGATGATCGCAACGTGGCTCTTCCTGATCCATTGTATATCTGCTGCGCATGGGGTTATACGGGAGGCAATGAAAAAAACAATCCTTATGGCGGTTGGTACAATCCCCAAACTACTGTTCGGTTGGCTGTGAAGGATAAAGCCTTAATGGACCAACTCACCAAGGCAGCTCAAGAGCTTGTGGCCATGGAAGTGCAATTAAGCGGTCGTACGATTACGGGATTTAAATTGTTAGAGGCAGAATAAATTTTTGTCAGATAAATCATGATTGAGAGTTAAAACTTTACTCGAGGAGGGAAGCCATTATGAAAGGTGCTAAAAAGAAAGGGTTGGCCCTTGTTGGAGCCGTGGCGCTAGTTGGGGCAATGGCCTCAAGCGCAATGGCCATCGAAGCTTTTCAAGAGCGATTTGAGTGGGGTGATTTAAGTAAGCCCACAACCCTCCAGGGGCGGGTCGCTGTGGTCGATCCATACGATAAAGCGGTGTGGATCAATGTGGCCGTGTTTGGTGGGAATGCGGAAAGCGGTTATTACTGGCAAAAGTATTATCCTGGCAAAAATCTCAAAGTGTACCCAGGCAGCGATGAAATTTGGAAAACACTTGTAGCGGCCGGGAAAGATTCTTCAAGTCAGGCTGTGATGACAGACACGAAGCCATCAAATTATGGTTTGGTGGAAATTGTGGTTCAAGAAACCGAGCAAAACCACCGGGTTGTGTCTTCGGCCAAGTCCCTTCAGGAAGTAGCTGGGACTCCTGATAAGCCACGAAATATTTCTACTCTTCGTACCACGCCGGTTTTGGATGCCATACGGGCTGATTCTTGGCCAGATCAACGCAAAATGCTCTATGATGTGTTGATTCCAGATGGTAAAGCCGTTGTTGGACTCATTCCTTACTCCGATCAAGGGACCGGCCAGATTTACGATCCAGCCGTAGCTTCGTTTGAGAAGGTAGAAGTGCACAAGGAAATGGGTGGGAAGCATTAAAAAAGACGATAACCTTTAGACAATTTTAGATTAAAGGTTTTGTAAAGGGGCCTGCGTACAACGCAGGCCCTTTTTTTTTGTGGTGTGGGGTACTTATCAAATTATTAGGGATTGTGCTCATTCAATCGAGCCTTAAAATCAGCTAGTCGATTGAGGGCTTCAAGCGGAGTCATGGAAAAGAGATCCATCTGTTTGACTTCATCTAAGATAACATGGGGTTTTGGTGAGACCTGTTCGAAAGGAGGGGTATCCACCACTGACTCATCGGAGAGGGACACGTTGTTAGATGAGGAATCCTGTTCAAGTTGGGCTAGAATATTTCTTGCGCGGTCAAGAACAGGTTTTGGTATCCCTGCCAGTTTGGCGACTTGTATTCCGTAGCTTCGATCAGCCTTTCCCTGGATGATTTTTCTGAGAAACAGGACATCTTGCCCTTTTTCCTGAACAAGCACCGTGTAGTTTTTGATCCCTTCTCTGATGGTCTCTAATTGGGTCATTTCATGGTAATGGGTGGCAAAAAGAGTCCGTGCTCCGAGATGTCCACGGTCCAGGATATATTCGGCCAGTGCCCAAGCGATACTCAGTCCATCATAGGTGCTGGTTCCCCTTCCTACTTCATCCAGCAACAAAAGGCTTCGGGAAGTCGCCGTGTCCAAAATTCTTGCTGTTTCACTCATTTCCACCATAAAGGTGCTTTGACCGGCACTGAGGTCGTCGGCTGCTCCTACTCTGGTAAAAATACGATCAACAATTCCTATTCGTGCAGACTCAGCAGGCACAAAGCTTCCCATCTGAGCCATAAGTACGATAAGGGCAACTTGCCGCAAGTATGTGCTCTTTCCAGCCATATTGGGACCGGTTATTAACAAGAGTCGGTTGGTGTCCAAGTCTAGCGTTGTATCGTTGGGAATAAATCCTTCACTTTGCCGGATGTGTTCAATGACCGGATGGCGACCGTCCGTGATCTGAATCGTTCCTCCTTCATGGACAGTAGGCTGGTGATACCGGTTAATGCTTGCCGCTTCTGCCAGCCCTGTCAAAACGTCCAGGGTAGCCAATTGTTCCGCCATTCCCTGAATTCTGGTGGTGGCAGATGCGACACGGAGACGGATCTGCCCAAATAATTGGTTTTCCAGGCTTTTCATTTTTTGGTCCGCACTGGAAAGCCGACCTTCGAGATCCTGCAGTTCACCCGTGGTAAACCGTTCGGCGTTGACCAGGGTTTGTTTCCGGTGGTAATCCCCAGGGACTCGCGATAAATTCGCTTTTGTCACTTCAATGTAATAGCCAAAGACTTGATTGTATTTCACCTTGAGAGAGTCGATGCCGGTTCTGGTGCGTTCTCGAGTTTCCATTTCGGTCAGTAAACGAGTTCCTTCTTTGGCCAGGACTCGTAATTCATCCAGTTCCCCATTCACCCCCGCTTGAATTATGCCTCCCTCCTTCACGGAAAGGGGCGGATTAGGAATGATGGTGTCGGCAATCCAGGAGGAGACATCCAGAAGGGGATCCCAGGCCTCATGGACATTCTTCAGCATGGGAGACTGGAAAGACGGTAAGAGTTGCTGAAGCACCACCAAATCCTCCAGAGAGCGATGGAGATTGATAAGGTCCCGAGGATTGGCCACTTCCAGGACAATTCGGCTATTCAGTCGCTCCAGATCTTGCACCGTTTTCAGATGGTCACGAATCGACATGCGAACCCCGAGATTCAGGACCAATTCCTTTACCGCTTCCTGGCGCAAGTGAATGGCCGGGACCTGGGTCAATGGACGGACGATCCACTGCCGCAAAAGCCTCGTCCCCATTGGTGTTTTGGTCTTGTCCAATGTGGTGAGCAAGGTAGGACTTTGGCGCTGTTCGGATACAGGCTTGAGAACTTCTAAATTACGCAGGGTGGCCTGATCCAATTGCATTTCATGTTCGAGGATTCGAATCAAGGGGCGTCGTATATGGCTATGTGCGAGTGTTGGCTGGGTTTCAGCCAGGTACTGTAAAAGGCCACCGGCGGCCTGAAGGCCGGATCGGAGTCCATGGAGCTGGAGATCTTCAACCTGATTGACCTGAAATGTTCTGGTGAGGATCGTCCTGCAGGACTCAAGATCAAAGCTCGTGGCATCACGAGGCACGATGCGGGCAATAGGCAGGGATTGGAATGCGGATGTCATTTCCTCTTGAAGTGGGGCAGGAAAGATGACTTCTTTGGGCTCAAGGCGGACGAGTTCATCGACGATCTCTTGCAGGGAATGCTTCATCAAGGATTCTGAAATCCAAAATTCCCCGGTTGAAAGGTCCATGGAGGCCAGTCCAAAGCGATTGCCTAGCGTGGTATTTCCCTGGTTGGATAACGGGGTGTAACACAGGGCGGACAAAAAATTGGCCTCTCGCGAAGGAAGGAGTTCATGATCGTACAAGGTTCCAGGGGTATAGACCCGAACGACTTCACGACGAACGAGCCCTTTGGCAAGTTTGGGGTCTTCGACTTGTTCGCATAACGCCACTATTTTCCCGGCTTTCAAGAGTTTTGCGATATATCCGGTTGAAGTGTGATAGGGGACTCCGCAAAGAGGGATGCCCTCCCCTTTGGCCTTGCCTCGTGCGGTTAACACGATGCCAAGGAGTTTCGAGGCTTCTTCGGCATCCTCAAAAAACATTTCATAAAAATCCCCAACACGGAAAAATACAATGGCATCAGAATGTTGAGCCTTCACATCCTGAAATTGGCGCATGAGGGGGGAGAGTTCTTGGTCTTTCATCTGATGAGCCGTTTTAGTCTTTCTTATTGTTGGGTGTAAGGTGAATCGTTGAAAATGAGTACGCCGGCCATTTCAGTTATGGGTTAATGCCGGCCATTTTTTTTATGGTATTCGGACCGGATTCCCGCAAAACATTGGAGGTTCAGTTGTAGGCGGTATCGATAAGTTGAGTCAATGTGGCTTTGGCAAATTTTCTAGAAGGTTGGCCCCTATGCCGAAACTCCTGGGGCCACTTCCAGATACGGTGAATAGGCGGACGTCTTCCGCCTCTCCATATTCCAAGCAAATGGTTATGTGGTCGGCGGGTAATATCTGAGGGAACCGTTCAGCCCATTCAATGAGGACAATGGTGTTCGGAGTAAAATATTCCTCTAACCCTAATGTAGAGATATCGGATGGCCCATCAAGACGATATAAATCCACATGAATAAGGGGAATAGCGCCTGAATATTCCTGAATAAGGGTAAACGTGGGACTGCTGACTTGATCCATTGGAATTCCCAGACCCAGCGCAATTCCACACGTGAGAACGGTTTTTCCTGCTCCCAGGTCACCGGTAAGGGCCAGTACGTCTCCTCCGGTTAACAGTTTTCCTAACCGTTCGCCGAATTTTATGGTTTCCTGGGCGGATGTCATCCGTAGTCGAAGGGCATCGTTGCTTGAGGTCTGAGGCGTGGCGTGAGAGGGATTCAGGATCTTAAGCTCCTAGGAATGAGACAGAGTATGAGTCAAGGCATGAGGAATAGCGGTCAGCACATCCCCGGCGATCAGCCCTGGTTCACCGATGGTGGCGGCAGCCAGATCACCTGCCAACCCATGCAGGTAGACGCCAGCCCTGGCCGCATCCCAACCGCTTAAGCCCTGAGCTAATAAACCGGTAATGATTCCGGTCAGGACATCGCCCATTCCTGCGGAAGCCATTCCAGGATTGCCAGTTGGACAAATGGCCACCTCTCCCCGGGGTTCAGCGATGATGGTTCGAGCACCTTTCAGTACCAAGATTACCTGATGTTGCATGGCAAACTCTCTACTTACGCCGATGCGATCCTCATTAATTTGTTTTGGGGATGAGGCTCCAAGTAGCCTGGCCATCTCTCCGGGATGTGGGGTCAGGATAGGCGGTTGTTTCATGGATGAAAATATTTGGCAATGTTGCGCTAATCCATTGAGGGCATCGGCATCGAGAACGCAGGGTGCCTTCAGTTGAGGAAGGAGTTGAAGCAAGACCTCTGTTGTTTCAGGAGAAATCCCCATACCAGGTCCGAAAGCCAGAGCTGATTTTGTCACTGCGAAAGCCAGAAGGGCTGGATAGGTCTCACTTCCCAATAGGTGTTGGGACGATTCCGGCATGGGCTCTGTCATCACTTCCAGAAGCTTTGACTCCAAGATGGGCGAAACGCTTTCAGGGGTGGCTACGGTCACCAGTCCGGTTCCCATACGAAGTGCCCCTAGGCCAGCCATAGCGGGAGCCCCCGTCTTTCCCTGGGAGCCACCAACAATCCCTGCATGTCCAAAGGTCCCTTTATGTGAGGACGGAGGGCGAAGAGGAATGAGGGGACGAACCATCCCCTGAGACAGAAGATGAATCTTGGGCTTCAGATCCGACACAAAGTCCTGGGGAATACCAATATCGATGACCTGGATGGTTCCAACTTTGTCGATGGCTGAACTCAAATACAGGCCGAGTTTCGGGCATCCGAAGGTCACGGTGAGATCGGCCTGAGCAGCGACTCCCAGTATGGACCCGGTATTGCTGTCCAATCCTGACGGAATATCGATGGCCACGGTAAAGCCTTGCGAGGCATTTATTGCTTCAATGGCAAAGGAATAGGGGGGGCGAACCAAAGAAGAGAGGCCCGTACCAAGGAGCGCATCGACAAGAATGTCGGCTTCTTGAGTGAGGGAATGCAGGGACTCCTCCGAGGGATTAACGGTAAACAGAGATGGTCTGATGATCTTGCTTAGCCGCCGATACATAACCTTCGCATCGGGACTGAGTTCCCGGAGCGGAGCCATCAAGACGACCTTCACCTTTGCCCCTTTTTTGGCCAGGAGCCTGGCCACAACAAGGCCATCTCCACCATTATTGCCCTTGCCACAAAGAATGACGGCCTTTTTGCCTTTAGGGGAACCCAAGGCTTCTGTAAGCTGGGTCATCGCACCGGCTCCCGCCCGCTCCATTAAGGTTATGCCGGGAACCTTGGCTTCTTGGATCGTTCGCCGATCAAGCGTTTGCATCTGTTCAGCGGTCACAACCCACATAGGCAGATCCCAGGAGCAAGGAGAAATGAATAGTTAAAGCATGAGTAAGAATAAGTCAGGCGTAGACGGGTCAGGATGATATTTGAGGTCTGCACGGTTTGTGAATTGACTGGTGCGTTTCTCCGGGTCATTCATAAAATCAAGTTGGGGAGATCCTGCTTTTTAATCGTAGACCTTAACCCAGGAGGTGTTTCATGTCGCGGACTGCTCGCTCAAGCCCAACAAATATGGCATGAGCAATAATGCTATGACCAATGTTGAACTCTTCAATTTCGGTAATGCTGGTCAGCCGCTTGATATTCCGGTAATTCAGTCCATGCCCTGCACTTACACGCAATCCTAGTTTCGACGCAAGTTTGGCGGTTTGCACCAATGCGTCAAGCTCAGCATCTTCCTCCTGCTGACGGCGGGTATTGGCGTACCGGCCGGTATGGAGTTCCACGCAATCTGCCTGGATTTTGTGGGCGGCACGAAGCTGATTGATATCAGGATCAATGAACAGACTGACGGGAATGCCGCCTTCATGGAGTAATTGCACCATGGCTTGAATACGGTCACGATGCTGGATCACGTCCAACCCACCCTCTGTGGTAAGCTCCTGGCGCCTTTCAGGCACGAGTGTCACCAGATCGGGTTTAATGTTCAGGGCAATTTTGGCCACGGTCTCGTCTGCGGCCATTTCTAAGTTGAGATGCGTCTGCACGGTTTCACGCAAAATAGTCAGATCCCGATCCTGAATATGCCGCCGATCCTCCCGGAGATGCACCACAATGCCCTCGGCTCCTGCAAGGTGGACCAATGAAGCGGCAATAATGGGGTCCGGTTCATGTCCGCCACGAGCTTGGCGAAGGGTCGCCACATGGTCGATATTCACGCCGAGTCGTGCCATAAAAGTCCTTTAAAGTCTGGGTGAATAAAGAGCCAAAGAGATCTCATTATGGCAAAAGGGAAAATCTTCCCGCAATAAATGGAAATTTTGTGGCGTGAGAGGGAATTGGATAAAATAACTGAAAATTCCCATTCTCTGAAATTGACTGGTCGTGTCCCCTCATCTAGAATAAAAACTCTATTAAATCGTACGATTATCTATCCATTCCCTTCCAAAACCATCAAGGACGATTCGTCATTTTACACAAACAATGGAACCTTTTTACCGAATTCAACGACTCCCAGGATACGTCTTCTCTCAGGTTCAAGAGTTAAAACTCCAAGCCCGGAAGCGGGGAGAAGACATCATTGATTTAGGAATGGGCAATCCCGACCAGCCCACACCCCGTCATATCGTGGACAAATTGATTGAGACCGCGCGACTCGGGCGGAATCATCGCTATTCGGCCTCGCGGGGTATTACAAAATTGCGCCATGCCATCTGCGATTGGTATCAACGAAATTACGAGGTCAGTCTTGATCCCGAGACGGAAGCGATTGTGACCCTGGGGGTGAAAGAAGGGTTGGCGCATTTGGCCCTGGCCATGGTGGGACCGGGTGACGTGGTCCTGGCACCAACCCCCACGTACCCGATTCATATGTACAGTGTGATCATTGCGGGTGGGGAAGTCCGCGGGGTTGAACTCGGGCCGGATTCTGATTTTTTCGAAAACCTGAAAAAAGCCTTTAAACAGACGCAACCGGCTCCCCGAGCCTTGATCCTCAGTTTCCCTCATAACCCAACCACTCGCGTTGTTGACCTGGAATTTTTCAAAAAGGTGGTGGAGTTTGCCCTGGAACACCAAATCTGGGTCATTCATGATTTGGCCTATGCCGATATCGTGTTCGATGGTTACAAAGCCCCCAGCCTTCTACAAATTCCGGAGGCCAAACAAATTGGCGTGGAATTTTACTCACTCTCGAAGAGTTATAACATGCCCGGTTGGCGGGTAGGGTTTTGTGTCGGGAATCGTGAAGTGATTGGTGCGTTGACCAAAATCAAAAGTTACCTGGATTATGGCATGTTCCAGCCCATTCAAATTGCCAGTATTATTGCCTTGAATGGTCCCCAGGATTGCGTGAAAGAAATTGTGGGACGATATGAGCGACGGCGAAATGCTCTGGTCCGTGGACTCAACCGCATTGGTTGGCAAATCGACTATCCTCGCGCCACCATGTTTGCCTGGGCAAAAATTCCACAACCCTACCTCGGAATGGGATCGTTGGAGTTTTCCAAGCTCTTGTTGCGAGATGCCAAAGTTGCGGTTTCCCCGGGAATAGGATTCGGCGAAGGCGGCGATGACTATGTCCGCTTTGCATTAGTCGAAAATGAGCACCGGATTTTCCAGGCGGTTCGAGGAATCCGTCAGGCTTTAAAATTTGACGGAGATTCAGAATGAAAAAAGCCATCCAGGTTGGATTAATCGGGTTTGGTACCGTAGGAACCGGGGTCGTGAAGATTCTTCAGGAGAATGCCGGTCTGATTGCAAAACGTGTCGGAGTTCCGGTTTCCCTGGTGCGGATTGCGGACTTAGATGTGACAACCGATCGGGGAGTCTCTGTGGCTCAAGGGGTATTGACGACGGATGTTCGGGGCATTCTGGATGATCCTGCGATTGATATTGTCCTGGAATTAATTGGCGGACATGAACCGGCCAAACGGTTTATTCTTCAGGCGCTTGAACGGAAAAAGTCTGTGGTGACGGCGAATAAAGCGTTGTTAGCCGACCATGGTGAAGAAATCTTTGAGGCGGCATTTAAGGCAGGCGTTGATCTCGGGTTTGAAGCGAGTGTCGGCGGGGGCATTCCCATCATTCGATCGCTCACCGAAGGGTTGGCTGCAAACCGGATCTTGTCGATTACGGGGATCATGAATGGTACGTCAAATTATATTTTGACGAGGATGACCCATGAGCGCCGTGATTTCGACGAAATTTTACAGGAAGCGAAACGGGAAGGGTATGCCGAAGCGGATCCATCCCTGGATGTTGATGGGGTGGATGCCGCTCACAAACTGGCTATCATGGTGAACCTTGCGTATGGAACTCCCGTGCCCATGCGGTCCATATTCACCGAGGGCATTTCCCGTATTTCGACGGTGGATATCGAGTTTGCCCGTGAACTCGGGTTTACCATTAAATTGCTGGGAATCGCCAAACTGCAAGAGCATGCCATTGAGGCACGAGTCCATCCCGCCCTGGTGCCGGCCGGATCTCCCATAGCACAGGTCAATGGCGTCTATAATGCCATTCATTTGATTGGTGACGCCGTGGGAGACGTTGTGCTCTACGGCAAAGGGGCCGGATCCCTTCCAACAGCCAGCGCCGTGGTAGGGGACATTATCGATCTTGCACGCAATCGCTTAGCCGGGGTTGCCGGACGGGTTCCTGTGACCTCATTCCAATGGGAATCGCGTGTGCCCATCCCTATTAAGCCGATGGACGACATTGAAAGCCGGTATTATTTGCGGTGCATGGTCAAGGATCAACCCGGGGTCCTGTCGGCCATATCAGGGATTCTCGGGCAGCGTGGGATCAGCATTTCGTCCGTCCTCCAAAAAGGGCGAAAGGAAGGACAAACGGTGCCGTTGGTCATCTTGACGCATCGTTCCATAGAGCGTGCCGTTCAGTCGGCATTACAGGAAATTAATGCACTTTCCATGGTTTCTGAGGCGACGACGTTACTTCGTATGGAGGGGGTGGAATAAGAGATGGGGGCACGTTGTTTCGTAAAAAGGGACAAGCCATTATGATCCCCTGGCGTGGCATTATAGAGGAGTACCGGAAATTTCTCCCGGTAGGAGATCAGACGCCGATTGTGTCTCTTCAGGAGGGGAATACGCCACTGATCCCAGCAAAACGCTTAGCCGCGAAAGTGTGTCCGGGAATGAATTTGTATCTGAAGATTGAAGGGGCGAATCCAACCGGGTCCTTCAAGGATCGGGGGATGACCATGGCGGTTTCTAAAGCCGTGGAAAACAAAGCCAGGGGACTCATGTGCGCTTCGACGGGCAATACTTCCGCCTCGGCAGCGGCCTATGGGGCGAAAGCGGGTTTGCCGGTGTATGTCGTCATTCCGGCAGGGAATATTGCATTGGGTAAGCTGACCCAGGCTCTCATGCATGGTGCCCAGGTCATTCAGATTGATGGGAACTTCGATCAGGCTTTAACGATTGTGAAGGATTTGTGTCAGGAAACGGCGATTGAGTTAGTCAATTCAATTAACCCGTTTCGTTTGGAAGGCCAAAAAACGGGGGCCATGGAAATCTGTGACCAGTTGGGATATGCCCCGGTCATTCATGCCCTCCCTGTGGGAAATGCAGGGAATATTACTGCGTACTGGCGAGGGTATCGGGAGTACCAGGAAGCCGGACAAACACAAGGGTTGCCTCGTATGTTCGGGTTTCAGGCGGAAGGAGCGGCTCCCATGGTCAGAGGCCATGTGGTGGAGTCACCGAAAACTATTGCCTCAGCCATTCGGATTGGAAATCCTGCCAGTTGGAATTTTGCCCTGAAAGCGTTAGAGGAATCACAGGGACATCTGGATATGGTGACGGACGAAGAAATTATTCGGGCTTATCAAATGGTGGCGAGTGAAGAAGGGGTCTTTTGCGAGCCCGCTTCGGCTGCCTCTCTTGCAGGAATTGACAAAATGAATCGAGCCGGGTTGTTGCCAAAAGAGGGAGTCATTGTGTGTACCTTAACCGGACATGGGTTAAAGGACCCGGATACGGCCATCTCAGTCTCGTATCGACCGGTCACCGTTCCTGCCACTCATGAGGCGGTCAGAGCGCAATTGACAAATACGTAATCCTTCATGACCTCCTGAAAACCAAGATCGTTCATACAACTACTAACTCAATCAACATAGTGAGGCCAAGATCGTGCGAAAAACGATCGTGATTCACGTCGATGGTTTGACGGGACAGTCGTATCAGGAATTAGGAGACCAAACCGTCTTGCAATCAGCTCGGACACCGCATCTGGATGAATTGGCTGGGCATGGTGAACTAGGACGTTTAGGGGTTCCCCGGGAAACCCGTCCATTTTGTGGGGAAATGGCACTCCTTGCCGTCTTAGGATACGATCCACACAAATGGTATACGGGTCCTGGTGCTTTTGAGGCTGGAGGATTAGAGGTTGTGCTGGATGCCCATGATGTGGCCTATCTGTGTCATTTGGTGACTCTCCGTGGTCAGGAGGGATGGGGGGATGGGAAAAAACTTGGTCCGCAGCTATTCATGGCGGACCCCTTTGGCGGAGGAATCGGGACTGAGGATGCTCGTGAACTCATTGATGCCGTCAATGAACAATTGATATCTGAAAGTATTCAATTTTACATGGGTAGCCATCATCGCCATCTTATGGTCTGGGTTGGTGCGAGCGGAAAAGTGGCCTGTCGCAGCCCATACGAGGCCTTGGGAGAGTCGATCGAGGCGTATCTGCCTGCTGGCGACGGATCTCAAATTTTACGTGAACTGATGGCGGCCTCCAGAGCGATTCTATGCCATCATCCTGTGAATCAGGAGCGTCTGAATGCCGGGTTGAAGCCGGCGAATTGTTTATGGTTGTGGGGGTCAGGAAAACCAGTGGAGTTGCCTCCTTTAAAAGAACGGTGGCCAGTCCACGGTATGGTTATTTCCCCGGATGGGCCGTACGTAGGCGTTGGAATGGCCGCTGGTCTTGAGACGGTCAGGGTTGAACATGGGGGAGGAGGAGACCTCGCCTGGTTGCAGGCCTTGGCCAACAGAACTTTGACTGCGTTGGAAAATCACGACCTGGTCTGTTTGCATATTCCCTTTTATGAGTGGGCTTTCAAGGATGGGCAGGCAGTGTCACCGTCACAATTAGGTGAATATCTTGGGCAAGTGGACGAGCAGGTGATCGGAGCCATCCATCAGTCTGATGGAAGCAAGGACTCACATCGGATCGTCGTCCTGGTGACCCCAAGTCCGCATGGGCACAATGATGGAGAGGCTCCTGTATCGCCATATCTGGTGTTTGAAGGGTCGGAGGGGAAATCCGAAATTCATGCGGTCCCATTGAATGAACGGGAAGTGGCCAACCGTCCCCTCCGTGATGCCACCAAATTGTTTGAGCGGTTTCTGGGGACTCACTAAATCCTATGGCACGGTATATTCAAAAATTCGGCGGGACGTCGGTGGGGAGTCTGGAACGAATCCAAAACGTCGCCCGGCTTATTGAGCGGACCTACCGGGAGGGGCATCAACTGGTGGTCGTGTTGTCTGCGATGAGCGGGGAAACGGATCGGCTCATGAAGCTGGCCAAGACGTTGAGCATCGACCCGGATGACCGGGAACTCGATGTCTTGCTGTCCTCCGGAGAGCGTGTCACGATAGCGCTGATGGCGATGACCCTCAAAAGTCTTGGGATGAAGGCGCAATCCTTTACCGGACGTCAGGTGGGTATTGTCACCGATAGCATGCATACCAAGGCCCGGGTTTCCCGGGTTGATACCGACCGGGTGCTGGGAGCCTTGCGTGACGGGATTATTCCCATCGTGGCCGGGTTTCAAGGGATCAACGCCGCCTCCGATGTGACGACGTTAGGACGCGGGGGATCTGATTTGACAGCCGTGGTGTTGGCGGCGGCGCTCAAGGCCGATACCTGCTTTATTTATACCGATGTGGATGGGGTGTACACGGCCGATCCGAATATTGTGCCCGGCGCGAGGCGGTTGGATAAAATCTCCTATGAAGAAATGTTAGAGTTAGCGAGTCTGGGGGCTAAAGTCTTACAGTCTCGTTCGGTAGAGTTAGCGGCTAAATATCAGGTGCCGGTGGAAGTGCGATCCAGTTTTCAAGACGGGCCTGGAACCTGCGTGGTAAAAGAGGATGTCGATATGGAACAAGTTTTAGTCTCGGGGGTCACGGGCGATCGGAATCAAGCCAAGGTCACGGTGGTCGGGGTCCCGGATCACCCTGGAATTGCGGCCACCCTGTTCTGCTCCATTGCCGAGGCCGCCATCAATGTGGATATGATTATTCAAAATGTGAGTCAGGATTCCCTGACGGATATTTCCTTTACCGTGCCCAGAGCTGATCTGACGCGGGGAATGAGTCTTGTTAGAGATATCGCCAAATCAGTGGAAGCCCGGACGGTTGAGGTGAACGAATCCATTGCCAAAGTTTCGTTAGTGGGAGTGGGGATGCGTTCGCATTCCGGCGTCGCAGCCAGAATGTTTCAGACCCTCTCACGTGAAGGCATTAATATCATGATGATCAGTACCTCGGAAATTAAAATCTCTTGTGTGGTGGAAGAAAAATATATGGAGTTAGCAGTTCGGGCCTTGCACCAGGAGTTTGAATTGGAAGTACCTCTGGAGCGCAGAAAAGCCTAGCATGGGGATGTGTGTCGACACCGATGGGGCATACGCATGATATGAATTCTCAATTTCCCGTCATTGAAATCTACGATACGACCCTCCGGGATGGGGCTCAGGCCGAAGATGTCAGCTTTTCGGTGGAGGATAAGGTTCGTATCGCCCTTAAATTAGATGAGCTGGGGGTCCCGTTCATTGAAGGAGGGTGGCCGGGAGCCAACCCGAAGGACATTGAGTTTTTCCACGTCATGAAATCGACTCCATTGCAGCACGCCAAAATCGTGGCATTTGGTTCGACGCGAAAAGCCAAAAATACGGCAAAGGCCGATCCGACGCTGGAAGCCCTTTTATCCGCTGAGACGGATATTGTGACCATCTTCGGGAAAAGTTGGACCCTGCATGTAACGGAGGCCTTGGAAACGACGCTGGCCATTAATTTAGAACTGATTGCCGATTCCATTGCCTATCTCCGATCAAGGGGGCGGCAGGTGTTTTACGATGCCGAACATTTTTTCGATGGCTATAAAATGGACCCCGCCTACGCCATGAAAACCATTCAAGCCGCGGTAGAAGCCGGGGCGGAGCGGATCGTGTTGTGTGATACCAATGGCGGAACAATGCCCTGGGATATTGGTGAGATCTTTGCGAAGGTTCGTAAGAACTGTTCTGTTCCCCTAGGTATTCACGCACACAATGATGCGGAGATGGGCGTCGCCAATTCATTGACTGCCGTGCAAGCGGGAGCGATCCAGGTCCAGGGAACCATCAATGGTATTGGAGAACGGTGCGGGAATGCCAACCTGTGTTCCGTGATGGCTAATTTAGAATTGAAAATGGAGCGAACCGCTCTGGGAGATGGTCGATTAGCACAGCTTCGCACGATTTCCAATTATGTGGCCGAGATGGCAAATTTGACTCCCAACAAACGACAGCCTTATGTGGGAGATACCGCATTTGCGCATAAGGGGGGGGTGCATATTCATGCGGTGCAAAAAAACCCGCTTACCTATGAACATGTGAACCCGGATGTCGTTGGCAACCATCGCCGCGTACTTATTTCCGATAGCAGTGGCCGAAGTGCCGTGTTTGGAAAAATGGAAACTTTCGGCCTGGACCTTCCTCAGAATAATCCCAAGGTGCTCGAATTACTCGATTCTCTTAAAACGTTGGAATATGAAGGCTACCAATTTGAAGGAGCGGAAGGGTCTTTTGAATTGTTAGTGCGGAAAGCGATGGGGACCTATACGCCATCGTTTGAATTATTGGGGTGCCGGATCATTGTCGAGAAACGGAAAACCAAAGAAGACCCTATTTCCGAAGCCACGATTATGGTCAAAGTCGGGGAAGTGGTTGAACATACCGCGGCGGTTGGTGATGGACCAGTGAATGCTCTGGATCATGCCCTTCGCAAAGCTCTGGAGCATTTTTATCCCCAGTTACAGGAAATGAAGCTGCTGGACTATAAGGTCCGCGTGTTGACCGGACGACATGGAACCGGTTCTCGTGTGCGGGTCCTCATTGAGTCTGGTGATCACAAAGAGAAATGGGGGACGGTCGGGGTGTCGGAGAACATCATTGAAGCCAGTTGGCAGGCGTTGGCCGATAGCATTGAGTTTAAACTCATGAAGGAGAAGCCGCAAACATAATGCCCGTCTCTTTGACCTAGGCTGACAAAGGGGAATCATCTGAAGAGCCCGGTTCTTGACATCATCTGCGTCGCCCGTTACGTTGCTGCCTGCAACAACGGTCAAAAGCGTGAATTCACAATCCGTATGAACGGTCTTCGATACTACTTGTGAGGGGGTTTTGATTTATGCGCAAGGCTGACATTGCTGAAATCATTACAGAGACG
Source organism: Nitrospira sp. MA-1 (assembly GCA_032139905.1). Classification (NCBI taxonomy): domain Bacteria; kingdom Pseudomonadati; phylum Nitrospirota; class Nitrospiria; species Nitrospira sp. MA-1. Next base: position 65,437 of record JAQJDB010000007.1, read on the forward strand.
GCAGCTATCCAAAAAACCGACTCAATGGAAATGGTGGAGCATGTTCTGGATTTAATTAAGTCCATGCTTCAAAAAGGAGAGGTCGTCAAAATTGCCGGATTTGGCAACTTTGTTGTCCGGAACAAGGGAGAGCGGAAAGGCAGGAACCCAAGAACCGGAGAGGAAATTGCCATTACGCCAAGACGAGTGGTGACTTTCCGGCCAAGCCAACTTTTTAAGAAATATGTCAATACTTGACTGGCAAGAATTTCGCTATCGGTCTCGTTCACTCTCTTGATAGATACACCGTGGGGTGAGTGCAGGTATGGGGGGTGGAACAAAACACGAGGATAAGGCCTTTTATAAAATAGGGGAAGTCGCCGATTTGACGAATCTTCCTGCGTATGTCTTGCGGTTTTGGGAGTCGGAATTCATTTTCCTTAAACCGAAGAAAAGTCAGGGAAAACATCGAGTCTATTCGAAAAACGACATTGAAACGGTCTTTGAAATTAAACGAATGCTCTACGATGAAGGGTATACCATTGCGGGTTTGAAGCGATATTGGTATCGCAAAAAACGGTCAGAAAAAACCGCTCAAGTCCCAAAAGACCGTGTGGAAAAAGCAAAGGTTGAACTGCAAGGTATTTTGAAGATCCTGGGACGAGCGACGATGTAGGTCATCGGACAAAATGAAGGATGGGAATACGACTGGTGAGAATCATGTCGGGGCGTAGCGCAGCCCGGTAGCGCACTCGCTTGGGGTGCGAGAGGTCGGAGGTTCAAATCCTCTCGCCCCGACCATGTTTTCCTGCCAGCAGAAGGGGTTTTTTCGTCTCCTCGGTATGATCAGAGCGGAGAGTCGTTTGGGCAGTACGAAGGCTCGCTAGGCTTGTAAGTCCTCCTCTTCAGCCAGCTCCTCACCCTCGGGCATTCCATACGCTACATATTTTGCATAAGAAAGATAAATCTGGCTACTGTCTCTCATGGCCTTTGAGCCGGCCTTCATTCTATGGAATCGGTTTTTGGATTCCTCATCGGTCTGAGTTCCGAGTTGGCTCACGTGGTCCTGTAACAACATGGAATAGCGCTGCATCGCTTGCTCTATTTCCAAATAGGCTTGCAGAATTTCTTCTTGCATGAATGTTCCTCCAAAATAATGTTCTCCACCTTACAAAAGGCCGTTCCCTTGGTCAACTTTCTGGAGTTATAGGTTGGGAGTTTAGCATGAAGATGACCGAAGCTCGGGAAGGGTCACTCGAGAAGAACGGCCGTTTGACCGGTTTTTTTGATATTCAGTAAAATGCTTACTGGGTAGGAGGGTTTGCAACGTGTATCCCATCATAACTTTGCTATCTGTGGCATAGTCTGACCGATTCATGAGCCTCCACCCGCCGCGCCATTGGATTTCCGTTGTCATTCCCATTAAAGATGAGCGGGAGAACATCCCGCTCTTGGCGAGCCAATTGCTCAAGTTTTTTGAGTCCAGGCCTGAAAGTGGGGCCGCGGCGTTTGAACTCGTGTTTGTGGATGATGGGAGTGTGGACGGGAGTGGACCCTTGCTGGATCAATTAGCCGGACAGTTTCCTGCGGTACTGGTGATCCATTTAGACCGGAATCATGGACAAACGGCGGCATTCGATGCAGGCTTTCGGGAAGCCAGGGGAGAACTTGTTGCGACCATGGACGGGGATCTGCAGTATGACCCGAATGACTTTGCGAAACTTCTCCCCTATGTGGAACGCTATGATTTAGTGTGTGGGCGACGACAAGCCAGACATGACAGTCTGGTCCGCCGGTGGTCGTCAAAAATTGCCAACCAGGTTCGCAATTGGGCGGTGCATGATGGTATTTCAGATACCGGCTGTTCCTTGAAAGTCTTTAGGCAGGCCGTGGTCAAACGACTTCCTCCATTTAAAAACATGCACCGATTTTACCCGGCGTTGGCGCAAATGTACGGGTTTACGGTGACTGAAATCCCCGTCCAGCATTTTCCAAGAGCCCATGGGACATCAAAATACGGAATTGGCAACAGGCTGTTTGCCGGTCTGTATGATCTCTTCGCAGTCAGGTGGATGCAAAAACGCTGTTTGAACTACACCAAAAAGGGGATCCATCCTCCCTGGAAATCCGAACTGTAGCATTCTTGAAGTGACCACCTGCTGGAAACAATTGAGGCACCACAAAACTAACATGCGATTAAAGGGTTCTGAATGGAGGGAACCCTTTTGGCGATTCATTCCCTGCTGCTGACGATGTTCGAATCATTCACAAATACACTCATGACCATGTCGTTTGAGGAACTCCTCTGGATCGGTTTTGGGTTTTTGGGGCAGGGCATTTTTTTCTCACGCTGGTTGGTGCAATGGGTGGTGTCGGAACGCAACGAGGAAAGCCAGATTCCCATGTCATTTTGGTATATGAGCCTGGTTGGGAGTGTGATTGTACTCACCTACGCCATTCATATTGCCGACCTGGTATTCATGGCCGGCCAAAGCGTCGGAACCGTGGTGTATGTCCGCAATATCATGCTGCTCCATCAGGCCAATAAGCGAGTCGTGAGTGGATAGCTCTCACACTCACACTCTCTTTCCGTCCTTTCTCCGCTCTTCAATAACGCAATCGCCTCTTTCCCATCTGGTGTGTGTCCTGCTTCTGGCTGCCTGGCTATTGGGAGTAGAGGGCGGATGGCTTCTTGGTCCGGATCTGGGGGCCCTCGGGTTGACGGACCGGGATGAGGGGAGCAATGCGGAAGCGGCAAGGGAAATGCTGGAGACCGGTGATTGGATTTCCCCGACTCTCAACTATGAACCTCGCTATGCCAAACCGGCTTTTGTGTATTGGCTCATCAGCGGGTCCTATGCCCTGTTTGGCATGAATGAATTTGCCGCGCGGTTGCCTTCGGCTTTATCAGGTCTTTGCCTCCTGTTCCTTCAATATGTGTTTGTTCGAAGGTGGGCTGGCCTCACCGTGGCCATTTTTGCGTCGTGCATGTTGCTGCTGAATTTGGAGTTTTTGGGCATCAATCGCATGGTGCTGACTGATCCGGAACTGGTCGTGTTCACCACATTGGCCGGCTATAGCTTTTGGCACGCACTCCATCATGAACAGACCAAGCGCTGGCTGTTCGCCATCTTTTATCTGGCTATGGGATGCGGCATGTTGGTCAAGGGGCCCGTGGGCATTATCATTCCGCTGATGGGGGTGATTCCCTATCTGACGTTGACGCGCCAATGGGGAATATTCTGGCAACGGGGCTTTCCCCTTGTCGGGATCGTGTTAGTTGCCGCTGTCGCGGCTCCCTGGTATGTGATGATGTTTCAAATACATGGGGATGCCTATTGGGCCGCGGCACAGGCCAATACCACCGGACGGTTCATGAATCCTATGGAAGGTCATGGGGGGACGCTCTTATTTTATGTGCCGGTGTTGTTGGTTGGGTTTTTCCCATGGAGTGCCTTTCTCTTTTCCGTACTGTATGACACGTTAAAACGCTGGAAGGCATTCTGGCAGGGACAAGGCCTTGCCACGCAAGAGCAACATTTGGAGTGTTTCCTGAGCCTCTGGGTGGTGGGATTGTTGCTGTTCTTTACCCTCTCGGCCACGCGCCTGCCCCATTACATCTATCCTCTGTTTCCGGCGGCAGCCCTGCTGGTCGCTCTGTGGTGGAAGCGTTTCTTGAGAGAGGACGCGCCGGTTGGACTGATCGCTTCCACTCGAGTCCTCATTGCGGCGGGATACCTCCTGGGTATCGCGATGATGTTTGTGCCGGCGATTTTTCAGTTGTTCATGAAGCAAATTGCCAAAGAATTTCCCGCTGCGGTCAACATAGACCTGGCGTGGCTTCCCTCACTGGTAGGCCTCGTCATGGTGGTGGGAACCATGCTCATGCGTCAGTGCATGCAATCTGACGCCAAACGCCATCTGGCTTTATGGGTGGGATGCGGGATGATGCTGATCTTTACGGTATTGGTCGCACGAGGAGGACTCTCGATTTACCAACAGTATTTCATCGGCCCCCCGCAGGAATTAGCTGTCATTGCCGGTTATAACTTGGGCCCGGATGACCGATTGATACAATTCGGCCGGAAACGCCCCTCCCTCAGTTTTTATGCCAAACGCAAAGTACACTTTCTTGGAGTGAATGATGAAGAACTCCCCCAACACCTTAATGCTCCCGGCCGAAAAATGGCCATTATCCAATCTCAGCTTCGCGGACAACTTCCTGAAGCCATGGCCCATTGGACTGTTGTTCTGGACCACGGCGGTTTTTCTCTCCTCACCAGCGAACCCCTCTTATAAATTCGTCAGACTGAGGTGTTTTATTCCTAGGAGGTCGAATGTGATGTTGAAGCAAATCTCTGTGGCGTAGGCTATTTGGCAATCGAGATCAATGCACATTCCCTATGGAGCAGTAAGATGAATGGATGGGTTTCTTGCCTGCGTTAGTTGGAATTTAAAGGATATTCCAAGGATATTCCAAGGAGAAGATTCCAATTGGGAGAGATCTCGACTGCCATGAAAATACGTTCGAGAAATTGTTTGGCGTAATCGGGAGAGTCTTTTGAGATGTACGTGTGGAGGTCCTGGAGGTCAGTTTTGGCTCGAAATGACCACTCGATTGTCATGGCCAAGTATTTCAGCCTTCAGTTGTTGATGGGGAACGGTACGCCCCACCTCGATATCAGCCAACCCGGTTTCCAATTTCTGTTTCACATACAATTCATACATAATATCATTCCAGGTCACCTGATCAGATAGTCGTTCGAGAACTTCGCGGGCAGCTTCTTTGGCGGTGGCCATGGACTTGTCTCCTTTTTATGGAAGGATTGAGTGAATGGTTCTTGATTCGATAATTTAAATAGTTTACCAGATCATTTATGCCTAATATATCCGAGACGGATAGTGGAATGTCTCGATGTTTAGTTACTTGCCTCTCTGCTCCCGGCCGAAAAATGGCCATTATCCAAACTCACCTTCGAGGACAACTTCCCGAAGGCATGGCCCAGTGGACTGTCGTTCTGGACCACGGCGGTTTTTCTCTCCTCACCAGCGAACCTTTGCTCTAAATGAAAATGGAAAGCCAGGGTTTTCCGGAATTTCTTCTGGCGTAAGGAGGTTTGATCCACCGAGTCAGTGAGTGCTCGGTCTCAAGAATTCCCAGCGAATCATCGCACATGCGCCTTTTTATTTGATAGCACAGGAGTCGTCTGCACACGAATGCTTCAACAGAAGCTCGGGTGTTGCCGGGAGTTCGGCTGAGGATGTTGCGTGCTCCCGTAATAATCCCAGTTCCGCTCCGAGAAAAAGATCGTCATGCACCCCGAACATCTGTCGGTGCAATCCGCCTTGTGCGTTAATCAACACCGTGGTTGGAGTTCCCTGCATCGCATATGCCCGCATGGTGCGGGGGAGCGGATCGCCATCCGGTCCCGGCAGGTCGACGGCAACCGGAAAACGAATGCGGTACTCATGCAGAAACGCGCGAAGCGAGGCCACGCCCATGGCCTCGTGGTGTTCGAATACCGTATGCAATCCGATGACTCTGACATCCGGAAAGAGCTTGGCCACGCGCTGAGCCTGAGGCAGGCCATGCGACACGCAGCCGGGGCAGAGCATCTGGAAGGCATGAAGAAGCACGACTTGACCCCGAAGCCCGGACAGGCTGAGGGGCTCGGGAGTATTGAACCAGTCTGTGGTCTGCCATTCTGGAGCTAACTGGGTTTTCATCAAAGGTCTCCTTGTTTGGTGGTTGAGTATTGGTCTTTCATGCAAGATACTTAACTTGCAGGAGTCTCTCAAGAAGGCACTTTTTGGTAAGGGGGTGACTGAATGGTTCAGGATGATCCATTGATGGGAGTGGAGTCGGAGTTGCAGGATGGCAGGAAAATTCCTGTGGCTTCGATGGTGGAGAGTATTGTGGGCTGTAAGTGGTCTGTCCGCTTACTCCAGCTTTGTGCCGAGGGGAACAATCGCCCTGGTATGGTGCTCCGGGCATGTCCAGGTTTGTCGGCCAAAGTGATGAATGAACGATGGAGAAAGATGATCCGTTTCGGCATCATGCGGCGCACGGTGTTGGGACTAAAGCCTCCGGTTGAAGTGGAATATCAACTCACCCCGTTCGGTCGTCGGTTCTTGAAAATTCTTGACGAAGTGCGCAGGCTACAGGAGGCTGTGGATGTTGGGGGCATCTCGGAAACCAGCCAAACCCCGAAGAAGGCTAAGTCGAGTGGTCGCAACACGTCTCCCAAAAAGGGGAGACGACCTTCGGTGTCTGGTTCTTCTTCAAGGTGAAGTAATCCTCAGCTCAACTTCTGACTTACTTTTTCAGGATCATATAGAATTATTGGTTCAGGCCTAACAGCTTTAGGATATGTATTGGGCCTTTATCTTGGGGTTTGCCAGAAAAAATTTGCTGATAGGTGAACGCATCGCACCCAACTCTCGTATCAATGTGTTGTTCTGTGTTGCCGGGTTTCGCCCCGGCAGGCGAGGCCCTTTTGTTTCGGCAAAAGGACCCAAAACCATTGACGCCCCGTCTGGACTCATTGGAAAGGATGGACGCCAGTCTTAGGAGGGCGGACCAACTCGCTCCGCTCAAACAAGGCCCGCCAACTGAGGAGAGCGTCCATCCTTGTGGGCCAGCCGGCAGGCGTCGGAGCAGGGGAGACGAACAATTCGCTGGCGCACATGAAACAGCGACGAGGCCTAAATTCTGTATGATCCCTTTTACAACCCCGCGGACTGTCTTCTCTCATGAGCATACGATCCTCAACAATAAACTTAGAGCTAAGAAAACTCATTTCATCTTGACATATTTTGGGGATTGAAGTTGAATTAGTCAGGTCTGTTCACCAATCATCAAATCCTACAAAAGTGTAAGAAGGTTTGGATGTTGATGAGGGTCATCCAGATTCTGCAAGGAATGCATTAGTTCGTTACTGAGTTTTTATCGACTTTTGTTGAGCCGAAGCAAAGAGCCAAACAATGAAGGATCAATAAAAAACACTAATGATATTGGAAAGGAAAATCTATGGCAGGGTTACCCTACGTTACTGCGCCAGGAAATATTGAAAAGGCGTTAAATGGAATTAAGTCAGCTGCAACACCGGAGCGAGTAACCCAAGACTTCGTGAAAACGATTCTTCATATTCCCGGCGGATCAGGGGACCAAATTACCTCGTTTCTGAAAAAAATTGGTTTTGCGAATTCAGATGGTACCCCATCTAGTATTTATAAAAAATTTCGTAACGATGCTACTTCTGGGCAGGCAGTGGCTGAGGCATTGAAGATTGGTTATACCAATTTGTATATTCGAAATGAATACATGCATAGTTTGTCAGACAAGGAGTTGAAAGGATTAATTATTGAAGAAACTGGCCAGAGTGAGGGCTCAAATGCCGTCAGCTTTGCATTGGCATCAATTAAGGCACTTAAGAAATTCGCTGAATGGGGGAAATCGATTGTTGAGGAAGTTAAGGAAATGCCTTCGCCACCTAAAAGCCCTCAAGATTTACCTTTGCCTGGCGGTTCCAAAAATTCTGGAGTTGGTCTAAATCTGTCTTACACGATCAATCTAAATCTTCCTGCAACGTCGGACATTTCTGTTTTTAATGCAATATTCAAGAGCCTGAAAGACAACCTTTTAAAAGAGGCTGGAAGTGAGTAGAACTGATGACCATGTGCGATCCTTTGGGATGTCAGGATATATGATCACTGATGATCTGAGAAATGTTGAAGAGCGATATAGTATTGAGCTAGGACATGCATCAAAATCATTAAGCGACACACCAACTGAGTACTATCCTCAGTTTGAGCAGAGTGTTCGTGCTGAGGCGAATGAAATGTCTCGGCACTATGAGTTGTTTTATTGTCTTGAAAATGCCATAAGAAAATTGATTACAGAGACTCTTCATGAAAGTGAAGGGAGGGAATGGTGGGACAGTGGAAAAATACCAGCAGACATTGTTCGTCAAGTTAAAGGACGTATTCTAAAGGAAATTGATAGCGGGGTGACCCGACGTTCAGATTCTGATATTGATTACACCAACTTTGGTGAGTTGTCAGTAATTATTACGACAAACTGGGATCTGTTTGGAACGATTTTTTCAAGTAGGCGGGCTGTCGAGAAGGTAATGAGTAGCTTGAATTTGTTACGAGGACCAATAGCACACTGTTGTCCCTTGTCAGAAGATGAGATTGATAGGCTTAGGCTAACAGTTAAGGACTGGTTTCGAATGATAGGATAGGGTCAATGACCTGCAACCTTCAGATATTACCTTTTTCCAGGGGCGGATTTAACGAAGGTCGGCCAGGAATTTGAGTACTAACTGAATTGGTGCCTAATTTCTATAGGCTATTTAATGAATCGTTTTAATATCCAATTAGCAAAAACAATTGTTCCGATTCTGCTTTCCGTACTTAGCTTTGGTCTGGGTATGTGGAGCAAAATGGCCAATGGTTTACTCCTACAAAATTCGACCACCGAATGGGTTGGTTTTATCCTTATTGCTTTGTTAATTCCTTTGTATACAATACAAATTTCGATCCAACTATCACTTTACCCTGATCTCAACTCTATAGCCGGAGATATAGGAAAAGCGATAAGTGAAGGAAAAGTAGTTTATGTGGGAAATGCAGTCGAGGCTGCTCCAATTGTGATTGATCGTCTAAAAACTGCCTCAGAGGCGCTAAACACGTATCTCATTTCTGATGAGGTGCCATTTCCAAAAAAGATTAGTGAACTGAGAAGTGGACCCCGATTTCTGGACAGCTTGATAAGTGAAATTTCTGCTTTTCATTAGGCTGCTTGTTTCTCTCTGGGATCGGCAAAATACACCGCGTCTGGTGTTTGGCGATTCAACGCCTGATGGCCCCGTTCCGTGTTATAGAACTGAAAATAGTGAGTCAGGCCCATACGTAGAGCCGCTGGGGTTTCATATGCTTGCAGATACACGTCCTCATACTTGACGCTCCGCCAAAGCCGTTCGACGAACACATTGTCGACCCACCGACCTTTGCCATCCATACTGATCGTCACGCCGTGGGATTTGAGCACGGCCGTGAATGCTTCACTGGTGTATTGCGCTCCCTGATCCGTGTTGAAGATCTCCGGGGCTCTATAGCGCCCCAGGGCTTCTTCTAAGGCCTCCACGCAGGCCTCGGTCTCTAGGGTATTCGACACCCGCCAAGCCAAGACCCGGCGCGAATACCAGTCCATGATTACCGTGAGATACATAAAGCCTTTGGCCATCGGAATGTAGCAGATATCGCTCGCCCCGGCCTGATTGGGCCGAGAGAAGTGGACCCCGATTTCTGGACAGGGCGCTAAGTGAAACTTCTGCTGGGCATTATGCCGCCTTCGTTGCCATTGGACCTGCCCAATATACGGTATCCGGTGTCTGTCGATTCAAGGACTGGTGACGGCGTTCCGTGTTATAGAACGTGAAATAGCCAGTCAGCCCAGCCCGTAGCGCTGCGGGCGTCTCATAGGCTCGCAGGTACACGTCCTCATACTTCACACTGCGCCATAGTCGTTCGACGAATACGTTGTCGACCCAACGCCCCTTACCATCCATACTGATTTGCACCCCACGATCTTTGAGTGTCGCGGTGAATGCCTCACTGGTATATTGGGCACCCTGATCCGTATTGAAGATCTCTGGCGCCCCATAGCGCAAGAGGGCTTCTTCCAGCGCCTCCACACAGGCATCCGTTTCCAGCGTATTCGAAACGCGCCACGCCAACACCCGACGTGAGTACCAGTCTATGATGGCGGTGAGATACATGAACCCCTTGGCCATCGGGATATAACAGATATCACTCGCCCACACCTGGTTTGGACGTTCAATTCTCAGGCCTCTTAATAAGTAGGGATAAATTTTGTGCCCCAGTCCTGGTTGACTCGTTCGCGGCTTCGGGTAAATCGCTCGGATCCCCATCTTGCGCATCAACCGTTGAACGCGTTTACGATTCACTCTATGGCCCTGTTGTTGAAGCTCAACACACAGGCGACGGCTGCCATAGAACGGCCATTTCAGATAGAGCTCGTCGAGTTGGCGCATCAAAACAAGGTCTGCCGCTGAGACATCCTGGGGCCGTGCATAGGCACTCGAACGCGGCACGGCTAACAGCTGACATTGACGAGTCACCGAAAGTCCTTGCTGGGCCTTGAGCATCGCTTTGCGCTCAGTCATCGGCCGGGTCCGAGCGCGGTGGCTAAAAAATCCTTCTCCATGGTCAGCTGGCCAATCTTGGCATGCAGCTTCTGCTGGACCTGTTCATGGTCGGCAGCAGCAACGAGACTGGCGCCAAAAACATGTTCTGCCTTGCTCAGCAGCTGCTTCTTCCAATCTTGGATCTGATTCGGATGTACGTCAAACTGCTCGGCCAATTCCGCCAACGTGCGTTCGCCCTTGACGGCGGCCAAGGCCACCTTGGCCTTAAACGCTGGGGAATGATTCCGTCGGGATCGTCGTGCCATCTTCTGCTCCTTTCGTTGCAAACAAATATAGCGCAGAAGATTTCACTTAGCATCCTCATTATTCTGTCCAAGGACTGGGGACCACTTCTGAGTGATGGTGAGGCCACGCAGGCGGTAGGGATAAATCTTGTGTCCGTGCCCGGGAAGACTGGTCCGTGGCTTTGGATAGATGGCCCGCAGGCCCATCTGTCGCATCAGACGCTGCACCCGCTTGCGATTGACTCCATGTCCTCGTTGTTGGAGGACCGCGCACAGGCGACGGCTGCCATAGAAGGGCCACTTCAGATACACTTCATCCAGGATACGCATGAACGTGAGGTCGGCTGCTGCGACCGGCTGTGAGCGTGCGTACGCACTGGAGCGTGGCACGGTCAGCAACTGACACTGCCGCGTGACGGGAAGGGGTTGCCGAGTCCTAATCATCGCTTTGCGCTCAGTCATCGGCTGTGCCCAAGCGCGTGTGCTAAAAAATCCTTCTCCATCGTCAACTGCCCGATCTTGGCGTGAAGTTGTTGTTGCCGCTGCTCCTGGGTGGCCGTTTCGGCTAGACCGGAGCCAAACACATGGTCGGCTTTCGCGATGAGCTGTTTCTTCCAGTCTTGAATCTGATTGGGATGGACGTCAAAATGCTCAGCCAACTCGGCGAGAGTCCGGTCGCCCCGAACGGCGGCTAACGCCACCTTCGCTTTAAACGCCGGGGAATGATTGCGTCGTGATCGTCGGGCCATCTTCTGCTCCTTTCGTTGAAGAGGAATATACCGCAGAAGATTTCACTTAGCATCCGAGATGTTCTGTCCAAGACATGGGGTCCACTGCTCTGGTTGAGGGGGGCATAAGGGAATTTGTTAAACGAAATGACACAAGTTTTGAGGAAACATGTTCTGAAAAGGGTAAGGAGCGGGCAGACAATTTAAAGAAAAATTTTAACGGCACCCTCCCAACTTCATATAAGGTTCGTGTAATTAATAAAAGTGAGTTTCCGGCGTGCAATTTCATTATCCTTACTCGTAAGGCTTCTGACCCGATACCGCAGGAGATCTTCTTCGGTTGGGGTTTTTTTCGAGGGAATCATAATGAATCAGTCTTTTGGAGCAACGACAAAGATCTTATTGGATTCTTTAAGGGTTATCACAAGGCTCTACGAACTAACGATATCTCATCTAGCTACAAGCCCTGATCAATGCGATGAAAAATTAGATTGGATCCTTTGACGGTGAATCTACACTTATCCTTTATCTGCCCCCTCCACTCGTATGGTATTAGATGTAGTAATTAAAGCCTACTATTGGGAATGCCCAAAAATATTACGAGATTAGGTTGCAGGGTCTAGGTCGATGTTCCCTGGCCAAAAATCAAAATTGAATACTTATATGGGTTAGAAGTAATTTGGGCGGTTCTGGGTGAAAAATGGGTTCAGATCTTGCGATCAAGCATCACGCTAGTTTTTTATTGCAAGGGGGACATAACCTTTTTGGGGACAAATTCTAGGAAGTATTGGCGGGGGAGGAAGGTGTGTTCTTTGGCTAAGGTAAAGCCGGCTTGTTCCATGTCCTTGATCACTTGTTCTTTCGGAACAAGGTGGCGTTTTGAAAAGCCGAGTGTGCCTGATCGCTCATCGGCATAGTAGTCGATGATGACCACACGTCCGTTTGGCTTGAGGGCAGGCTTGGTGTTGGCCAGATAGTCGATCTGATCTTCCAGGTGATGATAGACATCGCACAAGAATACGATGTCGGCGTTGTTCCCGGAAAATGTGGGACCTTCTGACTCGGCCAGAACAAAACGGACTCTGTTGGCGAGTCCAATTTTTTCCAACTTTCCTTTGTTGTAATTCAACATTTTCTGTTCGACATCGATGGCGATGACCTGCCCCTTTTCTCCCACCGATTCGGCAAAGCGACGGGTGAAATAACCCGAGCCTGCCCCGATATCGATTACCATCATGCCAGGCGTGAGGTTCAGGGCCTCAATGACTTTTTCGGGTTGTTGGTGCTGATCCCGTTCCGGGCGTTCAAGAGCGTGAATGTATCTGTTGATATCCCATGTTTTATGGGCGCAACTTGCGGTAAGACTGGCGAAAAAAGAGACAAGCAGGAGGCAATGCCACAAGGGCCGGTTGTATGGCTTTATTTGAGAGACGATTCGACCCTTCATAGTTCCTACCTTTCAATTCGTGTGTGAGTTTTGGGTTAACTTTCGAAAGGAAATTGATTTACTTACATAACGTTTGTGCCGTTGAATTACAAGTATCATTCAAGAATTTGATGAGGAGATTGTCGGTCTTGCGTATCACGAAGATTGGCATGCAGATATTCAGCACATGAAATGTACTCTCATCAGGGACATGGGTACATTGATTTTTAAGGGATTTAGCTCTTTCTTTTGAATTCGATCCTCCACACCTGATTTTTCCAGAATACCCGGCACATGCCTTTTGACTGATTTTTGGCGACTTATCCTAAAATATCAAAAATTTGCCTTCAAGGGTTTTTGACAGTTACGGCTTGGCTGGCGAGGTATAGGATGAAGTCAATACCAGTAAATTTCCATGTGCTGAGAGCCTCACCTATTTTGTTCTAAAGTTTTATCGGAAAGGAGGCGTACAAGAAGGCATTTTTCTTCTGGCCTAAACTGGAGACTTCGAGCCCATTTCCGGGTGCAGTTTTAGGAAGAGGAAAATGGAGTATGAGGATCGAGGGAATTTCTGGATATGACAAGATTGACGAGCCCTACAAATAAATCAAATCAGGAGGCATTATGAAAAACGTACTAAAAGAAAAATCTATCGTATTATTGGGAAGTTTGGCCGGAACCTGTTTGCTGGCGACAGTAGCCTTTGCCAATCCATCTATGTTGCCGGATCACGCCGGTTACCCGATGAAAGAAACGAAAAGTCCGGTGACTGGCTCATCCACGGCTTATGACTCAGGGCAAGAAAACTTGTATGGCCAAAAAGCCTTGAATGCTGCAACTAAAGAATACACTGAAGACCTGGAAACCCGTCGGTCTGGTTCTATGAGAGGAAACGAGTCAGAGAGCCAGAAACCAATGGGTGATCAATCTCAAATAGGTGGCCAGGACCAGGACCAGATGGCGGGCCAGGAGCATATGACGGGCCAGGACCAGATGGCGGGAAAGGAACATATGACGGGAAAGAATCAAACTACCGGACAGGACCAAAATGAAGGTCAAAACCAGATGAGAGGGCTAGACCAAATAAAGAGCCAGAGCCAAAGCGAGCTGGACACCGGAAAGTAGTGACGGGGCAAAGCCAGAATCCTGGACAATCTCCAAATTCTACACAGGACTCCCGCTGAGGTAATAGATTAACTATCATTCCGAGGGGGATGTTATGGGCCCCCTCGGCAAAAAGATTTTGTAGGCTAATTTCTGGAGGAAGCTCCTGAACCCGATAGACAGTGAAAAGTGAGTTCTTTTATTAAGCGGGCAAAAGTGAACCTGATCGAATGATAAAAGTCAGGAGGGCAAGAAAAAACATGCCGAGTCCTATGAATGCTTCAATCCAAATGGGATTGAGCCCTGCCAATAAGCTATTCTGGTCTTCAGTTGTTAATTCGTAATGACTTCCCATCCACCAAATCATTCCCGTCATTAGACCTGCTCCAAGAACTACCACACTTCCCGTTGTGGTCGCTAATCCAAGTCCCATAAGCAGGCGCGGCCATTGAGGTGGTAATCGTCCTGAAGATGAGCTTCCTGGGGAAGAAAGTTCCCGAATCCACCAGAGTCTGAGACCCAATCCTACCCCTAACGCCATTAGCCCGAGAAAAAGTGAGAGAGACGGTTCCAACTCAATGCCTGGATGGGGAACAATAATCCAAACCATTCCAAATGCCGTGACCAGCCAGGGGAGTCCATGTGTGAGTGTGTGCTGAGAGAGCCTCTTCCACTTGTGTGGAGGATGAATGATGATCAGGGCGGTTCCGATCCCCACCAGTATTCCCCCCAGCACATCCGTAGGAAAATGGGCGCCGGTGATGACACGGCATATTCCACCAAACGCGGCTAACCCGAACCACAGGTATCGGGCATTGGGAAAATAATGCGCAAGAACCGTGGCCACGGAAAATGAAGCGGTGGTATGACCGGATGGAAAGGAGTCCCATCCACTTTCAAATGACGGGGCGATTTCCCAGTCCTGACCTTGCTTGAGTCTTGGGCGGGGGCGGCCGATGGTGTGTTTCAATATTTGAGTGAAAAGTCCGGCGACGCCATGGGCGAGTAAGGTATGAATACATGCAGACTTCCAGGCCGGCCATCCAAGCCGGAATCCCACTGCCCCAATTCCCAATGAAATGAGCACCAGAGTCAGTCCGTCTCCTAAATGATTTCCTACATTGCCAATGTGGTCGATGGCCGGATGCGTGAAACTGTGAACGATCTGGATGGTCGGGCCATCGACCAGAGCCAGAGAAGCGAACAAGCCAAAAAAGAGGAGCCCGGATAGTCCGAATACCACAAGAGGGGACTGGGGGAGGAGAAATTGCGAACGTCGAGGTGAAGGAGATGCGGGTGATTGGTCAGTCACAGGATACTAGCGAGAACCATATGGATGGATTTCTACCCTGGCAGGAAGGCCCGCACAGAGAGGATTTTGGTTTCTGAATCCTCCCCTTTGTAAGGGATTTCATTCCGAAGAGGAATGAAAGAGGTGGGGTAGCGATACGAAAAGAAGAGAGCATACCGCAAAATGAGACTAGTTGATTTTTGCATGTTTCTACTTCCCCATCACCCCTCCTTACAAAGGAGGAAAAAATTCAAGATGATTTACGGTACCCAGTCAGCGAGAAAGATATTGAATTCTTTTGGGTTGGCGGCATTCCGATCGGATGACCATACCACCTGTTTTCCGTCTGGCGAGAACATCGGAAAACTATTGAAGTGCCCATTGAAGGTAATTTGTTCGGGGTGCGTGCCATCCTCGTTGATGATATGCAGGTGAAAGGATGGCCGCCCCTGATGATCGGGCGGGGTCGACAAGTTGGAGGAATAGATGATGCGTTTTCCATCCTGAGTAAAGAAGGGAGCAAAATTCGATCGCCCGTTGTGAGTGACCTGTATTTTGTCGGAACCATCAGCATTCATGATGAAGATTTCCAGGTTTGACGGCTCCACAAGGTTTTGACTGAGCAGGTCACGATAGGCCTTCAGGTCTTCGTCAGTTTTCGGATGGTGGGCCCGATAGACAATCCTTTTGTTGTCGGGAGAAAAAAAGGCTCCGCCATCATACCCGACTTCCTGCGTCAGGCGTTTCAGATTCTTTCCATCGATATCCATCGTGTACACATCTAAATCTCCATCACGTATGGAAGTGAAGACAATGCGTTTTCCATCCGGGGAGATGGTGGCTTCTGCATCGTAGCCCTGGGCGGAGGTCAACCGTTGTAAGTCCCGTCCGCCGATATTCATGGAGAAGATGTCATAATCATCCAGGGCCCACCGGTAGCGTTCCGTCCTCTCGGGGGCGGGTGGACAAAATTGACTCATGATATGGGTGGAGGAAAAGAGCACACGCCGGCCACCGGGGAAAAAGTATCCGCATGTGGAGCCGCCCAGCCCGAGGCTGACTCGCCGGACATTTGTACCGTCCAGGTCCATGATATAGATTTGATAGCAGGATCTGAGCGTCTTGCCATCAGGTTCCAGGGTTGATTGGTACACCAACCGGTTACCCTCGGCTGAAAAATAGGCCTCAGCATTTTTCCCCGAAAACGTGAGCTGCCGGATATTGGCCAGATGCGGTTCCGGTTGATCCTGCTTGGCGGGGGGTTCCCCGGCCAGAGCCGTATTCCACAACAGCAGGAAGGACAGCAGGCTAAACAGGAGCATGTTTTGTATCGAAATTTTTGATGGATGAACAGAGAAGGTCGGATGCATTCATGAACCTCACGGTGAATGGAGAATAATCTCGCGTGCAGAGTGTACGGGTTGAAACATCCCCCGGGCAATCACTTTTCCTTGTTGGAAAACCAGATAGCTATCCCACCCGTAAAAAAACAACAGCCGTGAAACGGGCGTAACGGCATCAGGAGACCACCCGAAAAAAAATGTGACGGTATGGTTCGCATCCCGGGGATGGGCGCAAGAAATCAGGAAGGCCATCTCCGGGCCTTCGAATGTCTGTTCCTGAATGGAGATGTGTCCCGGATGCATGTCTATGCTTTTTTCACAACTATTGAAGGAACCGGATTCTAATATGCGTTGGGCAGAGGATCCGATGACCAGATATGAGGCCGATTCAGAAATGACCGGATCATCGGATAGGATGGTCTCAATGCCGGGTTGTGTCTCAAGACGTTGAAGCAGCGTTTCCAGGCTTTGCGCCTCATCCGTGGTCATGGTCTGAGGTCTGATGAGAATGCGACGGGTGTCGGTTTCCCACCTATTCAACATGGGCGGAATTTGTGCACGGTGAAGGCCGAGGAGAAGATGGTGCTCGGGATCAATGGCGAGTGTCGTTGGATTTGCGGGGAGATGCAGGGTAAAAGGTTGTGCGGCCTGATTCACATTGAGAACGGCTTCATGAATGCGTTCTCCTTGGAGATGGAGATGGAGGGGAAGACGGATGGTGAATACGGGTTCGTCCTGCAGGATTGTTCCCGTCAATGTGAATCGTCCCTGTTGCGTGGGATCTTCCTGGATAAGGATGTCCTGGATATCCAGGGTTGGAGCACCGGGTTGATCGATCCATTGATGAAAAAACCACCCGAGGTCTCTTTCAGCGGCTTTTGAAAATATCCGGAGAAGATCGTTCCACTCCAGATAGGTTCCGGTCCCTTCCTGAATAATCCCGCGAACCCCCTTGAAAAATGCCACGTCTCCCATTTCCTGGCGAAGCATGTGAAATGCCATGGCGGTTTTTTGGTACCCAATGGCATTATCCAGCCTGGTTTCTTTGTGGTGGAAGGCCCGTACCGGATATTCCTTGTCCGGCTCCGCATACAGATTATATTCATAGACCATCCGTCGTCGGGTGTTGAAGGCCTCCTGCTGATTGCCCCTGGCCTCGTCATAATAGTAATTGGAGAGATAGGTGGTGAGCCCTTCCACCCAGTTGCCTTGAGCAAAGTTATTAAAGACAGAATTTCCGAACCAGGAATGGACGATTTCATGGCCAAGAGAATAGGGTTGGGTATATCCGCGCCGAATCACTCCTTCTCCTAGGAGGGTGAATGAGGGGAGTCCAAGTCCGCTTGGGAAAAAATTTTCCACGACAGCAAATTTTGTAAACGGGTAAGGACCCAGGAGCTCGGTATACATTTGAAGGTAGTCGATGGTCGCTTCTATATATTGCGTAGCCAGGTGGGCGTCTTCCGGGTAGAGGTAGGTGGCGAGTTGAATGCCTTTCCATTCCTGTTTCTGCACCACAAAATGATTGGCAGCCAACGTCAACGCTTCACTCGGAAGGTTCACTCTCCAATGGGTGGTTCGGTGCCCGTCGGTAACGGCATTGGCAACTTCCCGGCCCTGGGTGATTGCTTCCCAGTCTGAAGGGAGGCGGAGGGTGAGATCATACGTCGAAAGGGTCTGTTCCCAGGTGGGATACCAGAATGTTTCATACGTCAGATACACGCCGTTGGGTCCAATATGTCCGTTGGTGTCATCCGGCCTGACAAAGCGAAGTCCGCCCGAGGCTGTTGGAGAATCATCAATCTGCCCATGGTACGTCAGTGTGAGGACCGCCGGTTGGTCCGGACCGTCAAGGGGAGGCAGGGGAATTTCAATAACCCGACGCGTTGATCCCGGCTGCACGGTCTGGCCTTCAGAGGGGGGAGGGACCGGAAGCAATTTGCCGTTGAATTCGACCCGATCGATTGTGAGTTGAGGATTCAGGATGAAGGAGACGGATGAGTTGGCGCGATGGGATGGTGGAAGATTGATGGTGTCCAATCCGGTCATGGCATGGGTGTCAGGATTCAGTTCAATCTCTAATTTATGGTGAATGGGCGTCAATGGGTTGGCTTGGAGCGGACTCGCGCTCGCCAGCCACAGCCATGCCAACGCCAGGATAAATGATGGGACTTGAATTGCTGGAGGAAGGATTGGGTGACTGAAACTCACAAGATAATTTCCTTGTTGAATTGATGAATACAGTTTCGCTTTCCGGCAGAATATTTTGGGAGGAAGAAGGCCGTGCTGTTTTAGGCTAGGGGGGGTCCCTTGGGAGTAAGGCCTCGACAAACGCTGAAGCGTTAAAATCCTGGAGGTCCGCTTCTCCTTCTCCTACGCCGATCAAACGAATGGGAAGATTGAGTTCGTCGACGATTGCCACGACCACTCCGCCTTTGGAGGTTCCATCCAGTTTGGTCAAGGCTAATCCGGTGACGCCGAGTGACTCATGGAATTGTCGGGCTTGTGCAATGGCATTCTGCCCCAATGTGCCATCCAGGACGAGGAGGGTTTCGTGGGGGGCGCCGGGCATTTCCCGCGCAATGATTCGTTTGATCTTTTTCAATTCATCCATTAAATTGATTTTGGTGTGCAGCCGTCCGGCGGTATCGATGAGGACGACGTCCACATTTCGTGCTTTCGCGGCGACCATGCCATCAAACACCACGGCGGCAGGATCGGAGCCCTGCTTCTGCTTGATCACCTCGATGCCTGTGCGCTTTCCCCAAATATCCAATTGTTCAATTGCCGCAGCCCGGAAAGTGTCGCCGGCGACAAAGAGTGTGTGTAACCCTTGTTGCTTCAACTGGTTCCCGAGTTTGGCAATGGTCGTGGTTTTGCCGACACCGTTGATGCCTATGGTCAAGATAATAAAGGGACGTGGGCCGCGTCGAATGAGTTGTTCCAGCGGTTCGGTCTCGCCCTTACGAAGAATGTCCATGAGAAGAGTATGGAGGACCGCTGTCGGATCGGTCCCGCTGAACACCCGAGTTTTATCTTTAAGCATCTCAAGGAATTGCTCGATGGTGTGTATGCCGACATCGGCTTCCAGGAGACTGGCTTCGACCTCTTCCAGGGCGACGGGGTCCAGGTGGCCCCGCCCCAGGCGACGCAATGACTTTTGCACGGACTGGCGTGTTTTTGCTAATCCATTTTGAAGACGTTCAACCCATTTCATAGTGTATGTACCCGAATATCATGGCAAGTGAATGATCCCTGTCCTATGTTATGCGAGAAGACGGGGAACAGGCGAAAGACGACGGAAAATTGTCTGCTCTTTTCGTTTCATCCGTTTGGCTTCCCGTTCGGTTGTTTCATGGTCATACCCCAGGAGATGAAGGGTGCCATGGATGAGCAAACGCAGGATTTCTTCATCGGCCGTGTTGTTAAACCTTGAGGCTTGAGCCAGGGCCACGGGGATACAAATCACGACATCTCCCACGAATGCCAGTGACGACTGTAAGACATCCTGCATGGGGAAGGCTAGCACATCAGTTGCATAGTCCCGCTCCCGGTAGGTCCGGTTAAGTTTCTGCATGCGAGTCTTGCCGACGAAGGTGAGACTCAGATTGGCCGAAGGATACCCTGCCTGTTGTAACACAGCTTGCGTCAGTCGGCGAACTGTCGTGGGGCGAACGGCTACTCGCCGGAGGTGAGAACGAAGCCACACAGCCATCGTGTTTTACCGCGTGGGCCTCTGGCCATTGGTGTCGGATTTTGAATGATTTCCAGGCGATGCGGTCGAATGGTCGGAAGAGATGTTGTGCGGGATATTGTTGGGCAGTTGGTGTTCAAACCGATCGTACGCTTTGATAATTTCTTTGACCAACCGATGTCGGACCACATCCTGTTCGGAAAAATAGACAAACTGTATGCCGTCAATATTGAGGAGAATATCGGCAATCTGCGCCAACCCGGATTTCTGTGAATCGGGAAGATCGATTTGGGTGATATCACCGGTCACAATGGCCTTGGAATTGAGTCCGAGTCTGGTTAAAAACATTTTCATTTGTTCCGTGGTGGCGTTTTGAGCTTCGTCCAGGATGACAAAGGCATCGTCGAGCGTTCGTCCCCGCATGAACGCCAGGGGAGCGATTTCAATTTCACCACGTTCGAGGAGCCGATTGGCCCGATCAATGTCCATCATGTTGTACAACGCATCGTATAGGGGACGTAAATAGGGGTGCACTTTGGCAAAGAGGTCTCCCGGGAGAAAGCCGAGATGTTCCCCTGCTTCCACGGCTGGCCGTGCGAGGATGATCCGACTGACCTGTTTATGCGTGAGCGCTGCCAACGCCATGGCCATGGCCAGATAGGTTTTCCCGGTGCCGGCCGGGCCAATGGCAATGACGAGATCTGATTGATTAATGGCTTCGAGATAGGCTTGCTGATTGGGGGTTTTCGGGTTAACGGTTCCTTTTTTTGTCGGAAGCGCGCTTGCCGAAACAGTATAGGGTTTGAGTGGAGTGTCCGGTTTTTCTTCTGTCGCCAGTATGGCTCGTGAAATATCGTCAGGTTTCAGTTCGTAATAGGTTCGAGTCCAATCGGCTAATTCCCGCAAAATATGTTCGGCCCGCAGAACTGACTCCGGTTGACCATGAAGGGTGATTTCATCCCCGCGGGCCGCCATTCGGACCTGGAGTTCCCCTTCGATCATTTTGAGGTGCAGATCATGCGGGCCGAAAAGATTCGCTAAATCGACCCCTTCTCGTAGTTTAAATTTTCGCACGTAGGATTCGATTCACCTCCGGTTAGCCACAAGAACACTCATAGACCGATTCTAGCAAAGGTTTAAGGTTGGCTCAAGGAACGAAATGGAAGGATTACCGTCTCTTTTGGCAGGTCGAACAAAAAAATGAGCTGCGCTCACTTTGCATGCGCGTGATGAGAGTTGAACACCCATGCGAACATGGCAATCCTGCTTTCTGATAGACCTGATGCGCTTCCTGGAAGTGACCTTGTGATCCATCGGGAGCACGAAAGTCTCTGATGGAAGAGCCTCCGGCAAGAATGGCCTCCTGTAATACGGTCTGCATGGTGTCATAGAGCCGTTGACAGGTTGAGACGCTCAGCCGATAGCCGTGAGCCTGGGGGTGCACTCCGGCGCGAAATAAAATTTCATTGGCGTAAATGTTTCCAATTCCAGCGAGGCGATGTTGATCGAGGAGAAAGGGTTTCAGTCTGCCTCGACAGCTTTGAATGAGCTTAATGAAGGGTTGGGCACCGATATTCATGGCGTCAGAGCCGAATCGGCGTTGCATGAAAGCTTCCAATTCCGGTGCGGCGAACAGCCAGAGCCGGCCAAATCGTCGAGGATTCCAGTAATGCAACTCACTGGTCGGAGCTCCGGAAATCTCGATGCGGCAATGGATATGTTGTGGAGTTGAGGCCAAGGCTGGATGGAAAAACCAGAGTCCGGTCATGCCCTGCTCCGAAAGCAGATACCGGGTTTCGTTGTCTCGATGGCAGGTGAAGATGAGACATTTACCCCTCCGGGTAATATTGGTGATCGTGGAGTGCTGAAACCAGGGAATGAAGGCATGTCCGGTGCGGACAATATCCGAACGGTGAATGGTGAGCCTTTCAATGGTCCCACCCAGGACATGCCGGTTCAGATGGTTGAGGATGACTTCGACTTCAGGGAGCTCGGGCATAGAAGATTACGCGGGGAAACTCAATAGGTTGAGTGTACGTGGGTCAGTTTTTCCTTAATTTGGTCTGGAAGGTTGTATCAGATTCGACGTAGCACTGGGTATTGCCATGTTCATTTATTGGTGAGGTGTCTAATTCGGGCAAGGCAATAGACTCCGGCTCACGTGTGATCGGATGGGATTGAGCTAATCTCTGAACGGGAGACCTGGCCCGTGTAGAGAATTTAGAGGGTTTGGTTGCGGGATCTCTGGCAGGAAGCCTATACTTTGACCAGGGCATGTTCATCAGTGTGGATAAGGAAGAAGAATGACACAATTAAGCATCAAGCAGGTTGAAGAACGGTTAGGGGAAGTGAAGTGCCCAATTTGTAAGGCCAATCGCTTTGGAATCGACTCCAGGACGGCAACGGAAGACGGGGAATGGAAAGCGATTTGTATCGGGTGTCATTATATGTTTCCCGTCCATACCGATATGGAGTTTTATGTACAGACACAGCCGGATATTCCCTATCATCTTAAAGAAATTCCCTGTCCATCTTGTCGACATCGCGGGGTGTCCCTGGATTTGAGGGCGGTGCTCTCGGTTCGTGAATCGGTCTATTTTGTGACTTGTCCCGGTTGCCAACACAAGTTCCCTGAGCGGTCACATCTGGAATCGTTTGAGTAATCATTGTAGAGGAGATTGTCATCATGGATCACAAAAATACATCTGAAGAACCCAACGATTCTGAAAAAGCCGAGGCCAAAGAACCCAAGCCCGACTCTCCCAAAAAAATCAAAAAAGAATTGTCTGTTGTCTCTCTCCCTCATGATAATGATGTGATGGCTCAAGAAATGGCGGATATGTTTGACGAAGATCGAGTCACGCATAAACATGGGAATGCTGAGCCGGAAAAAGATTAGCAAAAAAAAGAACAATCGTACGTTTCTCCCTCTCCTGAACTTCTTTTCCCATTCCCCTCTATCGTGGTTTTATTCCTTACGGTTTCTCAATAGAGAGTTACGCTGGTTGGGTTAGCCATAGAGGCTTTCACTGTGTAACTTTCCGTCTTGTTCCCTTTTTTTATCAATGTTAGGATATCTTCGCTTAAGGGGTGTTCCCTAGGACGTAGAAGTTATTGACCTACCTCGTGGAGTGACAACTATGAGTGCAACCGAACCCTCAAAAAAACCATTCAAGACCGTGGCGTATGAAGTCTCGACCTCTCAGGGAACTTCGTCTTCCCAGGATGGAGAATGGTCGGCACAGTCGGATGCAGGGAGCCTGGATAAGGTTAGGGATATTCTTTTCGGTGCCCAAAGTCGGGACATTGAAAAACGGTTCGCTGCGTTGGAGGATCGGTTGTTTCAGGAAAGCAGTCGCCTACGAGAGGATCTGACCAAATCTGTTGATGATCTGAAAACGCACATGAATCAGGAAATCCAAGGGTTAGTCGGGAAATTACAGCAGGAACAGGATCGACGTGTTGCCACCATTCAGGATATGGGACAAACAGTCAAGACGGTTGAATCTCAAATAAGTAAACGGATTGTGGAATTAACAGAGCATGCTTCGAATCAGTTCCAGGCGATGAGCGCAGAAATGCAGCGACAAAAACATGAGCTGATTGAGCAGGATCAGGAGGCCATGAGCCGAATGGAGTCTCAATTCGAACAAGCAGTCAATGAGTTGAAGGTTGAGAAAACCGATCGGGCGGTATTGGCCGAAATGTTGATGGAAGTCGCCTTGCGCCTAAAAGTGGGGGCCCAGGGTATTGAGACCCAATCATGAAGCCTTGAATTCTATTGGGGTATACCTCCCATGGCAAAGGCTGACGATCAATTTCACGTGTTTTTTCCCCCTCTCTCTAACAGAAAAATGGCAGCTTCCTCCTGAAGGCCAATTATGGAACGTACGCCTCGTTCGTCTCCTCTTCGCCCATCGATGGGATATGACAAGGGAGAGTCTGAAGATTTTTCGGCCCTTCGCCGCTTGTTGCTGTCTCCCGAGCAAATTCAATTAGATCGTTTACGACAACGCATGGATACGTTGGTGATAGGGCCGCAGGAAGTGAGTCGTGTCCTGCCCGATGCCATTCGCCTTCGGGCTCAACAGGATAATCGGTTATTGGCTTCTCTGCTCCCGATTACACAAGAAGCGTTGGCTCTTTCCATCAAACAATCTCCCCAGCTTATAAGTGATTCAATCGCGCCTATCTTGGGATCCGCCATCCGAAAGGCGATTTCTCGTGCCATGCGGGAAATGTTCCAATCTCTCAACCAGACCTTAGAATATAGTATGTCCTGGCAAGGACTTCAGTGGCGTTGGGAGGCGTGGAAAACAGGCAGGCCTTTTGTGGAAGTGGTGGTGTTGCATACCCTTCGGTTTAGAGTCGAGCAGGTATTTTTGATTCATAAAAAAACGGGATTATTACTCAATCATGTGATGGCCGAAGGGATATCTAGCCAGGGGGAAGCGGCCATTTCCGGCATGTTGACAGCCATACAGGATTTTGTAAGGGATTCGTTTCAGCAAGGTCAGGAGGAAGGATTGGAGTCGCTCAGGATTGGTGATTTGACTGTCTGGATAGAACAGGGGTCCAGCGCGATTTTGGCCACCGTGATTCGGGGCACTCCTCCTGTGAAATTGCGGGATTTCCTTCAAAGCACGCTCGAAACCCTTCATGTCCAATATTCGGATTTCCTGAAAGATTTTCATGGCGACACCGCTGTGTTTTTAGAAACCAGACCCCATTTGGAGGATTGCCTCCAAGCACAATTCGTAAAAAAACGAAAAGGCCTTCCGGTCGTATTTTGGGTGTGTAGTGGTCTTCTTCTGGCTCTTTTGGGATGGTGGGCCTATCAGTTTACTCTCAGTCATCAACAATGGAATGAGTTGTTGAAGCGGATTGCGGCTGAACCGGGTATTGTGGTGACGACTATTCAGGAAGAAGATGGGCGAACGGTGTTTCACGGGTTGAGGGACCCGCTGGCGGTTGACCCCGAACAGTTGCTGGAAGAGGTGGGATATCCTCCCCATGCGGCCGGGTTTCATTTTGAACCGTTTATTGCCCTCACTCCGGAGATGGTTCGTAAGCGGGCAATCATAGTTTTGCAGCCACCCGGATCGGTGGAGGTGAGCATTGAGGGTAGCCGGATTATTTTGATGGGAGAAAGTTCCCATGCCTGGATTGCGAGAGCGACTCGATCCGCCTCGGCAATTCCCGGGGTTTCGGAGATTTCCTTGGAACGTCTCATTGACACGGACGTGAAACAATTTGAGGCACTTCAAGTCGAATTGGAAGGGAAAGCCATTTTCTTTTTCCCGGGTCAGGGGAGATTGCCGGATCGGGAATTGGTGAAAATTCAACAGGTGAAATTCATTCTTCAGGAATTGGATGAGAAAGCCATACAGCTCGGTCGGAAACCCTCTATTGATGTCATGGGATATAGCAGTCCCGTGGGCACTCAACCGATCAATGTTTCACTGAGTGAGAGGCGAGCGAACAACGTTCTGGAAATGCTCAATGAAATGACCTTTCAAGTGTTAAAACTGTCTGCCGTGGGTAAAGGGGTTGATCCCGATGTACAATCCGGTTCCGGTGGGGAGCAGGGGTATTCGGCGAGTCGGCGAGTGTCCTTCAAGGTGGTGGAACCAGGGGGCCCCCTGCACAGGGAAGTGGGTGTGGGGAACAGCCCGTGATTCAAAAAAAAATTTGTATGCTGGGTGGGTTTGCCGTCGGGAAAACGAGCCTGGTGAAACGATTGATCTCCGGCATTTTTTCCGAAAAATATCTCACCACGGTTGGGGTCAAGATTGATCAAAAATCTTTGTCGGTTTGCGGGCAGGACCTCCTGCTGGTTCTTTGGGATCTCTACGGCGATGATGACTTCCAAAAAGTTCGGGCGTCATATTTGCAGGGGTCATCGGGATATATCCTGGTGATAGATGGAACTAGAAAAGAAACGGTTGATGTGGCAGGCAAGTTACATGAATTAGCCCTGAAGACGATCGGTCCTGTTCCTTTTGTCATTCTGCTCAATAAACATGATTTGGTAAACGAGTGGGTGGTTGAGTCTCCCATGGTTTCTGATCTCAGTAATCAAGCCTGCCTGGTATCCATGGTGAGCGCAAAAACCGGCGAAGGTGTCGAAGCAGCGTTTTCCGCGTTGTCCGAGGCGATGCTGAAATCCTGACGCAGGACGTGGATCGAATACGTGTCGCCTGGTGAGTATGTGTCGGTGAACTCAATCAGATTCCCGTATCCTCTCGTCATTATCAGAGATTGGTGAGACTCATGTCCGGTTCCTTACCCGATCCTGCTTTCCTCAGTGTCTTTGATGCGTTAATTTTTCAAAAAACTGCAGAACGGTTCGACCATTTGGGTGACCTTCCCAGTTGGTTTCCTCCGCCTGGCTTGAGACAGGACCCCGACTTGCCTCCTGAGCAGCTAATGGACCGTTCATTTTTTCTTCAACATTTTCTCCATGAAGCCCGGGAATGGTGGGAATCCGGCAGGACGGGACAATGTAAGTCCGGTTTATGGAGCGAACCCGCATTATTTGGGGAAGACGTCGTCCTGGAAGCCACTGCCGTCCGTCATCGGTCTCTCCGGTATGTCATTCTGCAACGCTTTGGACCCGATATCCTTCCTATCCAGCCCTTGCTGCAAAAGGCACGTGAAGAACAGCTTTCACATCGTCAGGCTGTCAACCAACATGAACGCACCGAAGCCCAACTGGGCAGTCGTTTAGCGAAAAGCGAACAAGAACGGGATGATGTGATGGCTGTGCTTGACGGTTTGGGATTGGGGACCATCATGCTCAATGCGAATCGTGCCGTGACCTTTATCAGTGGAAAGGCCAGCGAGTTATTGCAAACGGATCCGGCCAGAATGATCGGACGCACTCTTGTTGAGGGTTTTCCGTGGAAACCAGCGGATAGTGTTCGGGTCGAGGAAATGGGACGGTTGCCGAGGTCGCAACGTCAGGTTGTGCCGGTGGTGATGGATGGCAAAAACCATTCTGCAACCGCGTTGGAAGTTGAGGTTCAAGATGATCCGCGAGATCCGAGAAAAACCATTCTATTATTAAAAGATGTCAGCGAGATGGAAGCGTTGCGCCGTCAATTGGTGGGGCCAACACAATTTCACAATCTGGTTGGAAAATGTCCCGCCATGCGCGCGGTGTATGAGCGGATTGGAGACATCGCCGTGGTGGATGTGCCGGTGCTCATTGATGGGGAAACTGGGACTGGCAAAGAATTGGTTGCCCGGGCTTTGCATCAATTAAGCCCGCGTCACGAACATCCATTCTTACCCGTCAATTGCGCCGGATTGACAGATTCGCTGTTGGGGAGTCAATTGTTTGGGCACAAACGCGGCGCCTTTACCGGAGCGACGA
Organism: Nitrospira sp. MA-1; assembly: GCA_032139905.1. Lineage (NCBI taxonomy): Bacteria > Pseudomonadati > Nitrospirota > Nitrospiria > Nitrospira sp. MA-1. The sequence continues at coordinate 92,839 of JAQJDB010000007.1, forward strand.
GTGACCATGAAGGATTTTTCGAATCGGCTGAAGGCGGCACGTTATTGTTAGATGAAATCGGAGATATGCCGTTACCCATTCAGACCACCCTGCTCCGTGTGCTTCAAGAGGGAGAAATTATTCGTCTCGGGGAGTCTCGCCCACGGAAAGTGAATGTCCGGGTATTGGCGGCCACTAATCAGCCTCTTCAGGAATTGGTTGACAGGGGTGCCTTTCGTGCAGATTTACTCTATCGGATTCGTGTCGCACGATTACGGCTTCCTCCACTGCGAGAGCGCCGAGAGGATATTCCCTTGTTAAGTACGGCTTTTTTCGAAAAAAGCCGTGTCGCATTTGGCAAGATGCAGGTTCTCGGTATAGCTCCGGAAACGATGCAGCGGTTCTTACGTTATTCCTGGCCGGGGAATGTCCGTGAATTACAAGCGGCCTTGGAATATGCATTGATACATTGCCGGAGTGAAAACATCCTTCCGACCGATCTACCTCCTGAGTTGTGCGACGTTTTTCCGGCTGTTCAGTCATCGCCGTTGTTAAAACCGAATGAACGCCAGCGAATCCTTGATGCCCTGGCACAAACAAAAGGAAAACGTGCGCAAGCCGCAAAACTGGTCGGTATGAGCCGTTCTACCTTTTATCGACGTTTAACAGAGTTGAATATTGCTCACGAGGAATCGTCCATCTGATTCCGGAATTTCCGGATAACCTCTGAACCTGCGGCGGTGATTACAACCGGGATAAATGTGTTGGGTTTTCGTCGACATCGATTCCAATCGACGGTCCATCTGCCTATGGGACGGTTAAAAGGAATTTTTTTGTGACGAACCGGTTCTATATTTTACCGGTGTGTTGATTGAACTGGATACGTTTCAGGATCTGAATCTTCGTTCATCTTTCTTTTGCCTGACCGGAGTATTTTGACGAGAACGTTAAACGTTCAGAAGATCTCAATTATTTTACCGGTCGATGGGCGGTGAATTTTCATTGGCCGATTCTCTCCAATCTGACGCTATTTCATCAGCATCAAGGTTTTCTCTCCCATTAAAAAACCAGTGATTGGTATGTGACGTACCAACAGGGAATTCGTACGAATATCTGGGAAGACCTCATTTCGACTATTCAGATTAATTGGCGGTACGATAACTCCCCGGCTCCTGGAACCAAAAAAGCGGATACGCAATACATCCTGTCGCTCGGATAGGTATTTGAGTCGTAAGGTGAAGTTGTAATTGAGAGCCCGAGCATCGCAGGTGTTCAGTTCCTTACTGTTTTTCCTTTCCTGTGGTTTCTCCTCCTTCCTCTCTTTCCCTCGTGATTCAAAAATTTCCCTGAAACACTTTGAGACAATCGGATGTTTCAAAATGGGAAACTTTTTAAATTAAAAATCCAAGCAATTGAAATGTAAGGGTATTTTGTCTGGCACCATTATTGTTAGTAAAAGTTAATGAATATGGGTAATCAATGGGTAGATGGATGCCAACCAATGAAGATTCAAAACACTCATATAGTTTTTTCCATGGGTCTTTGCAGTGCACTTGGAATGTTCGCCATGTTGATTTTCACCTTGGGAATAAAACGGAGGGGCTGGAACCACAGATTGTGTGGAATGGCAAAGACATTGCCCCAAGGGTAGCCATTTATTCCGGATGTGAGGGGAAGGACCGAGAAAGGATCCCGGTCCTCAAAGTGGTCAAAAAAGCTAAGGGAGCGGTCATCACGGTGCGGAGCTATAATTTCTGAGTTATCAAGGGATGTGTTCTATCAAGCAAAATTCACATCGGATTCATATGGTCCCTGGCAAAAAGTTGCCTTGTGCTGGCTTTAGAAATGGACAAGACAAATCAGAAATCAGTGAGTCAGGCGATGGAGGGGAATCTGTCTGAACGTGAGGAGAGAATTGGACTTTTTCCAAATGGGGATTCACACATGCTGAAAAGTGAGGAATCAACTCCGAGCGGGGCGTGGTTCGACCGGACGTTTTTGCCAAGTCTTTGGGGAAAATGTGACCTTATGCGAACGACGAAAAATAAGAACTTTAATTCGAACGCCTCTTTAGGTCGCGTCGTGATCGTCAGTCGGAATGACTTAATTCGTGATTTCCTTGGGCAGATAATAAAGCTGCACGGGTATGATTGCGAATATTTTGAGGAATGGCCAAAGGTCTTGGTGGAAAAAAATGGGCAGAGCTTTGATGCCCTATTCATTGACGACCACTTTCTGGACCAATGTAAGCGTGGCTTGGGCCATGGACTTTCCTACGTCCCGGGTGCCCCTTTGGTCGTGATTTTGGGAGAGCTTCCTCCATCGGAGGATGCGGGATTTTTCCATGTGCTGAAAAAACCGTTGGATTATCGTCAGATAGGAAGAGTCATGGATGAATGTCTTTCACTGAAAACGCAAAGACGCGTATCTCCAGACGAGTAAGCGTCGGAGCGGAGCTGTTTAAAATTCTGGTCATTGTGCAAATTGCCGAGGGCGACCACTTATCCGAGTTGATCTTGACAGTTGGGGCTTTTAGAGGGGGTCTTCAACTGGAAATTGGCGAGGACAGGCTGGTCGCCCCGGGATTTTTTACGGAAGTTGATCCGTTTGTTCCATGGGCCGCAGAAGGAGTAGAGGAGAAAGGCTGGTTAGTTGAAGAACAGTGAGCCAGGAAGGATCTTGCATTTGTTCATGTGTTACGAGAGGATGATGTGCCTTTTGTGACCCCCTCAAGTGTGTAATTCTGGAGAACAAACGGTTCTATCTTTCACTCTCATAATAAGGAGGATGTAATGCTTAAAGAGTTCAAAGAGTTTGCCATGCGAGGCAATGTTGTCGATATGGCCGTCGGTGTCATTATTGGAGGGGCCTTCGGCACCATTGCCAAATCGCTGGTGGCCGATGTGTTGATGCCCCCTATTGGACTCTTGTTGGGTGGCGTTGATTTTTCCAACCTGTTTCTCACCCTTAAGGACGGAGTGCCTCCAGGGCCCTATCTGGCATTGTCCGATGCTCAGGCAGCGGGAGCGGTCACCATGAATTATGGAGTGTTTCTCAATTCGGTTATTAGCTTTCTTATTGTGGCCTTTTCCGTTTTTATGGTGATTAAAGCCATTAATCAGATGAAACGTGAAGAAAAAGAGGCCCCGCCTGCGGATCCCACAACGAAAGAATGCAAATTTTGTCAGATGACGATTCCGATAAAGGCTCTACGGTGTGGTCATTGCACCTCGGAGTTGGCCAAAACTGCCTAATGGTTCATGAGGAAATGCCCTGTCATCAAGTATAGCCTACAGATATGCGGATCCTGTGTGTTGAACGGGTTGTCCGGAAATACATTTATGTATTGGGCGCTTATTTGTAGTAAATAGCAGTTCCTCATACAGGGCGAGCCAGAAAGACGGCATTCTCAGTAAGCGGAATGCCGTCTTCGCTATGCCAAAAATTCATATTCCAATAATCAAATCTTCCCTATATCGGGTTGAACGAATTTTTCCAGAATCTGTGGAATTGGGCTTCAGGTGGAATTACGTTTTCCCCTTTGTTACGGTTGAACTCTGTGCTGGCTCTATAGCTACCTTTCGTATTCTCTCCAGAAATTAGCCATAAATTCTTTTGTCGAACAGTCCGTCACCAGAAAATACATCTGATTGGGCTAGTGGTGTATTTCCTGCTTCTCTGTGGTTTGGCTGTGGGGAGTTCTCCTATCCCCATGATCAGCCGTAATCTGATGCCGGTGTCGTGTCTGGCCATCCACAATGGTGAGCGCAACATTGTGAGCAGGTAGCATCAAATTGATGTCTGCTCTCAACGATGCTCACCGATTTCCATAGGGGAGGAAGAAGCGTTATTCACTCTTGAGAGTCAGTATGTAATTGGTGAGGTCGTTTAGCTGTTTGTCGTTTAGAGGAAATTTTGGCATGAAGGATCCTGGGGAAACGGATTGCGGATCCTTAAAATGTTGAAGATGCCAATCCCGGTCCGGTCGTCGATCGGCGACAAAAGAAAGGTCTGGGGCAACATTCACACCTTCCCCGTGAATGCGATGACAGGTTTTGCAATGGAATTGTTCCACTAAGGCAATACCTCGAACCACCGAAGGATCACGTTTGGGAACGGCATACAGGTCACGGAGGGAAATACTCAACAGGCCGAATACGATAATCAAAAAACCCAATCCCGCCCCCAATACGACCCGGCGTGAGGACGGTTGTCGCTCAGGGTTACGATCTAGAAAGGGCAGGAGCAGCAATCCGGTAAAAAAAAGTGTGGGAAGGAGCCAGGTGGCCAGAGGTCCCCATGCCCCGGGAGCATATTTGAGAAGCTGGTAAAAAAACAGAAAATACCATTCCGGGACGGGAATAAATGAATGGTCCGAAGGATCCGCCCGATCAGCCAATGGGAATTCCACGCTGAATGCCAGCAGCGATACGATTCCAAACACGACAAGCATCACCACGGCATCCATGAAGACTTGCCGTGGATAGAATGTTTCACTTCCGGCTTTGGCTTTTGCTTCATCATGAGGACCGGCAGGTCCAACCCTCCGGAGAATAAAGAGATGGAGCATGATCCCGAACATAATCGCGGCCGGAAGAAAAGCGACGTGAATCGCAAAAAACCGTGAAATGGTCAAGGCGCCAAGAGTTTCGCCTCCTCGAAGGATTTTCACGAGGAAATCACCAATAAGCGGAACGCTGCCAACCATGTTAATCCCGACCTGGGTCGCCCAATAGGCGTTTTGATCCCAGGGTAGCAAATACCCGGTGAATCCGAACCCCAACATGATGGCTAACAAGATGATCCCGACAAACCACATGAGTTCCCGAGGGCGTTTATACGCGCCGTCAAAAAAGACCTGCAACATATGGAGCCCGATGGCCATCATGACGGCCGAGGCGCCCCAATGATGCAGGCCACGGACAAACCATCCCCCCCACACTTCATGTTGAATATACTGAACGGTATCGTAGGCATGGTCAGTCGCGGGCACGTAATACACCATGAGAAACATGCCAGTGAGTGCTTGTAATCCAAAGAGGAAAAGGGTGGCGGAGCCGAAGATATAGTTCCAGCTGGCACCGCCGGGAATGGGCTCATTCAGGAGGGTTTGCTCCAGGGGCTTTAATTTCAGGCGCTGGTCGATCCACTGATACAGACGTGAGGCCATGCTTAGAGTTCAACTTTCTTCGCCAGACCGGATTTAAATTCTTCGTACTGAACGAGCAATTCGCCATTTTCTATTTTGGATGGCAGCGTGTCCAGAGGGCGTGGAGCGGGCCCTGCCTTCACGGTTCCCTCAAGGTCATAAATACTTCCATGGCAGGGGCATTTAAAGAGACGGTCCTGTTGATCCCATCGATACCCACAGCCTAAATGCGGACAGATGGGTGAAAAGACCGTCACCTCTCCATTGGACTGTTTCACCGCCCACACGCCTTTCGTGGTTTGGGTTTCCTGCCATCCATCCTTTTCGGTCATGGTGTAATCCATCGCCTTGGGTTCACCAACTGGTAATGCATCGGCTTTACCCAGTGACATCCATTCTTTCTTTCGTCGTTGAAAGGCGGGGGTGATGATGTATCCGATTAACGGGACTGCAAGGGAGATTCCGATAAGGGAGGAAATGAACACGGTGGTTTTTACAAAGAAGGACCGGCGGGTTCCCACCGGGGTGGATAAGCCATCTTCCATTTTAGGGTTCCTTTTGGATAAGCAGACAATAAGATCCCGGATTCACTTTAGGAGCGTATGCTTCATGCTGTTCACAGAAAGATATCATCGTTGGGGATGAGAACCGGAACGATGCCGTATTCAGATTAAAGACCATTTGAAAAACGCTCCCGTAAAAGGCTAGCACAGAAGCATGGATAGTCAAAATCAAAAAATTTCATCGACAGGGTCGAGTGTGGGAAGACCTGTATTTTTCAACGGGCTGACTGACACCGTCGAAGCATCAATGTATGGGAATAGGTAAAGAGGTGGTAAATGTGGGTGCGGATCTTTTCGCCAGGGGAAAATGGCTCCTCTTTCCGGACTTAGAATACGATGTTTGGCTTACTTGCGAAGCACCCGGTCTGTCAGGTTGAACACCGTTTAATATGAAGGTAAAGGTGGCCGCAGCAAAAGGCTCGAGAATTTCACACAGGGGACTTGTACCAGGTTGGAGGTGTCCTCCTACCCCAATCTCCTCCTTATCCCGAAACTGAAAGAAGGAATTACCAGTACCGGACCGGTCCGGAATCGATATGGACGAATCCCTGCCGGCCGTAATAGCCGACCCCACCCAACCGAAGCTTCACAGCGGCCCGTCGTATTTTGGAAAGTCGAACGCCGGGAATCGAGAAGTCCATTGCCTGTCCGACGGTATGAAGACTGTTTGGCGCGGCCCCTCGACCAAGGCGAATCAGCAATTTGTTGTATGAGGGCGACCGGTAGCCGGAGTAGATTTGAATTTCCTTCCCCTGTCCGACTAACTTTTCCACCTGATTCACATATTCCAGCAATTGAATGTCCATCTGGCAGACCTTTTTGGAATGATGGCACCGCAAAAGATAATTAATGTCCTTCAGGGCTTCCTGGTCATAGCGGCCTGATTGATTGCGATACGTTACCTGGAGTCGTTCGTCAGTGTGGGCGTTGTAGAGGCGAAGTCTGCCTTCAGGGAGTGAATGGGCCGCGGCGGATTCTGGAAACATCAAGCGGCTGCCAAGAATCAGCATTCCCGCAAGAGAGGATTTCAGAAAGAAGCGCCTTGACCAGATTTCTTCTGTCTCCTGAGACATGGTGACACCCTCCGAACAGTGAATGGGGAAATGGAGCGGGAGAATAAAACGGAATGAAACACTGATCATTTAACAAAATAGAATGATGAGGTCAACCAATGAATGGAAATTTTTTAATCATCCCCTCACCCACGTTTATTCATTTCCGCTGTGGACTGAATGAAAATGGGCAATCGCCTCCTTTGGTTCCTCTGGGTTTTTTACGGAAACTCACTTGTGCGGTTGCTGTTCATTCCGACGTTCTGCCTTTAGAACTCAATTTTCAGAGGACTCATGTCCGATATGTTGAATTCAGCATTGATCGTTGAGGTGTTTTGGTTTGATATCTCCTTACCGCCATCCGGAACCAATGCAGGGTAGGATTTTGCTTCTACTCCGCTCAGCAAGAGGGGTTGGCGCTGGAAAGGCCTTTGGCGTTTCTACATCAAACCTCAACTGATTGCGTATTCCTCTGCTTAAGACAGAGCAATCCCTGTAACAGAAATCGCAAAATCTCCACTTGATTTTCGCTGGTCGGTGGGTGCTGGTATCGAAACTCACCGGTTCATTTCACGCCTTCCCCCCTAGCCGTAATCTCCGAAGTCTCTTTCTCATTCCTTTGAGACATGGCTTTTCCATTCTTTGGTTAACCTCGTGCGGTAGGGGAGGATACCTGTGGATCTGAAAGTCAATCTTGTCTCCCATAAGAATGTTCAACAAATCAGGAAGGAGGCTCAGTTATCTAAATAGATAAAAATATTCCACGATCAGATACATCCTTAACGTTTTAAATAGAACACGATTGTCAGATGAGCTCAGGAGGCGAGTTTGGAAATGCTTGAAAGACAAAGGAGATACATCCGCACGACAGTCGTCGTCCCGCCACATTCAAGTCGGGAATAAGTCTTGCTCACGTCAATAAATATATGGGCCCAATTATTTAATTTCCACGTATCCTGTAAAGGGTACGTCTTACTGTAAGGAGGAGTCGTCATGCCACAGGTTGAACCGAGCGTTATGCTTAATTCGATTATGGGGAAAATCTACAATGTGCTGACCAATGGGGATGATACCGTCCCCAAATCGGAAGACAATTTTTTTAGTTGGTGCACACCCGGATTGGCTGTTGAACCTGATGATTTTGATTTTTTAACACAAGGGTTAACGGGTGTGGTGAAAAAGAAAGCTCTGAAGGACATGGTGATCGAAGGTGAGGGAGGGGAATCGAATGCACCGGAGCTGACACCGGCAGTCTTAGAAGGATTGCGTGCGCAAGATGCCAGCAAACAGTATATGAATGCAGAGAGCTTCGCGCGGCTTGTCGATTTTGTCCCCGACCTGGCGGCCACAACGAATAATCAATTTGCGGCCATGAGCATCATGAACAATGAGGGATCGCTTTCAGAGCGGTTCGAATACATTTTACGCATGAGTCAAATCATGGAAACCAAATTAGATGACAAAACAAAAGAAAAAATTGAAAAGTTCAGGGGACTGCTCTCGACGACAAGGGTCAAAAAAAATCTTGTGACTGACGAGGAGGTTGAGGTTTCAGAACCCAGTGCCTTAGTGAATCTGTATAACCAAAAGCTGACGGAATATGAGGCGGCGGCATTGGCCTATAACGGTGCCCGCATTGATGCCCTGACAGCCGACAATGTCAAAGCGGTTCATTATTGGGGAATGAACGCCAACATTCTACGCAACAGGGTCAAGGCGGCTATGGGTGATTGGGTCAGTAATGGGTACAAAAATGATTATGAAGGCATTAACGCTTTTATTGATCAGGTTATGAGGCGGGATATGGCGCTGCTCAAAGCCCAATATCAGGATGATTTGGAAAAAGCCAGAATCACCGGGATATCCTCCGGCAGCGATTTTTTCTATACATCGCTGGTGCCCAGTAACCCCATGCAGGCCGCAGGATGGACAAACTTTAGTTTTCAATCCACGGATTATAATAATTCTTCCAATTCCAGCTACCAAATGAAACGGTCTAAAACCAGTGCCGGAGGCGGATGGTTAGGCATTTTCGGCGGTGGCGGGTCTGCCAGCAGCGCCAGTGGACAATCGGAATCCAAAGTCACATTTGACAGCAACCATTTTTATATGAATTTTTCGATTACCCAATGCCAAATTGTGAGGCCTTGGTTCAAGACAAGTTTTATTAATAGTAAGTTATGGCGTTTTGATCAAAATAATCCCGAATCCTCAAAGCAAATAGTCAGCGATGGCGGCAAACCTGCTACAGGACTCTGCCCGGCTTATCCCACCGCAATCATTTTCATCAAGGATCTTGTCATTGGCTGCCGGAATAGCAGTGGCTTTTCAGAGGCGGCACAAAGTTGGCAACGGTCGTCGGCGAGTGGTGGTGGGGCCGTGCATTTTGGTCCATTTCATTTCGGTGGATCGCATGGCCGTAGTTCCGCCAGTGGAGAGCGTTCCTCAAAATTCCACTATGATTCAGAAAAGCAAGAAATGCGAGTGCCGGGTCATCAAATCATTGGATTTAAATGCCATGTCTTACCAAAGAGCCCTGATCCGTTAAGCGAAATCACGGATTGGATTTAACTTTCCAGGTAGCCCCGCCCCAAAATTAAAAAAGGGGTGGGGCTACCATAGGAGAAAACAATATTCCACCACCATATCGACTTGATGAGGTAATACATGGCTATCGACTCCATCGTGCAATTGGCCTTGATGTCTAAAGCCAAAAAAGTCTTTGAAAAGGAAGGAACGTTTTTGAGTTTTCCTGTGACACCGTTGGCCTATACCAAAGAGGATCTGGATTTCTTTTCACAGGAAACCGGGAGTGATCTTCTCCAGAGCAAGGCCAACCTGGCGGCTTTTTCCACGCTCGTGAATCTGATTCCCCGTGATGAGGCCTGGTTGCCCACTGATGCACGCTTTTTGTGGAATGAGTTGGAGTATGTTCTGAGAGAAGGAAATCTTGCATTGTCGACTCGTACACAGGAAGAAGAAGTAGCCTATCGGGAGGCCTTGACCTTTTTGAAAGTCCCGGGTGAGGGAGGCCTTCTACAGGACAGCCCTAAGGTCAAGGTCTATAACCAGTATAAGGATGCCTACATTATGGCGGAGCAGGAATTCATGGAGGCCAGAAGTACGGGTGAGGCCGCGGAGGATGAATTGGAGAAAAAACGCTGGCGGGAGGTCGATGAACCTGCGTTTCGGGCAAAACTCAAGGATCTGGATAATCAGTGGATCCTGGAGGGATACAAGAATGAAGTCAATATTGCCAGAAGTCAGTACCAGAACCTTGGAGCCAAATCACCCTCAATGACGTGGGATGAGTGGAAAGGAAGTTTCAATCAGGATCTCGACAGTGAGACTAATGCTCAGGATAATTTTACGGTTTTCCCAAGCAGCTTTACTCCCTCGAATGCCTTAGAAGAGGGTTCATGGAATCCTTTTTCTCTGAGCGAGGCGGAAATCAACACGTTAGTGAATGAAGCGCCGGCAGATCTCCGTACGCGGTTCTCAGCTGAGGGAGCAGTGTCTTCGAAGAAATCCGTGACCTTGGAATTCAGTTCTGCGGCTATCAAACGGTCCTGGTTTGATTCGGAAATATTCCGGTCGCGATTCTGGCGGTTGTCAGATTCCACGAAGGTTTTTTCTGACGGTGGCAGCCCGCCTTCCGGAGATTGTCCGGCCTATGTCACCGCTATCGTGTTTGCCCGGAAGGTCGTCGTCGAGGAGAAACAAGCTCATCCGAATACTTCCAATCCAAAAGTGTCTATGGATTTGCGTTTTAACTATGCAGTGAAAGATCAAAATTCGATACAAAAGATCAATCCTGCTGTCCTGCAAGCCGTGCAACCGCAATTGATGAAAAGGCCATCTGTCCACCCACAACCCATAAAGGCTCAACCTGTCCAACCTTTAATGATGAAAATGCAGCCGAAAGCGATGGCCTCATTTAAGTCAACGGCCATTAGGGTGCCGACACAGCCAACCAGAGGGAACGTCTTGGTAAGACCGGCGGTGAGGACTCCGGTGGTCGCTCGCCCGGCTTACTCCCGATCCATGGTGAATCTGCAGGCGTCGTCCTATACCCGTCTGCCATCTACGCCTATACGGAAGCCGGCGCCACGTCCTGCAACGCCGCCAACGCCCCAATCAACTGTCCCTGACGAGAACATTTATATCTTGGCATTCATTTGTAAGCCGTTACCGAAAAGCCCCGATCCCGATATGACCTTACAATGGTGATTTGGAAATAAAGATGAGTGGTAAAGCCAAGCCATGTATGGAAATTCATACATTTGAAAGTTAATCGGGCGATTATGAATGATGAAGAAAGTCAAGATGGTTTTGGAGTGTGTTCCAGATTTCATGGATGAAAAAATGGTTTATTCTTCTGTGTGTCATGAAAGGGCAGATCCAGATAGTGCAGGACAACTCATTCCATCTAGAGAATATGAGGTACATAAAATGATGGAGGGAAGAAATAAGGAGAGAATAAATAAGAAAACCGTAAGAGGTGTTCAGTAAAAATGAACGGTGAGGTGAGTCGAGTGGTTGTGGAGTTCCCAGGTGTTCCGGTCCGGCCTTCTCTATTGCTGAATATCGGCAGGGGGCGTGACGGATACGGGAGGAGGAGTGGTGTGAATAGTCTCCCCGGATTTGACCTCGACAGAGACGTTGGTGCCTTGAATGGCATGATCGATAGGAGTCATCCGACAGGATGAATCGTTCTTCCGGCTTTCTTGAAAAAAATGAGTCGAATTGGAGAGTTCGTCGAGTATTTTTGTGGCGGCGTTGATTGCGTGTTGCATACAAAGCATGTGTATGGATTTGGTCATGGTCATTTCCACATCGATCAGGTTTGTTTTATGTGAGAATCCTATTCTTCTCTTTTCTGACTATTGAGATATGAAAAGCATAAAGCGTGCCAATTGCATGCGACTTTATGCACTTGTGCGTCCTGCCAGAGGATGAATTGATTCAAATGGGAATGTTCCTGAAATCTCTTGACATCTTTCTGTCTGAGAAATCTCCTGCTTCCTTCGATTCCAGAAAGATGAAGGCCTTGGTTCTGGAGTAAACGACAAATTGATCCATATCACGACAGTTTTTCTTATCCTCAAATTGACTGTGTTGGTTCAGCAATATCGATAACCATGTGCTCTATTCCTGAAGATTTCAAAAAGGAATAGGGCCGGTGTTTCCCGATACGGAAACCGATGGCAATTTGTGTGAAGGGTCTGTCTAGTAAAAAGAAAGGGGGGCGAGGTCCAAGAGAAACCGGAATGAGAACCTCCGAACGACAATCTGAACGAATTGGGCGGTGCCCTCAAGGAAGATTGAAGTTAAAAGTGTATGCGAAGGTCGGCGACAAGCGGAAGGTGATCTGATGCGATCAGTGCAGTACGAGATTTGGGAAGATGGACATGAGTCACGTCAATCTGGCCTTCATAAAAAATATGGTCGAGATGTAACAGGGGCAAAAATCCCGGATAGGTCCGGCGTCGTTTCACAAAGGGGCGAATGTCCAGGCTCTGAAATCGTGGGGTGAGGATATCGGTGGTGACGCCGCGCCCCCATTCGTTAAAATCGCCAAGAATGATTTTTGGACCGGCTGCTTGATGCTGGTCCAGGATCATAGCCAGGCGTTCCGCCTGATACTTGCGTTCCCGCATTCCGGTGCCCATATGCACGTTGTAGACATGTAAGGTCTGATTGCCCAGCCGGAGGTCAGCGCGTTGACAACAGCGGCCGCGCCGGGTTCTCCAGGACAAGTCATGTCGCGCATCATCCACAATTGGAAATCGGCTCAGAATCATATTTCCGAAGGGATACCCGTGACGTTGCCGGGCAGATGCCATTACCCATCCCATGCCCATCAAAGCACCAAGAAGTTCGTCCTGTCCCCGGCCTTTGGGTCCAAGTCCCAGGACTTCTTGTAGAGCTATAACATCCGGATGCAGGGCCGATAGGACCTCCGCGATCCGTCTGGGCATGATCCGACGATCCATCCCGCAACACCGGTGAATGTTATAGGTCACGATTCGAATATCGAGGGAAGTCGGTGGTTGGGGAACCTGTTGAAGTACTCTGGCCATGAGTGAATAGAAAGACCTTTTAAATCACTGAGCTACCATTGCTCTATAGACCATATCATGACGGGAAAAGATGTGAGGCATTATAAAAATTGCCCATTATCGTGATTGGCAAAATGCAGACCAGAATAGAAAAATGCCGTCCACAAATTTTGTGGATAACCTGGTGGCTACCGGCAACAAAAGCGGTATTTTTGAAGGATTGATAGAGAAATGAGCAAATTGCGTAAATTTTAGGCATTGTGTTGATAATATTTTTCAATACTAAATATAGTGGTGTGAATTTTTTGGCGTAGTCGTAAAGGTAGAATGATGATTTTATCTTGACTTTTTTGATTCAGTTGATCCTTTTGAGTTTCATCAAAAGCTCATAATGATCTCCTGAAAATGGTTTATCCACAGAAAGGTTTTTCCCTTGTTGATAGGTGAACAAAATGAGAATGGTTTTGTCGGCGCCTGTAGGGTCTTTTCGCCTGGACAATAAATTTTGGCCTGTGTTCATCATGGATTTTTCAGATATTGACACGTTTCACTCGCTACCCACGATTCTTTGTCGGTTCCGATCACCGGAAATTGAATAGCGGATTCCTTGCGATGAATGGGAATGGCTTCTCCTGCCTGCACATCGGAGCCCTCGAAATTTCGAGGGCTATCCCACGAGGGACCGCACCAACCGATTCCTTCGCCCATTCGAGTACGGATGTCGGGAGCCGGCTCACCAATGCCGCCCCAAATCTAATGGCATCGGTGCCACCCAAGATGGCCAGATAAATTCCCAGGTATTTTCGCGCGCGCTGACAGAACACCTCAATGGCCGGAGTGGCGCGAGGATCCGGTTGCTCGCGGAGGGCTTGGAGAAGGTGGGGCAAGTCGGAGGTCAGGCTGGACAAGTTCAACAGGCCGGATCGGGAATTCAACTGAGGGTCGATCTTTTCAAGGGAAAGCCGATTATGCCCGGCGACCTATCCGATAATGGTCAGGTCGGGATTTCCACGTGTGCCCATCACGAGGCCTTCTAGCCGGTGAATCCCATTGAGGCCTCGCCCACAGCTCTATTTTTGATGGCGCTAACTGAGCACCATTTTCCCAAAGGTTAATTTGAAGGAGAGACGGCGCGAAGCTCCGTATGAGCCCCGCGCAAGACATATAGGGAAGACCGGAGAAAAAGAGCCGCGAGTCCAAAACCCACGAGAATGTCAGGCCAGCCTGAACCGGTAAGCCATACCCCTGCGGCGGCACACAGCACCGAGACATTCGCAATAATGTCATTGCGGGAACATAGCCACACGGAACTCATATTGATGTCATCGGCCCGATGGCGCCAGAGCAAGAGAAGGCAAAGGCTATTGGCCGCAAGTGCCAGTAGGCCAATGGCGCCAATGGCCTCAAATACGGGAACCTGCGGAAAAATCATCTTGTAGCCCGCCTGTCCGAGAACAAAGAGCCCGAAGGCCGCCATGACGCCGCCCTTGAGGAGGGCGGCCTTGGCTTTCATCCTTGCGCCTCGCGCCACCACGTAAATGCTGAAGCCATACACCAATGCATCCCCCAACATATCTAGTGAATCCGCGATCAAAGAAACAGAACCGGCGAGCAGTCCTGCTGTGAGTTCTATCAGGAACATCACCGCATTAATGGCCAACACGATTTTGAGTATTGAGCTTTGGCGATCCTGAAGCGCCTCGATCTCACATGCTTTGTCATTGCAACAATCAGCCATAGTTGAATCTTTGAGAATTTGTAGCGGGATAACTAAAGAAGCTTAACACTTTAAAGAGGATATCATAGTAAATGAGAGTCCGTGAACATTGAGGGAGGAAACGGCTCGGCTCAACATTTAGGGTTTTTCAATAACCTGATGAAGGGCTATTGCCGGAATGAGGGCAAGGACACCCTAACACAGTGGGAAAACTTGGAAAACTTGCGAAGATAGAGCCATCAACCGGTTGTCATCTGAGCCGGCGGGGAAGGATCCGTGCCCGGCTTGAGAGTCCAGGTTCAGGGAAATCGTTTGTTTCCGTCAGGAGGCAATCGGTTTCCATGTCACTTGCGGGTTATTGATTGTCCACCATTCAGCAGACACCTCAGGAAGAGGTAAGAATGAAAAAATCATTCTTGACTTTTTTGCAACCCCGAACAAGAATGCTGTCGCATTGAAACTGGCTGAATTGTGAGCCTCATGTTGTTCGAGGGCACACATGAGTGATCGAAAATGACAGGGAACGCCATGAATAGGGGAAAAGGTTAAGCGAAACCAAGAAAGCATAAAATGCGCTGCACGCGGCATCAGGCCGCAGTCACGTTTGCTCGCAGTTCCGGTGGCCGTTGTCAAATACCTTTCCACTTCACCATCATTTCAAGAGAGACAATGTCAGCACCGTCTGTAACAGGCGCATTACTATCCGACTACGATAGGTCAATCGCCGCTCTCGTCACCGCGTTTATCTCCGATCCGTTCATTCGCTGGATGTTGCCCGATGCCAAGCAGTATCTTCATTACTTCCCACTAGTCCTGAAGTATTTTGCTGGACGCGCCTTCGATCACGGATCGGCCTATCGTTCGGAAGATTATAAAGCCGCAGCGCTCTGGCTGCCTCCCGGCGTCGGTCCTGACGAGGAGGCGGTTGCTGCTGTCATGCAAGAAGGTGTGGCCCCTGAACTGCAAGGGGATGCGTTCGCCTTACTGGAACGGGCAGGCGCGTCACATCCGCCGGTTCCACATTGGTACCTGCCTGCCATTGGGGTTGAGCCAATGCTTCAAGGTGAGGGGTATGGCTCTGCCCTGCTCGCACATGGGCTTGAAGTCTGTGATAAGGGCCACGTCGCTGCTTATCTGGAAGCGACTAATTCGGCTAACATTCCGCTCTACCAGTGTTTCGGCTTCGAGATTGTGGGAGAAATTCAGGCCGGCAGTTCACCACCGATAAAGCCAATGTTCCGGGCTGCCCGTTAAGTGATCTGGCCCTTATGGTTTGAGAGCACACCTGAATGAAAATGCCAGGGTATTGTATGAACAATTGAGGTAAGAAAAAAAAGCGTCCCCGAATCTCATCCACTAGAACAAGCTTCTGAAGGGCAAACAAAGCCATCGACGACAAGAGGAAAGAGCGTAGCTTCGCTCGATGTCTCCTGGAAATATGACGAAGGTTAGATTTTATCCGGAGCTGCCATGACGAGGTCGCATAGCCTTCCCTGCATTCCCGATGCGCCACGTTCGATTCGGAAGGGCGTCCCCCTCAAGACTTTGCTTGGCTCGGAAGCAGTTGACTGCTTGGCGCGAAACGTCCGTTTCGTGCATCCGGGGTTTGATGCAACGTCATTTCGGAAGAAAGCCCTCTCCGGGCTGGAGGATTTGGAGTTTTTGCCGCGTGGTCAGCATATCGCAGTTGCACTAAGGCAATTCCTGCCCGATGCTTACAGAAATGCTCTTCAAATCCTTCTGGATTCTCTTACACCGCCGCAAACAGAAGCTGATGAGTTCGGGTTAGCTGAGTTCTTCTATCTCCCACATAGCTTCTTTATTGCCAGCTACGGCATCGATCCGGAATACAACGGAGGAGAAGACCCCTTCGACATTTCTATGAATGCCCTGCACGCCCTGACCACTCGATTCACATCGGAATTTGCCATTCGTCCGTTTCTTATTCAACAGCAGAATCGAACGTTGTCACAGGTCATGAAATGGACGCATGATCAAAATCCACACGTCCGGCGCCTGTGTTCGGAGGGTCTGCGGCCACGGCTGCCTTGGGCAAAGCGGATCCCCGCATTCATCAAGGATCCATCACCAACATTCCCGATTCTGGAGCTTCTCAAGGATGATTCGTCCTTGTATGTACGGCGCAGCGTGGCAAACCATCTTGGAGACATTGTCAAAGACCATCCAGAATTGGTTATCGAGACTTGCCGTCGCTGGCTAAGTGGGAACTCGTCCAACGATTCCAAGTGGCTTGTCCGGCACGCCATACGTCATCTTGTGAAGAAGAAAAACGGCGCGGCGTTAGCACTCCGGAATTCTGCAACATAGTCAAAACGGAAGGGTGGGCAATGGCGGTATATCCAGAAGTAGGGTCTAGGCGCTGAACCGGGCGGCTTCCGTCACGCTGAAGGCTACCGGTGAGCTTGGGTGTTCAGCCGCCAGCAGGCGGCGGAGGGGATGCCAATCAAAATTAAAAATGCTGTGCCTACATTTTCTGTAGAGTGACAAAAAAATTGTCTCTATTTTTCAGTTGGATTCTGCGTCTGCTGCTTGAACTCAGCTACCCTTGTTTGCGACATGTCCAAGGTGGTGAGTTAAGCAGAAATCGTTTGCCATGAGGCTCAGGTCTAATCTCGAATTTGGACCAGCGATAAGGATTCAAAAATCCAGGAGCAAGCTGACGGGGTATCAAAGGCTAAAAGAGTTTTAACTGTTAGAGATCATCTTTTGGCCAACTATGGTGTTGGATATCATGTTTCACCATGCTCTCTTATGTGAGTCACGGGAGGGGTCGTTTCTTCTGCTCCGGCGCCTGCCGTCTGATCCAAAGGAGGGACGCTCTGATGCCTTGGCGGGCCATGTTTGAGCAGAGCGAGTTGGTCCGCCCTCC
Organism: Nitrospira sp. MA-1; assembly: GCA_032139905.1. Taxonomy (NCBI): domain Bacteria; kingdom Pseudomonadati; phylum Nitrospirota; class Nitrospiria; species Nitrospira sp. MA-1. The sequence goes on from JAQJDB010000007.1 coordinate 110,251, forward strand.
TCAAGCTAGCGTCCGACCGCTTTCATGAGCCAGACGGGGCGGCAATGGTTTTGGGTCCTTTTCCCGAAAGAAAAGGACCTCGCCTGCCGGGGCGAAACCCTGCAATACAGAACAGAGCGTGGGCCCCAGAGTTGAGTATGTCAGTATAGGGTCAAATCTATTGTTGCCGAATCTCTGTTTCCACCAGTTTCTTGAAGTCTTTGCCTGCGGACTGCTTCTTCATTCCTTCATACGAAACTCTCAATAAAATATTTGATCACTGGTTTTTTCTCAAGAAGGCCTATCGCCTCAATCTTGATCTGGCATGAAACGGAATTGAGCGAAACAATGTTGAGGATTTCATCTGGACCCGAGCAGGTTTTAACTGGCAGGAAGCGAAGAAAAATCACAAGAAGCGTTATGATTGCAGATCAAAATTCTGGACGTAATTCCTTCGTTGCCTAAGAATTTGTCGCATCAAGTGTAGTAGTATTGTGTGTTTTAATTGTGCTTCGAGAGCACAAAAACGTGAGAGGATTTGTCAGTCAACTCCATGAATAATTGAGGGAAGACGATGGTGCCGGATGCCATTTGGGGGGAACATATAATTTTCCTACTTTAGAATAACCAGGAGTGCACCGGATTACTCCGGCAAAAAACACTATGCCCAATCATTATCATTCTCTGCCCGGCAAATCGAATTCACTCTGGCTCGACACGACCCCGGAAACAAGTTTTCCATCCTTACAAAGCGGATTGACTGTGGATGTGGCCATTATTGGCGGTGGCCTTGTCGGCTTAACGGCGGCCACGCTGCTCAAGGCTCAGGGAAAAACCGTCGCGGTGCTGGAAGCCGAGCGCATTATTCAGGGCGTGACCGGCCACACGACCGCCAAAATAACTTCACAGCACAAATTGATTTATGATGACCTCATTCGCCATTTCGGGGAAGAGAAGGCGCGTGCTTACGCCGAGGCGAACCAGGCCGCTATCGAACAGATCGCCGATCTTGTTCGAGCTAAACACATCGACTGCGATTTCTTCCGCACCGAGGCCTACACCTATACGGAGTCCGAGGACGAGGTAAATCAGATCAAGGCTGAAGCGGACGCGGCATTGAAGCTTGGGCTTCCGGCCACTTTCACCCATGAAACGCCGTTGCCTTTTGCGGTAAAAGCCGCTGTGCGCTTCGACAATCAGGCACAATTCCATCCGCGTAAATACTTGCTGGCTTTGGCGCAAGACATCCCCGGCGAGGGCAGTTTCATCTTTGAAAGAACTCGCGTCGTGAATGTGGAAGAAGGCGAGCCGTGCGCCATCACCACCGAGCAAGGCGCGATTGCCGCGCGCTCGGTCATCGTTGCCAGCCACTTTCCTTTTAACGACAAAGCTCTGTACTCCTTTCGTCTGCATTCGCATCGGTCCTATGTGTTGGCTGCCCGCGTGGTGGAGCCGGGCCCCCTTGGCATGTTTATCAGCACGGAGCCGTCTTACTCTGTGCGGAGCTATCCGGTGCCCGGAGGTGACTGGCTTTTGGTCGGCGGCGAAGGACACAAAACCGGACAGGGCGATGATACGGTGGCCCGATATCAAAGGCTTGAGCAATGGGCGCGCGAGCGGTTCACTATCGAGTCGGTGGAATACCGCTGGTCAACACAGGACAATCGCACCATTGACGGAGTGCCGTACATCGGATGGTATGGACCATCTTCACGGCATCTCTATGTCGCCACCGGCTTTGCCGGCTGGGGCATGACCAATAGCACCGTGGCCGGAATGCTCTTGCGCGACTTGATTTTAGAACGCGAGAATTCGTGGTCGGAAGTGTTCGACCCGAACCGCGCAAATCTGGCGGGAGTCCCGGATTTAGTCGGGCAGGGAGCCGATATTGTTAAACATTTCGTCGGCGACCGCATGACGAACGAAACACCTGATAGTATCGCGCTTGGTGAGGGTAAGATTGTGAAAACGGAACGGGGGAAAGTGGCGATGTATAAAGCGGAAGACGATACGGTGAGTACCCTGTCGCCGGTCTGTACTCATATGGGTTGCTTCGTACAATGGAACCCGGCGGAAAAGAGTTGGGATTGTCCGTGTCACGGCTCGCGTTTCGCCGCTGACGGCAAAGTACTGCATGGACCGGCCATCAAAGATATGGAGAAAATGTAAACCTTCCGGACACTTGAGAATTTGCAGATTAGTTCCGCAAGTGCCCGAACAGCGGGCTGGCAAGGGGGAATACCCCACTGCCTTCAGTCTCGTCCGTTCCAGCCGTCTGCCGCAGCTGAATGCCCTTCTAGACTGACTCGTCGCGTTTCCCCCCGTTTTAAACTCAGCGCGGGCTTCTGAGATAAGCCCGTCGAGCTTCCCTCCCTTGAGATCAGCTTCAATCTGCTGATCCCAGACACGCGCATCGAACTCAAGGAACCATTCCCGAAACTGAGCCAGGTCTTGGGGCGGCAGATTCAGTACCTGTTGCTCAAGCTGTTCCAGTTCATTCATGAGTTACCCTCCTTCCATCGGTTGCCTCAATTCTACATGAATCCCTATGTCCACCCTAACCAAAAGTAACTTGAGGGGGAGAAGTTCAGCGGAAGTTTATCGGCTGGAAAGTTTCCCTGATTATGGGCGAATTACTACACACGTCGAAGGCCGGTTCGAAAAATAAGACAAAGTGAGCCATCAAGAGGCTGTCATCCTGAACCGGCGGGAAGGATCTGCGACCAGGTGGAGAGGCCAGGGCCTTTGCGCAATTTTTCCTGAACTTATCCTGAACTTGCCGAATGGATCAGGATACATGGGCTCCGAGTAAATCGTGTGGGCAGGTGAGGGCATCGCACATGTGTTCCCCACTTATGCGCTCATCTGGTTTTCTGTGTTGCCGGGTTTCGCCCCGGCAGGCGAGGTCCTTTTGTTTCGGCAAAAGGACCCAAAACCAGTGACGCCCCGCCCGTCTCATCTGATTAGATCGGACGCTAAACACGGGAGAGCGGACCAACTCGCCAGGCTCACACAAGGCCCGCCAGGAAAAAGAGCGTCCGATCATGGGACGGGCGGCAGGCGTCGGGACCGTGGAGAAAAAATGACTGGCAGGAGTCGAAGAAAGAACTCCGGAAGTGGCATGAATGAAAATCAGGATTCTTGACTTAATTCCTTCGTTGTACAAGAATCCGTCGCATTGAGACTGGCTGTATTGTGTGCCCCAAGTGTGTCGATAGCACACAGGAGGGACCGACAATGCCAGGGAACTGCATGAACAAATAAGGAAAGAAGACGCGACCGGATGTCATTCGGGTGAACTCATTGAAATGGCCACGATCATGTCGTTAGTTTCAGGAAATTCGATGGCGTATTATACGGACAGAAATAGGCAAAGCCGGCTCTTATGCCCATCCGCCTAAACATTGTTCAGCAAAATAGATAATCTGACAGGTGACCATTCACGTGGAGGTGAGAGATGTCTAACGTCGTAAGAAAAGAAGATGCACACAAACTAGTAGATCGATTGCCGCCCAATGCCACGTGGGATGATCTGATGCACGAAATATATGTGCGGGAAGCCATCGAAAAAGGCCTTGATGATAGCAGGGCAGGCAGAACAAAGGATGTGTCAGAAATTAGGAAGAAATACGGTCTACCCGAATGAAAATCCATTGGACGAAGACAGCGGAGGCACATTTGGATGCCATCTATGCGCATATATCTCAGGACTCAAAGACCTATGCCTTGCGAATAGTGGATCGAATTACAAAAAGATCAAAGCAAATCGGCATGTTTCCTCTGTCGGGTCGGCAGGTACCAGAATACGATGTAGACCAAATACGAGAAGTATTTTTCGGTTCATACAGAATCATCTATCACATTAAAGCAGATCAAATAGATGTCGTTGCAGTGGTTCATGGCGCAATGAACGTGCTTCATGAGGAGGAAGAGTGAAAAATTCGAACAAGGCGCTTTTCTCGGATGCTCGTTCACTTGCGTCGGTTAGTGCTGACGTTCAGCCGATCGCAGGCGGAGAAAAGGATGCAAAGGGGGTTGAAGAGAGTTGTGGCTGCTCGATGTGGGATAGGATATAGGGTCAAATTTGTTATTGACGAATCTCTGCTTCCACCGGTTCTTGAAGCCTTTGCCTGCGGATTGCTTCTCCATACCTACGCACGAAACTTTCTACAACAAACTTGAATCCTGTTTGGTTTCTTTTGAACATCCTAAAGGGGTGGCATGCAAGGGGCCCCGTGCACCTTAGGAGAGAGACATCAACAGGCTGTCATCCTGAGCTATTAGCGAAGGATCTGTGCCCAGGGGGAATAGCCAGGGTCTAGCAAAATATTTCCTGAAACCTGTCCTGAGTTTGCCAGTAAAAGGTGTGGGCGGGGGAATACATCGCACGTATTATGTTCCCCAACCTTATGCTCATGTAATGTTCTGTGTTGCCGGGTCTCGCCTCGGCAGGCGAGCCACTTTTGTTCAGGCAAAAGTAGCCAAAACCAGTGACGCCCCGCCCGTCTCATCTGATTGATCGGACGCTAACCACGGGAGAGCGGGCCAACTCGCCAGGCTCACACAAGGCCCGCCAGGAAAAAGAGCGTCCGATCAGGGGACGGGCGGCAGGCGTCGGATCAGGGGAGATGAAACTTTTAGGGTCAGGGTATGGGAACAAATCTGTTGGTGACGAAATTCTGTCTCCATCTGTCCCATCCGCTTTTTGAAGCATTTGCCTGCGGATTTCTTTCCCATTCCTCCACACGAAACTCTCAACAAAAGACTTGACCCCTGTTTTTTCTCAAGAAGGCCCATCGCTTCAATCCCTGTCTGGCATGAAACGTTATTGGGCGAAACAACGCTGAGGGTCCCATCCGGACCGGAGCAAATTATTGAATATCAGAAGAGGAAAAAAACTCCGGAAGCGGTATGAATGAAAATCAGAAGCCTTGACATATTTACAACGTTGTACAAGAATCTGTCGCATCGATACTGGCCGTATTGTGTGGCCCAGGTGTTTCGAGTACACACATGAGGGACCGAAAATGCCAGGGAACTGCATGAACACTTGAGGGATGAGGATGGCATAGGATGCCATTCGGGTGAACGCATTGAAATGCCAACGATCATGTCGTTATTTTCAGAAAATTCGATGGTGTGTTATACGGCCAAGAATACGCAGATCCGTCTTTTATGCGGATCCCCCTAAACATTTTTAAATGTCTTGCTATATCGAAATAACCATTATATGAACAAAACAGAGATAAGTGATGACAGAGAAAAAACGTAGATACTCAATCAGCCAAGTTACTCAAGGAAGCCATAAGTTTTATACATGCACAATCCCTAGCGATGTGTTGGCGAAGTGTTGTTTCGTTTCCACAAGGGATGAGGACCCTCAAAAAGGGTTTCAGCGAATATTAGACAAGAAGCGGGCTGCAGAAATAGCCAAGTATATTGACTCAGGCTTAGGCACTATCCCTAGCTCAATTATTCTTTCAGCCCAAGAAGAAGCGGACCTCAAAATTGTTGGGAAAGGGAAAACAGTTGAATTTAACGATACTCCAAAGGCATTTTTAATTCTAGATGGGCAGCACAGGGTGTATGGATTTTCTTTAGCCGAATCTACATTGAGGATTCCAGTAGTTATATATAACGATTTATCCCGCCGCGATGAATCAAGACTATTTATTGATATCAATTCTAAGCAGCGAGGCGTTCCCAATGAGCTTTTGTTAGACATTAAAAATTTAGCTGAATATGAAAGCAACGAGGAAAACTTGATGAGAGAGGTATTTGATCTCTTTAACAGTGATCCAGAAAGTGCATTCTTAAATAAGTTTTCTGCTTCTTCCAGGGCGAAAAAAAAGATCACGAGAGTCACTTTCAACAATTCAATAAAACCCTTGCTTAACGTATTTAGAGGAAAAGATGCTGAAGAAATATATTCCGTATTAAATAGTTATTTTTTGGCTTTTATTATTGGCTTGAAAGAAATTAATTGCGATGAGTCGATATTAGGAGCTGTTGTGTTCCGTGCTATATCAAACTTTTTCCCAATCGCTGCCTCGAAATTGAAAGACCGGCATGGTGCTAATTACTCTGTGGATAATTTCTACGAAGCTATGGAGGGGTTATTTTCGCGTATTAAACCGGCCAGATTTAATAGCCCTGGAACCTCTTATAAAGCTCTATCAGATCATCTAGAAGATAACATCAAGTCAGAATTTACTTTGTAATGAAGCATATAGAACTACTTAGGCCAATATTGCTTCAGGGGCTATTAAACACCGAAATACCTGTCGAAACTACGGACTTCAAGAAATGGGTATCATCTGGCAACTATATAGTAAGAGATATTCCTTCAAACAAAGTTATAGAAATAGAAGTTAACAATGAATATGCTTTTAACCATATGGTTGCTTTTGACAGCTGTAGAATGGCAAGTGCGTCCTTTGAAACAATGGAAAGCATTCATTCCATATCTTCATTGCCTAAATCTTTTGCATGGATAGCTATCAAATCCTATTACGCAGCTTTTTTTTCTGCGCACTCCATCATGAGATGCTTTGGCAATATCTGTAGTCAGCTGGAACGGAGTCATGTTACCCAGTTAAATAGTTATGGTTTGACGGTTGGGTTAAAAAACTCTATTCGGTCAGATGCAGGGTTTTTTGCCGGCAAATATGATCCCCTTACTAGATTGCTTGTGCTGGAGAAGATGAGCAATACACATGAGGATACCTGGAGAGCATTTAAAAAATGTTTGCAAATCATTAGTAATAAAGTGCTTACTGTTTCGGGTTTGACAGTTCATAAGCAACAAGTATCCGCAACGGTTGATGATATTATTTTTAGACTAACTGATAGAGGTCGACTTTCAAAAGGAAACTACCTTTCTCAATACAGAAACGCCGTCAATTATCGGCAGGAACACGATGCTTGGCATCCATATGGAAAGAACTCAATAAAATCAGAAAAGATCATTGGAATTTTGTCTGGATGGAGACAAGAAGACAGCATATCTCCTGCTGTTTGGAAAGAATCAAAAGATTCGTATAGTTTTTTTCTAACCTGCAGAGACGTGGTAAGTCTAAACCACCAAATTATTAACTTGGTGATCAGTAACTCCGAAAATGCGGCAAATATGTACAGGCGATGGCCAGGCAAATTGCTTAGCCTAGCAACAGCGGCATGACCGCATTTAGCAATCTGTTGCTAGGGACTGCATTTCGCTATACTCCATGCAGCCACAGAAACAAGGGTATGAGATCAAATCTGTTGTTAACGAATTTCTGCCTCCACCTTTCCCACCTACTTCTTGAAGCCTTTCCCTGCGGACTGCTTCCCCATACCTGCGGACGAAACTCCCAACAACCTACTTGTCCCCTCTTCTAGAGAGCTAATGCCAACATTCGAATCAATCCTACCAGACTTAGCTACGGAAGTTGGAGCTGTCCTGGCTGGGGAAGGCCGCACTGCGCTTATACCACAAATCGCATCAGTAATTGTTGATCGGTGTACCTATGATGAAACAGCTTATGCTGGTTATATCTATTTTATTCGTCCATCTCCAAGCCCCCACTTCGCGAATCTTGCGGCACCTGTTGCTGAAACAATTCCATTCTTAAAAGATGGTTTCAATATCGACGTCGATCACGACGGCAATCTCTTTGGAATTGAATTTTTGAGCCGACCAGATGTTATCAAAAAGCTAAGGAAAGCAAATACACTCTAGCAAGGTGTTCGAAGCGGACGCGATGAGACGGCGGATCGTTTCCAGTTATATCAGCGGCCCGCGCCGCTCCACACAGTGTTAGGCAACGCCTCTAAAACCTTGCAACCCATCAATGCCATTTGCCATGAGGGTCATGTCTACTTTCGTAGTATCTGCACAAGCAATAAGGAATGAAAAATTTCGCAGCAAGCATTCGGGGTATCAAAGGCTAAAAGAGTTTTAGCTGTTGGAGATCCTTCTTTGGGCAACCGTGGTATTGGACATCACGTTCCACCATGCTCTTTTAGGTGCGTCGCTGAAAGGCTTGTCTCTCCTGCTCCGACGCCTGCCGTTCGGTCCTTGGGTCGGACGCTCTTATGAGCCGGCGGACTTTGTTTGAGCGCAGCGAGTTAGGCCGCCCTCCTAAGGTTCGCGTCCGTCCCATCTCAATGAGACCGGACGGGGCGTCAATGGTTTTGGGACCTTTTGCCGAAACAAAAGGTCCTCGCCTGCCGGGGCGAAACCCGGCAACACAGCAAATCACGTGAGCACAAGAATGGGGGACGCCGAGTGCCTCATCCTTCTATTTACCTAGCCAATCTTTAAATTGCCCCAGCCTTACCCCGCTTTCACGTATTGGTGAAAACGCTCGGTGAGAAACGGCAGACCTTTGATGTCGGAATAATTCTTTAAAAGGGTATCGATTTTGGAGATACGGAGGGTGGTGGAAGGATGCGTGGTGAAAAACTTGGATTCCACATGCCCTTCTTCTTTGGCCAATGTCTGCAGATAATCTTCCAGTCCCTGCGGGTTATAGCCTGCCCGATAGGCATACTCTACCCCAACCACGTCGGCTTCAAATTCTTTGTCTTTATCCAGTCCTTTCGTGAATAAGAGGTCCGTCATTTCATCGATGACGCTGGAGAACATCGCCGGATCCTGTTTCATGGCGGTGAGGGACAGTTCCGAGACACTGCCCATCAGGGCTCCCCGGCGAATGGCGTCCAGCATGTGTTTCTGGGTGACATGCGCAATCTCATGGGCCAACACGCCGGCTAATTCGGCTTCATTGTTCAGGGTCTTCAGGAGGCCGACGGTGATGAATATATAGCCACCGGGAGCGGCAAAGGCATTCTGTTCCTGGCTGTTAAGAATGGCGAAATGATAGTTCAGGGTTGGCCGGTCCGAGACTTCCGCCACCGTCTTTCCCACTAGATTGATATAGCGTGTCCAGGCTGGATTCGAATATTCACCGCCGAAACGGCTAAAGGCTTCCACCGCGACGGCTTCCCCCAACGTGATTTCCTCTTCTTCTCCAATAGGCTCCATCGCTTGAACAACCCCGACGCCTTTTTTCAGAAGATCGATTTTTTGTTGTTTCATGCCGAGGGCCGCACCGAGACCTCCTATGAGATCCGTTTGTTGCGACGATTGCCCGGATTGTGATCCCCCGCACCCCATGCTGGACAAGAGGAGACTCAAAATGGTGACATTCGCAAGAAATTTACCGATATTCATTGGGCACCTCCCGAAAATTCTCCTAAGTTCCCAGCTTTTTTAAACTGCATGAATTCCTCCGGGGCAATGGAAAAGGCCTCCATGTGATCCACGGCATCACGGTCTTCCTTTTTAATATTTTTGGCTTTGGCATATTGTTCGGTGGATTCCTTGAGGCCTCGAATGCTGCCTCCTGCCCGGGACTCTCGGGCGGCAATGGTGTTCCGCCCCGTGAGGCCGGAGAGGCCAAGCCCGCCGCCACCCGTGGAAGGTTTTTCTTCTGCCAGCCGGAATTTAAATACCCAGCCTGTTTTTCCTGTGGCGGTTTTGACTTTGGCGAGTCGACCTTCTTCGGACAAGACGGTCACGGCATCTCCTAGCGCCAGGGTGGCGACGACGGCGGAGGTGGGAGATTTCTCAGCATTGACTTTGACGTCATCCTGTTTGGCGTAAAGTGTCGCTGCCCAATTGGTTGTTGGAATCATCCAGGCAGCCAATGTGAGGAAGACGACTCCGACGATTACTCGAGCGATACGGTCTGGCATGAGGCCCCCTTTCAGCGTGGAACTATAGGGCGTGATTATTGGACTGTTGAATATTGAAAATTTTCACTAGTTTCAATTATCGCTATATTATTAGCGTGGCAGCGAAGCGCATGGGGAGGGTTCAAAAAGGCCGTCCACCAAGGCCGCAGCCCGTTTGGCACGCGGAACGTACATGGGGGGTACGTGAGCATGACAAATGGGCGAGAACGCCGGTGGCGGCTTTTTTCAACACTCCCATTATTGATAGTCTCCGATTAAACTAAACCCGGCCCAATAGGACGGGTGGGGAAAATCCTTTTTGACGAGGAGTTGCGCTTGCCGCAAGCTTCTGGCTTTATTCGCCGTGACGTAATTCCGGTAAAAATGTTTCATGAGCACCGAGGTGGAGAGGTCGTCCACCCGCCAAAGGGCGGACACCAGGGCATGCGTGCCGGCATAGACAAAGGCGCGGTTCAGGCCGATAAGTTCACCGGCTTCCAGTTTGCCCAGGCCTGTTTGGCAGGCGCTTAAGGTTACCAGATCCGCGTTTAATTCCAACCCAAAAATCTCCTTGACGGTCAGTCGGCGGTTTTCGGGGTTTTCTGAAGCCAGCCAGAGTGAGGACAACAGCGGATTGCCCTCATCAAATTCACCATGGGCCGCTAAGTGAATGATGCCATATCGGGAGATATTCTTCACCACCCATTCCTTGGTGGCCTTTGTTCCGGTCAGAATATCCATGTTGGGATAATTCCATTTGATGCTTTGGGCCTCCAATTCGGCTAGTGGAAGATCGTAATTAAAATTTCCCAAATCGGGATTTCCGATGGCAAGGACTTTGTCATTTTTGACGGCTTGACGTTTGGCAAAGGTGAATTGGAAGACGGAAGCCGAGGGTGCGTAAAAAAGCGGGATCTCATCCACGAGATAGGCGGGGCCGTGTTTGAGTGCCGCAAAGGAGAGAAAATGTAAAGGGCCATCGGGAATAATTCCCAAATACTCCAGGTTTTTGATGTCGGGTTCAATCGGTTGAATCAGAGACCCATAAAGTTTTTGTAATTCATCATCAACCGGTTCCAGATGCTGAACGAGTTGCCGATAACGGGTCACTAAGCGGGTGAGGTCTTCTTCCTTCGCTGACACAGATTTGAAAATGGTTCGCTCGTTCGTGATGAGCCACAGGTAGAGCTGGTCTTTTGTCAGAAAATAGGTGAGCAGTCCCACTTTAGGGGCCAGGAGCTGTTGGACTCCTTCCAGATTGAGCGGATCCACGGAGACAAAACTGCTGAGCGCTGGATTCTCCTGTTTGACCTCCAGGATGGCTTCTTCATACAGGGCTTTCGTATTGTGATACCGTTCCTGAAGGTCGGCCGGCGGTTCCTCATATGATCCCAGTTCCGATTTGAGCGAATCCAGGGTGGAAGCCATCATGTTGATTTTTGTCCAGGTCTCCTGATCACCTTCAGTTTTGAAGGAGAGTTTTTGATTACCCAGCAGGTCGATAAAACTTCTGGATCGGGAGCGCTCTAAAAAGTTAAAGGCGTCATCGGTCCGATTCATCGTGATGAGCAGGGTGATGATGTCCCCGTACAGATCCAGTTTGTTAGTCTGGAAACTATTGCGGAGTTCATCGATTTTTAGCGCGGCCCGCATGCCTTCTACCACCTCGACCCCTTTGGTAAACCAGTTCAAGGCATCCGGGAGCTTTCCCTCCTCCCGTAACAACGTGGCCTTGCCTGCTGCCGCGCGCCATTCCACTTCCTTGATGCCGTATCGCTGAGAGATCTCATGCGCCCGCTCGTAATAGCCGAGAGCCGGTTCTGGTCGCCCCAGCGCTTTATTGACGTTACCCAGTTCGAGTAAGGCCTTGACCCAGTTGATGACATTGTTGATCTCGGCGCTGATCTGCTCAGCTTTCAGAAAATGCCCTTCGGCTTCTTCCAACTGTCCCAGGGCTAATAGGGAGATGCCGATATTCCGATGGTCGTAGCCTAAACCCCATTGGCTCTTGAGGGACTCGTCCAGCGTTTTGGCCTGTTGAAAATAGTCCAGGGCGGCGGCATGGTCGCCCCGTTGCCGGTAGATCAATCCAAGGTTGTTGAGCGAAGAGGCTAACTCGGTTTGAATATTGGAGGACCGGCTCAGCGTGACCGCATCGTGTAAATGGACGAGTCCTTTGTCGGTGTCATTGAGTGTCCAGTAGATCAGCCCGCGGGTATTTTTCACCATAATGCGTAATTGCGGGTCTTTGGCCTGTTCGGCTTTTTTGTCGGCCTGGGTTAAGAATTGAAAGGCGGTTTGATAGTTCCCCTGGAACCAGGCCACATTGGCGAGGTAGAGGTCGCCCGTCGTGAGGAGCTTGGGGTCATCCAGTTCTTTCGCAATGGCCAGGGCCTGGTGGTAGCGGTCCGCGGCCTGGTCGAACAGGCCGACTTTTTCATACGTCAGTCCCACTTCATACAGCGTTTCGGCTTCTCCCTGCGGATCGCCTTGCTCCTGATACAGTTTCAGGGCGGCCAGAAAGTTTTCCCGGGCTTTCTCGTACCGGCCTAATCGAAGGTAATAAATACGCCCGATTCGACGGTATTGAAACGCCGTGTGACCCATTTCCCCGATTTCCTGATACAGGGAAAACGACTGGTTGAATTGTTCCAGGGCTTCCGGATAGGCCCCCATGTTTTCACGGACAATGCCCAATGTGGCCATGCCTTCCGCGAGTCGGTCAAGCTCGTCGCCCTGATCCCAAATCTGATTGGCCTGTTCGAGATGTTGCACGGCGATGTCGAAATGTTCGAGTCGGGAATGCAAGATGCCCAAACGATATTCCGCCTCGGCTCGCTCACTGGCAGGGGTTTCCGCGGTGAGGGAATCCAGCAGCTTCTGTTGAAAGAAGATTCCCTTTTCATAATCGTTGACTTCAAAGGCGGTTTCCACAGCCAGGGTGGTGAGTTCTTTGAAGTCCTGTCGTTTTTTTGCATGCTCGATAAGGGCGAGCGCATGTTCGATATGCAGGAGGGAGGCGGGAAAGTCTTTGGTCTCAAATGCGTGAATGGCCTCTGCGACTTCTTGGTCGTAGATAGAGGCGGCATATTCCTGACGTTCGTCCGGACCCATGCCGGCAAATCCGTAATGGCGGAAGGGATATTTCCCCTGATCCGGTCCCCAGATATCCTTCGATGCGGCCACGACGGCCTCATCGGGAGAAAGCGTATCGAGATGCGTGAGATATTGATTCAGAAACCTGGTAGCGGTTTGGGAATCGAGCGCTGTCCGGCTCACGATGACATGAGGAAATCCGGCGCGCAGGAGAGAGGAAACCAGCACCCATGGGGAAGGGGATGAGGAGGGGATCCCGCCGAAGAGCAGGATCGAATGATGTTGGCTGCCGGCAAAATCGAGCACGGAAACATATTCCCGAACATCCTGATCTTCCTGTACCTCAAAGGCGAATGTATCCGGATTTTTGATAAATGCGGCAATGTTGGTGTGGGTAGCCAGCGGATGATCATGAGCCTCGACCCCGTTAAATTGCTGGAGCACAAATGGAATTTCCCCCGCACTCGGGGGCGTGGAAGGGACAAGCGTGCTCGGGGTGGTGATGTAAGAAAAAAAGAGGCTGCGCTGATGATAGCCATTCAGGAAGTCATAGAAGTTACTGACCCACGTGAGCGGTTTCTGATCGAGTCCCAGTGAAGGGAGGGTGGATTCCAGTTCCTGCGGCATTGCCACATAGGCTGATGCCGATTGTGTGAGCCGCTTGTGAAATTCTTCATCCCCGGCGACTCCTTTTTCCGTGACCGCCAGAGGGCTGTAATGGAGGGTCTCCCCGTCATGAACAAAGCCATGATAGCCTTGCCTTCCTTTGAGAATTTTCAGGTAGGGATGTGAGGCGTCAACGCCCAAAAATATCAGGTCCCTGGTCGGAGGATAGGCCCAGAAGGACGCGGTGGCCCAGGGATATTCTTCAAACAGGGCATAGAGCGTGTCCTGAAGGGCAGGAGCCAGTTCTTCAATGGCCGCAACGTTCCCCTGATTTCTGGCTTGCCGGAGTTCCCCGAGTAAGGAGCGTAGTTCCGGTTCATAGTCTCCCAAGCCTTTGAGAAACAGATCTTCTCCCACGGCTTCATAGACGGCGCTGGTCATGTGTCGAATGCTCAGTTGCTCGGCCACGGTAAAGGCGTCGTCGGGCCGGCCTTCTTCAGTCAATTGGTCAACAGAGAGCTGAATCAGACGTTCGTATGCGGGCCAGGTGTTGGTCTGACCTGTTGGAGGGTCGGTTTGCGCGGGGAAACGAAGGACCGCTTCAACGGATTGGGTGAGAAACTTCTTTCGCATGGAGGGATCAGCGGCTTCTTCGGCTTGAGACAGATACCACAACCAGCTATTGGGGGCTTGCCGGTCTTCCACCAGTTTGAGTAAGTCGTCCTGAATCCGGCGATAGACCTGAGACTGATCCGATGTTCGTGCTAATTCGGCCTGGTTCAACTTCACCAGAAATTGAGCAGGCAGACGTTCAGAATCTGAGAATAAGGCAGGCTTGAGAAGGAGCGAGTCCGCCTTCTGATAATAGGACCACGGAAGCGTCTGATAGGTGAACTGCTCATGCATGCGTTGGACGGCCTCAGCCGGCCTGAGTCCCTGATCCGGCGATGGGTCGGGAAGAAGCGAGAGGAGCATGGCGGTGTTGGTGAGGGTGAAGAACAGATTGCGGTCTTCATAGTTTCGTTGCTGGAGATCCCGAATCCCCGAGGTGATGGCCTCCACAAGGCTTTGGTCCGGGGTTTGCCCTTGCAGGAGGCTTTCGACCGCCAATGTCGAAAGATTATAGACGTTGACGCTGGTCCCGAACGGGATATTTAAGGTCCGGGTGTAATTCAAGGATTGACGAAAGGACTCCATCGCCTGTTCAGGTTCATCTAATTGGTGGGACAGCACTCCCAGCCGATTGAGGACAATGGCTTTTTCTGTCAGAGCGGCCGCATCCTGTGTAGCCGGTGTCACCTGATTGAGGAGAGCGAGTTTTTTGCGATAATAATCTCGAGCGGGACCGGGTTCGTCTAATTGCTCATAGGTGCTGGCGATATAACTGAACATGAGCTTTTGCTCGCCGATCCGATCGAATCCGCTGGCCGCTTGAGACCCCTTTTCATTGAGGGCCACATTCACATTGAACAGGCCTGGTCCCTTGGAAAGAGTTTTGCCGCCGCCTATGGTGAGGTGGTCCAGGCTGGTAAAGTAACTGCCCAAAGCCTGTTTGAGTTCCTCGCGTCCACCGGTTTCACTGGCGCGGCTCAGGTTGAACAGGTTGACCCCGATATTTCTCTGGAGCAATGTGACATTTTGTTCCTGTCCTAACTCACGGTTCAGGACCAAGGCCTGAGAGAACGCCTCAATGGCTTTGGCATATTGTCCGATGTCCTGATGGGACAATCCGATGCGTTCCAGGATTTCGGCTTGTAGATTTGGCTGCTCGGGAGGGACCTTTCGTAAGGCCAACTGATATTGCACTAACGATTCCTCGGTGCGTCCGGATTTAAAACAGGCTTCTCCATAATTTTTGCGATAGAGCAATTCGGTGATAGTCTCGCCGGACGGAGCGAATTGCTCCTCACGCTGTCGGTAATGTCGATAGGCTTCGCGGGCATTCGAGAGAGCCAGGTAGGTATTTCCTAAATTCAAGAGCAGTTGGGATTCCACGTCGGGAAAGCGACCGGCATCGTTGATCTCCAGCGCGATGCGATATTCCTGCTCGGCCTTTTCAAGATATCCTTTGTTGCCGGACGTCCGTTCGGTTTGTTCGTAGGCCCATCCGAGCGTTTGGTGGACATACCCCAGGGCGGGATCTTTTTTCATGGCGCGTTGGAGAAGGCGGATGACTAACGGGAGGTCGGGCGGTTCGGTATAGGACAATGCCAGGGCCTGACCATATTGATAGACGGCGTGATCGGGATGGGTCTTGACTAAGGTGGTGTACCAGTCCTGGACCTCCGCCGTGTCGTGGAGCATGACTTTAGTTTCAATATAGGCCCGATGGGCTTCTACCGATTCGGGATATTGGTTGATCAGGTGTTTTAAGGATTTGGCGGCGATACGGGTCTCCCCCACCTTCCGGTCCTTCAGCGCTTTTTTTACCAATTGTAAAATGAGCAGACTCCTGGCTTCCTGGAGTTCGGTGAGATTTTCTCCGGGAAACTGACTTAAGGCGGCATAGGTATCCGCGGCTTCCTGGTAGCGTTCCGATTCTGAAAGGATCGTCGCCTTGTTCCGATAGGCTTGGATGACAAGTTCGTTGGGAAGGTCAGGAGCCGAAATAATGAAATCCAGTGTTTCCAGAGCGGAGAGTTGTTCTCCCTGTTCGTGATAGAGGTCCGCAATGGTTAGGCGGGTAGTGGCGATTAAGACGGGAAAGTCAGGATACTGAGGGATAATCTTGTTCAAGGCTGTAATGCGCTCACGTTCCGTTTCACCCTGTTGGGAGAGCATCACCACTTGTTGGATGGCCCGTTTGCCCCAGGAGGAGCGTTCGCCAAATAACTGGATGACATCCACGAACACGCGGATCACATTGGGAGCATCATCCAGAATCCGGTAGGCTTCCCCTCTGGTAAAGAGACCCTTGGCTCGAATCTCTTTGTTGTGCAGATCTTCCACTTTGACGAGGTAATCCAGGGCCGTGAGAGGATCCTCCGCAAAAAGGTAAAGCCGTCCGGCTTCAATGAGGGCTTGACCGTATACCTCATCCATGTTCCGGTGTTCCTCACCGATGGTGAGGAGCTCAGCCGCGCCTGTGGCGACTAACCGGCGTCTTGCCGCGGAGCTGATGCCCTGAGCCTGCTCCCGGACTCGCAAGACGATGGTATAGATTCTGGCCAACGCGCCGGTCCGTCCCGGTTGGCTGGTGTAGGGCTCCAGAGATTGGCGGGCCGCAAGAAAATTTCCCTCCTGTGTCTGTGTTTCGGCAAGGGAAAAATCAAATTCCGCTCGTGCCTCAGGGGGTTGCTCTGCCAACAGATTGTGAGAAATGTTCCCGAGGACCAGGAGGGCGAGATCCAATTGCCCGTGATCCTGATACGATGCGGCCAGCGATTTGGCCTGATCGAGGTCGACGTAATCCTTGAGAAACGCGGGGATGTCCATTCGGAAAATATCTCCGCTCTTCAGATCGGAATAATAGAGGAAATCCCCCGACACGGCTGGGTAAATATCAAATTTGTGCGCCGGAGTGATCCGATAGAGTCTTTGGAGTTGAGGCTGCTGCGGGTCCCAAAGTCTCATCCAAATGGACGATTCATCATCGGTATCAACGAGCCCGTCATTGTTGGTGTCCCGGTCATATCGGGTAAACACCAGGGGGACATTCGTGGTCATGGTAGCGGGGTTGTGGTCCAAGGCAGGCCAGAGATCCAGGACCTTGCTGTCCTGGTCGAAGGAGGTGGAGCTGTTGTCGTGAAGATTCAATAGGGTCAGATGGCCACCATTGGAATACAGAAGTTGCCCCTGGGCATTCACGAAATAGCTGGTGGCTTGGGGCACAACCAGTTCTTCAGATTGGCTCGAAAAGGATTTCCGGTAGATGGCGGAGGTGTTGTGAAGCGGATCGGTTTTGAGATACAAAAATCCTTGTTCTTCTTGGTCCCACTGTGGAGCACCGTCGCCGCTGGTTAAATCCGTCAGTCGTTGCTCCTCACGGGTAATCAGATCCAGGAGATAAACATCACCGCGGGGATCGGATTTATGGGACACATATAAGAGTCGAGTGCCATCCCGGTTCAAGGCCGGTTCCTGATCACTGGCCGGGTGCGTGGTCATTTGTCGAGGAAGCGTCAGCGCGGAACTCTTGAGTGTTTGAACCCAGATATCCAGATTGCCGGATCGATTGGACACAAAGGCGAGCGTCTGTCCATCCATGGAGACTGACGGTTGATAATCCAGAGCAGGGTGAGTGGTCAGGCGTTCAGGGGGCGCAGCGAAAGTCGTCAGGGAAAAGCCGAATACTCCGGCCAGGCCCATGGACGCGATCAAATACCATAGGGCTCCTTGAGCATAGAGCGACCTTTTCCCTTTTCTTCCTGATGTTGGCTCAGGAGCATCGTGGCAAGGAGGGGAGAGAGGATTATCTCGCAACGTGGAGTTGTGATTTAGGGTGTGGGGTCTTTTTGAGTCCATGTCCCATTGTCCAGTTGGATTCGTTCTCCCTTGAGCGCTTTATCCCGATTGAGTGCGGCAAACATTTTGTGGACGCGTGGTAATTCTGAGGGTGTCAGGGTCTCGTTGGTCTCAATGATCCGGCTCATGATCGCGAGACGATCCTCATTCTCCTCGTTGATTAGATTTTCAACAAACGCTCGATCGTCCGGTTGGACCTTTTCCGGCTCCAGGAGAGTGACGCCACCTTCATTATTTTCTCCGATAATTCCTAATGATTTATAGCGATTGAGGTCATCTTTGTTAAACGACACTCGTTGGAGGGCACGCACAACGTCTTTTTTCCCTGGAGGAAGTTCCTGTGTCTGTTTCAGTTTCCCCTTCGGATCAATATAGCGAACCGAGGCCACGAGCATGACTTGCTGATTGAGTTCTTGATACGTGCCGAGGACCTGATTTTCCAATGCCGTGCGTTCATCAACTACGGTCACACCGACTAATGGTCCGCTGCAGGCTGTGAGGAGGGCAAGAAGAAGGGTCAGTGAAATGGGATGGAAAGAGAACGTGTGATCAGTCCTGTAGGGGGGTAATAGGAGATAGAACATAACGAATCGGCTCCTTATGAGAGTAGAGGCTGCTTTATCTTATCAAATTACAGAAACCCGCTGAAGAAAAATTTCCACAAGGTCATCCTGTGCCAGACTCTTGTCATTCTGAGTCGGACGCTTTGTCATCCTGAGCGAAGCGAAGGATCTGAGCCCAGGTTATCCGGGTCGTGGCTAGGCTAGATGCTTCGCGTGGCTCAGCATGACAACATTATTAAATGTCCCAATCTGCAGAAAGATCCGTCCATTTGGAATTGACCGTGGCAATTAACGCCAGTTTCTTTATTCGCGTCCAGCCTTTGAGCTGTTTCTCCCGAGCGAGTGCTGCGTGAATATCCCCAGTTTCTTCGAAGTACAATAATCGTGTGATGCGATATCTTGATGTGAAATGACTGCCTTTTCCATACTTGTGTTCATAGACTCGAAGTGTGAGATCATTCGTGAACCCGGCATATAATGTGCCGGATTGGTTTGTCATGATGTACACATAATATTGTTTCATCTGTTGCCTGAGCCTCTCGCATTGTCATCCTGAGTCGGACGAAGGATCTGTGCCCAGCCCAACCGTGCCATGGCCTAGCGAGATGCTTCGCCTTCAGCTCAGCATGACAAGATAAGAGAATTGTTTCCTATTGAAGCACGATCTCCCCTTCGGGGGTGAACGAGTAAGTTTCGGCCCCGATCAAATCCAATACTTTTGCCAGGTCTTCCCAGTTGGGTATGGCGGCGGTAAGTTTTTCGATGTTTTTCATCTTGGCAATCGGGATGCGCTCCAATCTAAAGGTGGGGATCAGACTTCCCTGGAAGTAAATCGTCAGATTGAATTGGCCTCTAGCCACTTCCATCGTCACCCGTGAGGGATTCGCGAACTTCAATTGCGCGCGAACATTGGAGATCGTCGGTCTGCTGCCTTCCGGGTCCAGGAATACGAGGAGGCGATCCAGTGCTTCTTTTCCGATGTGCGTAATGTGCAGGTTGCATTCCAATCGGCTCAAATCCACGGCTCCCGTGGTTCCTTGCAACATGGTCGTGAGTCCAATGGTTGCGGCAATGATGCTATCCCCTTTGATTTTGGATTCCGTCTGGATGAGTCGGTTGGCATCAAGATTCGCCACTTCAAACTCCGCCGATAGACGCAGAGGATCTTCAGCGGCAATGATGACATTTCCCCCAATCCCTCCACCCAATAAATTCATGGCGAGATTTTGCATTTTGAGGGACTGTTGCTCAAACGCCAAATTAGTCGAGAAGTTTTCAATTGTGAATGGCCCGAGCTGGAGAAGATCAATGGTGAGGGTCTGCCCTTTCCGGGAAAACGATTTGAGCTGGGCAATACGGTCGGACGGCTGAAATTTCTTTTTCGGGGAAGGCCGGAGTTCATCAGGTTTCCAGGAAAATGATTTTCTGAGCTGTATCCCACCGTTCATTTGACGGAGTTCCGTGCCATCCCGAGTCACGGAGAGTGCTTCAGACCCGATCTCCACAGAGGCGTCCAGACTCCCCTGTTCTTTTTTGAGCATGGACAGGGTGACCAGGGCTTTGCCGTTCCCCTGTATCCCCAAGGGTTGCAAGGCTTCTTGGAAGGTCTCTACATCCAGAGCCAGGCGGGTGTGCAGTTGGGCAAAGAGTTTTGCCAATTGAGTGCCACGAGGCGAACTGGAGGACAACAGCTCACGCAAGCCCACTACTGCGCTCTTGATGGAAAGGTCGACCCCCGTTGATGTGACATGGATCGGGTCAATCTGGACTTCATTAAGATCCGGAGACGACATGTTCACGTGCAGAGAGGTGTTGGCTAATTCTCTGATCGGGAGGGTGTCCGGCAAGTAAATCCTATTGAGCGTGACATCCGTGGTGAGTTGGGTTTGAGGTGTGGCTCGTGGCGAATAGGCCATGGCCAGGGTGCCATTACCTCCCTGAACCCGATATCCCGAGACGGCTCCCTCGAGATCCCGCAGCGTGAGCTTTCCATTGACTCCCAACGGAAGGGTTAGTTTCTGGAGGTCATCTTCGTTGGGGACTTTACCCGCCGCTCGCAGGGTCAGACTGATCCGTCCTTTTGGATTGATGTCCTCTATTCCCTTCATGAGTGGTCCCGACAGATGCGGGAGAAGGTTGCCCACATGGAGGAGGGGTAGCTGCAGATCTACATCAAATCCTTGGCTCTCCTGCTGATACCGGGCTTTCATCCCCATATCTAATATCTCTTCGCTGGTCAGTCGGAGATTTTCCAATAGAAAATCTTTTTTGAATACATCTTCTTTCGTTGTTGATGACAGTCTGATTGAAGGAAGGGTGGCCGTCAGACTGGGATCCTGGTACCTCAGGTCGACGAGCGTGAGTTGAAGCTGGTCTTCCGAGCGAAGACTGGTGGGTTGAAAGGTCGGCGAGAGATGGCCTTGAAAGTGAGATTTCAAGATCACATGGCTGGTGCCGATTGTCACCGTATCAGCCCCATGGAGGTCAGAGAAATTTGAAGAAAATCCCACCGTTCCCTGAATTGCACCATTGGTTTCTTGGTAGCCGGAAGCAAGCAGGAAGGTAAGTTGGTGCATGGTGCCTTCTGCGCCGAAGGATTCCAATTGAGCTTGAAGGGAGGACAGTTTGAGTGCGGCAGTTGCTTTTGCCCATTCGGGACGGAAATCCGGATGAAGTGCTCCGGTGGCATGCAGCACAAAGGTATCCGGTTCGGACCCTTTCTGGAGAACGAGTCCTTGAAGCCGGTCGTTGGGTATGAGAGCGAGTAATTCATTGATCTTTGGCGACAGACGAACCTTAAGCGAGGCATTCATTCCTTCCTTCGGAGCAGCATGAGGCTGTATCGCGCCGCTTACCTGTAAGGTTCCATAGGGGCTGAGGTCGGCGTTCAAATGTTTCACCTCGATGTGGCGGGTGTGATGATTGCCACTGGTATCGAGGGTCACGGCGAAAGGAAGAGTGAATGGTGTACCAGTTAGTTCGCCGGGTAAGGCGGTAGTGCCGGAGACCTTCAGATTTCCCGAAAATGGGCCGGACGCCTGGTAGTCGCTCTGAAGCATAAAATTAAATTTCTGTATTCCATACGCTTGAAATGTCACATCATGAGTAGCAAGTTTTGCTGAAACGTTTCCCGTCAGGGGGACGTTTTCCTTAATCTGAAGTTCCTGGGCGGTGAATGCCAGATCGGTCGGTCCCACGGTCAGTGCGAGTTCCGGATAATGCAGCTCGATATTTTTCCCGTCTAATCCCGCGTGGATGGTTCCCTCAAATCCGGAGTCGGGAAGTGAGCCGGTGATGGTGAATGAGGGAGAAAGGCGTCCGTGAATTGAAGCCGTGGCAAAATCCGGTGGCACAAAATCCTTGGCGAGGGCCAGAATGTTCCCGAGGTCAAGTTCCGTATCGGCCAGGGAAAGATTCACGCCTTTTTTGGTCAGGAATTCGTTGATCGTTCCGGAAAGTGTGAGGCGAAGGGCCTGATCCGATTCAATGGTGAGCTGTTTCAGATCAAGGTGTTGAGTCGGAAGATGAATCGCCGTATCGAATGTTATCTTCAGAGGCAGTTGAATGTATTTCCCTTGAAGCGCCACGGCGACTTGGTCAACCCGCAGCGTGCCGTTGAGAAGGGCATCATCCGATGAAATGGCCCCCGAACTCTGTAGATTCAAATGGGTCAGGTTCACCGCCAGGTCGGGCGACACCGTTACCTGGATATCGCTCTCAATGATCCGAAATGTTTCAAGATTAATTGAGACCGGAAGGGTTGGAAGCGTTGCCGGTTCAGAAGGGGGTGGGGGAGGTGGCTCCGGAGTGGCTTTCGTCAGTTCAGGCAGATTGAGTGATATGTCTGCATGATCGATGGAGATTTCGTTGATGGTGAAGGTGCCTTTGAGCAGACCCAACAGGCTGTAATCCAATGTCAGATGTTCGAATGTGAGTGGGGTTTGGCCCGGCTTGGTCAATTCCAATTGACTGACTTCAAGGCCGGTGAGCAGATTAAACGAAAGGGATTGGATCCTGACCGTACCTTGAAGAAGCTCGGAGAGACGAATTTCCAGCTCCTGCCGGACCATGTCCGAAGGAAACCAATAGGTCAATAACAGACCGGCACAGAGAAGAAGGGTCAGGATGCCAATGCCTAGCCAGACAAACCACTTCAAGAGTTTTCTTGGTCGTGGTGGCTTTGCCGAAGGAGGCGTGTCTTGTCGGGGGGTATCGGGGGTCATGGAAGAGAAATGGTTTAATTGTCAGGCAGCGACATACCCTCTTTGGTTATTGGAGTTTGGACAGATCATACAGAATATCTGATTCTGGTATTACAGTTTTATTATGTGTATCGGGAATCCATTTTGGAGTTTTTCATTCAAAAAGTATTGGGAGGTGAACGTATCGCACTGGTGTCACCAATTTTCATGTCATCGTGCTTTTCTATGTAGCCGGGTTTCGCCACGGCAAACGCGGCATTTTTGTTTTTGGCAAAAGGATCCAAAACCAAAGACGCCCCGTCTGGGCTCATGAGGAGCGTCCCTTCCTCAGACCAGACGGCAGGCGTCGGACCCTGGGAGACGAACATCCCGGTTACTCTCATAAAAGAGCGAGGAGCCCTCTACTTCGTATGATCCGATAACGCTCCAATTCCCCGTAGCGTCGATTACCTAAGAGTTTAGTCAACTTTAGGCCTTAAATAAAGGAATGGAATGTTTTCTAGGGATACCTGATAGGGAATTTTTGAATGCGAGGGAAAGGGGAATCCTTTTCGGAATGACCGCAGTCACCAGGCGGGCCTGTTTGAAGGGATCGGGAGCGGGCGAGGCGAGGAAGTCACAGGGAGAAACGTAAGTTGAAGGTTTGGTGGTGTGGGTATTAGCTTCCTTTGATCAGGCGATAGCCAAAAAGGAGGAGAAAGGCCCCGCCAACGGCAATGCCGAAACTTGGCAGATTAAACCCGGTGACCTCGCCATAACCAAAGTAGGTGCTGATGAATCCGCCCACCATGGCGCCGAAGATCCCAATCAAGATGGTAATAATCATTCCCCCGGGGTCTTTCCCCGGCATGAGAAGCTTGGCGAGGATTCCTGCAATGAGGCCGAACACGATCCAGGAAATGATGCCCAACGAAGACCCTCCTTGTGAGTCAGGATGAATGATGTAGGTGTCACTCGCCTGCCTATTGCTGACAGGACGAGTGACCCCCTGGGACTGGCAAAGGCCTGAATGGTTATGCCTTATCTTTTTCCATTGAGGCAATGAAAGAATCAGCTTCCTTGATAGAGGCTTCCATTTCTTTAATGAGAGAGGCAATGTTGCCTTCCACCGAGACGAGCTCACTTTTCAACGACGCGATGGCTTGGGCGTTCAGGTTGTGTTTGAGGAAGAGGACCTGGTCTTTGAATTTCGCCAACACCGGATCCATTTTCGTCTCCGCCCGCTTCATGGCTTTGATCAATTGAGCATATTGGGTCCGTGTTTGTGTCAGTTGCTTTTGGCTGTTTTTGCGCAAGGCGGCGCTGGAATATTCCTTGAGTTCCGCCTCCCATTCTTCAAATAAGGCCTCTGAGACATCCTCCACCGACGCGATGCGATCACGGACCGCTTGGGCTTTGGCCTCGCTCTGCTCGTATTCCGCATTCAGCACGTCGTATTTGTCCTGTAATTCACCCCCCTCGATATTGAGGGTTTTGGTAAACCGGTCAAGCGCGGATTTGAATTGTTCTTTGGCGTCCTCTTGAGCGTCGCGGGCTTTTTCCACATTACTTACCATCAGGTCGCGTTTGTGATAACCGATCTTCTCCATGGCATCATAATAGATGCTCTGGCAACCAAATGCGCTCAGACTCAAGAGGACGATTCCCCATGTCAGATAAGGAAAGAATCTGCGAGAACCTACTGGAGAATATTGAGGGTACATCATGTCATCCTTGTGCAAAGGGTTTATATTCATTGGGCCAATCATCAGGTTGTCGAAGGCCCGGGCTTCAAGACTTTTTCCAGAAGACCCTTCATGGAATCCCCGCCTTGATTCTGGACGAAGGAAAGGACGATCGGGGCAAACTTTCCAATCATATCAGGGCTTAATCCAAGTTGCGAAAACCCGCTTGCCAAATTGGCGAGATTTCCCAATCCTCCCATCTTGTCACCTAATCCCCCGGCACCGAGTGAAGCGGCGATTCCTCCTAATGCTCCCATCATGCCGCCGCCCGCGGAGGCAGCTGGTGAGGTAGCGGGCGCTGCTCCTAAGAGGTCCTTGACCCCTGGAACCTTGTCGGTGAGCTGTTGAAACTCGCCTGAGCTCAATTTTTCTTTCGCGAGGTTGAACAAAAGACCGGCGCCGCCTTTGGCTTGGCCTTCATTGATGTTCAAACTGCTGACTAGTTGTTGAATCAATTCCATGGCAAAACCTCCTAGTGAACTATCGAATATGTGGACACGCGGGTTAAAAGTGAGTGAGGGGTGGGCCGATCGCTTCCACTGCAGTGGATTATTGATGCTGAAGCATCAGCCGTACTGAATAGGATACGGGATGTGCCGCTCTAAAAGAAACACGAATCGACAAATCTTTGCTTGGAAACTCTAGGGTGTCAAAGCCACGCTGGAGTCTGTTGGCCGCTGGTTTCTGCCCAATAGGGGACCCATGCCAAAGACACCAATTGCGTCGAAATGTTGGTCTTTTTGGGGCGCACAGTGAGAGTCTCCAGGGGAATGGTTTGGACATCCCACTGAGTGGTGAGTGATTGAATCTCTTGTTGTAACTCCGTATCCAAAGCTGCCAATTGTTGTTGAAGGGCGTCCACGTTTTCCTCGGCACGATCCACATCCTTGCCTTCTTTCATGGTTCGGCTCATGCCTCGAACGGCGGAGGTGGCCTGGCCCATCGAGGATCGGCTGACGGTTTTTCGGCCCATGAAAACAGACAGGAGGGTCGCGCCTATTGAAATCACTGTTTGGAGTTTTTGTTGTTTGGCTTGCTCGGATTCCCTTTGGACGGCCTGCTCCGCCCGCCGGATACGATCTTCAAGAGTCGACATTTTCCCGGCATATTTTTTCCTGAGGGTCTCGGTCTCTTCATCCCGACGTTCGCGGACGAGCTGTTGTAATCGAAGGCGGAAATCACGTTCCGATTCATGTGGGTCGGATGTCACTCCTAACGAGGCATTCCGGAATAGGTCCAAGGTTTGTGTCCGGTAGACCCAATCCTCGAAATCCTTTTCCCAGCCCTTATAGGATTTCGCCTGGCTGGCGGCCCCCGGCAGATCCTCGAACTGTGCTCCGTCAGCAGGATGGGTATTTAAATCAGTGGGTGGAATATCGACCGATTCCGCTTGATCCCACTGGACCGGGATCGGACCGGCAATCATGGACGCAAGAGCCTGGACCTCACGGACTTCATCCAATTGTGTTTTGGTATCCTGGTAATGGACCGTTGCGGCACCATATAGCCGTGGGTGATAGATGAGTGAAGCGCTTGCGGGGCTGGCTCCCCGAACGGGCACAAAATGTTGGCGGATGTCCGGGGGAAGAACAGGTGGATGTGTGGCGCCGACCTTGGAAGGTGTTCCGGCAAAAGATTGAGAAGGGGCCGTTAGGCTTTTTGTGGAATCGGATGAGGTTGTAGAAGAAAGTGCAGCTTTTACCGGATCCATCAAGGTTTTGATCTGCGTCCGGGTTAACGGTCCCCGAAGATAGGACAACGCCCAGCGGGTCTCAAAAACTTCCGGTCCGTCGTCATGGACGTTGTTCATGAGAAACACCCGGTTTCCGAGGCCGGAGATGATCTGCTCCATCTTCTGACGATTGAAGTTTCCTGCACTATTGGTAGCAGCTCCCTCTAATCCATCCAGCACGCGCGCCATATCCCGTTCGGTCTGCAGCCGCCCGATAAACCACGTGCCCGTATTGCCCAATCCTTTGTAATCCAGGTCAACCGGATTTTGAGTCGCAAGGACGACCCCCAGGCCAAAGGCTCGAGCTTGTTTCAGCATGGTGAGCATGGGGGCTTTGGATGGCGGATTTTTGATGGGAGGAAAGAAGCCAAAGACTTCATCCATATAGAGCAGCGCGCGCAGACTGGTGGTGCCGGATTGGCTTCGCATCCAACTGACCATTTGAGTGAGGAGTAGGCTCACAAAAAACATGCGCTCCGTGTCATTCAGATGCGCGATGGAAAAAATGGCGATGCGGGGTTTGCCGGTTGGCGAATGCAAAATCTGATCGATATCCATCGGCTGGCCCTCCAGCCATGCGGAGAACCCTGGCGCTCCCAATAAATTATTAAAACGCATGGCCAATGCAAAGCGATCCTTCGAAGAGAAAACTGATTCCAAGTCCATCACTCCCAATTTGGAAAACGGCGGGGTTTGAATCTGTTGGATGAGCGAGGAAATCGTCAGGTCCTGGTCGGCTTCCCATGAGGTTTTTAAGATATTGGCCAGCAGAATATGTTCGGGGCTTTGCAGGGGGTCGGCGTCCAGACCAACGAGGTTGAGTAAGCTGGTCGCGGTGGTGCCCACCCGGTCCCCTAAGAGTTCTGCGTCTTCAAGGATTTTGGGAGAAGGCACTGAAAACGATTGCAGAATGGAAACAGGAAGCCCGGCCGTGCTGCCAGGGGTATAGACTAAAAAGTCCGCGGCTTCCCGGAGTTTCGCGATTCTGGCTCCATCTTGGCCCCAGGACTCCAAGCCCGCTTTCCATTTGTCCGCTTCCTTGTCGGCGAAGGCTTCCGGCGTGATTTCTTTTTTCTTGGCATCATCAGGATTAATCCAGGGAAGAAAATCACTGCCGTGCAGATCCGGAAAGGTTAGTAAGAGGTTGGCGATATCGCCCTTGGGGTCAATGATGATGGCGGGAATATTGTCGATTGCCGCCTCTTCCAATAAGCCGATGCAGAGCCCGGTTTTCCCGCTCCCCGTCATCCCCACGCAGACGGCATGGGTCACCAAGTCTTTAGAGTCATAGAGGAGGAGGCCGGGTTTGGCTGATTTGGTGGCGTGGTCGTATGGCCTCCCTAAATAAAACACCCCGAGCTTTTCAAAATCAGACATGATCAGCCATTCCCTTCGTTAACTATTGGGGTTTTTTCTGTCCAGGTTTCAGGAAATAATGCGCTGGTTGGGCAGCTTTTTAGCACATGAAAAGATACCAGAGTGTCACGGGAAACTGCACTCAAGGAACAGAAAAAAGAAAAATCCCTTCCTTCCTACAAAGGTGGGGGCTTTGGGCCAGTTCCTGGTTTAACGGATAGAGCAGAATTCCTGGAGCTCAAGGAAGGGGGCCAAGGAGATATGCTGAATAATCCGCAGATGATTTACAGCAAGAGGTCACTTGAGCAGGTAGGAATGGGGTGGTTGAAAAAAACCGGCGATTGACCCTGTGATCAGTCGCCGTTAGCAGGTCCCAACCCCAAAGCCCGGATTAGGAAAATTTAAAACGGATATTGGATGCTTCCACCTCAAAAATACTAATTGATGATACTGGGGTTTCCTGAAGGGTGACCATTGAAAATTTTCAAATTGACTGGCCGGCTGGTTCTTGGTCACGTATAGTTCAAGGTCAACTCAGTTCTCTATTTAAATTTGATCGCGGTTCCTCTGACCGTGGTACAGGTAAAGGTATAGACGTTGTATATGGGAATGAAACCGTACAGGCTGCTTTCTGCTGAGACATTGAGCAAGGCGTCTCCGCCTGTGGCTTCTAAGGCCTTATCCACCGCTTTAGCCATGTCTGATTGGCCAAATGGGATAATGGCCAAAATGAAATGACGGCAAGCTTGTCCTTCAGTTGGTCCTAACTCCTCATAGCCCTGGCTGTTTTTTAAAAGCGAGGCTGGGTCGGCTGAGCTTTTGGTCACAATTCCCAAATTCCCCGTGGTACTGCATCCCACCAACATACATGTTAGTAACAGAACCAAACGCCAGATTTTGGACATGTTATTCTCCTTAAGATACGGTCAGGTTAAATCATATTGCTGTGAGTCGGCATAACCTCTTGCAATCTTAAGCAAAAAGTTTGGGATTTCCAGAAGGAAATGGACAGGTGCTGGAAAGCTCTGTTTTTGAGGAGATGGTGTAGCCTCAAGCCTGGAAATCATAGCTGGGGACCACCTAGGGGTGAGGGGATTAAAGGAGTAATTATTTTATTTGAACGAGAGGAGGTAAGGCAAAGATAGCCCAAAAGTGAAGACAGGGCTTCGGGGGAAGGGTACTATTCTTTAAGCGAAAAAAATCGTTGTTAGCTATTGAAGGAGGCCGTGGTGGAGACTATATCCTGGGATGATTTTGCAAAAATTGAACTCCGTGTCGGGCGCATTGTGAGTGCGGTGCGGTTCCCGGAAGCCAAAAAGCCTGCCTACATTCTCCAAGTTGATTTTGGGAAGGACATCGGCATGAAGAAATCGAGCGCTCAGGTCACGGGCCTTTACAAGCCGGAAGAGCTAGTGGGTAGGCTGGTTGTCGGCGTGGTGAATTTTCCAAGCAAACAAATCGGTCCGTTGATGTCGGAATGCCTGGTCACCGGATTTTATACTGAGAACGGGGAAGTGGCGTTGTGCGTTCCGGACAAATCGGTTCCTCTAGGCACAAAGTTGTTGTAGTTTCTATGTTGCTTAAATTATTTGCTGATAGAACCATGCCTTACAACACGTTTCACCTACTTCGGAATAGTTAAACTATGTGCGGTCTCTATGGGATGGGTAGGAATGGCTGGAGAAGATGAAATAAATTCTGACACCAGAGTTATTCAGAATATTGATTACATCGCCCCGGCCTGTCTCATATTAAGTTCCTGAGATTTCAAGAAACCAGGGTTTTTGTCAGGTGTGAGCGGTGTACTGCTCTTCGATAATAAACAAACATCAATTGAAAATTGGCCAACCTGTTTTAACGAGAGGAGACGACTATGGCGTTCATACCTACAAGAAAAAACCTATTCCGGCATGATCCTGGGAAAAAGGGTTTCCTTATTCTCCTCTCTATCATTTTTGTATTAAGCGGCTGTGCGCATGATGGAAAAAGTACTACCGAGAGTAAACGTTCTCATGAATCCTATACGCACGAATCCGAATCTCCGCATGCAACTCAAAATTATATGAATCATCATCCTTTTTCCGGCTCAATGGAAGAAGATTTAATGTTGAGCGAAGAACAAAAAGAGGCTTTTCATGGGCTTCGACTTGATTACGATAAAATGGTCGTCAAAAAAACCGCTGATGTCCGAACGGCGGAAGTCGACCTTGCGACCCTGCTGGGGAAGGATGAGCCAGACCGTCAGGCGATTGAAGAGCAGGTTAAAACCATTGGAGCTATTAAAGAAGATATGATGATGGCGCGCATCGACTCCCTGCTGAAATTGAGAGGTGTATTGACTAAGGATCAATACGGAAAATTTAGAGAGATCTTGCATCAACGCATGAGTCAGGTAGAGGGACATTCCCCCCATGGTGGTTTGTAGCTCGTATGGTGGAAGTGAAGAAGTATTTTGAAGGGGTATGAGATGGGAGCCGTGCCGTGATTGGTTAACCTGAAGCCCTTTAGCCTGTGGTTTTAATAAGAACGGGTGAGGATAATCAACCTTACCCACCCCTACAGGTCCGCTTATAGAACGGTTGTTTGAAACTCTGTTCTATTTATCCTTTCTCTGGCTGTGCTGAAGAAGCTTAGCGATATCTTTTGATGCGTTCCGTATAATCTTCAGAGGATGCAGGGTCGAGTTCCCATCGGTGGGTATCCCGTTCATACACTTTCTCTCCTGCAAGTTCCTCAGAATTTTCAAAGGTAAGACCCACCGCCTCGCCCAACTCATCCACGGTATCTTGATCCGGAGTAGGATTGGAGCCCCCTACGGTTTCATCGCCGGAACTACCCGCATCTAGGGTTGCGTCAAGATCTCCAGCGAAACGTCTGGCCTGTTTTTGTCGGCTGTTTCCACGAGTTAGGACTACCTCCGATTCATGCTGAGCCCCTGTCTCGATAAATTCCTCATGTATAGACTCTTCAGCAAAATCCTGATCTTCAATATATCGTCGGATCATGGTATCCGCATCCCGCCGTGATGGGTTCGTATTTTTCTCCTTGGCCATGGGTCCTCCTTATCTTGGATAAGCAGCAAATAGACTTGAACTTTGTAATAGGTTTTAGTCTTCACTGTATACCATGGCCATTGAGAACTGAACTGGAGAAAACCCTGGGAAATGTTCAAGGGGGAGAAGACTGTTAATAGTTCCATTAAAAATAGGGGATGAAGCCTGGCCTGGGGAATTGTTTAAAAGGGGGTCAAGGGCGGGAGTTCATTCTCGAAATGCCTTTGTTCGATTTCTTCATCGGGCCGATTATTTGGCGATTATCCTATCCAGTGTATGGACCATAAATTTTGGGAGAATGCCTGAAATTTTTGAAACTTATGACTGATTGCGCAAAATTTCCGGTCCGTATTTGATCACTTTCCCCAAGGGTTTTTGGCAGGATTCAAACCCGAGCGATTGCGGTAACATTAAGAAATATACAAGTGGTTTTATTAATCACACGAAAGTTTGGCTCTCATTATTGTCGACCTTTTTCTCGTATTAAATCCGCTAAGGAGAAATTGCTGCCATGAAAAAGTCACCCTTCTCATCCATACTGTTTCTTTCGCTTATATTTACTGGATGCTCTCAGTACCAGGTAATCCCCGAGAGCTTGGAAAACCAAGTCAACCATACCTTGGACTTTAAGCAGATACGAGAGAACCCTGATAATCATCAAGGAGAGTTAATGGTTGTCGGAGGAGAAGTGCTTTCGGTCAATCGGAAGCAGGATGCGACCAGAATTGAAGTTCTTCAGCTCCCACTGAACGAGGATTATACTCCAGCGAATCAACGCACCAAAACTCAGGGTCGATTCATCGCATTATCGAAGGGAAAGGATCCATTAGATCCTGCTGTGCTTGAAGAAGGAAGAGCCATATCCATTGTCGGTGAGATTATAGGCCGTGAAACCATCCAAGTTGGTGAAGATTCACAAGAGGTTCCCATTTTTGGCATTAAGGATTTGACCATATGGGACGAGGCACTTTATGGGGGTCGCGGATATTCCGGATTTCGTTGGGGCCGGGGTTATCCAACTGATTTTTATAGCGGATATCGTCCGCTCGCATATTCCTATTACTGATTGTTTCATCGAAGGAGGCTGCAAACTACCATAAAAGGAAAGGGTAATGGAGATCTGCCCCCTTTTCATTTCATTCCTGAAACACGTCTTCATTTTTTTGATCAAACCCGGGTTGTAAACGACACCGAGCGGAAGAGAATCGAACACTGGAATTATTTAAATAATGATGATTGGGGTGCCCAATGGGACTGTTTCAAACACAAATTGAAGATCTTTAGGATGCAGTTGAATGCATCCGTGGGTGACATCCTGTCCTAATAAGTTTGAATACAAGGCACCATGAATGAAATATCCATTGCCAAAACCCAACGCATAGCGCCCGAGCACTCCCGGTTTTAATCGATCGGCCATCTTGTCAGGAACCGGATCGCCTTGTTCGATGAAGGCCCAATCGGGACGAATCCATACCGGTTTTTCTAACTTGCTTTCAATGGCAAACGTCCCCTTGGGAGTTTCGAACGTCCAGGTTTTTTCTGGATTTCTGGGATCCGCTAAGATATTTCCCCTGCCGGTTGAAGCAATGGCCTCATGCAGAATGTGATCGCCCTCCTTGACGAAAAGCCGATGTCGGGAAATATCCACAAGGATGGAGATTTTTGCTTGTGTGGATGCGGACTTTAGATTCGGTGAGCGGTTGGAGTCCGTTTGGTGTGTTTGGGAGGGCGGGGATTCAATTTCTTGAGAAAGGGTCTGGGGCATGTGTGCCGGCTTATCGTAGGGAGGACCTTCCTGGGATAGACTCTGGGAAGTCTGGAGGAAGGGTATGGTTAACGGGATGGATTGGTCAGAATTCAGGAAAGGTGAAGCGAAGACAATGAGCAAGGGAAGCATCAAGACTCCCCAGGCTACCGTCGCCCAGAAAACTATGGAACCGGTGGTTCTGATCGTTTCAAAAGTCTTCCTGGGAAGCTGAAGATCTCGGTTGTCGGGAGCCATGATGGGATATCACCACCAGAGACCGGATTGACCCTAAAAGCTTTTAAGCTATCGGGAATCCTCGTTAACCGTACTGATGGCCTGCTCAATGTGCTCATACACGGCTGAAGCTTTTTCCGTGGCTTGGTGGGCTTGATCTTTGGCCATTTCATATTTCTGTTCATCAAAATGAGTTTGACCGGTTCGAAGAAGGCTTCGAGCCGAATCCAGGTCCCGCTCCAACGCGAATAATGCCAGGTCCGATTCCTTGCCCATGGGAGCTCGACGAAGGAGTTGTTCAGCTTTTCCTATGGCGAAGTTCGCGCGTTCCAATTCTTCCTGGGCTGGTTGGCGGGAGGGTTCCGGTGTTGTGATCGGCAAAGAACCATTTCCTTGCTCACCAGTACTTGATGGCGGGACCTGCGCATCTTTTGGCGCAATTGCTGACGTCGCAGGAGCCGGCTTTGTCTGGGTAGTCGGTGAGGCTTTGTCGTCCGAATCAGAACATCCTTGGATGCCGACGGCCAAGATAACGAAGAAGCAGAGAGTGAGAACTTCCTGTCTCACTAAGGATGGTTTTTGAAAGTAAGGGAAGAGCATAAGAGTACGCGCACTCTGAATCAAGAAACGATCTGTTCCGTTACTATAAAGGAAATACCGGATTTGAGAAAGCTGGTAAAAACCCTGGCCCTTCTTATCCAAGAAAACCCGGGATGATTGAAGCAAGGACGTGAAGCTGCCTTTTGGAATACTATCTTCATAAGGTGCTAAATTTTAAAGCAGAGTCTTCAGATATTTTCCTGTGATGGAAGTTGGGTTCTTGGCGATTTCCTCCGGCTGGCCTTGGGCGACGATGTGGCCGCTGGAATCGCCTCCGCCGGGGCCGAGGTTTATGACCCAATCCACGCTTTGCCATATAGAGGATTTCCTTACCTTATGCACTGAGGTATACTCTTCCTATGCCAATTAACCTACCTCTGAAAGAAATGACCCTCCAGGAAAAGCTTGCGGTCATGGAGTTGCTTTGGGAGGACCTTGTCCGTACTCCCGATTCGATTGAATCTCCTCCCTGGCACCGTGATGTTCTCGAAGAACGTGGCCAGCGAATCGCCGAGGGAAAATCTCAATTTACAGATTGGGAGAAGGCCAAGCTCGAGATTCGCAATAAACTCTCGTGAAAATCCAGATCGTGGATGAAGCCCAGCAGGATTTAATCCAGGGCTTTCGTTTTTATGAAAATCGGGAACCTGGGCTTGGGTCTTATTTCTTAGACAGCCTGTTTTCCAATGTTGATTCCCCTCTGTTGTATGCCGGAATTCACCAGGTCACGTATGGTTATTTTCGGTGTTTGTCCAAACGTTTTCCCTTTGCCATTTACTATCACGTCGATGAAGATTTAGTGCGTATACATGCCGTGTTAGATTGCCGCAAGGATCCCTTATGGGTCAGAAGCCGGTTAAGCAAAGAGAATTAACCGGAATCGGCAGAGTGGTGTGAAGAGAATATCCATTTGTCCTTCACAATCGATGATTTCATGAGGCATATGCATTTCGGAAATTGTTGGATTTTCCGCAATTGGAAACTAGAAAAATTTTCTGTCTGGAAGTGATGGCAAAAGACGATAGACAAGAGGTTTTTATCGTTCGAGAGCAAGAAGAGTTTTCAGATATTGTCCGGTGATGGAGTCCGGGCTATTGGCGATGTCTTCCGGGGTTCCTTGGACGACGATGTGGCCACCGGAATCGCCTCCGCCGGGGCCGAGGTCGATGACCCAATCCGCGCATTTGATGACGTCCAGATGATGTTCGACTACCAGGACTGTATTCCCTTCCTCCACCAGTTGATTCAACACCGTTAACAGACGCGTGATATCTTCCAAATGCAGTCCCCGGGTGGGTTCGTCCAGGATATAGAGGGCCCCTTTATGGTCTGAGTGGGCGCCTGATCGTTTTGGGGCGTTGGTCAATTCTCTGGCAATTTTAAGGCGTTGGGTTTCGCCACCGGATAGTGTCGTGGCTGGTTGCCCCAATGTGAGATAACCGAGCCCAAGCTGTTGAAGCACGCGCAATCCTTTGAGGACCTTGGGACAGGAAATGGCGAAGAATACTACTGCCTGATCGACGGTGAGATTGAGCACGTCGTGAATGGAATGCTCTTTGACTCGGACCTGTAGAATCTTTTCCTTGAATCGTTTCCCTTCACAGTCTGCGCAGGGCACGTAGAGATCTGCCAGGAAATACATTTCCAGTTTTTCATACCCATTGCCCTGGCAACGAGCGCATCGGCCCTTGCCGGTGTTAAATGAGAAATGCGCGGGGGTGAGCCTGTGCGCCCGTGCTTCAGGTGACTGCGCGAATAAAGCCCGGATTTCATCATAGGCTTTAATGTAGGTGATGGGATTAGAACGCGGGGTTTTGCCGATGGGTTCCTGGTCAATGAGGCAGACGGTTCGGAGATGTTCCGGCCCCGTCATACTTGCTAGATCGGGTGGCGAAGGAGTGTCCACCTTAAAAAAACGCGCAAGGGCTGCATAGATGGTGGCTTCCACCAGGGTGCTTTTCCCCGATCCGGAGGGACCCGTGACACAGACCAGCGTGCCGAGGGGAATGTTGACGGTGAGGTTTTTGAGATTTTGTTCGTTCACTCCTGTGAACTGAAGAGCTTTTCCATTTCCTGATCGACGCTTGGAAGGTAAGGGAATGGTTCGTTCCCCACGCAAATATTGTGCGGTGAGCGATTGGGGATGCTTGAGAAAGGTATGATAGGGGGCCGCGCAGATGACCTCTCCGCCTTGATTGCCTGAGTGAGGTCCCAGTTCGACGATGTAATCGGCCTGTTGAATGATCTGCGGATCATGTTCCACCACAATGACGGTGTTTCCCCGCTCCGCCAACTCTCGCAAAATCATGCCCATGGCCTCGGTGTCGCGTGGATGGAGGCCGATCGTCGGTTCATCCAGGACATATTGTGTGCCCATGAGCTGACTGCCCAATTGTGTCGCCAGATGAATACGCTGAGCTTCGCCTCCGGATAACGTCCGCATTTCGCGGTTGAGTGTGAGATAGTCCAAACCCACGCGCAGGAGAAATGATAGTTTCGATTGCAAGGCATTCAACAGATCCTTGGCGATCGCCTCCTCAAATTTTCTCAGCGGCAGGGTCTGAAGCCATCGTTGAAGATCCGAGAGTGGCCATCCGCAGACCCCATGAATGTGGCATTCATTGATTTTGACCATGAGGGATTCCGGCCGTAAGCGGGTTCCCTGGCAGGTTGTGCAAGGCGAGGGACTGCGATACCGGCTTAGGAAGACCCGGACATGCATCTTGTAGCGTTTGCCTTCTAGATATGTAAAAAAATCATCGATGCCCTCGAGCTTTCCTTCTCCCTTCCAGATCAGGTCCCTTTCCGCTTCCGTGAGCTGGTTGTAGGGTGTGGTCGAGTCGAGGTTTTTCTTCTTGAAGGCTTTGAGCATTTCTTTCTGCCACCAGACATTGGATGGTTTCGTCCATGGTTCGATCGCGCCGTCCTGTAGGGATTTTTCGGGATCGGGAATCAGCAGCTGTTCGTCGTAGCGCAAGATGTTGCCAAACCCCTTGCATTCAGGACAGGCTCCAAGTGGATGATTGAACGAAAAGGATACGGGTCGTGGGGTGGGAAACGTCCTGCCGCACCCCGGGCATGACAGATTGGCGCTATAGCCTAAAGTTTCATTATCCCGGATGATGACGCTGGCGCGGCCTTCACTCTCGCGAAACGCTGATTCCAAGGCTTCGACCAACCGGCTGCGGGATTCCTGATCTAACGTCAGGCGATCCACGACGACTAATAGTTCGGATGGCAGAGATGTGGGAAGAATATCCGTGTTGAGGTTGATCAGTTGCTTGTTGATGACGATACGAATAAAGCCTTGCTTGAGAAGTGCCGTTTTCATGAACTCCAGGGCATCAGGATGGGGCGCAGGTTTGGGAAAACAGATGAGGGCGCGTTCCTTGGGAAAACGATTCAGTAAGTCTTGAGCGACCGTAGTGGGGTGGTGGGCGATGGCTTCCACCTTGCAGTCGGGACAGGTCAGGCGTCCGATTTTGGAAAACAGCAACCGGAGATAATCGGAAATTTCACTGGTCGTGCCGACGGTGGAGCGTGAGGTTCGAATCGGATTTTTTTGTTCCAAGGCAATTGAGGGACGGATATTGGTGAGTCGGTCCACATCAGGCCGTTTGACGCGGTCCAGGAACATGCGCGTATAGGACGAGAGCGATTCCACATAACGCCATTGGCCTTCCGCAAACAGTGTGTCGAAGGCCAAAGATGATTTCCCGGATCCGGACACACCAGTGATGACGGTGACGGCGTTGTGTGGAATACGGAGAGAAATGTTTTTGAGGTTATTTTGCCGCGCGCCTTCAATGATCAGGTCGGTGTGAGGAGGCGTGGAGTTGGAAACGGACTTTTTTTTGGGCATAGGTATGACGGTGGACAATCAAAATAGTTAAAAGACAATACATGGTTTGTACCTTGATTGCCCAGGCTTAGCCAAGAGCTTTAAGGAAAGGTGAACACACTAGGCTTTATGAAGAAAATGGAAAAGCTGGAGGGGAAACGAGTTTCCTTAATTAGGTGATGAGCTGCTCAGATCGTTTATTTCATGGAAAAATTTGTCGGTAAACTCTTTGAGGCAATGACCCACGGCTTTGTCAATTTGTGTCTGAATCTTTTCTCCGTTATTGGTTATTAACTCTGGCATTGTCATGGAGTCTTCCCAAACGGGGCCTGACAGCATGGAAGGACCCTCTGGTATTAAAATCAAATCACCCCGACTGTGTGCTGGATATTGGCATTGATGTTGGAGTATTACCGAAAGAGGTTGAAGGTTAATAACCCGGACTTCTCCCCTATATTGGAACTGGAAATTGTTTTTGTTTTTCTCGTATGTGGGCGACAGATGCCAAAAATATGTTTTAAT
Organism: Nitrospira sp. MA-1; assembly: GCA_032139905.1. NCBI lineage: Bacteria > Pseudomonadati > Nitrospirota > Nitrospiria > Nitrospira sp. MA-1. The sequence goes on from JAQJDB010000007.1 coordinate 147,690, forward strand.
GTCAATGACTTTGTTATTCTTAGATTTGTCATTCCCAAGATTTTCTCTCAGATTCATTAAGCTAACCTCATCCTGAAAGGAGATTGGAGTCACGTTGGAAAAATGGTAATTTTTTCTTAAAACTTCCAAAAACTTTTGTTTCATTTTTTCTGTAATGTCATGAGGAAAAAATTGAAGGTTCATTTGTATTCTAAAATTATCCCAACTTTCCTTAACCATTACCCCCGAGCCAACAAATCCTCCGCCCAAGGCTCCGCTTAGCAGTCCCCCTGCGATGGCTCTTGGAAGGTTCGAACTGCCTGTCCATATGAAAAATCAGGAGATTGATAGTGGACCAAAAAAACTTTAGAAGCATTTTTGAGTTGAATTCCTTCCTCTGGAGTAAGGTGGATTTTAGGGTTGCCTGTTCCGCATCCCAACAATCCAATTCCAAAAAAGAGAAAAGATAATAGAGCAAACTTCATCGTAATCTTGAGGGAAATGCCTCACTGGGGTTTGATGATGATCATAGACGGCCTAATGTATCACCTAGCCAGACAGCGGCTAGACCCACGAAGACATGGATGATGATATTGGCAGAGGCTTTGAGCATGGCCCCGTCTTTCAGGAGTGCCAGGGATTCGAACCCGAAGGTCGAGAAGGTCGTGAATCCCCCCAGAACGCCAATAAACAGAAAAATTCTGGTGTCCGTTCCCAGGATATTCCTGGACTCGGCCACTCCATGGAGTAACCCGATCAGGAAACAGCCGAGTATGTTTACGGCCAACGTGCCAATGGGGAAGGCCAGAGTCGGGATCAGGCGGTTAAAGAAGCCGGCGACTACAAATCGGCCTATCGAACCTAAGAACCCACCCAGACCTACCCAGAGAAGTTGCGGTAATCCGTAAGGAATCATGGTTGGCGTGTGCCGGTTAGTCAATTTCCTTCAGGATGAAGGTCCGGCGCGATTTGGCGTGGGGCGAACTGGGTGGTGAGTCGTGTATGGGAGTCATTTCCTTTTTTTCTGTCGAGTGTTTGATGACTTTTTTCGAGGAGCCTGTTTTCGTGTGGTCCCTTTGCCAGGCTTCTTGGTTGTCGGTGGAAGGACCACATTGGGATCGGCCCAGAGCGCGATTCCCCCAAGAAGACCTGCTGTATTTGGGACGATTGTGGCATGAGATGGCAGTGGGATGGTGACCTTTTTTGCATTGCCCCCGCCTATATAGAGATGGTCGAAATTAATCACTCGATCTAATATCTCAATGGCTTTGGCCAGACGGAGATTCCATCGCTTTTTCCCCACATTGTTGAGTGCAGGGGCACCCAATTGTACTTCGTAGGTCTCTTGTTTTCGAAAGGGGTGGTGAGCAATTTCCATATTAGGCACGAGGTGCCCATTAATGAATAGCGCGGTGCCAAATCCGGTTCCCAGGGTAATGACCATTTCAACCCCTTGGCCTTTGATCGCGCCATAACCCTGCACATCCGCATCATTTGCTGCCCGAACCGGCCTTTTGAGCTGTTGTTCCAGTTCGCCAACGAGATAGGTTCCGGGCCAGGATACATCCAGGTTTGGCGCTGTTTTCACCCACCCCTGATGAATTACGCCGGGAAAGCCGACTGATACGCGATCAAATTGCCCGAGTGTTTGGGCAATTTCCACAATAAGCGGGACAATGGCCTGTGGTGTTGCGGGTTTCGGTGTGACCATTCGTACCCGTTCAGAAAGAGGTTGACCGGACTGATCGAGCAGGAGGCCTTTGATTCCGGATCCGCCAATATCAATGGCGAGGGTGATGGGTGAGTGGGGGCCCTTTGAATTTTCTTGTTTGGGAGTCATGGGAGTATCTCCTCGAAGTTTAAAAAGAAGTTGAAATGGTCCCCATCTAGCCTCGTCGACCGTTATACACTACTCCGCCATTCTGAACATATTGTTGTAAGACTGCGGAGGCATGAGTTCGCCCGATATCCATGGTGACCGCAATTCCCCTCTGTTCAAGTTCCATCATCCAATTCGCAGGTTTGGGGCCTTCATCAAATCCAACCGCTTCAGCGTCGCTTCCTCTGGCGCCACAGACGATGTGTCGAACACCGGACCAGGAAATCGCGCCCAAGCACATACTGCAGGGCTCGCAACTGGTAACCAGCTCATGGCTGGGAAGCCCGATTGCCCCTAAATTATGGGAACGAACGATTTGCTGTGCCATCATCATCGCGACGATTTCAGCATGGGCAATTGAACTTTTCGACGAAAGAACAAGATTCACCCCTGGCGCGACCAATTCTTGAGTATCCATGCGGAAAACTCCTGCCCCAAATGGTCCCCCTGTTCCATATTGAATGTTGAGTTGTGCCAGCTTAACGACCAATTTCATACGAGCATCCGGAGTCGGGTATGTCTCCGGTTGTTGTCCAAGATAATCGGTGATCCAGCCTGGTAACTCAAGGCAATATGGTTGAAACCGTGTAGAAGGGATGCTCATATCAGGGAGTCAGGGGTTTGAGTGGCAGAAGGTGTGAAGAACGGTTATGGGATTGTGGTGCCGGTCTGAAAAACAACCCGAGGGGCTTGTCCCGTGAAAGGGAGCCCCTCGGATTATGTGGTATACACCACAAACAGTGAACCTCATGTCTAGCATGGCCCATCAGTAGGCTAATGACGCGTTTCTCGTTTATGGTTTGGCCGAATCTTCCAGTTATGAAGGTTGAAGATCCCTCTTGTGACTCACTTCCAAGCTCGGTAGGGTGCCCACTGGCAAATGCCTTTTGGCATGCTTGTGTTGGAGCAGGGATGTGATCCGGCAAAAACGAGAAGGCCCGTCAGGAGACTGAGGCGGGTTTTGCCTCCGATGGGCCAAAATAATCCGGTGGAGTAAGGTCGTCCATCTGAGACCCCCTTTCCTCTTTACGGTTTGAAAGGAGATGCACGCTCATTCTCTCCTTCCATTCATAATCGGCTTTTATGAGCGCAGAAGTAATGCTACGCTCGTCAGAAAAATCTGTCAATAGGGTCTAGCCCGTTATCAATCCATGGGAAAGAGACGATGAATCATTTTAGAAACCAGGTGATTCTCATCACCGGGGCGTCTTCGGGGATTGGAAAAGCGCTCGCTTGTGCGTTGGCGCCACAGGCTCCCAAGCTGGTCCTTGTTGCGAGAGATCGGTCACGCTTGCAGGAGGTCGCACTCGCCTGTGAAAATTTGGGAGCGTCTGCACTGGTCATTCCGACGGACGTGACGGATCCCCATGCCTGTTCCGCGATGATTCAACAGGTGGTGACTCATTATTCCCGGATTGATGTGTTGGTGAATAATGCTGGCATGTCCATGTGGTCGACGGTGGAGGATGCTCACGACGTGGAACTGTATCAACGCGTGATGGCGGTGAATTTTTTCGGCAGCGTGTACTGTACCAAATCTGCGTTGCCGTTTTTAAAGGCCACGCAAGGCAGGATTGTTGCAATCTCCAGCGTTGCAAGTTTTACGGGATTGCCTGCTCATTCAGCCTATTGTGCCAGTAAGCATGCGATGAACGGATTTTTTGAGTCGCTTCGTATTGAGTTGGCAGGAACCGGAGTCACCGTAACCATTGTGGCCCCCGATTTCGTGCAATCCGAAATTCATGAACGAAGTATCGGGCCTCACGGTCAACCCTTCGGGCGAATACTTGATGGCCATTCCAGATTTTTACCCGCCGAGAAATGTGCGGACATGATCATCAAGGGCATGACCCTGAGGAAACGACTGGTGTTTACATCCTGGAGAGGACAATGGGGCCGATGGATGAAATTAATGAGCCCGCAGATGATTGATTGGATAGCCCGAAAAGGCATGGCCGATGCTGATCGGCCGTAACGGGAGATTCCTTTGCCGCTCTAGGGCATGGCATAAGACACTCGTTCAATCTGGTGGCCTTTTTCTTTCAGCAGTGCGAGTAATCCATCTTTTCCCGCAAGGTGAGCCGCACCCACAATGATCAAGACGTTTTTCTCCTCTTGTAAGAACGATTCTATTTGGGGAATCCAGTTCTGGTTTCGTTGGACGAGAAGTTTTTTGTAGAACAGCGGGTAGGTTTTGAATGACTCCACCAATTGTTCCAACCCGTCGAGATTTCCCTGGTGCCAGTCTTTCACCATATGTAAAAACGCTTGCTCTCGTTCCCTTGACCCCGCCGCGGCGAGTGATTCCTGAAGAAGAGCATCCTGGATGTTGAACGGAAGAGTATCGAACACATTCAATTGGTCTTGAATGGTTTCCAGCCCGCCCGTGGGTTTTCCGGCATCCTTGGCCATGCGATAGAAATGATTTTCAATTCCTAATTCAGGCCGGAAATCTATGGAAGAATCAAATCGTCCGCTTAGCGTGAGATAGAGTACCCAGGGTTTGTATTGTTGGAAATCCTGGATTTTCCCTCCCAAGGCTTTAATTTTCTGTTTGACCAGCGTATAGGTTTTGGGTGAGAGCACCGTTTCCAGTGTTTTCCCTTTTGGGAGGGTGTACTGTTTTTGGTGTTGAGAAAATGAATCGGGAGAAAAAAGTATTTCCGGATCAATTTCAAAGACAACCTTTTGGGAATTGTAATAGGCATAGGAGAAGGATCTGGTGAGAGGATAATATTCTTCGGCCAATACATGGATCGAACCCAAAATATAGACGGTATTCGTGTCAGATTGCATTTTGTAAATCAGGCTGTTGTTGTACCCATCCCCGACCACCTGGCCATTGACCGTCCCAGTGCCCAAAACAAAGAGGATCAGAATGAACAGACAGCGTAGGCGTAGTTTCCCTTTCCCTTGATGGTGATGGAATGCAGCCATTTCAAATCCCCCTGTTGAAGGTGTGATCAGGTCCTGGTTTTGGTGTGAGAGAGTTAGTGCCCCGGTGTCCGGCATCTTCTTTGGGTTCTTAAATTCGTCTGGTGTTTCTTTCCGGGTAATTCATCGGTGGTTGGAGGGAAAAGGTGAAATGCAGAGATTGAGCTGCGATATCGAGATTGATGGAATGTGCGACTGGTTCTGGTCGAATTCAACAAGAATGGGCATGTTCCTGCCAGGTTTATTTACCGATAATGATCAGGTTATCCGGATAGTGGAATGAGCTCTGCCGGATTTCCCGTCTCTCACTTCATAGGAAGGGGGGGCTCGATGTCTTGGTGAGAGGAGAAAGCTGATACGGACTCAGGACTGTGGGGAGGGAGAGGATTCTTGTTGGATAACCTGAAAGTCTTTTTGGGTGATGAATTGACCATCGGCATACAGACGAAATTCATACCGACCCGGCCCAGGAAACATGAGGTAGGGAATGTTCACCCCAAAATCCTGGGTCATTAAGCGGTTGGATATGTCAATGGGGGGGAGGGAACCTTTGCCGACAATCTGGTCCTGATCAAGGTACACCAGTTGGATTTCAAATGCGTACCTGCCTTCTGCATCGGTGAGCGAAAAATACACGCCGACTTGTGGGTGCTGGCAGGGGAACGTTTTGGCCCAGAGATGCGTAAATGCACCAATGAGACTCTTTTTCCCTGTCATACTATCGATGATAATGGTGTCACATACTAAAAATGCGTGAATGATCGGTTTGATAAACCCCGCCATATTCTTTGTCCTCTCTATCTTTTCACATGATTATTCGAAGACTCTTCTATGTTGATTATCCAATGCCGGGGTTTTTCTGTTAGCTAAGAAACAGTCGGGTCAGCCCCACTCCCACCAAATATAGTACGATCGCCAAACCATATGCCGTCCAAAAGCCTAAATTGGGGACAAACGCAATCATCGTTCCCACATAGACAAACCATGGGGGAGAAAGCCAAATCATGTGTTTGGCAAACGACACGGTCGGAGCCGGACCGGCATTGACGAAGATCAGGATGAAAGTTACTCCGCTGATGACCGGCAGAGTGCTGGCCAAGGCCGCCAGGAACCCTCTCCCATGACTTCCCAGATATGTGGAGACACTCACTAACGTTCCGCCCAGGACAAAATACAACCCATATCTAACCCATTCCGGCATCGTCCCTCCTCGCGTCATGTGTAATTATTGTTCATGGAAGGCCTCCATGGCCTCCTGGTGAAGTTTGTCTCCCTGCCCGGTATACCTGGGAGAAAAATGAAAGACGACCAATTGTTGTACCCCGGCTTTTCGTCCGAGGATTCCTGCCTGGCGGGCCGTAAGGTGGTAGCGATTGGCAGCCTTGTCCCGGTCGGCTTCTAAAAATGGTGCCTCGCAAAATAAGGTCGTTGCCCCTTGGGATAACTGAATAATCCGTTGCTCATTGTCGGCATCATAACGGCAATCCACGACATAGGCGATCTTTTGTCCCTTGGTGATCGTCACGAATTCCCGTTTCATGATGCCCACATCAAAAACGCGCTCTTCTTTCCGGTGTTCAAAATACAACGTGGCGGAAAAGGTGTGCGAATCCGGTGCGCCATCTACTATTAATTGTTTGGCGTCCTTGAGCCAGGAGCCCACCGGAAGACCAGCCTCATGGAGTCGGGCTTTTTTAATATTGATGTGAAACGGTTCTTCCAGGGAAAAAGCCAGTGACGGGATCCGATGGTTGAGCGCGACGGCTTTCACAAGAAGAGCCGGTTCTTGAAGAACCGGAAAAATGTGGGAATGATCGCCTGGGATTGAGTTCTCCTGTTCACAGACAAAGGCGTCCTTCGCATGAAAATGCGCGGATTGGATATGGGTGGGGTGATATTCTCTGGCTTCGATGGTGAGTGGATATCCATCAACCAGATTCCAGGTATAACCACGAAGTTTGCCCTGAATATTTTCAATAAGACCTGGTGGCCCATGCAATCGAAGGTGTTTGCCACGACCCAGGGCCACACGAATAAGCCGATCAAACCCGATAAAGTGATCCATGTGCGTGTGAGAGATGAAAATATCCTGCGCCCGAAGGAGCTGGGTGGGGCTCAACGACACATTCTCCCCTAGATCAAAGAGCAGGGCACGCCGGCTCCAACGTATATCAACATAGAGGCCGGGGTCTCCAAAGGGATGATTCACCAGATGAGGCGAAAACGAGGGTGTCATGTCAATATTCCCCGTAAGATGAGATAGAGAAGAATCACTTCCACAGCATGAGCCGTTATGACCATATAGAGATTGTGCCATCGCATCCATAGCCATCCCCACACCAGGCCATCCCATATGGCAATCCAATGTAATTCACGGAATGTCGACACCATAAAGGGATCAAATGAAAACGTCAGAGCCGATATGGATAAGGGGAGGAAAGTCTGTAGGCGAATATTGGTGGTCGACGGGTGATCGAGTTGACGCACATCTTGAAACCATATCAGTAATCGGCCCAGGAGAAATCCGCGGAAATTCAATTCCACCCCCATGGCAATCAGGATGATGAACCACGGCAACATGATCCAGAACGGAACCTGGGCATGAGGGGTCTGGGAAAGAAAATTGATGTCCACCCCCAAAGCAGGCATGACGGTCAAGATAACCCCGGTATTCAGTATTCCCAGCGTGATCCCAATCACAGTCCCTCGGAGAATCCCTGCCTGTATGTTGTTGAATTTTAGCCCAAGTTTGTGGAGTTGATCCCCATTTTTATATGCCCAGGTGCTTAAGGCGCCATAGGCCATCAATTGTGGAGCAAACTGGGCGGCAGTGTGGAGTTGCCAGTGTGCCGGTAAGAGGTAAAACCCGATTGTGGCGAAAACCGGGAGAAAGGCTAATCCTGAGGCTCGTTCTTTCTGGGATATCACAGGCGTGCAATGGTCATGGAAGGCATCAATCGTTTCTTCATAGCAATTTGTAGAAATCCAATGAACTGGATACTCTTATAGATAGCGCAAGGTTTCAACAGGGTCCAGTTTTAAGCCTTTCGTGGCGGCCCCTAATGCAACGGCCAACTTCCGGAGCATGGTGAGACGAGGGTCATATATCCCGGCCTCAATCCGTGCCAGAGTGACGTAGTAATGCACTCCGGCTTATTCCGCTTATTACACGAATTGAGAGCCTTAGGGCTTGGCATATTCACTTTTAGACCATCTCAGGGTTCTTCATAGGTTAGCGAATAGTCTAATGCAGGTTAACTGAGTTTTCTATGTAGCGGCATTACGGTTTGCTATTTGATCCCATCATCCTGTATGGCGGGATCAAATATGTCCGCTCATTCCATCCATGATTTGTCTTTTCCCAAAAAGACTCTTCATGATCTTCCTCCGGTTTTGTGGACAAGTCAAAAAGTATGGTTGGGCTTGCTTCGTTTCTGTAGGTACTCAGCCCGATTTTGTGGGATAAGGGTTACCTCTCCTCACGATTCTTAACGCCAAAAGCCAAGTGTTAAATAAGTGTGAGAAAAAGTGACAAATTGGGGTGAAGAGAGGTAAGCCGTGGAGTAGGGGAATAAAGAGATTCAGTAGTGTTTATGCAGGGGTGAGGGATAGCTTGGTAGGTCAAGCACTTCTACAATCCCCTCGAAGCGATTGGAAAACCGGTTTCATGGTCCTTTTTCAACCTACTCAGACTCAAACAGTTACAACAGCAGGTTACTCCACACTGAAGGGCAATGAAGGCTGCTTGTCTTCAGGCGGCATTCTCTAATGGGGGAGTGCAATTGTCACAAGAACCCCACCCATCACGTCTCCGGCCTTGAAATCCCTCTTGAGGCTTTGGGGGTGTCCATTGTGACAATCTGCGCAGTGCTGAGATACGGCTTTATCGGCATAGAGTGCTTGGAAGATTCGAGCCTTGCCCTCGGTTGTAACGCCTGTATAGGGACGATCGGGATTCTCAAGGATCTTCGTAAGCCCGGTCCGCTGGAACACTGTGGTTGGGCGATGCTCTTTATTTATCGCCCAACTGCTGATCAACCGGAATTGAATCAGTTTTTGCTGCTCCGCCATGAGTCGCCCCGATTCCTGCAGGAATTGGGCGGGTAATGGGAGGTCTCCATCCATTTTCCAGTTCTCCGAGGCAAAGGCAAGGCCTTTCTCCTGCATCCGATCCACAATCTCCATCTGGTAAAAGGTTCGATCCGCTTGGACTACACTATGCACGTAATCGGCCACGATTGCGGGCGATAGGCCGTTAGGCGGATCTGTCTCCTTGCTCGCGGCGGGGAACGCCCACTGACCGAGTAGGAACGTGAAGGTGGTTCCAACCACGAGGCCCAACCAAAAGCCTCTCATGTTCATGATGCGTTCTCCATTTCTTTTTCTGTTTGTGGCTTGATTCGCTCATTGGCTCCGATAGCGGTGCTCTCAAACAAATAAGTCCGAACAGTTTTTGAACTATGGTGCTCCCATTGTCGGGACCAAAACCAGCGCTTTTTTAAAATGGGTATTTCTGGAGTTATTGCTCCCTTTACTGACTTGTTCGTATTCCTGCCCCAAGCCTCCTGTCCGAGGCTCTTGCTCTGTCTGGCCGGGCTCTTTTTGTCTAAGTGACCGTGTATACCTGCGCCAACGTTCTATAGGCTGTTTAGTGTAACCTTTCGTAAGAATGAAATTCAAAATTGGCCTTGATCAGCATAAGTTTTCTGCACGCTCTGAAAGTCACTCACACTCAGATAGACTTTGTGTACAACCCCTTCCGCCAGAGTCGTTTGAAAAAGATGTTATTGAACACCCGTCCGAGGCCATCTATGCCGACTTGAATGGGTTTTCGCCATTAACAAATGCATGCGCCGACTATACCAATCCATGATGGCAGGCTTCCAAGACCACTTGGAGGTTGGTGTGGGGGGAATAGTGTATTTGAATTCCAGATATCAATTTCCTCCTCTTATGTTGTGAAGAAATTCAGTCTTATTTAGTGATCCCGAAATACATAATTTTCACTCTCAGAAAGAATGCGGGGACTCCTCACACTGATGCTCGGCTAGGCCAGTTTTTTGAGAGTGAGGTCGGTTAGAAAAGGAAGTCGGATCAGGGCTTAAGATGGCATGATCCAACCTATGCCTGTTTAATGTTCCCACGATCTGCTCAATTCTAAACCTATCAAAGCCGTGTATTTCGGTAATTCTTCAGGTGAATAGTTGGACAGAGAACGCCTTGGCTACCTGGTCAAATGAGATAGCCTTTTTTCTATGGCAATGCTGCGAGTGAATGGGATGATTAATTTTCCTCAGAAGACCTGAGCAAAGAATGCTCTATGGGAGGATCGAGGGAGGAGGGATTTTGATGCCGTGATTGGGATGGATGTGGGTTGCCATTCGGGGGTTGTGGACTTCCGGTGAGAATGCGTATCATCCTAGGCGCGATGGATTTTTTGTCTATTTAATATTCATATCATTTGAGGGTAAGGATGGTTATGAAACATGAGGAGCTGAGTCCGTCTATGAAGCCTTTTCTGCCAAATCTCTTGTCTGATCAAAGGGTGGTGGACAAACAAACGACTCCTACCGGTCGAGCGAGGGTCTTTGTGTTGGCCATGAGTTGCCTTGTGATGACGGCTTCCGTGGGATATTCCGAAGAACAACCTCATGAGCTTCCTAAGCCATTTCATAAAACGACTCCCCCTCTTTTTCAGGAATGGAAATTTGATCAATCGGCTTTAAGTGACTTACCCGAGGGCTTTACCAAGGCGGTCGGGGAACCTTCAGGAAAAGGGGAATGGTCAGTCAAAGAAGATCCCTCTGCCCCCAGTCGTCCCCATCTGGTGGAACAGCGCTTACATTGTGCTGAAGATTGGTGCTACGAGATATTGATCGCAGAAGGCGCGGTGGCCGAATATGTGGACCTCTCAGTCCAGATTAAACTTAATTTGGGAACTCCGTCAGGAAAAGCTGGATTGGCCTATGGGGTCCAAGATAATAAGAACTTCTACGCCGCGGTTGTTGAACCTAGCACTAACGAGGTTGTGGTTTATGTAGTCAAGAATGGAGCACCAACAGAATTAGGCAGGGAGTCCCTGATTCCTCGATCTGCTGAATGGCACTTTCTCCGAATTCAACGGAATACGATTATCAGCAAGGAGATTACCGAAATCTCTTTTGATAACCATTTGGTGCTGAGCGTGGCTGATCAATCATTCAAAAAGGGTCAGCTGGGAATAGTGGCAATTGGGGATGGGAGTTTTTCGTTTGATAATCTTCGGGCGATGGAACTCCAGTCGAATCGCCCGCTTTCCAGGCCATCAGCCTATTGAGCGGCACCCTATTAGCGGATATCAGGCTCGAGTCGGCTTAAGACAAGGGTCAACAAGTCTTCAGGAGTGGAGGCTTCAAGGAGTAACTCCCTGTTTGCCTGAATGAGAAACCCTTCTTGGACTTGATGGTCAAAAAATCTCAAGAGACCATCAAAGAAACCAAAGCAATTCAGCAGTCCACAGGGTTTGTGGTGAAGTTGTAACTGTGCCCAGGTCACCATTTCGCAACATTCTTCCAATGTTCCAAATCCACCGGGTAACGTGATGAATCCGGCTGACAGATCTGCCATAAGGGTTTTTCGTTCATGCATGGTGTTCACGATATGCGTAGCTGTGAGCTCCTGATGTAGGAGCTCCTTCTCCGCCAGATGCTTGGGAATGACTCCAATGACAGTTCCACCATTCTGTAGGACGGTGGATGCCAGTACGCCCATTAGTCCGATATTCCCCCCGCCGTAGACCAATCCCATTCCCTGTTGGACAAGCGCATGCCCCAACCGCTGAGCCATGTTGGTAAATCCTGGTTGGTGGCCGAGGCTGGAGCCGCAGAAGACGCAAATATATCGCATGGGAATGGGTAATTATGTTCCGATATTCGTAATAAGTCTGGTGGTTAGGAGAAAAAGAGACGGATCATGCGGAGTCAGGAGAAGCCGAGGATTCTCCAAAGTAACAGAGTTTTTTCATTCGTTTGATAGGGGGAGAGTGGTCAATGAGTAGGGATTGATTCGAGAGCCATTTAAGTGGATGCCCCAATGGAGATGAGGGCCCGTGGCTCTTCCGCTTGATCCGACTTTGCCTAACGCTTCCCCTTTTTGAATTGTTTGCCCGGAGGTGACGTCAATCTCTGAGAGGTGGAAGTACATGGAAAACAAGCCTACTCCATGATCCAAGACCACACCCTTTCCGGAGAAAAAGTGATCGACTGTTTTCACGACGATTCCTTTGTTAATGGCTTGGACCGGAGTGCCTTTTGGTGCCGCGATATCTTCTCCTGAATGAGGTCTTCGGGACTGACCATTAATGATTCGACGACTGCCAAACACTCCGGTGACTTTCCCATTCACAGGCTCAAGAAAAGGCCCATCCCATAAAGGACGTGCTCCAATATGGTGAAAGGTCTCTGTCAATTCTTTCTTTTCTTTTTGGACGCGCTTTAATGTTTTAGCGTCAAGATCCACTGTATTTTTCGGCAGGGTCAGGTGTTGGACGGTATAGTCTTCTTTGATGATGAGGACGGAGTAGCTAAGATGGTCTGTTCCGGTGTCGGAATGGACCGTGATACTTAATTCCTGTATCCCCGGTGGATCTTCCATGTCGATTCCCACAATGCCCGCAAAGTTGCCATCGCCATGGGGGAAGAAGGGAATCTTCCGTTTGAGAAATAGACCATTCACTTTGGCCTTAGATTGAGATATTGGAACGTTGATCCAGAGGACTTGGCCCTGCTTTCCGCTGACATGTCCATTGGCACCCGGTCGGCTCCGTTCCGCACTCGGAACGATCTGAATAGGGAAAATGCTGGCGAGCAGCAGACAAACGATAAACAGGATTTTCCATGAGACCGAAGGAATGGGTGGGGGCGACGTGTTCATCAGGGGTAAAGCCGATTATGAGGGACTTGGCTGAGTAATTCTTCTACACGCCGATTAAAAGGACAAAAGGGATCCATGCATAGAATAGTTTCTTCCCAGTACCCGTTCAGTTTGAGATAAGTCCAATCCACAGTATAAGACCGATTTTTAGCACGGGCAAATCTGATGAAGTCTCCTCGCACTTTTGCGCGTGTGGTTTGAGGAGGAATCGTTTTTGCTTGTTCAATCGCGTCCTCATCGATCATTTTTCGAATATGATTACGTTCAGCTAAAAGATGAAACAGGCTTCGTTGTCGGTTAATGTCATGATATTGCAAATCCATCATGCCTAATCGGGGGTCGTCCCATCCACAAGACTTTTTGGCCATGTAATTTTCGAGAAGCCATTGTTTGGTGATCCAGTCGATTTCGCGGACGAGTGACATGGGGGACGTATTCAACGCCTTCAACACTCGACCCCATTCATAATGCACCTCTGTCATGATTTTATTGGGAGGTTGCAAGGCTAAATATTCACCTGCCCGTTCCCAGAAGGTCTGTTGAATCTCCAATGCGGTCAGGCTGCTCCCATCCTCAAGCTTGACTGTTTTTTTTAGAGTGGGATCCCGAGAGATATCTCGAATCGCTTTAACAGGTTCTTCTAACTCTATATGAGGAATGGTGAAACCGTCTTCGATCATGGAGAGGACGATCATGGCTGTCCCCACTTTTAAGTAAGTGGAAAACTCAGACATATTGGAATCGCCGAGGATGATATGCAGTCGACGGTATTTTTCGGCATCAGCATGAGGCTCGTCGCGGGTGTTGATAATGCTTCGGGAAGACGTCGTGGAGGAAGACGTTTTTTCATGGATATGTTGCGCGCGTTGGGAGATGAAGTATTGAGACTTCCCTGAGACTTTCAAGATTTTTCCGGCCCCAGAAAAAATTTGACGAGTGACGAAAAAGGGGATGAGTTGTTCGCTGACTTTCCAGAAATCCACATCCCGGCGCATGAGGAAATTTTCATGGCACCCATAGGTGTTGCCGAGGGAATCCGTATTGTTTTTAAAGATAAAGATCTCACCGGATAGTCCCTCTTCGCGCAAGCGCTCTTCGGCAATGGGCAGACAACTTTCCAGGATCCGCTCACCGGCTTTATCGTGGATGATCAGATCAAGCAGATCGTCGCATTCGGGAGTGGAGTATTCCGGATGGCAGCCGGTGTCCTGGTAAAACCTCGCTCCATTCGTCAGGAAGGCATTGGAAGGCCAGCTATTGGGGATGAGTCCTTCAAAAATGTACCCGAGGATTTTTTCAATAGGAAGGTAGACCCGACCATTCGGGGAAAATGTCAGACCATATTCACTCTCAAGGCCAACAATGCGTTTCATCATACCCGGCCCGTCCCTCTCCGCAGACACTCTAAGGACAGATAGTGCCCTGTCCTCCACCTCCTTCTCGTTTAAAGGACCTACCCGCCAATCAATAGAAATCCTCCTCGAGTCCTTCGGTCTTGCTGAATAGGCCTTCTCAAGAGATTCGATCTTTCACTTTCCGTGTTTTGGAAATGAATCATGGTTGAAAACATGGGAATGACTACACTGATTCCCATACTCAGAATACACCCAGATCCATCAATGATCAACTGAATGAGGGGAGCAAAACAGGAGATGTTACGACAGAATTTGAGAGGCCTCGATGATCGGGACCCGGCGAAATCTTCTACCTATTCTGGTTCGGTCCAGGAGAGCGACTTCCAAGCCTTCTAAATTTGCTCGAGAATCAGCCCCCTGTTCAAAGGCCTGTTGGCAGAGCGTTAAGGCTTCTTTTAGGGACGGGCAGGTTTCCGGAATTTCCTTCCTGAGGAGGGTCAAGATTGTTTCGGACCGTCCCCCAATGGCGGTGAATCTTCGTTCATCCACAATACTCCCATCAAAGGAGATGCGGTATAACTCATTGCGCTCGGGTGTCTCGCCGACCTGGGCCAGGAGGAGTTCCACTTCGTACGGTTTCATTTCCTGGCTAAAGAGGGTGCCGAGAATTTGTGAATAGCCATTTGCCAGGGATCGTGCCGTCACATCTTCGCGACTGTACATCATGCCTTTGACGTCGGCATGTTGAATGCCGGCTTTCCGGAGATTCTCAAATTCGCTGTATCTCCCCGCCCCTGAAAATGCGATGCTGTCATAGATCTCAGAAATTTTAAACAGAGAAGCACTGGGGTTATCGGCGACAAACAGCACTCCATCCGAATATTCCATGGCTATGATGGATCGACCTTTGGCAATACCTTTCTTGGCATACTCCGCCCGGTCCTGCATCATTTGTTCTGGTGAAACGTAATAGGGCAGGGCCACTGTTTAAGTCTCCTGTTTTTGGTTCACTATTGCTTCGCACAATGCCGCTAATTGGGTGTCTTCCACATCTCGAACTCCCTGAGAGTCAACTAATTTTACGGTCGGGAAAATTCGTCGGACCAAATCAGGTCCCCCGGTTCCGACATCCTCATCTGCGGCATTGATTAAGGCACGAAGGGCCACTTTGACCGCGTCGTCTTCTGGTAAGTTTTTCCGAAAATATTCCTTTAAAGTGGATCGGGCATCTTTTCCGCCTGAGCCGACTGCGTGAAAATCCGTGTCTTCGTAGCGTCCTCCGGTAATGTCATATTTGAAGAGCCGCCCAACCTCTCGTTTGTGGTCATAGCCGACAAATAGGGGAATGACCACGAGTCCATGCAAGACCATAGGGAAATTTGCCTTAACCATATGCCCAAGCCTGTTGGCTTTCCCTTCGCAGGTTAAGGGCTGTCCGTCAAGTTTCTCGTAATGTTCCAGCTCGATTCGGAACAGCTTGGCCATTTCCACGCAGGGCCCTGCAGCCCCTGCAATAGCCATGGCGGAATAGCCATCGGTTTGAAAGACCTTTTCCATGCGATTCGCGGCGATTTGATATCCTTCCGTTGCGCGACGGTCTCCGGCGATGAGGACGCCGTTATCATAGGTGAAGGCGAGAACCGTGGTGCCGTGGGGCCAGGGAAACTGATTGGAGGACATCAAGGATGGGTCTGTTTGGCCTTGTTGGGAGAGTGAGGTTTTCCATCGCTCCATGGGGAGCAATTCGGGTCGTTGTGAGGTGAGATATTGGTAAAAACTGGAACACGGATCGGCTGAAAAGTTTGGAAAGGGGATGTCTTTAAAATTCATGTGACCTCAATGGTACCTTGCCGAATGGGTTCTCTGTTCATTTAGGACTTCCCGAGTCGGGATATTAACTGATCCACCGAGGTAATGTCCCTAAACAATTCTTGCGTGAGCTGTTGAGTGCCTCGATAAGGATCCATCAATGGAATACGCTTAATAGCGGAATTTCCCGAGTGAAGGAGGACGGACGTCCAACTCATGCCGTATACCTGTTTTGGAAGGTGTTTTAAGCATTGACCTCGAAAAAAAGCCCGAGTGAAAGCCGGTGCAGTCTGACGAGCCCGTTCGACTTCCTGATCAAGAGTTAGACGTTCTATTTGGCCTGTTCGCTCCAAGGTGTAGTACAGCCCTTTGGTTGGTCGCACGTCGTGATACTGTAAATCCATCATGGCCACTCTGGGATCTTTCCAGGAGCATTGTTTGCGATCCATGTAGGATTGAATTAATGCGTGTTTGGCGACCCAATCGACTTCGCGCCGAAGCTCAAAGGGATCACGCTCCAAGGTAGCCAGGGTGGATTCCCAGCGTACAAGCACCTCTTTGGTGATAGGGGAGACCTCTCTGGTTCGATAAAAGTCATGGGCTGATTGCAGAAAGGCCCGCTGAATAGCGATGGCGGTGGTGTGTTGCCCATTGTGTAAAGGAAGCGACGTTTTCACGGTCAGATCTCGTGATACCGCCTTGATGGCCTTGACGGGATCGGTCAATTCAATATGAGGAAGGGCTCCTTCTTGTTCCAGCATTTCCATGATAATGGCGGTGGTGCCGATTTTTAAGAAGGTGGATACCTCGGACATATTGGCATCACCCACGATGACGTGAAGACGTCGGTAGTCGCCTTGATGGGCATGAGGTTCATCACGTGTATTTATAATAGGACGGTGAACCATCGTGTTGAGATCAAGCAGGCATTCAAAAAAATCTGCCCGTTGTGAAATTTGATAGGAAACAGGATCTGCTCCGTTTTCTGCTCCGACTTTTCCTGCTCCACAAAAGATGGGGCGGGAAACAAAGAAGGGGAGTAGCACGTTGGCTATCTGCTCGAACGGGATCCGGCGGGATAAAATATAATTTTCGTGGTATCCGAAACTGTTGCCTTTCCCGTCTGAGTTGTTGCGGTAGACCAGAAAGTTTTCTTCCCCGCTACTGTGGTTCAGGCGGGCCAGACATTCAGCCACAATGTGGTCCCCGGCACGTTCATAGGCCACCACCTCACGGGGATTGCTGCATTCGGGGGTGGAATATTCCGGATGAGCGCCATCGACGTAGAGACGACCGGCATTCGGCAAGACTTTATTGAGTTGACGATTATAGGTCGCGCTTGGTCTTTCGGGTTCGCCTTCGACCGGAAAGCCTCGAGCATCCAGGAAGGGATTTTCGTTCTCGTAATCCCAGAGAGCGGCGGGAGTTGGGAGATGGGGACAGTGACTGATTAACCGAAGGGAATTCGCTACGGGATCAGGGTGGCCTGTGGAGCGAGAAATAATTCCGAATTCAGTTTCCGTTCCAAGAATTCGCAGCAAGGAGGCCTCATGGAGAGCAGCTAAAAATGGTTAAAAATAATGCCCAACGCTGATGGTTTCAATTTCTCGAGGCTCTGAATCCTCGTCGGTGGTTAAGGTGCGCACATGAACAATTTTTTCGCCTTTTTTGCCTGCTATTTTTGCCCAGTCATCGGGGTGAGTGGTATTTGGTAAATCTTCCTGTTCTTTGAATTCTTCCCGAATGCCCCGCAGAAAGTCCTCGGGTTTCAGGCCTTTGGCTTCGCCGGAAATTGCCCGTTTGATGGCCAGTTTTTTTGCACGGGAGACCACACTTTCGATCAACGCGCCACTGGAAAAATCTTTGAAGTACACCGTTTCCTTTTCCCCATTGGCATAGGTGACTTCCAGAAATTGATTTTCTTCCGTCAAGGCATACATGGCCTCCACGGTGGTTTCAATAAGATGATTGATAAACGTCGATCGATCTGAGCCATGTTGGGTCAATTCAGCTTCCGCAAGGGGCAAGTCTGAGGTCAGATATTTCCCGAGAATATCTTTTGCACTCTGCTTGTCAGGTCTGGGAATCTTAATTTTGATATCCAGACGCCCCGGTCTCAAAACCGCCGGATCAATGAGATCTTGCCGGTTACTGGCACCGATGACGATGACGTCTCGAAGGCTTTCTACTCCATCAATTTCGGATAAGAATTGGGGAACGATAGTTGATTCCATATCCGAGGAAATACCTGTCCCTCTTGTTCGGAATAACGCATCCATTTCATCAAAGAAGACAATGACCGGATTGCCGTGTGACGCCTTCTCCTTCGCTTTCGCAAACACTTCTCGAATTTGACGTTCGGATTCACCGACATATTTGTTCAATAACTCGGGTCCCTTGATGTGGAGGAAGTAACTGCGAACGTCCTTGCCTTTGAGGTGACCGAGTTTTTTCGCGATGGAGTTTGCGACAGCTTTGGCAATCAAGGTTTTCCCGCATCCAGGCGGTCCATATAGCAAAAGACCTTTTGGAGGGGATAAGCGGTGTTCAGCAAAGAGCTCTGGATACAGGAAGGGCAATTCCACGGCGTCCTTCACCTGCTCCAGTTCTTTGGTTAACCCACCGATCTGGTCATACTGAATATCCGGAACTTCCTCAATGACGAGTTCCTCCATTTCACCTTTGGGAAGTTTTTCGATGAGGTATCCGGATCGTGGTTCAAAGAGGAGATGGTCGCCGACACTCAAAGTCTGGTGTTTCAGCGAATCCGAGATTTCAACCACTCGCTCGTCGTCCAGGCGAAGGCTAACCACTGCGCGTCCATCGTCCAGGAGGTGTTTGAGATGGGCGATTTCGCCTTGCGGATCATACCCTCGCGATTCAATCACGTTCAGGCCTTCGTTCAAAATAACTTCTTGGCCTTTTTTAAGGGAATCTGCCGGGATAGATGGATGAAGGTTGACCCGTAGCTTTCTACCGCCAAGTGAGACAGTCACGGTCCCGTCTGCGTTCGTGTTGTAGAAGATGGCAAAAGTTGATGGAGGCGCCGTGAGTTTGTCGACTTCCTTTCGAAGCGCTTCGATTTGTGCTTTGGCTTCCTGTAACGTAGAAACTAACTGCTCGTTTTTCTGCTGAGAAAGGTGCAGCTTTTGACGAGATTCATGCAGTTGCCGCATTTCGAGTTCCATGGACTCAATCTCGGTTCGTAACTTTTCAATTTCACGGATATGATCGTCTGATTTTCGGATTCCCATTGTCGGATCCTATCTGGTTCGAGGTTTCAAAGAAACCGGAAGACACATATTGCTGAGAAGAACCCCTGCCTTGTTTGAATGCCGGGGAAAGAGGATGTCCGCACCATCCTTCACTGTGAAGATCTTACCACCCAAAAATTTTTAGGGTCAACCGAATACGGGCATTATGACTGCCTGAAATAATTTGACAATTCAGGATAATCGTGCAAGCAGTTCCCCTGTGATGTCTGGAATTGAAGGCGATTGAAGAATGGAAGAAATGACGGCGACTCCGTAAGCCCCGGATGATAAGACGTCAGGAACTCTGATCGGGGTGATACCTCCAATGGCATAGATGGGCACGTGGATAGTTCGGCTCGTTTTCTGAAGAATCTGGATTCCTAAAGGTGGTCCATATGCTCGCTTTGAAGGCGTATCAAAAATGGGACCAAGCACGATGAAGTCGGCCCCTTCCGCTTCCGCCACTCGGGCTTCTTCAACGGAATGCGTCGAGACGCCGATGAGGTGTCCGGTTCCTAACAGGCGACGAGCAACGGAAACCGGAAGACTATTTGTCCGAAGATGTACGCCGTCGGCTCCAATGGCAAGGACCAGGTCGATACGATCATTCAATAAGATGATTCCATGTTGGTGTTTGATAAGAGGGAAGAGCTGTTGACAAAGGGAAGTCAGATCTCGAGTCTTCAGGTCTTTTTCGCGGACTTGCACCATCCGGACCCCGGCGTCTACCGCTTCGGTTAGCACGGAGGAGAGGGGACGATTGAGAGTTTGATGCCGATCGGTCAGAAGATAAAGTTTGGGAAGAATGCGCGAGGACATTCCTAATAATGGGTTACAGCATTCCCTCGATAGGGCTGCTGGCCGTCGCGTATAACTTCCTGGGAATTCTTCCAGCCCTGTAAGCTAATCGCCCGGCGTCGACGGCGTACCGCATGGCCGTGGCCATCATCAACGGATCTTTGGCTCCGGCAATAGCCGTGTTCATTAATACGGCATCGGCTCCGTATTCCATGGCCAGGGCTGCGTCAGAAGCGGTTCCAACTCCAGCGTCAACGATGACCGGTACATTGACTGTTTCCATGATGATTTTGAGATTATACGGATTGCGAATACCGAGACCTGAACCGATCGGTGCGGCGAGTGGCATCACGGCAGGACATCCAATATCGGCTAACTTTTTGGCGACAATGGGGTCGTCATTGGTATACGGTAATACCACAAAGCCTTCGGCGATCAAAATTTTTGCGGCTTCAATGAGCCCGGCCGTATCAGGAAATAGCGTACGTTCATCTCCAATCACCTCTAATTTCACCAAATCTGAAACGCCTGCAGCACGGGCCAGTCGTGAATAACGAACGGCATCCTCAACGGTATAACACCCTGCCGTGTTGGGTAAAATGGTATATTTTTTCGGATCAAGGTAATCTAGTAAATTTTCTGATTTATGATCGGTGATGTTGACCCGGCGAACCGCAACCGTCACTACATCAGCTCCGGAAGCTTCAATGGCTTTTCGGGTTTCCTCAAAGTTTTGATATTTTCCGGTTCCGACCCAGAGCCGAGAGCGGAATGTTCGACCAGCAATGATTAACGGATCCTGATTCATCTCTTCCCCTTCAATCGCCTCATGTGGGGCAGCCGCCTCCAATAAAGCTTAAAATTTCAACCTTGTCTCCATCGTGAAGATTCCAGGTGAGAAAATCTCCACGGTCTAATATTTTTAGGTTGATTTCTACTGCGACTTGTTCGGAACGGAGGTCAAGCGTTGAGAGAAGTTGTGCGACCGTCAACGGTTCCTCGGCCTCGCGTTGTTCTCCATTCACGACTATGTTCATGCGTATAGGTAAGAACGCAATGTCCAGTGTATTCCGGCCATGCAGGGATTCATCCTACGGGACTTGAGAAATTCTTGTCAATGAAATGAACGAGAGTGAAGAAGGTAGGAAGTGGTTCGTGTGAGTCAATGAAGGCTTATCTATGTGAACTGGTTTTATCGATCACATCTGACATAAAATGAGACCGATATTCATTGGATAGATTAATGAAGAGATAGCGTGGTTTGACTGAGTCGATCGTCTATGGAGAAAAACATCAACCAGGACCTCATGGCTTTGTTCTTGTCGATGGCAGGTCTGTTGGCGTCGAGAGGTGAAAATCCCTACAAGGTCAAAGCCTATCGCCGGGCTGCTGATTCGCTGAAGAGCCTCCAAGAGGATGTGACGGAGGTGGCGAATCGTGGCGAACTCCAAACCATTCCTGGTATTGGCAAGGAATTATCAATAAAAATCCAGGAGTTTCTCTCCACCGGGCGTATACGTGCGTATGAAGAATTAAAAACTCCTCTTCCTGATTCAGCCCTGGATTGGGTCAATCTTCCGGGATTTTCTGAACCGATTGTCCATGATCTGGTTTTTCGATTGGGCATCACAAGCTGGGAAGATCTGGAAGCCTTGGCTCAATCGCATTTACTGCAAACCCTGCCAGGTCTAGGGACTCGTGGTGAGGAAATCTTGACGGCGATTCGAAAGAAACGAGCTCTCTGTCAGGAGTCCTGACCCGGGAAGTAAGAAGGGGAAGCTTCTCCCATGGTTCCCCACGCACGCAATTCGGCTTGCCAAGGAACATGAAATGGATATGGAAGCATATCAAACTTTCACCTCAGAAGGATGGTTAGGTAATGGCAATTTCTGCATTTGTTTTGATTGACACGACAGGGAACCACACCAAGAGTGCGTATAAAACACTTACACGCATTCAAGGTGTGAAATCCGTCTATCCGGTGACCGGTCCGTTTGATTTAATTGCCCATGTGGAAGCCGAAACGTTGGAGGAGTTGAACGACCTCATCATGGTTCGTCTTCGAGGTATTGATGGTGTCATTAAAACAAATACGGCAATTGTCCTCGACTTCTAATTTCTTCAACATCTTTTGACGGCCGCATTATGCGGCCGGTTTTAACTGTTTGAAAACTTTCCATGATTTCAGCATCTCCACAGCCTTCAGTAACTGAAGGTCATCTGGAGGAATGGGCTGAGCCTGGTCCTTGTCCTGTGGGGCCGAGGGGGCTTGAGGTTTGGTCGGAGAGGGTGCAGGGGAATCCGTGGTGCTCTCGTCTTTTTTCCCTTCGGAGGACTCTTGTTTCGCCACCTGAGCGGGTTTCGGATCAATCACAATGTCGGGTTGTACCCCGATAGAATGAATCGACTTGCCATTTGGCGTAAAGTATTTTGCCGTGGTAAGCCGAAGGCCGGATCCATCGGAGAGCGGGAGAATGGTTTGCACGGAACCCTTCCCAAAAGTTGTGGTGCCAATCACGACGGCTTTTCCCCAATCCTGCATGGCTGCCGCCACAATTTCTGATGCGCTGGCAGAACCGTGGTTGACCAACACAATCATGGGATATTGATAATTCTTACTACTTGCCCGTGCACGGTATTCATCCTTCTTGCCATTGCGTCCTTGTATTGAGACGACGAGGCGGCCGGATTCCAGGAATTGTTCGGAGACCCCCACCGCAGCGGTCAATAGCCCACCGGGATTATTTCGGAGATCGAGAATCAAGCCCTGAATGTTTTTGGCAACGAGTTTTTCCAATTCCGTGGAGAGATCCTCGACGGTGGCTTCTTGAAATTGGCTCAATCGGACATATCCAAGGTTGCCTTCCAACAGCTTGGAGCGAATGCTTTGAATTTTAATGATGTCGCGTTTGAGGTTAAAGATCAGTGGTTTTTCCAGTCCCTCACGTTCAATGGTTAATTCCACTGATGTGCCTCGTGCGCCTCGCATATGTTGAACGGCTTCCATGAGTGTGAGATCTTTTGTCGGCTTGTCATCAACTTTGATGATGGTGTCGCCGGGTTGGATGCCGGCTTCAAAGGCCGGCGTATCTTCAATGGGGGAGATCACGGTCAGGCGATTGTTTTTTACACCGATTTGGATGCCAAGTCCTCCAAACTCTCCTTTGGTTTCAACCTGCATCTCTTTGAACATATCCGGAGTCATAAAAGATGAATGTGGATCCAGTCCGGCCAGCATGCCTCGGAGGGCACCCTGGACAAGGTCTTTGGTTTGAGTTTCTTCCACATAATGCTTTTTGACTTGCGAAAGCACTTCAGCGAAGACTTGTAATTCCTCGTAGGGTTCGCTGGCATATCCCGCCCGGTCTCCTCCTTTTCCGATGACAATCCCCACCAAAAGGATGGCGGTTAAGGTTAAACCAGAAATCACTACCGTCGACAATCGTTCATGTGACATGAGACGTTCCTTCTTCCAGTTGTTCAATTAAGGCTGTTTTACCAGCCATTTCAGGGGATCGATAGGGGTGGTGCCTTTACGTAATTCAAAATACAGGGTGTCTTCCTGGGTGACGCCTGTTTCGCCTGTTTCACCAATGACCTGCCCGTTTTTAACGGAGTGGCCTTCAGCCACTAAAAGTTTTGAGGCATGGGCGTAGAGAGAATAAAAGCCATTGGTATGGTCGACAATGATAACCAGACCATATCCCTTGAGCCAGTCGGCATAGACGACGTTTCCGGATGACACTGCGCGAATCGGACTTCCTTCCTGCACGCTGATTTCTATGCCTTTTTTCGTCACAAATGTATCAAATGTGGGATGTTTTTGCCGACCGAAATTTGAAACCACTTTACCTTCAACCGGCCAAATGAAAGACCCAAGTGACGGGGGAGCTCCAGAAGGTTTGCGCATCTGGGATTGAGCCAGTTGAAACCGTTGGTCCAATTCTTTGAGGAGACTATCCACCTGTTCAGCTGAGCGCTGAAGGTCTTCAACCATCCGTTGATGTGCGTCCTTTTCTTTGGAGAGATTAACCAAGACGGAGCGTTTTTCACGTTTGAGACCTGAAACTTTTTTGATGGTCTGTTGAGTTTCTCCCTGAAAGCGAAGGAGATCCTCCCTGGCTGCGGTCTGTTTCTCCTTGAGCTGTTGGAGATTAGAGAGGTCTTCTTGAAATTGTCGGACAAGTTGATGCTCCCGTTGGGCCACCCAGGAAAGATAATTCATCCGGTTCGAGGCCTCGGTAAAGGATTCAGCTGCAAAGAGCGTTTTTAAATATCCGGTGCGTCCTTCCACATATAATAACCTGAGTCTGGCGGCAATGGAGGATTGTCGAGTGCGAACGTCTTGCTCCACTTCGGCAATCTTCGTGCTCAGGTTCGCCAACTCCTCGTCTGTCGCTTTAATTTGGTCATTGATGCGATTGCGTTCTTTCTTTTGTTCATGGAGTTGGCGATCCAATTTGTCAATGGTTTTTAAGACCGATCCATGTTTCTTCTCGATCCGTTTTGTTTCTTTTTTGGTTTCGGTAATTTCCTGATTGAGCTTCTCCAGCCGGAGGCGTTCCTGACTGATTTCATTTTTGATGGTTGAGGGGTCAGCACCCCAACCAGCTTGGACGAACAGAAGGAGTAGTCCGCTTGTGAGTCCTGTGTGGAGAAATAGTTTAACCCGCCTCATAAACGAAACCGCAAGGATCCATAGATGGTGGTAAGTGTTCCCAGGCACCCCAATAGGATGCCTCCTGCTATCAAAATCAGGGAAAGGGGAAGAGGGAAAAACTCCAATGCAGAAGAAAATCCCCCAAAGACATTCAAGCCTTGGGTGTTTTGCGTGAAAAGTTCGAACCCTCCACGTAAAAAACCAAGGGCCATACCGCCTCCCGCGGCCCCTAATATAGCTCCTTCGATGAGATACGGAATGCTAATAAAGAGACTGGTTGCCCCGATTAACCGTAAAATTTCAATTTCTTGCTGTCTGGTATGGAATGCCAATTGCACGGTAATTGCAATGATGGTGACGGACGCTAAGCCCAGGATACTCCCAACCAATAACGCGCCGAACTCCATATAGGCGATGATGAGGGTTAGGCGCTCGATCCAATCACGATTATATCGAACGCGATCAATATCGGGATGATGTTGCAGCCGATTGACCAGGTTGCCAATCATATCTGTGGTAGGGGACTTTGCGGCCATGGTCAATATCAATGATGCGGGAAACGGGCTCTCGCCAAGGCCTTCCAGTAGATAGACTTCCTCGGGAAATTGTTCTTTGAATTCGGTCAATGCGTCTTGCTTTGAAATATACGTGAGGGAGTCAACGGCAGGATCCGTTTTGAGTCCCTGTTGTAAATCGTGTAGCTTGCCGGATTCAATATCATTCTTGGGATAGACGATGATTTGAATGGTGTGTTGAACCTGTCCCAATAGATTATGCACGTTATGATAGAGAAGGAGAAAGATGCCAAAGCTGGTCAGGGTAAACGCCGTGGTCAGAACACCAATCAGCGTACTGGTCCGATGCGTGCGGAGGCTGGTATAGGCTTCACGGATAAAATACCAGAGCCGTTTCACGTATAGACTCCCTGATCGGATACGAGGTGTCCGCAATCCAGTCGGAGAATTCTCCCATTTAATTGTTCTACAACTTGTCGATTGTGCGTGGCCATCATGACGGTGGTTCCCCGGGTATTGATGGCTTTAAATAATGCTGCAATTTCGGTGGTGAGTTGGGGATCTAAATTTCCCGTTGGTTCGTCTGCCAAAAGAATGATGGGACTGTTTACGATCGCGCGGGCGATACACACACGTTGCTGCTCTCCGGCGGAGAGCACGGAGGCGATGGAGTTGAGTTTATGATCCATGCCAACCGCACGAAGGGCTTCCAGGACCTTTCTTCGCGATTCGAATGATGACAAGCCACGAATAATCAGGGGGAGCGCCACATTTTCGGAGACCGTCCGCTGTGGGAGTAGTTTGAAATCCTGAAGAACATACCCCATGGTTCGTCGATGATAGGGGATATCGGATCCTCCGAGCCTGGCGATGTTGCGATTTTGGACGAGGATTTGTCCCTCATCAGGGTGTTCTGCTCCAAAAATAAGCTTGAGTAAGGTGGTTTTCCCGGCTCCGCTTGGCCCTGTGAGTAACACACATTCGCCTTTTTCGATTCGCAGGGAAATATCTGAGAGTGCAAGGCAGCCATCGTAGTATTTTGTGACGTGGAATAATTGAATCATGCTATCTCATTGGCCTGGCCTATAAATGGCTTAGTATATGGATACAACCGGACCCTGGTTCTTTGTGAAAGTAACAATGAAGAGCTGTTCACCTTCAGGAATTGGCCTTCGTGCGGAGGCCAATCCCTTTAATTTACCATTGCCAGTCGGAGCTGGAAACCTCAAAAGCCTGTTCCAGGTGAGTTAATGTCGGAGAACCCTGTTTGGTTCCTGTAATCAGGATAACATCAAACCGGCAAATTTGGTTGCTGAGGCCATGTTGGGAAAGGTAATAGGACGCCAATTTAATGATTTGGCGTTTTTTGCGAGCATCAATGGCATAGGGGGCGCCCCCGAATTGATCGGTGCGTCGTGCCTTCACCTCAATAAATACGAGTGTGTCATGGTGTTGTGCAATGAGATCCAATTCTCCCCCACCTACGCGCAGATTTCGCTCAAGAATCCGGTACCCTTTTTTTCGAAGACAATCCTCTGCTAATTCCTCCGCCGATCGTCCAAACTCCTGAGAAGGCGTGGTCATGCGAGCGAGCGGGCATTCAGGCAGGCTTGGACAGGCTGGAAGCTTCGTCGATGTCCAGGACAAGGGCCGAATTGATGTAATCGTCTGAGATGTTCCTGTGTGGGATACCCTTTGTGGAGGTGAAATTGATACTGAGGGAAGCGTTCGTGGTAGGAGATCATCATGCGATCTCTGGATACTTTGGCCAGGATGGATGCGGCGGCAATCGATCTGGAAAGCTGGTCGCCCTTGATGACCGGTCGTTGAGGGAGAGAAACGGTAGGGAGGTGGAGGGCGTCAAGGAGGAGATAATCAGGTGTAATGGCCAATTGGGTAAGAGCCCGGAATCCGGCCAATCGTGTGGCGCCCAGGATGTTCAGTTCATCAATCTCCTGCTCTGATGCCAGGCCAATGGCCCAGGCGATGGCCCTGGTGGTAATGGCCTCATATAACACCTGACGCTGACGTTCAGACAGGAGCTTGGAATCGTCGAGAAGGACCGGTGACCAGCAACGGGGAAGGATCACTGTCGCGGCGACCACCGGCCCGGCCAGAGGACCCCGGCCAGCCTCGTCCAGTCCTGCAATACGCCGGAATCCGCGGGCTCTGGCCGCTTGTTCAAAAAAGTCTGTCGGGCCCGCATCCATGAATGAGGGAGAGGCGGTTGGCAATGAAAGGTGAGCCCCTTCTCCTGCGCTATTCCGATACTTCCGTGGGTGCTGATTCACCGGACTCAGGTACATCCACTGCCACCGCAGCATTTTTCACGGTTTTTGGTGTACGCGAAAATTCCCGTTCTGAAACTTTGGCGGCCTTGCCTTTTTTGTCTCGAAGGTAATACAGCTTTGCCCGTCGCACTTGACCTTTTCTTATGACTTCGATGCCGGCCAGATTAGGGGAGTGAAGGGGGAAAATTCGCTCGACTCCGACCCCAAAGGAAATCTTACGAACGGTAAAATTCTCACATACTTTACGGCCTTTGCGAGCGATCACGAGCCCTTCAAACACCTGAATGCGTTCCTTGGCCTCTTCCTTCTTTTTCCCGTATTGTCGTTCTTCAACAACGCGGACCTTGACTCTGACCGTGTCACCTATTTCAAAAAACGGCACGGTTCCCTGTGCTAACGATTGCTCTAAACGCTCCAATAAATTCATGAGAGTCTCCCTCCTTCAAGGTCTCGTCGTACGACTGGACGTCGAGGTATAGTTGTGTTCAATTTCTTCCAATAACTGACGATCTTCACTACTCCAGATATGATTGTCTAATAAGTCCGGTCGTTTGAGCAGCGTCTGGCGTAACGATTCTTTCCTCCGCCAACGGCGAATCGCTTCATGGTTGCCGGACATTAAAATGTCGGGAACCGACATCCCTCGAATTTCAACAGGTTTGGTGTAATGGGGAAAATCCAGTAAGGATTCCACAAAGGACTCTTTTTGAGCGGAATGTGGATCACCTAGTACGCCAGGGATGAGACGCATGGCCGCATCGATCATCACGAGGGCAGCCAATTCACCACCTGTCAGCACATAATCTCCGAGAGAAATTTCTTCAACCTGCAAATGTGTCCGGACCCTCTCGTCGATTCCTTCATAATGCCCGCATATAAATAGCAACGGGCGAGTCTCCTGGCTGAGATTATGCGCGAGGCCATGTGAAAACCGGATGCCCTGTGGCGAAGGAAGAATGATGCGTATTCCATCCAGGTCCTGTGTTATCCGGTCAATGGCTTGAAAAATTGGTTCGGCCTTCATGACCATCCCGCCGCCGCCGCCATAGGGAGTATCATCGGCTGTCCGATGAGGATTGTCGGTATAGTCTCGAAGATTGTGGACGTTGAGCGTGAGCAATCCTTTTTCCTGGGCGCGCTTCATGATGCTCTGTGAGCCCACAGAGTGAATCAACTCCGGAAACAATGTCACCACATCACAACGCATAGGTGTCGTCCCACCATTCACGTGAAGTTAATCGCAAAACCCCATGGGGTACGTCTACCATGGCAATGGTTCGCCGACTGGCCGGGACCAGAATTTCACGATCCTCATTTCGAATCACAAACACATGATGTTGGGGGTATTCCACCACTTCTTCTAATGTTCCTAAGGGTTGTCCTTCTGCATCCTCAACCCTGAGACCAATTAATTCAAACTGATAAAACGTATCAGCGTCCCTGGGAAGATTCTGATTTTCTGGAATTTTGATCCAGGCCCCTCGGTACAAGGCTGCGGTTTCCGGTGTCGAAAACGCTGAAAGTCCCAAAATCACCCCCTGGTTGATTTGCCGAACCGAGGTCACCAGGGTTTCCAGAGTCCTCCCATCTGGAAGGTCCAGTGTCACCGTCTCCAATCCTTCAAACCGCCCAGGAACATCCGAGAGCGATTCGATACGCACTTCCCCCCGGACTCCGAACGGTTTGAGAATTCGGCCAATGGTCACCATGGAAGACTGTGATGGCTCAGGATCATCCATAGTTTAGCCAATAGTCCTGTCGCATCTCTAAAAGACTCTTTGCCGGATGCAACAGGGCACCTTCTCTCCCATTACCCTGACATGCCGAGACTATTGTGCTGGGGCTTGTTTGGATTCCCGAAAGGCCTTCAAGATACCGGTTTGTCGTAATAACCCCCTGACGGAATCAGTGGGCTGAGCCCCATTTTGAAGCCAATTTAATACACGATCTTCTTTAAACGAGGCCTTGTCGCTTTCCTTCAGGGGGTCATAGGTCCCAATGACCTCAAGGAATCGACCGTCCCGCGGCATGCGGGCATCGGCTGCCACTACTCGATAAAATGGCCGTTTATGCCGGCCCACGCGTGTAAGTCTCAAATGTACTGCCACTGGCAATCTCCTCTATCGTGAATATGAATGAATGAAAAAACTCAGGGAGACTTCAAATTTTTACCGGGCATGGATAGCCCGGCGGATCAGCTTCCCGCGCTTTTTTCCTTTTCCCATCCCCATTTGCCCTCCGACCAGGGACTTCATCATGCGTCGGGCATCCAAAAATTGCTTAATGAGCCGATTAACCTCTGGAACGGATGTTCCACTGCCTTTAGCCACACGTTTTTTTCGATTTCCATTTAAAATCGTATGATCCCGTCTTTCGCGGGGGGTCATCGAATCAATAATGGCCACGACCCGTTTCATTTCTTTTTCGGGTACCTGTGCATTCCCGGCTCCGCCGGAACCCATCATCGTTTTAATTTTTTGCCCGCCTGGTAGCATGTCTAGAATTTGATCAAACGACCCGAGTTTATTCACCTGTTTGATCTGATCACGAAAATCTTCCAACGTAAGAGTATTACTCGATACCTTTTTTTGCAATGCGACCGCTTGTTCTTGCGAAAAGCTCTCCTGGGCTTTCTCAATCAAGGTCAGCACATCACCCATCCCGAGAATACGGGAGGCCATCCGGTCGGGATAAAAGGGCTCTAGCGCATCCAGCTTTTCGCCGATCCCGAGAAATTTAATGGGTTTGCCTGTCGCCGCGCGGATTGAGAGCACCGCTCCACCCCGGGCATCCCCTTCGACTTTCGTTAAGATGACCCCAGTGAGACCGAGAGTTTGATTAAAGCGTTCTGCTACAGAAACCGCTTCCTGGCCGGTCATGGAGTCGGCGATGAACAAGACTTCCTGTGGGCTGACTCCTGTTTGGATATCGACCAATTCCTGCATCAACTCTTGATCGATCTGCAATCGACCGCCGGTATCCAAGAGCACCACATCATACCCATGTTCCCGTCCACGAGCGACGCCATTCAGGCAGGTTTGTAGCGCCTGGGCGCCAGGTTGACCTTCGTTTGTTCCCCGATGGACTTGAATGTCCAGGTCAGTGCCCAGCGAGGCCAGCTGATCTCCTGCGGCAGGGCGACGGGGATCGGCGGCCACTAATAAGACCCGCTTGCCTTCGGTTTTAAAATAATTGGCGAGTTTCCCGGTCGTGGTGGTTTTCCCAGATCCTTGCAATCCGACCATCATAATGACGGTAGGGGGTTGTGAAGAGAGATGAAGGGCACTTTGTTCATGACCCAGAAGGTCTCGCAGTTCCTCCCAGACAACTTTCACCACTTGATGGGCGGGTGTGAGACTTTTCAGGACTTCCTGCCCGACGGCCTTGCCCCGAACATTCTCAATAAAGTCCTTAACAATTTTGAAATTGACGTCGGCTTCCAGCAGCGCCAGGCGGACCTCTTTCAAGGCGTCGGTAATATTCTCTTCAGTCAGAACGGCCTGGCCGCGTAACTGCTTGAAAACTTTTTCGATTTTCTCTGTCAGCGTGGTAAACATGAAAAGGGATCCAATGGAACATGAACCATTTTAAGCAAACCCAAGACAATAGTGAACATACGACAGACATGTCAAGTTGAGCGCAACCTCTTGGAGGGGCAAAATCTAGTTGGTTTCGAAGGGTTATTTTTTGGATTTATGGCTTTTGTGGGAACTCCCCCGATGGGCAAACAGGCCCTATCAAGGTCGGCTCCGTGGGTAGGGAATGCCGAAGGAATCCCGAGACTCTATGGATCATACTAGCTCTCAAAGAGGCAGGTCGTTATCATGAATCGATACGTCCAGCCAATTGAAGTCATCTAGAATGGCTCGTGTCAAATTTTACTTGGGTTTAATTGATTCAATCTTCTCCTTTCTGTTTTCTTCCATGAGAAAATAAGCGAAATCATGAGAAAAACTGGCAAGATTCTTCTGCTTATCCTTCCTGGACTGTTCCTTCTCTATACTCTGGTAGGTTTTCTGGTGATTCCCTGGGCGATTACCACGAAGGTTCCTCCCAGGTTATCGGAGCAACTGGGTCGGCCAGTCTCGATCAAGGATGCCAGCTTTAATCCCTTTCTATTTAAGCTGCAGGTGGAAGGGTTTGATATTCAGGAACAGGATGGATCATTTTTGCTGGGGTTTAATGAACTGTTCATTGATTTCGAACCGGCCGCTTCCCTAGGGAAGCGAGCCTACATTTTTGCGGAAATTCGCTTGAAGCTTCCTTATGGATTGGCATGGGTTCGTCCCGACGGGTCCTTGAATTTGGCCGAATTAGGCTCCTCTTCAGAGGCCCAGCTTGACGATAACCCGTCACAAGAATCGGAATCCTTGCCTCCGGTCAGGATTGAGCATATCTCCATTCAACAGGGAATGGTGGAATTTCGGGATCATTCACGTCCCACCCCATTTGTGGCGCACTTCGTGCCAATCAATCTCACATTGGATGATTTTAGTACGCAACAAGGTCAGACTAATTCTTATTCACTCTCAGCCGAACGCAGTGCAGGGGAGAAAATTACCTGGGAAGGGACGATCACTCTAGAACCATTTCAGTCCGAAGGCCGCTTGGTTTTTGAAGATTATCAAATTCCCAGGCTCTGGACCTACATACAGGATCTGGTTCGATTTCAGATTCCTCAAGGACAAGTGACCGTGAAAGGGCATTATCGATTGTCTACGACAGACCAGGGGGTCAATGTGCTGGTCGATGGGGGAAGTTTGAGGATTCAGGATTTACAGATTCAGGAGAAAGGGACCATTACTCCCGTACTCACGATTCCGCTCTTTGAGGTCAACGGCGTCTCGGTTGACTTGGCCAAACAGGACCTGCGCATCACTTCGATACAGTCTCGGGATGCCCGTTTCACTGGATGGGTCGGGAAGGATGGGGTGGTGAATTATCACACGCTGTTTTCACCCGTGGGTTCTGAAAGTCAGACCGCTCCTGAACCGGAAACCTCCCCGGCCAATTCCTGGAAGATGGTTGTTGAGGATCTTGCCTTGGATAACTTCACGATTGATTTCGAGGATCGCCAGCCCGAAGACCCTGTCACACTGCTATTGGACATGTTGCATTTTCACACCTCGGATGTATCTATGGCCATGGATCGGCCTCTTCCTATTGATCTTTCGTTTCAGCTTAATGAAACCGGAAAGGCCAACTTGCAAGGAACTCTCCAGATCGACCCCTTGGAAGTTGCGCTGGATTTGTCGCTGACCGAATTCGCCCTCAAGCCGTTTCAACCCTATGTCGCCCCGTTTGTTCAATTTGAGGTCGGTGATGGCGCGCTCATGTTGCGGGGAAAGACGCACTATCAGGCGGGGCACAAGACTCAACCGATGGTGACGTTTGAGGGAGGGATGGGAGTGTCAAAATTGGCTCTTGACGATCCCATGCAGACCAAACCTTTTCTCACGTGGGAGGCATTGGAACTCAAAGAGTTAAACCTTCAAATCGAACCGACTTCGGTCAAACTCCAGGAAATCGAGTTGACTAACCCTGAACTCGTCCTCTTGATTGATGAGGACGGAGGGATAAACCTCAAGCGGTTGTTTTCCCCGCCAGGACCCGTGTCTCAAGAAGAGACGACGGCAGACGATAAGCCACCAAAAGCAGAAACCACCGGGGAGCCACCGACTCCGGTCAAAATTGAGGCCGTCACCCTCACCAACCTCATGGCTCGTATTTCGGATCGATCGATTTCCCCCAATGTCGTTACGAACATTGAGGGGCTGACCGGCACCATTAAAGAGCTATCTTCGGATCAATTAGCCAAAGCCGATGTCGCCTTACAAGGGACGATTGATAAACATTCCCCATTCAAGATTGCCGGGCAAATTAATCCTTTGAGTGAAGAGGCCTATACGGATGTGACCCTCACGTTCAACAATCTTGATCTTCCTACTGTCTCTCCCTATTCAGCCCATTTTGTCGGGTATCCCATCACGAAGGGGAAGCTATCGTTGGATCTCGGATATAAAGTTTCTGAAAAGACTCTGGTTGGTGCCAATAAAGTGTTGATTGACCAGCTGACGATGGGAAAAAAGGTCGAGAATCCGGATGCCATGTCGTTGCCGATTCCTCTTGCCTTAGCCTTGCTCAAAGACCGCAAAGGACAGATCGATATTGATTTGCCGGTTCGCGGTAATTTGAATGAGCCGGATTTCAGCTACGGAGGCGTCATCTGGAATGCCTTGGGGAATCTCTTGACGAAAGTTGCCACCTCTCCTTTTGCCATGGTCGGAGGATTGGTGGGTGGCAGTGGTGATGATCTGCAATATGTGGCCTTTCCTGCCGGTAATGCCCAGTTGTCTCCTGCTGAGCAAGAAAAGCTGAATGTGCTTGGTCAGGCGTTGGCCGATCGACCGGCCTTGAGACTGGACATTGCCGGGGCCGCCGACCCTCAGGTTGATCGTCAGGGTTTGGCTGAAGGTCAATTGTTGAAACAACTGCAAAAGCGAAAGTTTATTCAGGGATCCTCTTCTTCGACGAAGGGGGTGTCTCTCGAACAGATTGAACTAAGTCTAGAGGAGGAAGGGCGCTTGCTCGCAGAGGTGTATGCCGAGCAATTTGGAGCGCAACCCAATACTCCGGCTTCTTCTTCGGAAGGGAAAGCTCCAGCCATTCCTTCACTTAAGCAGATGAGATCAAAATTCCTTGAATCGATCAAGGTGGAGGATGAGCAGCTTCGTCTCCTGGCTCAGCAACGGGCTCAAGGCATTCGAGAATTTCTCATCCAGGAAGGAAAGGTGTCCGGTGACCGATTGTTCCTCCTCGAACCAAACCTAAGTCCCCTCACGGAAGAGCAAACCGTTCGGAGTCCTTTGGCCTTAGCCGCGAAGTGAGTCCCTTTCCCAAGATTCTCAT
The DNA here is from genome assembly GCA_032139905.1 of Nitrospira sp. MA-1. Lineage (NCBI taxonomy): Bacteria > Pseudomonadati > Nitrospirota > Nitrospiria > Nitrospira sp. MA-1. The sequence continues at coordinate 181,984 of JAQJDB010000007.1, forward strand.
GGTCGTGGTGTTGATCGTGTTTTCTCTGATTTAAGGTGAATCCGCTTCCCTGGAATATCCTCACTCTGCCGCTTGGGTATCCGATTGCTGGTATCCTCCTGGTGCTCTTCGTTGGCTTGTGGCTTGTACATTTGCGAGTGGGCAATGCCTCATTAGCGGATGTGGGATTTTGTTTGGGATTTGGCTTTGTCGTTTTTGTTTGCGGAATAGAGGGCGAGGGCAGTCCTTGGCGACGCGCTCTCGTTGTGAGCATGGGGGGTGCATATGCCTGCCGGTTGGGCTGGTACCTGTGGAAGAATCGCATTTGGAGAAAGTCGGAGGACCTTCGGTATAAAACTATTCGGGCAGTGCTGGGCAAATGGGAGTCGATCGGAATCTTTTGGTACTTCATGCTGCAAGTTCCTGTTTGTCTGTTCTTTGGATTTCTCCTGTGCTGGATTATGGGCCATCCCGAATCGGCGGTAAGAAGCTGGGATTTTCTGGGCCTCGGGATATTTTTGCTGGCCTTCTTTGGAGAGGCTCTTGCGGATATTCAACTTGAACGGTTCCGCTCAGATCCGACGAAACAGGGCAAGGTCTTACAGACAGGGTTGTGGCGGTATTCCCGTCATCCGAATTATTTTTTTGAAATCCTACAGTGGTGTGCCTATGTTCCGTTGGCAGTTGGACTGCCAGGGGCATGGATGGCTATCGTGTGGCCTTTGCTCATGATGTCGTCACTCTTATGGGTGACAGGAGTGCCTTTGGCCGAGGCTCAGGCTATGAACAGCAGGGGGGAAGGGTATCGCCTCTATCAACGAACCACGAACAAATTGTTTCCCTGGCTGCCCAGACGAAACAAGTCATAAAAAAGAGGAGGAGAACTATGTTGTGGGATTCTCAAGCCGGCTTTAGACATTGTTGGAAAAATCCACGAGGATTTCTGGTTTTGGCCGGTCTTTTGGTATTGATGACCCTGGCACATGGCTGTGCATTTGTCCGGGGAGAAGTGGGTGAGCCTTTTCCCGAGGATGGGCTTCAGACGATTGAGAAAGGCATCACGAATCGCCAAGAAGTCGCCCAGCAATTTGGCGCCCCTGATGACATTGTCCAGGCAAATGGCCATGAGATTTTTCACTACCGCCGCTTTGACAGCAAGTTGGGGTGGTTGCTGTTTTTTTCTCGCCTCAATATTGGCAGTGATCATCTCTGGGTATTTTTTAATCCTCAAGGGATCGTGGATGACGTGGTGTTTGGCAATAGGACCAAGAATGTGGAATTTCAAATCTGGCCGTTTGGGGAGTAGGGCAATGGATGGGGTCTTTGGAAAAGCTGGAATTCTTGGAGTCCTGTTGCTTTTCTCCCTGTCGGGCTGCGACTTTCGTCGTGTGGTGGTGAATGATCCATTGGTGGCCGATTCTCTCGAAGTGTTGGTGCCAGGAAAAAGCACGATGCAGGATATAGCCACGGCCTTAGGAGCTCCTGATGAGATTGAGGAAGGAGCCAGCGGAATGGTCTTTCGCTACCGATATGGAGATAGCAAGACCATGCGGGTAAATTTTGGTTGGCTTCTTCGTGTATTGTTGCCCGTCGTGCCATCCATGAATTTGGGGAGAGGTGAAGGGGTCACCTATATTTTACATGTGGCGTTGCGACCGGATTTGACCTTTGATCATTCGGTCATTCAGCCCCCACCCGATAACCCCCATTTCTGGTTTTGGCCGTTTTAACTGACACTGGGCGGATGCTGCCCATGAGGAGTCTTTTATCCTCTTTTGGATATTAGGGAATCTTGTTGTTTGTGATTATGAGAATTTTATCTTGGCGAGTTCAACAGGGCCTTGATCTTCCCCCACGACACCGGACACAGAGTTAAGCTGCCTGTTCAAATACTATCGGGATCTGATGTCCGATAGCCGAATGCCTTCTCTGCCGATTGTAATACGTTTCAATGTACTCAAAAATACTGACTTTCGCCATGCGCCGTGTCGTGTACCGCATTCGATGAACAAGTTCGACCTTCAGCGTGTGAAAGAAACTTTCTGTGACGGCATTATCGTAACAGGTCGCCCTTCGCCCCATGCTACAACGCAACCGATTGTTCGCCAGCAATCGCTGGTAGCATTTTGAGCAATACTGGCTGCCCCGATCAGAGTGGAGGATGGTGCCCTTTGGGAAGCTACGACGGAACAAAGCCATGCTCAGGGCATCACACACCAGTTGTTGCGTCATGCGTCGGTTCATCGACCATCCCACAATCGCTCGTGAATACAAATCCATCACCACCGCGAGATACAGCCACCCCTCGGTTGTCCAGACATAGGTGATATCACTGGTCCATTTCTGATTCGGAGCCTCCGCGCGAAAGTCTTGTTCGAGCAGGTCTGGTGCCACTGGTTTTGAATGAGTCGAGTCAGTGGTGACTTTGAATTTCTTCGCCTGAATGGCTTTCAGCCCCAGTAGCTGCATCCTGCGGCCAATGCGGTTTTCGCTACACCTGAGGCCCTCATGGCGTAAGGTCTTCGTAATCCGTGGCGCACCATACCGTTGGCGGTGCTCAGCAAAGATCTCGCGTATCCGTCTATCTAGTTGATGGTTCGAGCACACGTGCTGACTCTGGTCACGCACGGTCCAGTCATAATACCCACTTCGAGAGACGTCCAGAATGCCACACAGGAGGGTGACGGGCCAGGCCTTCTTCTGCTCAGCAATAAATTGATATCTCATGCGCTTTCCTTGGCAAAGAAGGCCGTAGCTTTTTTTAAGATGTCGCGCTCCATCCGCAGCCGACGATTCTCCGATTCGAGCTCATGGATCCGTTGTTGCTCGGTGGGGCGTTTCCTTTGTCCGGGAAAAGCTTCTGCCTTATGGGTTTCCAGTTCGTCCTTCCACCGCCCAATCAACGCGCCACTCACGCCTAAACTTCGCCCAGCGGCCGCACAACTGTAGCCATGTTCCACCACTAACGCGATTGCTTCCTGCTTAAATTCCCGACTGTGATGCCTGCGTGTTCGCTTCATTCAACACCTCGTTTCGAATTATTATATAATTCTTAACTCGGTGTCCGATATTCCAGGGGAAGATCACCTATTACCTATTAAGGGATGGGTTGTTTTCTTCCAAGCGCCGGAGATAGGGAATGAGGAATAATCCGGGCAGCGCAATTAAGGTACAGAGAAGAAAAAACCCTTCCCATCCCAACCAGGTGGCCAGAAATCCGGTGGTGGAACCGGCAAAGACGCGGGGAATCCCCATGAAACTGGTCAACAGGGCATATTGTGTGGCGGTAAAACGCTTGTTGGTGAGGCTGGCCATAAAGGCCACGAACGCAGTTTGTCCCAGTCCACTGGAAATGGTTTCAATGGCAATGACGGCAGTAAGAGTAGGGAGGTGATTGCCGGTATAGGCGAGAATGACAAACCCCGCTGTTGAAATCATTTGGAGGAATCCCAGAATAAAAAGAGAAGGCACAATCCCCATGCGATAGACCACGAGACCCCCAATCAATCCGCCTGCCATTAATGCAATCATGCCAAAAACCTTGACGATCATCGCATAGTCGGTTTTCGAGACGCCGAGATCCACCATAAATGGAGAGAGCATTTCTGACGCCATGCTATCCCCGACCTTATACAGCAGGATAAACAACAGTATGATGAGAGCGCCCGGACGGGAAAAAAAATCCAAAAACGGACCCGTGATGGCTTCCTGCCAGGACGCTGGTGGTGGTGCGGGAATGGTGGGTTCCGGGGCAAACCATGTCGTGAGAATGCCAACACTCATCATGGCGCCCATGATGAAATAGACCGCATTCCAGGAAAGGCTCTCCTGATCTGCCAGAAATAAAGCCAACGCTCCAGCGACCAACATTCCCAAGCGATAGCCATAAATAAACATGGAAGATCCAATGCCGAGTTCCTCGTTAGAGAGGGATTCACGGCGATAGGCATCCAGGACGATGTCCTGGCTGGCACTAAAAAACGCCACAAGGACACACAAGACCGCGAGGGTTGATAACTGAATTGCCGGTTGAGTCAACGCGAGTGAGGCGATGGTGATCATCAAAGCTATCTGAGTGCCCAGCATCCATCCTCGTCGTCTTCCCAGAGCAGAAGACACGAGACGGTCCATAACTGGAGCCCAGAGAAACTTGAGGGTGTAGGGGAGGCCGACTAATCCGAAAAATCCGATGGTGGTTAAATCGAGCCCTTCTTCCCGCATCCAGAATTTGAGGGTAGAGCCAATGAGCAGGAGGGGAAGACCGGAAGAAAAGCCGGTCAAGAGCATGACCAGCATTTTGGGACTGGCAAGAAGAAGGCAGAAATTTTTGAGCCAATGATCCGGCTCGGGCTGGGTGGTCATACACCAGACCTTATCAAAGAAATGGGCTTAGGTCTTCTTTAGGCTGAAGGTCTGTGAGAGGTGAGGATGCGGTTCGTGGCAGGGGTTCGATTAGTTTAAATTTGGATCAACCGGCATATGCGCATACATCGTGTATTCATCTCCGAAGGATCGAAGGACCTCGCCCCATAAGTCCTGTGAATCCTCATCAAAGACGAGATGGGGTCTGGCAGGCATCGTGAGCCAGGAGCCACTTTCCATTTCAGACTCCAACTGACCTGGTCCCCAGCCCGAATAGCCCATATATGCCCGAAACGATTCGTGTTCACCGGGAACTTCAAGAATGCGCTCCAGCGTTTCCATATTCCCGCCGAGATACACCCCGTCAAGAACCGCATGGGTATCTTCAATTTCTTCATTCAGACGGTACAGGACGAGCAAACTGTTTTTTTGAACCGGTCCTCCGGCATACACGCGATGTTCCTGGCCTTCGAGCACTGGAACTTGGGGCAGGACTTCGGCAATATTCATTTCCGTCGGACGATTGACGACAACCCCTAGGGCGCCATCGGGTCCATGCTCACAAAGCAGCACAACTGCTTGGCGGAAATTGGGATCACGCAATGCTGGAGTGGCGATGAGGAAAACCCCTTTGCCTAATGGTGTATCCATTGTCTAATCCTAACGTGCCACAGATGATCCATCAAGAGGCATTTCTTGGGAAAATGGCGGCATGGTCGTCCGTGAACCATCGTCAATCCTGAGAAATCCAACCGGTCCTCAAGCATCATGAGACTCTGAACTCCGTCCTCAGTGCCTCACAAAACCGGAGGTAGCACTACGTGTGAAAAGAGTCCTAATCCAAACCCTTCAGAAATTTGTAGAAAATATTGATATATTAATGACGGTAATCTTTAAATTCACCGGTCGCGTCATCCAATTTCAAAAAAGTCCGCATCTGCGTCTTAAGGGTTTGCCTGGCATTTTCATCCCCCAAGTTCAACTGGTACTCATTAATGACCATCGTCTTCGTCCCACCTGGACCGGCCCATTCATTCCAGCAGGTTTGACAGACTTTCTGCTTAATTTCTTCTTCCAGTTTTCCCATGAAAAGATTGTCCGTGATCGGGTCCGCGTCTTTATCGCATTTTCGGCAATGAATTTGCGCCATCCTTTTCTCCTTTTGTAAGTGATAAGCTGAAAGCCTATCAGCATTGATAGGCAAAACAATCAGGAATCCTAACACAGAAATCTCGGGTGGGAAAAGAAGTCAGAAAGGATTTCAATGCCCTGGTTTTTTGAGTGTCTTTCAGGTATGGATGTCGACCCCATGTTTCAGTCTCGTTCAAGTCAGGACGAAATTACCTTGAAGGGGAAGTTGTGAGATATATGTCACGATTGGAGAAGAGACAACATGTTACTCGCAGGAATTGATATTGGCACATTAACCTGCCGCTTGTTGGTGGCAGAAGTGAATCCACCAGGTGAGTGTACGGTTGTTGATGCGGATCGGCGAATCTTACGACTCGGGGAGGGGGTGGACCAACGCAAACGGTTATCACAAGCCGCGATGGATCGCGTTGTTTCCACACTTATAGACTGGAAAGAAAAGACCACCAAGTATCCGCTCGACGGAGTCGTAGTCGTGGCGACTAGCGCCGTGCGCGAATCAGAGAATCGTAAGGACTTTCTCGCCCGTGTCACTCAAGAAACCGGGTGGGAAGTGGAGATCTTAACGGGAGACGAGGAAGCCCGGCGAACCTTGCTGGGTATTCGTTTTGGCCTGCCTCCCGCCATTGCAAATTTTTTTGGATTGGATATTGGCGGCGGCAGTACTGAATGTATTCTGGCTCATTCCGGAATGGCTCCGGCCGTCATTTCGTTGGATCTGGGAGTGGTGCGCTTATTAGAGCGGGTGCTTCGTCTGGATCCACCCACAATCCAGGAGATTCACCAAGCAGAAGCCTGTATTGATGAGGAATTGGCCAAGGTGTCGAAAGCTTTCGGGACCTTTTCAGGCATCCCGCTGGTCGGGACGGCAGGGTCCGTCACCACACTTGCCGCGATGTCTCAAGGATTGCCGAGATATGAGTCGGCACGTGTCCATAATTATGAGTTAACGTTGTCGAGCATCAAAGGATTGGAGCAGGATCTCACCACCAAAACCGGTCCGCAACGTTTGGCCATGCCAGGGCTTGAACCCGGGCGGGAATATGTCATCGTGGCAGGCACCGTGATTCTCCGAAGAGTCATGGAAACCTTCGGCTTTGACAGATGTCTGGTCAGCGATTTTGGTCTTCGGGAAGGGATATTGGTTGATAAAGCCGGAAAATTGAAAAACTTGGGATGAGAAGGGTGGGGATGAATCCTATCGCTGGGTGTACCAGCGGAAGCCGCCGGATTCTTTGAAGGCCGGTTGTTGTCCGATGCTCATACCGCCGGGCTTTTCGACCAACAGGACTTTGAAATCCCAGAGACCGAACCAGGCCGGGTCCAAGACGTTATGGTAATGCAGGCCGGTGAGTTTGGGGAGAAGCGCACCAAGCGCCGTGCCCAGTTCTTTTTCGGTGTAGGCCCGAACGGAGAAAGGCTTCTCCAATTCACGGCAAAATCGCCTCAGGGTATAGGCTGCGCCGGTACATAAGACGTTAATGTCCCGTTTCATACCGAGCAGTTGTGGCAAAGTGCAATATTGTTCCCGGAAACCCAGCCATTTCGCAACATGGCGCAGATGACTGAATTGCACTTCATATTCAGTATGACCGGGCAATCTGACGGGAGACGGCCAATCATCTTCAATCCCGAATTCGACCAGAATGGCCCGTCCGCCCGGCTTCAGCACGCGCCAGACTTCCTGCAAAAATTGAATGGCGCCATAATTGAAAATGACTTCGTCGGGAAAGGGGGGACGGAGCGGCAGACGCATGCGCCGGATAAGGTCCAGGGCTTCATCATGTAGGGGATTCTCGCCTTTAAACGTGAGGAGTTCGTCCCCGGTAAATTGGATTGGCGTCATGTCGGCGAGGTTTTCATTGTCGATCAACAAATCAACGGAACGATCCGCCAACGGCATTCGTTCGGCATTGGCTTGAATGGCCGTCGCCGTCCACCCTGCTTCTCGCGCCAGCGACGTTTGGGAACCCAGGAACGGGCCCGTCAGATCGAGAAAGGTGTACTGGATGTCTTTCCGCTCTTCGGCCGAGAGTTCCCTCGCTAGTTCTTTCGAGACATACCCGAGGCCGGCACCCACTTCCACGATGCGTTTGGGCTTGGGAGAAAGCCAGCCCATTTGCCGAAGGGTTTTGCCGAGTAGCCGCCCATAGGTAAGCCCGTTCATGGCTTCGCAGGGTTCACGAAATAAATGCGAGACGGTGGTTTCGATTATTTCAAAATGCCCATGGGGTCCTTGAATACCCTGAACGTGAAATTTGGACAGATGATCTTCAGTTTCAGCCTGGACGTTTTGATGCCACCCTTCCCGCACTTTTTGCAGCAACAAATCCCATTTCGCTTCCGCACTGTGTCCGCTAGGCGGTTCAGTTCCATAGTAAGCTAAGGAAAACCGTGGTTGAGCCCACCGTTCTAAATGCCAGCGACCATTGTGTTGGGTCGGGCTGCAGACCCATTTGCCATATTGATTGAGGAGTGCGCCAATGGTCATCCGTCCATCCATCGCGCCGAGCAGGGCTGTGCCCATGCGATTGAGCCGAATCAGGGGTAACTCTTCATCAAGCGGGGCCACCCACCATTCATCCGGCGCATGCTGGTAAATCACAATGTCCGGCATCCGCCAGGCACGTTGATTGAGGATGTCCCCCTCTAAAATTTGGCGGCTAACGCCGGCCCAGGTATCGGCGGTCGGTTGAGAGGCGTGGGTTTGGGTCATGGGTTTCTATTCGTTATATGGAAGTCCAAACACCAAAAGAAGTTGCCAGGGTACCCCAATGATCCAAAAGGCTGCAACCATGGATCATTCAGAATTTATGGATTTGGCCTTACAGCTTGACGATGTATATCGGATATCTTGCTTGAGGATTGCCAGTAAACAAGCGCTGGCAGGTGAACGTCTCGCAGGTGTGTCCACAATTCGCGTGCCACCGTAATGTTCTGTGTTTCCGGGGTTCGTCCAGGCAGGCGAGGCCCTTTTGTTTCGGCCAAAGGCCCCAAGACCATTGACGCCCTGGCCCCATGAGAGGGGAGGGACGCCAGCCTGCGGAGGGCGGACCAACTCGCGGAGCCTGTCCTGAGTTTTCGAAGGGCTCAAACGAGGCTCGCCAGCGGATGAGAGCGTCCCTTCCTTGAGCCAGACGGCAGGCGTCGGACCATGGAAGAAAACCCTTTAGGGACACACAAAAAAGAGCGAAGAACCCTCTATTCTGTTTGATCCACAACCATTCCTTTCCTTACAGAAGGAGGAGGGGAAATCAAAGTCCCAGCAATGATTATTTTGTGGTCTGTGTAGGCTTTTGTGCCAGAAGACTGGCAAAGGCGGCCTCTCCGGAATCGACCTCCTGATACCGCAGTACCCGAAACCCTGGAAGTAAGGTCAATAATTCATTCCGCTCCAAGAGGAAGGTCCTGTTAAATTGTGGGCGGTATTGCAAATGATCCACCGTATAGGTTTCGATCAGGACCATCCCGCCCGGTTTCAGTGCCTGCGCAATTTTTGGAAAGAGGTCCCGCTGCAAATAGTAGGTGCAGATAATGAGATCAAAAGTATCGGGAGGAAGGATGTATTGTTCCAGGTCGGCGACCAGGGTGGTTATGGTCACGCTTTTTTCGGAAGCCAGGGCCTGAGCTTTTTTGAAGCCCGCCTCCGAAATATCGACCCCGGTGACCTGAAAGCCTTTTGTGGCTAAAAAGACGCCGTTGCGTCCTTCACCCATAGCCAGGTCCAGGGCCGCTCCTTTGGGTAAAAGGTCGACATGGTCTGTTAAAAACTGAATGGGGTCTCGTCCGAATAGATAGTTTTCGGTTGTATATTTATGATTCCACCGCTCCTTGTCTTCTTCCGCGGCCCAGGAGGAGTCACTGGCCATGAATCCAACAAGGACGAACGGAGTCAGAAGACCCAGGACAAATATTTTGGAAAATTTTGGGAATAGGGAAACGCGAATCATCTTCATGTGACCTCCACAGCTGTTGAGAGAACCATATCGTATCTCTGTCAGGCAATGAAAGAATATCACCATTTCTTCAGTGGTCTTTCTCGGGTCCAGTGGGTATCATGACAAGGTTTGGGCCATGAATCAAAAATTCTAGGAGAGAATTATATGCCGGCTTATATCGTCACGTGGATTCATTTGTTAGCGGCTATTACCTTCATTGGCGGATGGATGTTCGTTCAGCTGGTTGTCAGGCCGAGTTTGACCGAAGGCAAAGCCAAACTACCGTCGTTGGATGCGCTTGAGATGGTCAAAAAAGTCGGCCAACGGTTTAAAATGGTGGGGTGGGTAAGCTTGATGACGCTGGTCTTTACCGGAGCGTCCCAGTTGCTGGATGAAAGCGGATCGGCTCGTATTGAAACCAGTTGGGGCTTAATCATGATGCTCAAGCTCTTTGTCTTTGCCGTCGTGGGAGGGCTCATCTTTGTTCATGATCTGATTGTCGATCCCTACGGTGCTTCGGTGAAAGGCAAACAGCAGGAGGCGCAGCCACTCATGTTTTCCGGCAAAGTGGTCTGGATGCAACGAACCATTTTAGGTCTGAGCCTGGCCGTTTTATTTATTGCGGCGTATTTAACTTCCCTTTGAGTTGAGAAACGTTTCCTTTGTTGCGAGCCGATTGTGGTCAATAAATCCCTCTACTGAACAACCCGACCTGTTTTCTCTAGGGAGCGTGGGAGAGGTTTAGGCCCCCTACATCGATCTTTCTCTTTTTCCAAACCTATGATACAACCTGGCGAACGTGGGGATGTCATGATCTTTCACACGTCACCGAGGAGGGGATGATGGCCAAAGCATTTTCTGTTGCGTCCTGGAATGTGGAGCATTTCGGAGCGATGCCCAAAAATACGGCGAAGCCGAAAAAACCGGTTGAACCCATTATCGAATATCTGGCTCAACAAAATGCCGATGTGGTTGCGGTGTATGAAGTCGTGGGTTCGACGGTATATGACACCATCGTGACTGTGATGCCGAACTACCAGTTTCATATTACGGAAGGGCCTCAAACACAGGAAATTCTGATAGGCGTGAAGCGAACCTTCTCGAGTTTTTATACTCAACGGCTGGAATTTAAATCAGGGATATCTGTTCTGCGTCCCGGGTCCTTGCTGACGATTCAAGTGGATGGGAAAGCCTATCCCCTGTTGTTTTTGCATTTAAAAAGTCTGACGGAACCTCGAGGATTCGGCTTGCGGGATGATCAGACCGAACGGGCGCTCAAATTGCGAAAAGTCCTGGATAAGGCATCGTGCAGTGAGGGCCAAGCGAATTATATTTTTCTGGGGGATCTCAACACGATGGGGATGAATCTGACGTTTAGTTCGAAGGATGTCAGTGCAGACGAAGAAGTCCAACGTCTCCAGAGGCGGGTGAAAAACCGGAAGATGCAGGTGCTTGACAAGTCCTATCCGGAGACCTACTGGCCGGGTTCGAAGTCCTCCTACTTACCGGGCAACCTTGATCATGTTGTCGCGGCGGACCATTTGCGGTTCAAGGCCTTTGGGTCCGCCCACATCGATATTCGCGGTTGGCCGCAAGAAACCACGCCTGAGAAAAGAGATGCGTGGACCAAGAAATATTCCGACCACGCGCTTCTGTATTTCGAAGTGCAAAAAGTGTAGAGCCTTTTGCTCTTGTCAGCTTCCTGGTTTTCCGGCGGTTGTCTTAAGGCTCGTGTGTGCTTTCTTCCAAGTTCCTCTTCGCCATTCCATCCAGTGGTACAATATCCGGAAGCTTCAGGAATCATGGAAATGCCACATTCCAGGATCAACCGTATGACTTCCGGAGAGTTACCCTGTGCCAGAAAATCCTTGTGCAAAAACAGGTCCGGAGGTTGAATCGTTGGTGATTAACGGGAAAAGGCCATAACCCGGCTATGGCCCGGGATCAGATCATTGGCCAACTCCGTGAAAGGATTGTGGCATTTGCGACATCTCGTGGATCAAGGGATGTGGCTGAAGATTTGGCTCAAGAGGTTCTCATGGTTCTACACGAGAAATATCCTCAAGTCACGGAATTAACTGAGCTGGTTCCTCTGACCTTTCAAATTCTCAGGTATAAAATGCTGGATCTCCATCGAAAAAACCTCCGACGGGGCGAATATCATCAGGAATCCATTGATGATCGGCCGCTTGCAGATCCTGGAGATGATCCAGCCGTGCAGGCCGAGCAGAAAGAGCGGGTAGGGCAATTGATCGACGGGCTTCAGCAACTGGGTGAGCGTTGCCGGGAACTATTCCGGTTGAAACTTCAAGGCCACACTTTTCCAGAAATTCAACAGATATTCGGTGAGCGATCCATCAACACCATATATACCTGGGACTCCCGCTGTCGAAAACAACTTCTCGCTTTCCTGGGAGGACGCTGGGAGACCACCATCCATCAGGCTGTTGAAGGCAAAAGGAAAATCGGACAGAAGGATTTATAATGGCCACATCCTGGGAACATCTGCTTGGCGGCTATGCCACCAATACGCTGACCGACGAAGAAAAGCGGAAATTATTTAAGGCCGCCCTCAACGATCAGGTCCTCTTTGATGCCTTGGCCGATGAAGAAGCCTTGAAAGTCATGCTCGCCGATCCTGAGTCACACCGGCGCATTCTGGCCAAGCTAGAAGCAACAGAGCGTTCCGGTGATGTTTCGGATGAGAAAGTGAAATGGGTGAGCTGGTTTAAGGAGCACACGTCACTTGCCTGGGCGGGGAGTATTGCTGCCGTGGGGCTGGCTCTTATCTTTGGGTGGCAAATGGAAAAAGAATGGGGGCCGGTGGTCAGTCAGGAGCAGGAAGCCGCGAATTCCTTATCAAGAGAGGAACTCCCATTTCGGACACAAAAACCTTCGGATGAAGTTACATCGTCGTTACAGAAGGAGGCACTGGAGACCAAACCGACTCAGCCGGAGCCAATTAAGGGGGAACGTCAAGTTAGAGCCAAATCGGAAAGCGACGCGAGAGAAAGCGGTCTAGCCATGAGGCGCCAAAGAGCACATGAACAAGTGGCTCAATCCCCACCTAAGCCATCGGCTTTGATTCAGCCTAAGGTTGGGCGCTCCGTTCAGCCTTTTTCGGTTCCTGCGTCGCCTGATGTGCCGATAGCGGAAAGGGTCCCGCACGCCACAGCCCCTGGCAGGATAGCCGATCAAACTATGGATGAGGCAACTGAACTACCACCAAGTGTCCAGGAACTGTTTTATGCTGCAAGTGGCTCGCTAGTCGATGAAGTGATTGGTGATGAAAACGATAACGATAGGGACGATCAGACTTTTCAGGAAGGCCTTTCCAGATCCGGAAAACCCGCTTCCAAAAAGAAGACGTTGTCCGTCCCCTTGGAGCAAGATGTGTCTGGTGGTGCAGCCATGCACAGTGTCAGAGGGATCCGATACAGCTTTGTCCAACAGACGAAAGAGGGCAAAGATGAGGAGGTGGAAATACGACAGATAACGAGGAATTGGTCGGAAATTCGACTGGCAGTAGAACCAAACGTGTCAGGGTATCTCTATGTATTGGCACCGTTGGGCAATGGCAATGGGCGGAAGTTTTTACCCTTGGAATCAGATAAGGGGGGACAAGCTGAAGAGGGGATCAAGGTGAAATCATTCCAACGGGTGGAATATTCACTTAGTCAATTGCCGGATAACTCAAGCAAATCCATTGCTCCTTCTTTAACCGTTTTGCTTTCATCTACGCCGCTTAACGACCTGAGCCAATGGCTGGAAAGTGAAGTTGATATGTCAGATTTTCAAATTGAACGGACGGGAGGTGCGGTGTTTGTTGTAGAAAGAAACTATTCGAAGGACAAGCCTTTCAGTCTAGGACTTTCTTTTTGATTATAAAAATTTACGCCAAAAAATTGATAATTATTTCAAGAATGGTAGGGACGATGTCCCCATTTAATAATCCGTTGAGGTTTTTGTCAGTAATTTCTTTCTTGCAGTGGTGACGATTATGTCCAATTTGTCAGCTATGTCTTGTGTCTGGTTTATTCTTTCCAATTCACAAATATCAATTACTTTTTTGTGTTGAATGGCATTTGAAGTTAATGACCAGGCTGCTGCTCTACCTATCATCAAACGATTCCAATCTCCCTTCACATCAAACCAGGGAAGTGCTTCGATAATTCTTGCAACAGGTTCTTTATTACCTGTCGCCATGAAATTTCCCCATAATGAATCAAGAACCCAAGCGCCTTTTTCAAGAGGAATTTCAGTTACTGACATGGGATTATTTTCGAAAAGAATGTTGAGATCATCCGTGAGGGTTTGTCGTTTTTGAAGAATTCCATGCACCCTTGTTTTTGAGTTGGTGAAATTGGCATACCAGAGGCTTAACACCATTACCCTATACTTGGAGTCCGGCAATGTTTTGAAAGTCTCCATCCATTGAGTGACTTGGTTTTCATTTGCATTAAAAATGCCGGATAGAAAACCAAAAGTAGGAGGAAATGCTTTAGTATCATCAAGGATATTCTGATCGCTCAAATACTGAATTGCCGAAGAAATTTTTTCAGGTTCTGGGTTAAGGTAATAATAGGTCATCCATTTGGTAAATTCTTCCTTGGTTTGCCATTCAGCTTCCGCTGGCCCATAACTAAAAAAGAAAAAAACTGAAAATAACACCAAAATTGTAATTCTCATTCTATTCCCTTTTCTGGGCCCGTCTTCCCTTTAATCCTAACTAAGAAATCCTATTAATAAATAGTTTAAAAATTCCGGACACCTTTTCAAATCTGGTTTCATTTTCTGTTTTAAGTAAAGGCAGGACGGAAAGGAAAGGGTTGCCCTCGTATCAATTTATTCGTGAATTTTTCTCATGGTTGCTCTATTTTTCGGTGTTTCAGAAATTTTTCTGAAAGGATTTTAACAGTCCTGCCATACCCCCCCCTGTGGAGCGGCATGGGGCCGCTGCAAAGAAGGAGGTAGAACATGAACGTTACAAATGGCAGGAAACGATGGTGGGGTTTGGTGGTTAGTGGAGCGCTGGCCGGGTTATAGGCTCTTGTGGGAGCGGGTTTTCTCGGTACGGGAACACATCAGGTCTCCACTGCCCATGCCGGTACCTATCCCAAAAAGTGTGGGTGAATGGAGATCAATGCGGAAGTCTGGTAGGGCTGGATCCGGAAGGAAATTTCATCCCAGCCTTCCCCTCCAAGAAAACGGAGGTGTCTATCCAGGTCAGCAGTCCGTTCGCCCGGGCTCAGGTGACCCAGTAGTTCGCAAATCCCTATTAATATGCTGAATATGCACGAGAACATCAGCACCCTCCGTATGAGTAAAACAGGAGACCATGAATGAAAGTAAATTAAAACCACTATAGAGTGAAAATGGTTGCAGGTACGGTTACATCATTCCTTATCCAACCACGATTCAATGAATATCCTTTTCTAGATTTGGCTGCTTCCTCGCAGAGGGTTTAGAGAAAAAATTTAGAACTGATTGGTGCCCTGCCTGTTTCTCGACAGGAATAGGTTAAGGGATTGTGAGGAGCGTCGGGTATCTCAATGCCCGTCTCCCTAGGAAAATGTTCATTTTTAATCTGTGCGATCTATAGTACAATCTTCTTCCTTTTCCAAAAGCGAATGGGGCGATTTTTAAACGTGCGTACCTCCTATCTGAAATAGTTAGGGAATTGAGGCTATCTATGGGACATGTGGTAAATGGACGCATAGTAGGGCATATGAAACGCTGCCGTGATTTTCAATTCAGTAAGAACCAAAGGGCTATCTCCGGTACGTTTGCCTTCTTGGTGAGCCTTCTTGCAAAGGGGGGTGTTATGACGATTGGAAAGTTGACTAGGCAAATTTCGCTTGTCATGGTGTTCCTCCTTTCCGGATGTGGAGGAGTGCAGTCGAAACAGATTACCGCATTGAAGGGTTCCCAGTTACCAGAAGAGCAAGGGTGGGAGGTTTCCACCAACGCTGTTCGCCCATTGGACGTGGTGACAAATGGGAGTCATTTAACACTCAACACGATTGGAGTCCTCAGAGCTACCGACCAACTTCCAGGGAAAGCGTTCATGTGGTTTTACAGGGACATTCCTTTGGACTTCCAATCAGGATTTTCAATAGAATTTACTTTGCAAGTGCACAAGGTGGAGCAACCCCATAATTTTCTTGATTCGGGCATTATGTTTTATGGTTCTATCGATACCTCTGCCGGTCCGTTCGCAGAAGAACCACGCAGCCATATGATTTTCTTTGACGAGGATGCCATTGGATGGGGAGACGAAAAAAGGAAGTTTGCGATGGATACCACCGACAAATTCCACACCTACACTTTAAGGGTTGAGGTCGGAAAATTTGCCCAATTTTATGTTGATGGGAAACTTGCTTTGAAACGAAATGACTGGGTGGGAATACCCAGAATCGGGTTTGGGGATATGACGAATGATGATGGGGTCAATGGAAAGTTTTCCATAGGAGACATCATTGTGACATCCGATTCCCAAGGTCTCCCTTCCCGACCTGCCCCCCGCCGTCACCTCATACCCCCTTCGCGACGCGGTGGTTAGGGCACCCATTCATAAACCAAAACCATAGCCTCACCGTCAGTTATTGACCTAGTCTTTCCCATTCCTAGACTCAGCATAATACGAAGAGGGGAAGGGGAATAATTCATTATAGGTCTTTTCCCATTCTTCTAAGGGGTCTTTGTGGCCTTTGGAAACGATTTCAAGAAAGGAACCATATTGTTGGGCTCGAGCACCATCAATGATCTGTGTGAGCCCATATTCTTTGCGAAAATTATATTCTGCAAACGCTGCCGAGGCACATTGAAGAGGAAAGAACCAGTCTCGCTCCTGATTGGTATGATAATCCTTTAAATACAGCCGTATTTCATTGAATATTTTGCAGTATTGATTGGCCCTCAACCATTTACCCCACACCAACTTATTGGCCTCATCTTTGGTAGGGCTCGTTTTTTGATTCCAGTCTAATTCACCAGTGTCTATGCGTTTCTGGGCAAATTCAGGCAGGAAGTGTTTCAATTGGCCAGAAATACCATTGAAACCGGCCAGCTTATGGCCAGGCTCAATCATAAATATTTCACAATCCACCTGGTGCAACATGGACTCAAGCAACCCTTCGCGGTTGGCCAATACTCTATCGGGAGCCTGCCATAGGGTTTCTGTCACATTGTAAATTTCCTGAAGGATCTTCTCCTTCGATGCTTCAGAAAGGTTTTGAATGGATTCATGAGGTGAGGCATGAATGTCTTTTTGTAAATAAGTCAGAACAATCTCATATAGGGGATTGGTGGATATTCTTTTTCTGCGATTGAACATACCTCCTAGTTTTTTTAACAACCCCATACAAGACCTCCACGAGTAAGGAGTAGGTTTCCCATACCCGGAGATTCATGAAGATAAGGAATCGACATGAAATCTTTTCCAATCTCTGCTAATGCTCTCACGAATTTACTTGCTGCCTGTTCTTCGAAAATTGGTTTCTGGCAGAGTGGGATTGAGCAAAAAATTGGCTTTCTATGTCACCGAGGCAATCCAATTTCGAGGGAGTAGTAGGGGCCTTACCAGCTATTTATTTTAATATAGCCAGGATTTGTCTAAATGGCCAGAGAATGAATGTAGCCGAATAATGGAAGCAGGGAGGCCTAATCTAGGTTTCTTTTGGGAAATTGGTGATATGGTGTCCAGCGATTCCACTACGTGAACGAACTGAAAAACTCTCTCTAACTTCTT
This sequence comes from Nitrospira sp. MA-1, assembly GCA_032139905.1. Taxonomy (NCBI): domain Bacteria; kingdom Pseudomonadati; phylum Nitrospirota; class Nitrospiria; species Nitrospira sp. MA-1. The sequence goes on from JAQJDB010000007.1 coordinate 199,162, forward strand.
CAACAAGATTCATTCATCAGTTTTTTGATCTTCCTGCGCCAAAGACTATTCTATCCCTTCCGGTTTTTCTCCTGTCTTTCAGGGGGGTTGGAATAGCCTCATTTGTGGTGAGGTAGATCAGGGAGAAACGGAGGACGTACGAACCAGGAGTGTGGGCAGGAGATCGTTCACCTCACATGTCAATCGGATGGCGCCGTGATGAAAGTTACCCGGGATCTTAGCTGCAATGGTGTGATACCAAGGCGATGGTGCCGCTAAGGGGCACAGAGTATGGAGCAGAGTGCGGAATTATAGACCTTCCGGAAATCGGGACGCTCACGATCGAGAATTCGGCTCAAACGCGAACTGGCACTGGTTACTTGTGAGCTTTCTTATTAGAAAATACCCCAATAGAGGGGTGTTGGATTTACGGCACACTTGCCCGTCAAGCCTCAGTCAACTTGACATTCCCAAAGCTGTATTCTATTGATCTACTTTTTATTTTCTTTCCATGGACGTGCGTAGGGGAAGGGAGCAAGGAATCTGGAGATATAAGTTCAGATCGTTTTTGTTGACGGGCATTGTTGTAACACGGCGGCTCGAAAATCCGGGACTTCTCACAAAGGGAATAATGCTTTGCATGGCCTTGGGAAAGGAGAACGTGTATGAAAAATCCCAGACAAGCAGTATTACACAATGTGCAGTTATTGTTCCTGCTGATTTTTTTTGTTGCGGGTTCGTCGTCAGCCGGTTTCGAATTTGAAAACCGTCATCATAATAGGGACCGACATCATGATCGGGATCGACATCATAATGGCGAGGGCGACAAAACCACTCAGCCAAAATTTGCCAATCCTCCCCAGGAGTCGAGCATTGGCGGAATACTCGATACAGAGCTGGTTGTTAACCGACATGAAAAAGTTGTGGCAGGCCGAAACGTTCTGCTGCGATCTTATAATGGGCTGTATATTCCCCAGACGTTAAGAGTCAATCCCGGCGATACTCTCTATCTACGCCTGATTAACAAATTGTCCGACGATCTTCTGGAACATACCAATCTCCATACCCATGGATGGAATGTTTCCCCACAACCCGGCAGTGATGACATTTTCATGCAAGTCCCGGCTGACGGGCAATTCAATTACAGCATATCCGTTCCGGACAACCATCCTCAGGGATTGTATTGGTATCACCCGCATGGACATTTGCCCCAACTTAACCCCGATGCGCCAACGAGGGGGAACACTGAATTCCAAATCATGAGTGGAATGTCGGGAGGACTTATTGTAGACGGCATTCTGGACCCTTTCCCGGAATTAAAGGGAATCCAGGAACAAATCCTTCTTCTTAAGGACATCCAGATTACCGATGAAGGCACCATTCCACTGCAAATAGATAGTAATGCCGGTACTACACGCATGGTGAATGGTCTCGTTAACCCGCGGATGAAAATTCGTCCCGGCGAGTTGCAGTTCTGGAGGGTCGGAAATATTGGCCCCGACATTTATTACAAATTGACGCTAGACCGGCATGAATTTTTTCAAATTGCCAGGGATGGTAATCGTCAGAACAGAATATGGCGCCGTGAAGAGATCTTATTGCCGCCGAGTTCCCGTGTCGAGTTTTTCGTTAGAGGAGAAAAACCTGGAATTTATACCTTGCGTACCCAAGCGCTGACCACCGGGCCTGCCGGCGACCAATATCCGGAGGCGACGCTGGCCACATTGGTTTCATCAGGACATCCCGATCATACCATGAGAATTCCCAGAAACTTGCCTCCTGTAGAAGATTTCAGGGACGCTCAGCCCATACCACCAGGCAAGCGAAGATCCTTCGTCTTTTCCGAAGACAACGACGGCAACTCGTTTTTTGTGAACGAGAAACAATTCAATATCAACCGGGTGGACTTTACCGTTCCAGTTGGATTTATCGAAGAGTGGACGATACAAAATGTGACAAAGGAATTTCATGTCTTTCATATTCACCAAACTGATTTCCAAGTAGTGGAAATAAACGGAGTACAACAAGAGTTCATCGGCCATCAGGATACCGTGAATATTCCATTTCAAACAGGAGATGTTCCCGGAGAAGTCAAGGTGCTCATTGATTTCCGGGATCCTATTATCGTCGGCAAATTTGTTGCGCATTGTCATATTGGTGCCCATGAGGACAATGGCATGATGGCAGTCGTCGAAGTGATCAATAATTAACCATCACCGTTCAGTCCCACAATAGCTCTAATTCGAAGGTAACGACTCAATCGGTGGATAGTTCTGTTGGTTCGGATGGGAGGGTCTATATACACAGTGGCCTAGAGGCCGAAACGCGATTCAGATGCCCTGCCCCACTATCGGATATTTGGATGATCCCACGGCTTTTTGGGAACTATTGCATGACGGTTGGCTTCATACGGGAGATCTCGGATACATCGAAGAGCAAAGTTATGTCTGGTTTGTCGGTCGGAAAAAACTGATTATTGTCCGGCGGGGGATCCAATATTGCTCCAATGGAGGTCGAGAATCTGATCGATGAACATCCTCTTGTTCATCCTTCCGTATTGGTCGGTGTTCCTGATAAACAGATGGCCAAGTGCCGGTGGCATGGGTAATGTCCCGTTCACCTTCGGAAGTCCCATCCGAACGCAATCTGGAGGAATATGTCTCAACCCGGTTAGCGAATTAGAAGAATCCAGTCCGTTACTTTTTCCTCAATAAATTTCCGCTCACGAGCACTGGAGAATTAGGAATTCGAGACACAGGGAACAAATAAGTGAGAAGGGAGCGTTGAGTTTATAAGATACCTTCCAGAGAAACAGCGAGTTCGAGGTTTTTGACCATACTGGAAGTCCCATCATCCGAGACAAAACCTGTTTTCATAATTATTTTAACGGTAGTCTCCAAACCCCGCCGACTTGCGCAAATCGTTGCTTGAAAATTATCAACTGGCAGAGCCAAATATCACTTTGGGTTTACTTAATATAGGGCATCTCTAAAAACTCCTGACAGGCCCTAAAAGGGAGATCCTAAAACTACGGGTTTTTTGAGGTGCCCTATAGGGTTAATTTCCTTATAACGACAACATTTGGTCTCACTCACCAAATCCTTTCCATATCGTTCTCGACAGGCTGTTTCTTTGCACACGAATCTATTTCCCCACCCCGTGAAGTATGAGCGGAGATTGGCGAGGGTAAGATTTTGAATTCCGCGCGAATGGCAGGGTGGTCGCTGAGAAGATCTTCGTACTTTTCATTAGGAGCTTGTCTGCCTCGGTTAACAGGATGCCGGAAACGCTGATCTTCCGATCCAGAGTCGATTAACTCAATCCTTGCCCCTTGACCTCCTCGAAAGAAAATGTAGTCAACTCGATTTTTCCAATATCCATTGGGTTCTGGACGTGCATTGCTGTCATTGAGAGCCAACTTATCAAGGAGATCGCGTTTTAAAATTCGGTAGTCTTCTCCTGAGGCCTCGGTTCCCTCATGGTCATATTGTGAGTTGAAATCACCCCCGAGAATGAAGGCCCGATCTTTCGATAATTTTTTGATACAGTCTGCAATAAAATCAAGCTGATCTTTTCTGACGGATCGGTCTTTCTCATCTCTTCCGGCATCAAGGTGAGTATTGTACACATCAAATTCTGCGCCATTCGGGAGACGAACCGGCACTCGAAGAAGCCCCTTGGTCGACCAGCAATCATTTTTTCTACTAAACCATCCCTCACAATCTGGAAGCGGTACCTGTGCGACTCCCCCTTCCACAGCTTTATAGTAGGGTGAAGCTATCGTCAGCCCAGAGCCATAGGGAACACGGAAAGGAATACCGGGACTATTAAATAACTGAAAACCAACATTGACGATTTTAATGGGAAGGGTTACGAGCCATAGTGGGGCCAAAGCGATACGTGGCCCGTTCCCCTGTTCTATGAGCTCATAAGTAAATTCATCGACAATTTGCCGGTGAAATTCAAAATCCTCTTGTAATAATATGAAATCATAATCCATGAGCAACCAGGCCATCAGGCCACTTCGGGTATCATCATTTCTCACATCTACCCCGACATACATGGAATTCAGGATCGGAGAAATTCCGTGAACATTGTACGATAGGAACCGAACGGTACAGGGCACAGGTGTCGATAGTTCCGATTGGGCGGGAGAACATTCTTCTCTTGGTGTAAAACCTTCTGCCATTGAAAACTCATGCCCGAATACCATCCATATAATGCCAAGTAAAAAGAGCCCTTTCATCAAGAATTTTGGTATGGCCATCTTTGACAACTCCTTTTTATGCCAGAACTCTTATCCATAACTACTAGGTCCTTAGACGAACTAGAGACTAGAGCCCCAACGATGTAACCACTCCTACTGTACCTTCCTCAGCTCAAAAATCAAGTGCCCTTCACATGCATTCACATTATTCTAAGGCTGTCCCTGGTGAATTGCTGATCATGCTGCTCTTGGAGTCCGAAATAATCTCTAAAAATATAATTGCCACCAAAAATGAAAGAAGTCTACGGAGTGCGGTGGGCCTTTTCCATTTGGGTGGCAGCGATTCACACCGGAAGAAATACATGCCCCACAGGCTATCCTTTGTGTGGCCGAGGCAAGTCAGACACGAGGGGCATCGGTTTGATCGGGGTGATAGTGAGAGGCGAGGATTCGTCGCAGGACATTTTTATCGAGAGGAATGACCAAGGTTGTGGATATCTGTACGGCAGGTTTCCGGAAAGGGGGGAGCAGGAAGGACTGGTACATCAGTAAGAGGTTCTCGGCCATCCAGAAATTTATGCCGCCATGCCTAAGAAATTTGTATGTGTGAGACAAAAAATGGTCGTATGGTAAAAACCCATGTGGATGCGCCGGAATAATATTTTAGCAACCTACCCAGTCTTCCCCGAGTACGAATCGATGAGGTGCCCAAGGCTTCCTGGGTCGGCTGCGGAATCAGGAATTCATTGCCTCTTCCCTGATGATCGCCTTTCTGATGATAATGGGTGTCATAGTCTTTGAGGGCATGTTGAATGAAGTCTTTCCCAAACAGGATGAGCTCTGACAGGACTTCCTCATTTACAGACCTCACCCAGGGTTCGGCTTGGGCATTCAGATTCGGTCTGCTTTCGGGAGTTTTCTGAAGAGGGAGATCCCACCCGCCTTTGTGGTCTCCTGAAAGGTGGGGCAAAATAGATATCACGGTCCTGGGTCCGATGCTGACCGGGGGGAGTCAGGAGGCCCCACTCTACCATGGTCGAATTGCAGCCCATCTGTTTCATCCATAGCCCATTGGGAAGTGGAGTCCTTCCAGCAATCACCGATGCGCTACCTGGAAAAAACAAGATGTAATAGATCACCAACCCATGCATCGTCCAGATTTCAGCGGGAAAAATCGGTCCCGACGAGGAGGTTTTGATGGATACGAAATTAGGCCATGTTCAGAATTTCTCTATGCTTCAGTTACGAACCATCGTGTTGAGCCTTACCCTCTTGGGGCTTTCTTTTTTTGGTTGCGGGATGTACTACAAAATGGAAGGCGTAGCAACCCTTGCCGGCGTTGAGAAAGATTTGGACATGTGGCTGGGGAAAAGCAAGGAAGAACAAATCCAAGAAATGGGTGATCCGGTGATGTGCATGTTGTGGGATGAACATGGAGAATTCTGCCATTGGATGGATGCAGAAGATTCCACTGATGGTTCTTTCCGCCCAAAACGTATTTTCTATTATGACAATAACAGCGTTGTGTGTGGATGGACGTATACAGGACAGTGGGCAGATCAAACCAAAAATTTGTGCAAAAGGTAAGGGTACAGTCTAAAAACAGGCAGCGGCACACTATTGAAGGCGAGTTGGCCTCCTGAAACAATCTTGGTAATCATTCCCTCGCGAGTAATGAGTGGAGTATGGTCAAGTAAAGCGAATTTCCCGAAAAAATGAGGAACACACAGATTCAAAATTTGTTAATTGACCTACATTTGATTACTGACCCCAGGCAGAAATTCAGTTCAAGGTGACTATGTCTTCAAAACCCTCACAGCGGCACGCTTTGTCAGAAACAGTTTGCGATTTGCCTTGCCCAGGCGGAGGGGAAAAAGGATGGCAGCGAAAGAGCCCGCCCGCTACAACTCAATAGGGTGAATATGGTTGCAGAGGTCCCCAACGCAGTCGATCATATGTCCGCAGTCGGTTCATTTGGTTCAATTCATGCTGTCGAGCCTCCTGCTGATATCGTGCGTCCTTTTGCCGATGTTGTTCTCGCTGTCGTTGGAACCACGCATCGAAGTCTTGAAATGATTTTGGGGAAGAGAGGGCAGAAGGTTGGTCATCATAGAAGGACCTTGGAGGATTCGGATGAAGTTGAGAGGCTGGTTGCCAGGTATCCTCCCCCAATTGGGCCCAGGCACTGCCTGTTAGACCGAGGAAGCATCCAAAGAATATTATTGCTCGCATGCGGTTGTCCTCCTGTGCATGGGTGGATAGGGGGTACTCAGAATGGCCTATCATCGGGACCATGGGGAAGGGTGGCAAGGTCTGTCAAAAAAAGGCAATTCATCAAATAGGTCATGAAGGAAAAGTTTCTAGTAATTTCGCCCGTTGGTGGTATCACTACGATTCGTTGCACGGGTTCTCCCGTTTGGCACTATCCGCCTGGACATCATCTGGCATGGTCGCTCATGGCTACGCGACTCTAGATGTTTTCTTATCAAGCCCTAGTTCCGAAAGCGTGGCAGTGAGGTGCTCTCTAGGAATCAGCCTTGTCCCCGTGCCTTTCCCCTCTGCAGGGTGAACAGCACGAGAAGCGTACGAAAATGAAATCTCCATCAAGTCCACTGACGGACACCCCACCGGGAAAATATGGTTGGCCCTGGACGAACAGCGACCCTTATCCAATCCATTTAATCGGAAACAGACCGTGGCCTAAAATAAGCGTAATCACTCCCAACTATAACTTTGGTGAATTTCTTGAAGAAACCATTCGCTCCGTCTTACTGCAGGGATACCCCAACCTTGAGTACATCATCATTGATGGTGGAAGTACCGACCGTTCGCTAGAAATCATTAAGAAGTACGAGCCTTGGCTTGCCTATTGGGTGAGCCAGCCAGACCATGGGCAAAGCGCAGCGATCAACTATGGTTTCCGGAGGGCATCTGGCGAAATCATGGGGTGGCTGAATTCTGATGATTATTATCAACCCCATACCCTCTTTCGGGTCGCCCTCGAGGTCAATCTGGAGAAAAAGAGATACATAGTGATGGGAGAGGTATATGAAGTCGATGCCTGCAGAACAATCATCCGAAGATGGGAATCAAGGGTACCAATCTTGTATTCGCTTCTTTTTCAACATCGTTTGTGCCTCCTACGCGGGGTGGCCGTCATGCCCTGCCAACCGTCTGTCTTCTGGCACCGCAAGGTCTTTGAGTCCCTGGGACTGTTACGAGAAGATCTTAAATATGCCATGGACTATGATTATTGGTTGAAGGCACTCAGGAGTAATTATAAATTTCACTATATCGCTGCTGTTCTCTCCAATTACCGTTTCCATGCTGGCTCTAAGTCCAACCAAGGGTGGCAGAGCTTTTACCGAGAATGGCGAAGTGTCGCCAAAGAGAACATTTCTACGCTGACTCCGCGACAAAAGATTTCCGCCGAACTCTATTGGTGGTTTCTACTATTCCCCTTTTCGATCCTTACTTTGCCCTACAGGGTCTATTCGTATGTGGTTCTGGGTATCAAGAGGGGCTAAAAGATTGCCGACACGGCCGCTCAAGGAACCCAGTCCTGGACACCCGCGAAAAGAAAGAACTCACGGATTCCTCAGCGCCTCCTTCGGAAAGGTTTCAGGAAATGGTGTAAGGCATGAGTATTGACTCCATGGTGGACAAAGGAGGTGGGGTGGAATGGACTTAGCGGAAAATGAAAGCTGATCTTGAGTCGTTAATTCTTTTTTGTGAGCCTAATCCATTCCTCAATTAGGCTAATTGGTACATATCACCCCGATCGGGTGATGACCAGGTAGGTGTCATTGGCCGTTTTTATACACAATACATCTATGTCGACTTTCACCAAATGCTTCGGCGGACAGCCTTCGTCTTAGAAAATAAAGTTTTCGATCCGAGAATAAGCCTTAGATAGTGTTTCAGTGACCTGCCAGTCGAAGCTATAGGGCGTTTGTAAGTTGCTCCGGTCCTCCCATGAAGTGGAAGTTTCACCTTCAGAACCCCAGTTCAAATCCCACCTTTTGTATTTGCCGTGTTGAAGAATTTTTGTGCTCCACTTTGATTAAGTGGGCTTCTGATGTGCTGGCGGAGAGGGTGGGATTTGAACCCACGGTCCCTTGTGAGGACAACGGTTTTCGAGACCGTCCGAATCGGCCACTCTCGCACCTCTCCGTGTTCGTTTATGTTATGCGGTGAGAACTTGTTGATGACTCCGTAGGTGCTGAAAAAAATTCTGTAAGATCGCTCGACAATCATCTGCCAGGATATCTGAGTCTACCTTCACCCGGTGATTAAACCTGGTCTCTGCTGTGAGATTGCAGATTGACCCACAGGCGCCGGCCTTCGGATCCCATGTGCCAAACACGACACGGGCAATTCTGGCCTGAATGATGGCACCCGCACACATGGAGCAGGGTTCCAATGTGACATAGAGGGTAGTGTCTGTAAGACGCCAAGACCCCAGTGCCAGGGAGGCGGACCGAATGGCCATAAGTTCGGCATGAGCCGTCGGATCTTGTGTGCCTTCCCGTTGATTGAAACCCGTCGCGAGGATTTTTTCATTCTGGACCAGCACCGCTCCAACCGGGACTTCTTCCGCACGAAAGGCTTGATGCGCTAAGTCCAAGGCCATGCGCATAAATTGAATATCCGTGGTTGGATCCAATACGTCCATGGTAATTTCAAAAAGTGAAGTCGACTGATGATTGTTTGAGTGAAAGTTTTAGTTCCGAAAGGAAAGAAAAAAGGTTAACATAGCCACTACGTGATGTATAGCCAACCCACCTGGAAATTCTGGTGAACTCTCCTTCCAGTATCATGCGTCAGAGGCTCGTTCCTTTAGAAAAGGTGCAGGCCATGTGGCAGCGTCTTGCCCACGACTTTTTTGAGAACCGGTTACCTCGGATTTCCATTGAGTGGAGCACACGATTAACCGCATCGGCCGGGTTGTTTGTGAGTCAAATTGGCCCTAGAAGCTGGTGGGCCTCACGTGAATATCGACAGGGTGCGGCTCGAGTGATTAGGTTGTCCGCCCCCTTGCTTCGCGATCAACCTGAAGAGGAGCTGAAGCGAACATTGGCGCATGAAATGATTCATCAATGGCAGTTTGATATTCGGAAGCATCGCCCGTCCCATGGCGCAGAATTCCGAGAGATGATGCACCGGATGAATGCGGCGGGACTCGGGGTGACCGTCCGCCATCAGTTGAATGTGGCTGTTCAACGACATCATCGCTATGCCTGGCAATGTCTCCAATGCGGAATGGCCTATCATCGACAACGGCGAACGATTATTCCGGCTCGACATATTTGTAGCCGATGTCGGGGAAGACTTATAGAAGTTGAGTTACCCCCCACTCAAAAACCCCATGAGGAATCGATGGACGAAAGAGGAGGGAATCGCGGAGCACGTCAGGATGAGGAGAAATCGGCTGGGCGGATGTTCTGTGTGAGTGGAAAGAGGGATGCCGAAGCCTTATCGACGAAAGGCGTCTTTCCCCCGGATGACCTCCGCGAGGAGTTTATCGGCGAGTTTGGCGGCCCGGCGATGGCGCCACCAACGAATGGTTATCGCATAAATCACAATGGTTCCTAGGACGAGGAAGAGGCCTGTTGTGATGTTGTCCATAGGAGGAGTGTAGAAGAATAAATTTCCAGATGGCAAGGTGGGGGTACGCCCTGAGAACGGGGGGCGGTATCTGAAGGGACCCCCCTTTACCTGGGCGTACATAATTACATGAAAGTATTATAAAATTTAGCATGTTTCCTTGAATGACATAATCATTAAACGGGATGGTACGTTCTCCATATGGACATCCTGATTCTATTGGCATCCTTGGTCGTCATTTTATTAGGAGCGGAGGCGTTCACTAACAGTTTAGAACATTTTGGAGAGCGTCTCGGGATTTCGGAAGGTGTCACCGGTTCGGTGTTTGCGGCAGTGGGAACGGCATTGCCGGAAACGATGGTGCCAATTTTTGCCATCTTGTTGTCATCAGGTTCTGAAACGTTACGGCACGAAGTGGGGGTGGGGGCCATTCTCGGGGCGCCCCTGATGCTGGCCACGTTAGCCTTCTTTCTGATGGGTTTTTTTGCCGCACGGAAAAGAGGGTGGCATGGCACGTTAAATCCTGAGCCAACAGGATTCGCCAGTGATCTGCTCTGGTTTAATTGGGCGTTTTGTTTGGGAGTGATTGCCGTATTTGTTCCCCAGGAGTGGGGTTGGGTGCGGTCAGTCATTGCGGGGGCGCTGGTTATCCTGTATGTGGTGTATTTGTATCAAACCATTCGATCTTCAGCCAATTTAGTGGATGATGGACATGGGACGGAAGCGGATCATCCGCTTTATTTGACCAAAGTGGGCCTTCCCGATAATTTATTGGTGATCTTGTTCCAAGTGGGATGCGGGCTGGGCCTCATTGTGCTAGGGGCGAAAGGCTTTGTGCATGGAATTGAACATCTTGCCCCAAAATGGGGAGTTTCGGCCTTAACCCTGTCTCTCCTCATTATTCCAATTGCGACAGAATTGCCGGAAAAAGTGAACAGCATTATTTGGATCAGGCGGGATCGGGATACTTTGGCTGTCGGGAATATCACCGGGGCTATGGTCTTTCAGGGGAGTTTGTTGCCGGCCTTGGGAATTATGCTGACAGCCTGGGTGCCGCAACATGAAATTCTGATGGGAATGGCGATGACGTTGGTGGCGGCCTCCTTTTTAACCTGGGTCGTGCGGCGTGGTGGGTTGAAGCCCATTCACCTGGTTGTTAACGGACTGTGTTATGTGGTGTTTGTTGGCTCTGTGCTCTTCTGGTAGGTCCTGTTCTTTTGGTTATTCAGGAGTCATGAATCGTAAAAAAAAGAGAGTAACGATGTCCCTTCCGACAGTTGTTGTCACGCGACGTCTCCCACGACATGCCTTGGACGTGTTACGGGCGCAAGCGGATCTTATTGGCTGGGAGCAGGATTGCCCCGTAGATCGGAAATGGTTATTGAAGCATCTTCCTGAGGCGGACGGCCTGTATTGCTTGTTGACGGACCGGGTTGATCGGGAGGTGCTTCAGGTTGGGAAACGGCTTCGGGTGATAAGCACTATGGCTGTCGGATATGATCATATTGACGTGGCAGGATGTACAGCCCGTGGTATCCCGGTTGGGCACACGCCTGGTATTTTAACCGAAACCACTGCGGACCTGGCCTTCGCGCTGCTCCTCTCTGCAGCCAGGCGGATTGTAGAAGGAGCCGAGTATGTACGAAAGGGACAATGGACAACCTGGAGCCCGGATCTCTTGCTGGGACAGGATGTGCATGGTGCAACGTTAGGTATTGTGGGGTTTGGCAGGATCGGGGAGGCGATGGCCAGGCGGGCTCAAGGATTTCGGATGAACGTGCTCGCGGTAAGGTCACCCCAATCTTCTGCCTCATCCAGGTCCGGCACGCATCACTTTGCCACAGCGATTTTGCCACGGGAAGGCTCTTCTGCAGGGAATAATGAGGGGGAGTCGGTGAGTGCGTCATTCCAGAGGGTTGATCTGCATGATGCATTAGCTCAGTCGGATTTTGTGAGTCTGCATGTCCCCCTGACTCCTCACACGCATCATTTGATTGGGGAGAATGAGTTTCGCGCCATGAAGCCATCAAGTATTTTGATCAATACGGCTCGTGGGGCGGTGGTTGATCCTGAGGCCCTCTACCACGCTCTAGTGCATGGCCATATTGGCGGTGCGGCCTTAGATGTGACTGATCCGGAGCCCATTCCTATGTCAGAACCGCTTCTCACGCTTCCTAACTGTCTGGTTATCCCGCACTTGGGGAGTGCTTCTGTGGCGACAAGGACCAGAATGGCTTGCATTGCCGCTGAGAATATCGTTGCCGGGTTACGTGGAGATGCGCTTCCACATTGTGTCAACCCTGAAGTCTACCGCGTGTAACGCCATTCCAAAACCTGGGATTGTAAGAATACACAAGGAAATTGATGGAGGATTGTTTATGCTGGGAAGGGAGTTCGATGAAAGGCGAGACCTGGCAGGTCAAGCTGATGATTGGCCGCTTCGTCAAGAGGAGAAATCATGATCCACATCACAACACCGGCTGTGGAAAAATTGAAAATCTTGATCGAGGAGCATCCTGAGGATCCCATTGTCCGTTTAGCCGTTCGGGACCGGGATGACAAAGTCCTCGTTTTTTCCATTACACTTGAAGATGCCGTAACACAGGAGGATTCGGTCTTAGATATTGAAGGGCTCATCATCGCAATAGACGGCTCCTGTGCAACACGGCTGGAAGGTGTCACTGTTGATTATGAGGACGTTGGTGGATTCAGCTTCCATCACCCGGAACCGCCCGATCCTTATAAATTAAACCTGATCCTACCTGAATGAGGCCGATAGAATGGGATTGGGGCACCAATTGAACCCGAATGCGGGAAGGTTCTTCATCAACGATTGTTGTTAACGTCAACCAGTAACTTCCACCCCCGCGTTTATTCGTATTATGGAAATATTTTTTGCAACATGTCCTCGTGGCTTAGAAGAAGTTCTCAGCCAGGAACTTCAAGAATTGGGCGGACAGGAAATTCGATTGACTCCTGGCGGGGTCGAATGTCGGGGCCCTTTTCCTCTCTGCTACCGGCTCAACTTAGAAAGTCGCATTGCCAGCCGTATTTTGTGGCGAGTCGGGCAGGGGTGGTACCGGGATGAGGAGGATCTCTATCGCCTTGCCTCAAGTCTTCCCTGGCCCGAATATTTTTCCGTGGACTGTCACATCAAAGTTCGCATCATTGCTCAACATTCTCCACTGAAAAGCCTGGAGTTTGCGACGTTGCGAGTGAAAGATGCCATTTGTGACCGATTTGTTCGGGCGACACATGCACGCCCCGAGGTGAGCAAACGCCAACCCGATATTCAAATTGTGGTCTTTGTCGATGAAGAGCATGTTGTGTGGTATATCGACACCTCGGGAGATCCGCTGTTTAAACGTGGATGGCGGAAGGTGGCCGGAGAAGCGCCGATACGAGAAAATTTGGCCGCTGGCATCATCCGGCTTTCAGGTTGGACCGGCGAGCAGGTCTTCCTTGATCCGATGTGTGGCGCGGGCACATTTTTAATTGAGGCGGCGTTGATGGCCAAAGGGATTGCCCCAGGTAGTGGGCGGGAATTTGCCTTTCGGCACCTGCAGAATTTTGATCCCACGATTTGGGATCACCTACGGCAAGAGTCGATCAAACCGGTCGCTCCCGGTCCGGGTCTCTCAATTATTGGGTATGATGAGGATGCGAATGCCTTGACTATGGCAAGAAGAAATCTGGAAGGCTTGGGGCTTGAGAATATTCAATTGGGTCAGGTTGATGTGTTGGATGTAACGCCTCCAGGGCCAAAGGGTTTTCTGGTCACCAATCCTCCCTATGGAGTGAGAATGGGGGACCGGTCGGAGCTGGAGGAGTGGTATCCGAAGTTTGGGAATCTCTTGAAACAGCGGTTTGCTGGGTGGGATGTCTATGTGCTCACGGCCGATTCGCGTCTTCCTAAACTCATTCATTTAGCGCCGTCTCGCAAAATCCCCTTGTTCAACGGGCCGTTGGAATCAAGATTGTATGAATTTCAGATGGTGGCCGGAGGTAACCGGAAATCGGCCAGGCAGGCCAGGCAACAGGCGGTGAATAACCCCGGACTTAAATGAGAGGTTTTCCGGCCATGTTTAAAAGCGAGACCCAGACATCTTCAATGCATCGCAGCACATAGATCCATTCGTCGCAGGTCTTCGGTCGTTTGAATAGATGACAATTGGGAGGGAAGGGAAAATCTTTCGATTGACGTGGAGCCTCCTCCGAAAACAACGCCACCGGAATGGACTGTAAGCGGCGGTCGCGCTGGAGTCCCTTAATAATCTCTTCTCCCGTCACATCGGGGAGATGATTGGAGAGAAAAATCAGGTCGGGTTGTGGGGCATCCATAAAGGGATATTCCTGATTTAAAAAGGACATGGCTTGTTCGCCGTCCTCGGCCTCAAGAATTTCCACACAGATGATTTGGGCTACCGTCAGGGCTTCCTTGAGGGCTTCTATCTGGGCCGTATCATCCTCAATCGTCAGGATCTTTATTGTGTTTTTGACGGCTCCGCGCATTATCCGATGCCCATCTTTCTGGTTGAAAATGACTGCCCACCCTTCAGTCTGGTGAAAGATGGTTGCCTGAGGACGACAGAGATTACGTGTAGTGGTCCATCTGTTTTTTCGGTTGAATCCTCGTTGAGTTTAAGGGAAAGCAGGTTGGGAAGAATTTTTTATAAAGACGGATGGGGAGGAGAGCGTCGATGCTTGAAACATATTCTGATGAACGCACATTGGGTCGAAGCCCAATACGCTGAAAGGTGGTTCAGCAAAGAGCGAGAATTTCCTCCAGTTTGAATAATCATGAAGCAATCGGGCGAATAGGGGGTTCCGATTCCCCTAGGTAGCTGGATAAAGAAACGCCCGTGGCATGATGGAAAAGATGTTAGGTAGGGGATCGCGAGCGAAAAAGCGGCTGAGCGAAGCCAGATTTTGACGATTTCGTTGGCCCGTAGTGGGACTCTGGTCTAAGAAAACGGCGAAATATGGACCGCTTAAACACTTTTGTAGCCGATTCATCCTAAGAACGACAGGCTCCTAGGCAGGGAGGCTCGCAAGAAATTGTTGGATCACGGGCATGGCATCAGGGCGAGCGGCGATGATGCCATTGATGGTGGGATGAGGTTGGTTGCATTGAATGGGTTTCATATCTCTGTCCACGACGACCCCTCCTGCCGTTTGAACCAGAAGGAGGGCAGCCGCGATATCCCATTCGTTTTGTGTGCCAATATTGATCACTCCGTCAATCTGTCCGGCGGCCACCAGTGCCAATGAATAAGCGATGGAACCCATCAGACTGCGGCAATTGGCGGTTTCTCTCCATGTGTGAATGGTGGAGCGGGCAATGGGTCCTGTGTTCACCAGAAATGAGAAGCGGTGTCCTGGGATCTGGGGGACATGAATGGGGCAGCCATTCACGGTTGCCGGTTCCCCTCGCACGGCACAAAAATATTCCCGGGTGGCCGGGTTGAAGATAATCCCGATCGAGGCCTGTCCATGGTCGATGAGCGCGAGAGAGATGGCGAATTGTGGCAGGCTTTTAATAAAGGGTTTGGTCCCATCGATGGGATCCAGGATCCACACACGGTTTTTTTTCAGTCTGAGAATGTTGTCGGGCGATTCTTCCGAAAGCCAGCCATCATCAGGGTAGGCGGTAAATAACGCTTCCTGAATGATACGATTGACTTCCAGATCGGCATTGGTCACTGGCGATCCGTCTGGCTTGATCTGGACGGCCAAGCCTTCATATTGGATTCTGTGAAGCCGATCACTTGCAAGGAGCATGGCTTGTCGAACGATGGAAAGTTCTTGGCGATAATCAGTCATGATGTCAATGGTTCTGGAGCAGTCGTCCTGGGGAGTAAATGCTTATTCTTACTATTATATCCTGGATCATCGGTTAAGTGTGGAGCGCGCCAGAGGTATCGGGCCTCACAGTTCATAGCATGAGAGACGCGTCCGAGGCTAGATTGTCTGCAAGGTGATGGCGGAATGAAAGGGTTCGGGTTCATGAGATGAGACCTGAGGAGAGTTCCTGGAGCAGCGTATTATGCAAACCGTGACCGTGAGACTGAAAATTTCTCCCGAACGCTTTCAGGCCTATTACCAGGGTGCGGTGGAATATGTGGTCGCACCGTCTATCGATGGTCGGACGATCCAATTTCCCGCCAGAGTCCTACGTCCTTTTGTCTCCCATCAGGGGGTCCAGGGTACATTTGAGATCACCTTCGATGCCAATTTGAAGTTTCATTCGATCCGCCTGGCACAGGATGACAGGTGAGCGCAACCGCTATGACTGCGGATGAGTATTCCCTTATCGGATTATTTCTAAGTGCGTTTCTTTCCTCAACCGTCTTACCGGGAAGCTCCGAGGTTGTGTTCGTCTTTTTGGCATCACAGGGACATCTCCCTGCCTGGAGTCTTCTCGTCACGGCCACAGCAGGCAATACCCTTGGTGGAATGAGTTCATGGGCTTTGGGGTGGCTCATCGGGTGGTGGTATCCATTCCATGGGTTGACCCAACCAGCTCAGCATCTGGCAGTGGAACGGGTTCGCAAGTGGGGCAGTCCGGTGCTGTTATTGTCCTGGGTGCCGTTCATTGGGGATCCGCTCTGCATCGCCGCTGGGTGGTTGCGGGTGGGCTGGGTCCGGGCACTCGTGTGCATCGGGATCGGCAAAGGGTGCCGGTATGCGGTCTTGTTCGCCCTGTTGCCCACCAGTGGAGGGTGAACGGCGAAGGCGTCTGACTATAGCATTCAGAAAACGTTGTTGGTATTGTTGCCCTTCCGCCTTGCCACGTAAGTGCCAATATCCTTTTTTTGTAAATTTCTAGTCCACACGACTATTTCTTTTACGTCCAAGCCCAATATGGAGCCCTCATATCGTGAATGTTCCTCTTCTTGATTTAAAAACCCAATACGCCAGCATCAAACAAGACATTCAGGTGGCGTTGGACAAGGTGTGTGCGGAGCAAAGTTTTATTCTGGGCACCCATGTTCAAAACCTCGAACAGACCCTGGCGTCATTTATCGGCACGGATCATGCGATTGGTGTGGCGTCCGGAAGCGATGCGTTACTGTTGTCGTTGATGGAAGTGGGGATAGAACCGGGCGATCGGGTCGTGACGGTCCCCTTTACCTTTTTCGCGTCGGCAGGAGTGATTTCCCGGCTTCACGCACGTCCGGTCTTTGTCGATGTGATGCCTGATACGTTTAATCTCGATCCCAGCCGGTTAGCGGATAGCTTCACTTCCGAGGTCAAAGCCATTCTCCCGGTCCATCTTTTTGGACAATGTGCGGACATGGAATCCATTGTTCAGATTGCAGACGAAAAGGAAATCCCGGTCATTGAGGATGCCTGTCAGGCCATCGGTGCCGCTCGAAACGGTGTTCAGGCTGGAGCATTCGGCCGTACAGGGTGCTTCAGCTTTTTTCCGTCAAAAAATTTAGGGGGATTTGGTGACGGCGGGGTGATTACTACGCGGGATCCTCTGGTTGCGGAACGACTGCAACTCTTGCGTGTGCACGGGAGCCGGTCAGAGTATCATCATCATTTCATCGGGATGAACAGCCGGTTGGATGCGCTGCAAGCGGCCATCCTCCAGGTAAAATTTCAGCATTTGGCTGAGTGGACCGCCAAGCGTCAAGCACATGCAGCGAGTTATCTGAAATTATTTCAGACATGCGGTCTTGATGAGCGAGTGACCGTGCCGGTGGTGTCATCCGGCAATACTCATGTTTACAACCAATTCACCATCCGCACCCCACGGCGAGACGAACTCAGTACCTATCTGACCCACCATGGAATAGGTAATCGCATTTATTACCCTGTCCCCCTTCATCTTCAGGAATGCTACCAGGATCTCGGGTATCATAAAGGCGATTTTCCTGTCTCGGAACAACTCTCCCAAGAGGTGCTTTCCCTTCCCATTTATCCTGAACTCACAGCGGATCAACTTCAGTATGTGGTTGACACGATCAAATCCTTCTTTGATTGTCGTTAAAGGAGATAACCCCATAATTGGGGTATAAGCCTATTGAGAACGAGAAAATTTATTGAGGGTACCGGGCTTGAATCACGCTCCGGAGTCCGCCTCTGGCGGTAAACTCCCCGGTGACGATGGCTGACACAGGGCGGCAGGCTTTGACGAAATCGGCCAGAATTTTGTTGACCGCATTTTCATAAAAGATGCCCAGGTTTCGATAAGCGTGGATATACATTTTGAGGGATTTTAATTCAAGACAGGATTGGTCCGGCACATAGGTCAACCGGATGGTTCCAAAGTCAGGAAGGCCTGTTTTAGGACAAATGGCCGTATATTCCGGAATCTCTATCGTAATTTCATAGCCTGGATATTGGTTAGGCCAGGTTTCGATGCGTGGTAATTTCTCGGCAATTCCGCTCTTGGCATGTCGTTCCGAATAGCCTGATCGTGAAGAAGCGTGGGTTTTTTTCATGAGTGAAGGGCTCGTCTCCATGGATTTTTGAGAAGGGAGCCTAGTCTACTCTTTTTTGAAATTTCCTCGCAACCTCATGCCACCGGTTTCTTGAGAATACCCCTACCCTGGGCTATACTCGCTGGACATTCCTGGCGCGCTTGGTATTTTTCCGAAGCCGTTTTTATTCACCACCCAAATGTACCCTCACCCCGATCCTGAGTGTGACGAGTTGAAAAGCGGGGGAGGGAATTGTGGAGTCTGTCTAAAGCGATGAGCAGTATCACGATGTTGGAAGCTGACGATTTTGTGAAAGGCCTGCAAGGCATTGGATTCGATTTTTTTACCGGTGTGCCCGACACCATTTTGGGGGGCATTATTGCCCATTTGACGGAAGAACAGTTGTATACCCCTGCGGTTCGCGAAGATGAGGCGGTGGCGATGGCCGCAGGAGCCTACCTTGGCGGGAAAATCCCGGTGGTGTTGATGCAAAACTCCGGATTGGGTAATGCCCTGAATGTTCTGGCTTCTCTCAATTTGATTTATCAAATCCCCTGTTTGCTGTTGGTGTCCTGGCGTGGCTTCGAAGGCAAGGACGCTCCTGAGCATCTGGTGATGGGGGAAACGATGACGACGCTGTTGGATACGGTTCGGATTCCACACCGGACGTTGTCCCAGAAGACGATTGTGGATGATCTGAAATGGACGGCCACGACTTTTATGGAGAAGCGGATCCCTGTCGCACTATTGTTGAAAAAGGGAATTGTGAAAACCATTCAGCCCTAGTGGGATGTCAAAAAGCAGTCCGCATGAATCTGTCATGTGTTCTGGATCGGTCACGTTTGGAAAGAGTAGTCAATCCGTAAGTCTATACAGTGAGTGGTCAACGGGTTGATTGTAAAAGCTAAAAAGTAACCATTGTGTTGGAGATGCAACGATGATTGGACCAGAAGAAGGGGTGATGCAGAGCCGGGCGCAGGCGATGGCGGCTATTTTGGAAATCATGACCGATCAGCTGCTTGTTGTCTGCAATGGGTTTCCCTCCCGTGAAGCCTGTAAACTCCGTGATCGGGCTCAAAATTTTTATATGATTGGCTCCATGGGCGCGACGGCAGCTATCGGATTAGGATTGGCTCTGGCCCAGCCAGAAAAAACGGTGGTCGTATTTGATGGCGACGGAAATGTGCTGATGAGTCTTGGCACGTTGGCCACGATTAGTGCGTTGCGACCGAAAAATTTCATTCATGTGGTTTTTGATAATGAAGTGTATGGGACCACCGGCAATCAACCCACCTATTCCAGGGTGGTGGGCCTGGATAAAATGGCCAAAGCCGCAGGATACAAGAATGTTGAGCGCGTCTGGGAGCGAGAAGATATTGTATATGAGTTTAAGGCCATGCTAGGAGATGACGGGCCGAATTTTTTGTTGATCAAAGTGAATGAACAGCTTGAAGAGGCGGATCGTATTGCCTTGGGTCCAGCCGAGCTGACGAAACGGTTTAAGGGGAGTGTCACCTAACGACACAATGGATGTGTTCGCGTAGAAGCCTAATCGCCAGCCTGTTAAGCGTGTAAAGGAAGAGGGTTCATGATTTTATTCAATCCAGGTCCCGTCAATGTGTCTGAAAGAGTGCGTCAGGCGTTACTTCAACCAGATGTCTGTCATCGAGAGTCGGAGTTTTCGGAATTACTGTCCGATATCCGGCAAAAATTGCTGAAGGTCTTTGTGCCTGGTAATGAAGACGAGTACACCGCGATTGTCCTGACGGGTTCCGGCACGGCGGCTGTGGAAGCGGCGTTAATGTCCAGTATTCCTACCGGCAAGCGGGCGATGGTGATTAATAATGGGGTGTATGGCCAACGGATGTCTTCCATGCTGGCGACGCACCGTTTGCAAACGCCGGACTTAAAGTATGACTGGGGAGTCACACCGGATCCGCAGGCGGTTGATTTGGCGCTGAAGCAACACCCGGAAGTGCACACCGTCGCGATGGTTCATCATGAAACGACGCTGGGATTGATTAATCCCGTGAAAGAAATTGCAGAGATCGTGGACCGGTATGGTCGGGTATTTATGGTGGACTCTGTGAGCGGGCTGGGGGGAGAGGCGCTGGATATTGCCGGAAGTAAGCTGTACATGGTCGCGGGGGCCGCTCAGAAATGTATCCAAGGATTTCCTGGTGCAGCATTTGTCTTGGTCCGAAAAGGCTTTATGGAGCGGGTGATGAAATATCCCAAGCGGTCCTGGTATTTGAACTTGGCCAATTATTATGAGGAACAGGAGCGGGGGACGATTCCCTTTACTCCAGCCGTCCAGGTCTATTATGCCTTCCGGGAAGCGTTAAATGAACTCTTAGAAGAGGGCCTCGAGAATCGGATTCAACGATTTCAAGGGTACGCCACCACCATTCGGACACGCCTGGAAGAGTGGGGGGTGAAGCCGGTACTTGACCCTACGGTTCAAAGTAATACCTTGACCGCGTTTTATCTCCCGGAAGGGTGTGCCTACCAAAAGCTACATGATGAGTTAAAGCAAGCCGGGTACGTGATCTATGCGGGGCAGGGACAATTGGAAGAAAAAATTTTCCGTGTTGCCAATATTGGTGCCCTGACCAATCAGAATATTGAGGGATTTCTCTCCGCTTTTCAGTCCATACTTTCTGGAGCCAGAGCGTGAAGGCGATTATCTTCGCGGCCGGCGTCGGCAAGCGATTGCAAGGTGTCACCCAGGGTCGACCGAAATGCCTGGTCGATTTTGGTGGAAGGACCTTGCTGTCCCGGCATGTCGAGTATCTGGGGCGATTGGGTGTGTGTCAGGTGGTACTGGTCGTGGGATACGCTCAAGACCATATTCGAAAGGCCATGGCTGCCGACCCATTTGCTCAGGAGATCCGATGGGTGGTGAATGAACAGTTTACTCGTGGAAGCATGACGTCACTATGGGCGGCACGGTCTGAAATGGACGATGATATGGTGCTGATGGATGCCGATGTTCTCTATGCCCCATCGATTCTGGCTCGATTGGTTCATTCTTCTTTCCCGACGGCCTTGTTAATGGATGAGACGGTGAAGCAGGAATCGGAAGAATGTATGATTGCCGCGAAGGCTGGTCGAGTCCTCACCTTAAGTAAAAACCTGCCATCCGCCTATGATGAGGCTGGTGAAGGGGTCGGATTTCTCAAAGTCCAACAACAGGTTATTCCAGCATTGTTGCAATCGGTCAAGGCTTATATCGAGGCAGGAGCCCTTGATATGGAATATGAGGACGCCCTAAAAGGGTTTTTTGAGAAGGTGCCGGTGGGGTACGAAAAAATCGGGGGTCTTCCGTGGATAGAAATAGATTTTCCTGAAGATATAAACCGCGCTAGGTCTGAGATCTTGCCTGCCGTGATGAACTTAGAGGAGAATACCAGGGCCACCACACTGACACCGTAGGAATGAGTGTATGGACGGAACACTTAAACAAGAAGCCACTCACGCGGTTGACACGGCAATTTTATTGACGTCGGTCGGCGTCTTTAATTCTGGCTGTGCCGGGACGGGTGACGCGGTTCCTAGTCCCTTGACTCGTGTCGGCGGCATGACGCTGTTTCAACGGGCGGTGTTCACGTTGCAGCGAGGTGGGATTTCTCAAATATGGGTGTTGGTTGGGCCTGAAGAACAAGCTCTTCGACAATTACTTCGTGAAGATAACCGGATACAGGCCGCCGTTCGTTGGCTTCCTGTCCGGGAATTTCCTCCCCATGACCCTCAGACTTGGGAAGCGCTTGCGGAGGAAATCAATGGAGCCTGTATGATCGTGGGTTGCCATACGGTGTACTCTCCGACATTGATCCAACGCTTGCGAGCCGAAGGATCTCAAGGGAAAGCGGTCGTAGTCGTTGGTCATCCCGAGGAGGGGCATCACCGGGGAAATCCCGGTGTGGCGTTCCGGCCTCAGGGACTTGAAGGACGATCAGCCTCGACTGTGGTCTTCCATGACCAGGCGGTATCCCAGGCCTCACCGTCCAAAACCGACAATCAGACTCCTGATCGAAGCCGATTGCCGCTGGTTGGGGATCTTCTGGTTCTCCCAGCCCGGCTCTTGGGTATTTCAGGCGTATTGAATGCCAATGGCACCAATCCACTCCGGTTGGCCCTGGAGCAAGCGGCCGTGGAAGGGACGATCCAAACCATTGGCGGAGCTTCTCATTGGTTCAGGGATGTCCGTGGTCCCAAGGGGCCACAACTCGCTGAACGAACACTGTTGGAGGCACTCCAGACATTTAAAGGCGGCTTGGATGGGTTGGTGGATCGATATGTGAATCGTAAATTTTCCGGTCTGCTCACTCATGGGTTTTTGCGGTTGGGATGGTCACCGAACACGATTACGATGCTGTCCATGGTCGTGGGGCTCGTGGCCGCTGGGCTGTTTGTGCCTGGGTCCTGGAAACTCGCCATTCTCGGGGGACTGATCTTGCAGTTGTCTGTGATCATTGATTGTTGTGATGGAGAGGTCGCCAGGCTGACGTTTTCAGAGTCAAAGTTTGGGCAGGAACTCGATATTTGGGCAGATAATGTCGTGCATATCGTGTTGTTTGCTGCCATCGCCTGCGGGGCGTTTCTCCAGGGGCCTTGGGAGCATACGCACCTTCCCCTGCTGCTTGGAGCCTCGGCGGTCTTAGCCAATGTCGTGTCGTTGCTATTAGTCAATCATGCCCGGCAGTTGCGATCCCGTCCTCGTGAGCTTCGGCACCTCACAGAACATGAACGGGACAATATTGAATTTATGTTGGGCCATGTCGCTAATCGCGATTTTTCGATCATCGTGTTGCTCAGTGCCGGTTTTGGCCTCCTGCACTGGTTTTTGGCCATGGCCGCGATTGGCTCGTGGCTCTTTGTCATGTCGATGGCCTGGATGCTTCGCCGTAGTCTCATCTCTCGTGCTTAAACTGCTTTTTCTGGTCATTGGCCTTGCGGCCCTGGTCGGGATTGTTCTCCACATCGGCCTGGAACCGATTCAGCACACCGTTTCTCAATTAGGTCCCCTACATCTTGGGCTCATCCTCCTTCCCATGATTCTTGTGTACGGATTCGAAGCTTTGGGATGGCAATTCACTCTGGGTTCCCATGCTCGAAAAGTCGGGTTCATGCGGTTATTTGCCATTAGGATGGCTGGCGAAACCGTGAATGTCACGACTCCTACGGCCTACGTTGGCGGTGAGCCCCTGAAAGCCTATCTTTTGAAACGATATGGCGTACCAATGGTGGATGGGTTGGCATCCGTGATTACGGCGAAGACTGCCATGACGTTCGCGCAAGTCCTTTTTATCCTGCTGGGATTGGCTTTGTCTTTTTGGATTCTTGGGGATTCAGGTCATTACTGGGTGGCGATGTCGGTCAGTGTGGGAGTCCTAGCATTTGGTGTCGGGCTGTTTGTGGTGCTCCAACGCCACGGTCTCGGTATGGGGTGCTTGGGCCTATTGCGAGCCTGCGGTATCAGATTCGCCTTTCTTGAAAAACGGGAATCTCAACTACAGGAATTGGACGGCACGATCCGGGGTTTCTATTCTCAGCACCGTCGGACATTTTATGCGGCGTTGGCCATATTTTTTCTGGCGTGGATGCTGGAAATGCTTGAGGTGTATGCCATTCTCTACTTTCTCGGTGTGAGCATCGATGTGTGGGTAGCCATTTCACTTGCGGCGCTGACGGTGCTCATCAAAGGCGGAACATTTTTCATCCCGGGAAGCCTGGGTGCGCAAGAAGGGGGATACACCTTACTTCTGATGACTTTTGGCTATTCGGAAGTGACGGGAATCACTTTTGCCCTTATTCGACGATTGCGAGAAATCCTCTGGATTGTCTTTGGTCTTGTTTGCCTGATGTTCCTGAAAGGCCAGGACGGTGGATCAGACCAGATTCACTCGATGGAACGGTAGGGGACAAACAGGTTCATTCTGTGGAAATATTTGGTGACTTGAACTCTCCGGGTCTATTGTGAATAATCGGATCCTCACGGATTTTCAGCCGAGAAAGGATTAGGGAACGATGGATATTGAACTGGGAACGAATACCCTCCGGAATACCGATGGCGTCTTTATCGCTCATGGCAAGGAACAGCTTCGTATTGAGTGGTTGGAAGAGGAGAAAAAACTGGCACTGAGTATGGGTGTGTTCATGCCCACGGGAACGGAAGTGGCCAAGCTGCAACGCAATGCCTGGGAACACAATCCTGGCGATCGGTTTGTCCTCACTGAGTTACCGGATACCGTTAAGGTCGAAGATACGACCCTGAAAACCCTCGTCATGGAAATACACAAAAAGCCTCATGAAGCAGTGGCCATCCCTGCGGCAAAATTTTATACCTCGAAAGGGACCTTGTCTGAAGTCTCCCTGGAATGGTGGCGGGTTGGTAATAAAATGGAGCTGACCGGCATTGATATGGACCTTGAAGGGGGCAGTGTCGAACTCCCCGAATAACTCTCCCTCGGCCATTTTCCTGCTTCTAAAATGGTGCCGAGCTATTGCGCCATGTGTTGTGATGCTCTCCGGCGTCTTTCTTGAAGTTCGCCAGTGATGGATGACTCCCATTCATGGCCCTCGTGTTGAAGGGCCAATTTCCCAACCTCTTCTTGTTTATTAGTAATGGGGAAACCGTCGAAATGAAAATGGATCCCAGATCCATTGCGCACAGATTTCTTACTTTTTTGTGGTTGAGCAAATATTTCAGCCAAGAGTAAGGAAGGCGGGTTGGTGGGGGATCGTGGCGAATCCACCTTCGATATCCTGAAGGCCATCCAGAATGACCACTCGAAAAAGTGAACCTACTTCACGGCCGTTTTGGCGCGGGCCATCATGCGACAGAATGAGCAGATCCCTGCAGTCGTCGGTTGTGTGCAAACAGTACAGGGCTGCAACGTGGTTTGGTCGATCTCGCTCATGGATGGAGCGACAGAAGACGATTTTTCCTGTCTATCAAGGAACCCCCAATAAAACCGTTGTTTGGTTCCCGGGGATTCTGCTTCTAAGCGATTAAGTGCGTCTTTATACACCAACATTTTCGCGCCTTTGGCCATGGGGCATTCTTCGACCAAATAGTCAATCCGGTTGACCACGGCATAGGCGGCAATTTCCCGTTCGGTCATGCGGTAGAGCGGTTTCACTTTTTTCGCAAAGCCTTCGACAGATGCGGGAAGGCTTGGCGACTGTTTCTGCAAATATTCCTCCTGCCATTGCAGGACATTGCCCAGAAGTCTGGCCGCCTCATCATCTAAATTATGGCCGGTGGCCATCACGTCGTAATGGTTTTGCCAGGCCACCCGATTGAATTGATACCGTTTAATGGTGCCACAGGCTGAGCAGGTCGGGCGCTTGATCATATTGGCTAATTCTTTAATTCCCGCTCCTGCATCTTCTTCCACGGTGTGAATGGTGAGTTGGGACCCGCAGGGTTCAGCCACCACTTTTGCAAACTGTTCGACTTTTTCTTTTGATCGGCTGGAATAACCGGGAATGCCTAAATCAACATATAGGGCATCGACCCGATAGCCTAATTTCAGCAAAATTTCCCAAAGGGTCAGGCTGTCTTTCCCTCCGGATACGGCAACCAGAATGCGATCTTCAGGGGAAAACATCTGTTGAGCCTTAATGGCTCGTTGCACCTGGGTTCGTACAAATTCAGTGAGACAGTCCCCACAAAACGCCGTATTGTGCCTTGGCAGTCCCAGCACCGCCCGTTTTGGACATTTTCGGCAGCGCATAAGTTTAGCCTCCGGATATGACCGGGCGGATTTCAATGCTGTCCCCATCCGCCACGGTTTCGTCTTCGGTCAAAAGATCCTGTCCCCGTATGATCAGGAAGGCTTCAGGGATTAAATTGAGTTCTTTGAAAATATCGGCAACCCGTTTGGGGCCTTGGATGACCACGTCACGGGTGGGATGGCTGAGATGGACTTTCATAGGTTCGAATCATAAAGACAGGTTCATGGGATTGGCAACTTATTAAATGAGGCTCTTTTTGTCTTAACCAAAGGTTAACTTTCTGTTACTCCTATTGAATTGGCCAGGGTCGTCTGCTTAAGAACCTATTGGGTAAAAATGTAGAGTGAAGGGATAAGCTATGATAGGATGTAGTGACTCACCTTTCTCACAAAATAAACCCTCGTCACGCGAGATAGCTCACTTACTATGGATAACGAAGGAGTAAGAATGAAACCCGCATGCGATTCGCTGGACCAGCTTTGTATTAACACCATTCGTACCTTATCGATGGATGCCGTGCAAGCCGCGAACTCCGGGCATCCCGGCACTCCGATGGCCCTAGCCCCTGTCGCCTATTGGCTTTGGAATCGAATCTTGCGTTCTGATCCGGACGATCCCATCTGGCCGAATCGAGATCGGTTTGTTCTCTCAGCCGGGCATGCGTCAATGTTGCTCTATTCCTTGCTCCATCTCTGTGGGGTGAAGTCGGTGAACGGTCAATATGAACATCTGGGCGAGCCTTCGGTCACATTGGAGGATATCAAACGATTTCGACAATTAGAGAGTAAGTGTCCTGGCCACCCTGAATATCGTTGGACATCGGGTATTGAAACCACGACCGGACCTTTAGGACAAGGCGTGGCGACCAGCGTCGGCATGGCCATTGCGCAACGATGGATGGCCGGGTATTTTAATCGTCCAGATTTTGAAATGTTTAATTACAATGTGTATGCCATCTGTGGTGATGGGTGTCTCATGGAAGGCGTTTCATCGGAGGCTGCGTCTCTTGCCGGACATCTGAAGTTATCAAATCTCTGTTGGATCTATGACAACAATAAGATCACGATTGAAGGCCCTACGGACTTGGCCTTTAGCGAAGATGTGGCCACCAGGTTTATCGCCTATGGTTGGAATGTGACCCGTGTGGGTGATGCGAATGATCTCAAGATGCTGGATCGCGCTTTTGGGACGTTTTTAAAGGAATCAGAGCGTCCGACGTTGATCATTGTGGATAGCCATATCGGGTATGGCGCTCCGAATAAGCAGGATACGCATTCCGCTCATGGTGAACCATTAGGTGAAGAAGAAATCAGGTTGGCTAAACGTTATTATGGTTGGCCGGAAGACGCTAGGTTCCTGGTGCCCGATGAGGTGCCGACTCATTTTCAGCAGGGTATCGGGAACCGTGGCAAAGATTTGCGTAGCGCCTGGATGGTCCGCTTTTCAGACTATCAAGCCAAATATCCGGAACTGGCTGGGCACTTGTATCAGATGCAGCATAGACAATTGCCCGATGGATGGGACCGAAAAATTCCTGTTTTCCCGCCTGATGCCAAGGGCCTTGCCGGTCGAGAAGTGTCTGGAATCGTGTTGAATGCCTTGGCGGCGAATATTCCCTGGCTCCTTGGCGGATCCGCGGACTTGGCGCCATCCACCAAGACCCGGTTGACCTTTGAAGGAGCCGGAGATTTGTCCGGGACCAACCCATCAGGACGCAATATGCATTTTGGCGTTCGGGAGCATGCGATGGGCGCTATTTTAAATGGCCTGTCCTTATCAAAAGTCCGCCCCTATGGCTCAGGATTTCTCATCTTTAGCGATTATGCCAAACCGGCCATCCGGTTAAGTGCCTTGATGGAAATTCCCGTCTTGCACATTTTTACCCATGATTCCATTGGGGTTGGAGAAGATGGCCCGACACACCAGCCTATTGAACAAATCGCTTCGCTTCGCGCGATTCCCGGGTTAATGGTGTTTCGCCCTGGAGATGCCAATGAAATTGTCGAAGCGTGGAAGGTGATTATGGAACTGCGGCACGAACCGGTGATTATGGTTCTTTCCCGACAGGCGATTCCCACGTTGGATCGAATGAAATATGCGTCTGCGTCCGGCGTGGCCAAAGGCGCTTATGTGTTGGCGGACCCGCCCGATGGCGGCCCCGAGGTGTTATTGCTTGGAACGGGAAGCGAGGTGCCATTGTGTGTGCAAGCCCATGAGCAATTGGCGGCTGAAGGGATCAAAAGCCGGGTTGTCAGTATGCCGTCTTGGGAATTGTTTGAACAACAATCTGAAGACTATCGACGTTCGGTTATTCCCTCAGATGTCCATGCGCGGGTATCAGTTGAGCAAGCGTCCGTCTTTGGATGGGGGACCTATGTCGGGACCGAAGGTCAGTCAATTGGAATGAAATCATTTGGCGCTTCGGCTCCACTCAAGGAATTAGCCAAAAAATTTGGATTTACGGTTGAGCATGTGGTGGCCGCAGCGAAGGAGCAGATCGCACGGCACCAACCTCACGCCACCATCGCTCAACGCTAACCCTTTTCTTTAAAGGAAACGTCACCATGAATCCACTCGTTCAGCTTCGTGAGATGGGCCAAAGTCCCTGGTATGACTATATTCGTCGGGGTTTGATTACCTCTGGAGAACTCCAGGCATTAATTGAGAACGATGGTCTCATGGGCATGACCTCGAATCCCTCGATTTTTGAAAAAGCGATTGCCGGGAGTGCGGACTATGATGAGGCGATTGCACAGGTCGCGTCTCAGGTTACGAGCGTCAAACAGATATATGAGGGAGTGGCCATTCAAGACATTCAGGATGCCGCCGACTTGATGCAGCCGGTCTATGAGGCCTCAGACGGTCGTGATGGCTATGTGAGTTTGGAGGTCTCTCCGGACTTGGCTTTTGATACACAAGGCTCTATCGATGAAGCGGTCCGTTTGTGGCAAACCGTGGGTCGGGACAATGTCATGATTAAAGTCCCTGGAACTCCGGAAGGGTTACCCGCCATCGAGGAACTTCTGTCTCAAGGCATCAATATCAATGTTACTCTGTTATTCAGTGTGTTGATGTATGAGCAGGTGGCTTGGAGCTATATCCGTGGGTTGAAACGATTGGCGGCCCATGGGGGGGACTTGCATCGCGTCGCCTCGGTGGCCAGCTTTTTCGTAAGCCGGATTGATAGTCTGATTGATAAAAAATTAGACGCGAAAATCTCAAAAGAATCCCGGCCTGCCCAACGAGCGATGATGGAGGGTCTCTTGGGAAAGGTGGCTATTGCCAATGCCAAGTTGGCCTATCAAATCTTTCAGGAAGTCTTTGCGAGTGCTGAATTTCAACTTCTCAAAGCAGAAGGTGCACGGGTTCAGCGGGTTCTTTGGGCCAGTACCGGCACGAAAAATCCCAAATACCCGGATACCTATTATGTCGATAATCTTATTGGTCCGGATACGGTGAATACGATGCCTGAATCGACGTTTACGGCTTTCCGGGACCATGGAACGGTGAAGAATACGATTCAGGAGGGTCTGGCCGAAGCCAAAGTTGTCATGCAACAGTTGGCTGATGCCGGAATTTCGATGGAGGAGGTCACCGACACCCTCTTGAAGGATGGCGCACAATTATTTTTGGATGCCTTTGATCAATTAATGAGCGTGATTAACGGAAAGCGGGCGAAAATATTAGCGAAGAATGTGGATCGGGTCACCTAATTCAATCGACCCTCTGTAGCCGATTGACGAGGCGATAAAAGAACCACAATCTGGTCAGCCGTTCGTGGAGCGTTGATCCAACCGTTTGGTATCACGGTTCCGCTCATCATGAGAATATTCGGAATGCGCCGGGACGGTTGCGGATCACGGAACTCTCATTTTTTAATATACCCCCATTGCTGTCTTTGGCAAAAGAAATCAAGGAAGCGGGTTTCAAACATGTTCGGGTCCTGAACATGGGGGAAGCAGCTTGTGTCCGGAAGTCTGGCGGATGACCTTTGGCGTCATTGCCGGATATGTCGAATTACAGGTGTTGGATAGCGCGGTGTCCTCGCCGGCACTATGGGATCTGGGTGCGTGGTTAGAATGGTTAGTGGCTGAAAGCACGAGGAAAGAATGAAAGGGAATAATGCTAATTGTTGGGGAATGCTTAGGGGCACCTGAGGTCTATGGCAAGACCGGGTCTATGCCTACATCCCATATGACAAGGGATTGATGCTACCCAGGGAGCCAAGGTGAAGGCCCATGAATAAGCCGGATATTCGGTGGTTCGCATCAACGTCGCCGACCTGGTTAATCTTGGTAAGCCATTTTTCTTATGGGAAATGGCGCCGGCGGTAATTGGAGGGCTGTTAGAGATAATCGCGTTTGGTCAGCCAAACGTCCAGGAAAGTAAGGAACACCAGAAGAAATATTTTGAAGCCTTTACCCGGACGGCACTTTGCCCGACTACCTACCTTACTCATTGATGGCAATGGCACAGTCTTGACCGATAAAAAAATGCTTCAGTCCTGTAAAGGTAATGCTTCATTGGAAACCGTGCTGAGGGGGCATCTTGCTCGTATTAAAACAGGTGATTATTTCGCCATCAATGCTACGTGGAGGATACCGATGGCGTTCGTGCAATTTTTCATCTCATGCGCACCAACATTCATGAGATCAAACAGGACGCGACCACATGGGTATGGCCCACGGTTTTTTGCATTCAACCGGACAATTGCATAACCTCGGTTCCGATTCTGGTGGGTCAATTCAGGTGATATGTGATGACCGGGAGGAATTTCCCATGCCGATGAACCATATTCGTTTGAGGTGTTGAAAGCCGGGCAAGTATTGAGTGATATGCAAGGCCTAAGCAGTCGTCAACGTTGGGTCAATCGTCTCCAGCTAGGGGCCGATGTTGAAAAGGGGTTGGTTCGTCTGGAGCGATTGATGGAAACCAACATCGGTCTGCATGCTCACCAGGCATAATTAAGGATGAGGATGTTGAGCAGTTTTGGCGAGCAGTGAAGCGAGGGTAACCCTCTAAAGTATTCTCAATGGGGTTACTTGAGCGACGGGCTGGACTAAATTTTTCGCCAATGGTGGCCGCCTGCATGAATGAGTCTGTCGGCTTCGACTGGTCCCCAGCTCCCGGCTGGATACTCTGGCAACCACTTCGTTTCGTATGCACTCCAACCTTCAAGGATATCTGTGACCCATTTCCACGAGGCCTCAACGGCATCCCGCCTCATGAATAAAGATGTATCCCCGGCCATGACATCCAACAACAATCGCTCGTAGGCTTCCGGGGACGGTGCCTTAAAGGCATCGCCGTAGTGAAAGTTCATCTCCACGGGATGAGTTCTGGCTTTGGAGCCAGGCACTTTTGAAATAATGCGAAGAGCCATGCCCTCTTCGGGTTGAATGCGAAGCGTGAGCAAATTGGGAGCCTGGGGAATTTGTGGATTGGCATTAAATAGAATCTGGGGAATGTCCTTGAATTGGACGGCGATTTCACTGGCTCGTGTCGGCATGGCTTTTCCGGTGCGAATATAGAATGGCACTCCGGCCCAGCGCCAGTTTTCCACAAAGACTTTTAAGGCAACGAATGTTTCCGTGGTGGAGTCAGGTTGAACTCCTTCCTCTCGTCGATAGCCTGGTACCTCCTGGCCCTTGATGTTGCCGTGGGCATACTGAGCGCGAACGGTCATCTTTTCGACGTCTTCTCCACGAATTGGGCGTAGTCCGCGTAACACATCCATTCGAGCGTTCCGAACCACATCGGGGTCCAGCGAGTAGGGGGGCTCCATTGCAATCAGACAGAGCAGTTGCAAAATGTGATTTTGCACCATGTCTCGAAGGGCTCCTGCCCCCTCGTAATAGGTGGCTCGCGTGCCAAGGGTAACGGCTTCGCTGACGGTCAATTGCACGTGGTCGATATATTTATGGTTCCATAGCGGTTCAAAAATGGAGTTGGCGAACCGCATAACCATAATATTCTGGACAGTTTCCTTCCCCAGATAATGATCGATGCGAAAAATTTGTGATTCATCGAAGACATTTCCAATAGCCGTATTAATGGCTTGAGCGGAAGACAAATCGTGTCCAATTGGTTTTTCCACAATGACTCGGGAGTACGTGTCCGCTTGATCAGGCGCAGCCACTAACCCGGTGTTCTGGAGCCCCTCACATGCGGGTGCAAAAGAAGTTGGCGGGATGGCTAAATAAAAGATGCGATTGCCTGGTAGTTTGAACGGTGATTCAATCTCCTTTAGGCGTTTCCGGATTGTTCCATAGTAGTCGGAGGCGACAATATCCCCTGCACAATAAAACAAGCGACTTTGGAAAGATTTCCACTTGTCGGGTTCAAGCGTTTGCCGGGAAAACTTTTCAATGCCTTTACGGGCGATACTGCGAAAATCATCATCCGACAGAGGTTTCCGTCCTAACCCCAGTACGGCAAAATTGTCCGGTAGCAAGCCGTCCAGGAGAAGGTTGTAGAGGGCAGGCAGAAGTTTGCGTTGGGTCAGATCGCCTGAGGCACCAAAGATGACTATCGTGCATGATTGAGTCGATGCAGTTCGGTTAGCCGTGACGGGTGTGTCGATTTTAGGAGAAGAATCACTCGGTGACATGTTGACCTCGCAAGAAACGGGTTATAGTCGGACGCTATGTCCCCCAAAAGCCTTTCGCAGTGCTGCTAACATTTTTTCCGCGAAGGAGGTGTTCTGCCGGGAGCGGAATCGCGTGAATAACGCGGTCGTCAGAGTGGGAACCGGTACGTCCTTTTCAATGGCATCCATAACCATCCATCGTCCCTCGCCGGAATCCTGAACGTAGCCTTGTAATTGTTCCAGCTTAGGATCCTGTTTAAGTGCTCCGGCTGCTAGTTCAAGTAGCCAGGACCTGACTACACTGCCATGCATCCATAGATCGGCGATTGTGGCGAGATTCAAGTTATAGTCACTCTTGGACATAAGTTCGAAGCCTTCCGCATATCCCTGCATCATACTATATTCAATGCCATTGTGAACCATCTTGACGTAATGTCCAGCGCCATGGTCCCCCACATGGGCCCATCCATTTTCCGGAGCCAAAGTTGTGAGGATGGGGGCCAATCGTTTGACGGGTTCCGGTTTTCCACCTACCATCAAACAATAGCCGACTTGCAATCCCCAAATACCACCGCTGGTTCCGGCATCAATATAATGGATGCCATGGGGGTGAAGATCGGCAGCCCGGCGAACGTCATCATGAAATTTTGTATTGCCTCCATCGATGATGATATCGTTCACCTCCAGGATCTTTCCAAGATATTGTACGGTCTCTTCAGTGGGTGGCCCTGAGGGTACCATGACCCAGACGACTCGCGGTTTGGGTAATTTGGTGATCAAATCTTCCAATGACGAAGCCGCAGTTGCCCCTTTTGTTTCGGCCTCGGTGATTAGGGCCGCCGAGCGGTCATAGGCCACGACCCGATGTCCTCCCTGGCTCAATCGAGTGACCATGTTCATCCCCATTTTGCCGAGTCCAATAAAACCGATGTCCATATGCGATTCTCCTATGATCACGGTTGGTGGGCGCTTCATTTCTCAATGGGACTGACGTGAGGGCGATGATGACGGTCGATGACGCCTCACGACCGTGTGGGCAGCCCGTTTCGTATTGAGAGCCAGATCAAGATTGCAGGCGGCCGTAATGAGAGCAAAATGCGTAAAGGCCTGGGGGAAATTTCCTAACTGTTCACCCGAGTGTGAGACTTCCTCGGCATATAATCGAAGATGATTTGCATAGCTTAACATTTTTTCAAAGATCAGTCGCGCTTCCGTCAATCGCCCAGCTTTCGTCAGGGCTTCCACAAGCCAAAAGGTACACATGCTAAAAGTGCCTTCTTCGCTGTCCAGGCCATCCGATGCGGCCTTCCCGTTTTCATAACGGTACACGAGGCTTCCTAATGCCAGTTGCTCGAGTGTGCGGTCAATGGTTGAGAGCATGCGAGGATCGGTGGGAGACACGAAGAACACGAGAGGCATGATCAGGTTGGCGGCATCCAACGCTTCGCTGTCGTAGGATTGGACGAAGGCTCCAACGTCGGCATTCCAACCCCGTTCCATAATTTCCCGGTAGATCCGGTCGCGTTCCTCCATCCATCGAGCCCGGTTCCCTGGAAATCCTCGTTTGTCGGCCAGACGAATGCCACGGTCTAAGGCCACCCAACACATCACTTTGGAATAGACAAAATGACGCCGTCCTCCTCTGACTTCCCAAATGCCTTCATCAGGTTGCTCCCAATTATTGCAGACAAAATCCAGGAGACGACAGAGATTCACCCAGAGATCATAGGAAATGGACGCGCCATGTTTATTGTAGAGGTAGACGGCGTCCATCAGTGCACCGTACATATCCATTTGCAGTTGAGACGCTGCCCCATTGCCGATGCGTACGGGGCGGGAACTGCGGTGGCCATCCAGGTGGGGCAGTTCTTCTTCCGTCAGATCGCGGCGACCGTCGATGCCGTACATTAATTGAATGGATCCGTCTGGATTCAGTTCGCAGCAACGGGCATTGAGCCAATCCATAAAACGGCTGGCTTCCACCGTAAAGCCCAGGCGTAATAGTCCGTAAATAGAAAAAGCCGCATCCCGAATCCAGGTATAACGATAGTCCCAATTGCGGGGACCGCCGATATTTTCGGGGAGACTGGTTGTGGGAGCGGCCACAATGGCCCCGGTGGGAGCATAGGTCAGGAGTTTGAGGGCTAAGGCGGATCGGTGGACGACCTCCCGCCATCGCCCATCGTATTGGCATTGTGCCAGCCAGCGCTGCCAGAAGGCGGACGTATTGCGAAAAGCTTCGTCGCCGGATTCGGGGGTGGATAAGAGTTGGTCGCCGTTTTTAACTTCCAAGTATTCCAAAAAAAAGGTCAGGCTTTCGCCCTGATGGAGTGTGAATTCCTGATATGCGAAGTTTTCTCGCGTATGAAGGGGAATGGGACTGACCAATCCCACGGATTGATCTCCGGATTGAAAGATGATGCCTTTTGGTCGGGTCTCGATGTCATGAGGATTCCTGCCAAAATTAAATGCGGGCGTGCATTCAAGTCGAAAGGTGACGGTTCCACGGACAACTGAGAGCATTCGGATAATTTGGTGGCGGCGAGGCCGGTATCCGGCTTCGTCCGATTCGATGGGCATGAAGTCAGTGAGTTCGCCGACCCCATCATGTTGCAGAAACCGGGTCAGCAGAATATTGGTTTCCGGCAGGTACATTTGTCGGGTATTGCCATTGGTGACGGGGGCAATCTTGAAATATCCTCCAATTTTATGATCAAGAATGGCTCCAAATATGCTGGGGGAGTCAAATCGTGGTAGGCAACACCAATCAATGGATCCATCGATACCGACAAGAGCGATAGTATGCAGGTCCCCGATAATCCCGTAATCGCCGATGTTTTTATAGCTCACGGATGGTTCTCATCAGAAGAAATATGGCTGAATCAAGAAAGACAAAAGCTAATATACCCAAAATAGAACAATAAGCACTACATATAGCGATAAAATAATTATTGAGGCTCAATATCTAGACTTAGTTTAACCCAAGGACGAAATTTAAAATTATGCGCAGCGCATCTGCAGGGTATTTCTTCCCGTGATCAAAATCCGAAATGGCGTTAAGGTTTAGGGGAGGGGTAAACATGAAAAATCAAGCAGTAACCAGTGTTACACCATGATATCAATGAGTCGTGTTGAGAGATCTATCTGGAGTGGTGGTTCTTCGGAGTGTTTCCCAAAGTTTTGTTGAGGGGTTTTTCTGTTGCGGCTAAAAAAATTTCCTTTCTGACCCACATCTCCATCCTCCACTGCTGAGGAGGACTGAATTGGAGGAAGAGGTGGCGGGGATGAATTGGTGATTTCCATAGTGCACCTTTACATTTGTGGGTGATTATGGTGGTTTGTGAGGCGTTTCCCTCTCTTATTACTACTTTTCGTCAAAATTTTCTCAATCTTAAATGCAAGGGTAGAAAGATGTCGTCAGTTAGTAAGCAGGGCATCCTTTGGTCTTGCCTATGCTTCTCCAAATTCTCCGAGTCTCCAATGCGTTCGAGCCTGGGCAGAGGAATTCCATTGCAAAATGAGTTTGTCTTCTTTCCTAATTAATGACAAAAAGTTGGTATGGCCATATAATCAAATGAAATGACGCCACAAACTTCTCCGTCTTCGACGGGTCTTGATCTCTCGCGTGTGTCCTTTACCCTCCGAAACCATCTTCCGTTCACTGCCGAACTTGAGCAATGCATACGGTTGGCAGGCGATGCTTCGAACCGTCGTTATTACCGTTTGTACTTGTCCATGGCTCCAGTTACTTCTCTGATTCTGATGCAGTTAGCCGACCCGGAAGGCTTTAAAGTCTCTGAGGAGGCTGTAAGTGGTGCCGGGGGAGAAATCACCGAATTGCCGTTCACGAATATTCTGAAACATCTGCAAAAGAATGGCGTTCAGGTTCCCGTGTTATATTTTTACGATGAATCCTCTGGCCTGCTCTATCTTGAGGATTTTGGTGACGTGACGCTGGCCCAAGCCTGGCAGAAGTCTTCTCCCGGCACGGGGGAGGATCTATACTGCCAGGCCATTGATCAACTCGTTCACCTTCATCTCCAGGCCTCACGTGCTTCTACTGTTCCCTGTGTGGCCTTTACACGATCTTTTGATGTGGCCCTGTATCTCTGGGAGTTTGACCATTTTTTGGAATATGGCGTTGTGACGAGAGATCGGCCCATGTGTGTCGACGATTATGTGCCCGTTCGAGAAGAATTCAGGGAGATTGCTGAATGGTTGACCGCGCAACCGAAGGTATTTACCCATCGTGATTACCATTCCCGTAACTTGATGGTGGATGGGGAACGTTTGGGCGTCATTGATTTTCAAGATGCCTTGATGGGCCCTGTCACATATGATCTTGCCTCCCTGCTGAGGGATTCCTACATCTCTCTCGATGAGGAGCTAATCGATCGTCTTATTGCTCGTTACATAGAAGGAATGCGGAAGAATTTATCATTGTCGCAACAATCGGCTATGCTATTACATGATCCTGTGGCGTTTCGTCGGCTATTTGATTTTACGAGTATTCAACGCAATCTGAAGGCTGCCGGGCGGTTCGTATACATTGATCGTGTGAAAGGGAATTCAAGCTTTTTGGCCTCAATTCCTCAGACATTAAAGAATGTTCGTGCTAATTTAGATAAATATCCCCAACTCCACCGACTGCTCACCCATCTCTCTCCGTATATTCCTGAATGGCGCTAACTTCTTGCTTATTATGAAGGCCATGATTTTGGCCGCGGGTCTGGGTACTCGCCTTCGGCCGTTGACCAACACGATTCCCAAACCCTTATTGCCGGTTGGAATGACCCCGCTCATTATTTGGAATCTGTTGATGTTGCGAGCATCTGGAATTCGTGATGTCATTATCAATCTCCATTATTTGGGGCATTTGATCGAAGAGGTGATTGGTGATGGATCAGGTTGGGATATGCAGGTGAGGTATTCTCGTGAACCAACCCTGTTGGGAACGGGTGGGGGATTAAAAGCGGCCGAGTGGTTCTTTGGGCAACACCCGTTTCTTGTTATCAATGGTGATACGTTGATCGATTTGGATGTGAAGACATTGGTAGAGTTCCATCAGGCTCATGGTGGTCTGGCCACCTTGGTCCTTCGAGATGATCCGCAAGCGGCCCAATGGGGGGCAGTTGAATCGGACGCACAAAATCGCATTATCAGAATAAATGGCCGGGGAATGAGCAATGCCGAATTAACTGGCCCCCTGTCTGAACGAATGTTTGCCGGGGTTCATATTCTCCATCCATCTATTCTCCACGATGCTCCTGCGGATAGATCGTTTTCCATCATCGATTCTTATACGAATGAGCTTGCGGAGGGGACAAAATTATTTGGATTTCTTCATGACGGCTACTGGTCCGATATTGGAACGATGGCCCGTTATGCTCAGGCGCAAGCCGATGTGGAGGCCGGAGTGATAGCTCTTAAGACCTAAGGTGGTCCTTCTGATGATAGGCTGCCCAGCATTTTCCTCCATGGATTGAGTTGTCTGGGATATGCTGCGAATAGGTTGCTTAGGAATTGGCGCCAAAAATCGCACCCCCTTTTGACGGGTTGACGTCCAGAGAAGCTTGCCAAAAGATATCGATATCGGGTTTATTATCTAAATACTCCCTGTGTTTTTCCCATTCCTTGCGGCAGGGTGAAGGTAATCGTGGCCATTTTCAATCAACTCCATCATCTACTAGAAAAGTCCTTGCGGGATTTTCAAGCGAAATCGAGTGATCT
The DNA here is from genome assembly GCA_032139905.1 of Nitrospira sp. MA-1. NCBI lineage: Bacteria > Pseudomonadati > Nitrospirota > Nitrospiria > Nitrospira sp. MA-1. Next base: position 237,449 of record JAQJDB010000007.1, read on the forward strand.
TTCCGATACTCAAGAACAGGAACTTACCCAAGCCCTTCACCGATTGACGGGTCGACTTACCGAAATACTTTCGACAAATTCCGACCCATATCCTACAGCCGAATTGCTTTCGGGTTGCAGTCAGACCGTTTCGCTGAGGGCTCCCACTCTTCTACCGGAACCACCTCAGATCCATTTCGTGACTTCGTGTGATGGTGTGGTCCTCATGGCCAATGAAGTGGTGGGTGATGTCCTGGGAATGGATCTGGGTGAAATAGGGCAGGTTTCCATTGCCGATTATGTTGCTCATGAGGAATGGGAAATTCTTCGAAACCATCTTTGTGCGCTTGACGTTCCTCCTAAACTCTTGAATAGCATGCTGACGATTCTCCCAGCGGGGAAACCATCGCGAACGATCCCATGTGTGGTAACCCCTATGCTTGATCAGTCGCAGAAGGTGACTGCGTGGCACTGGGGATTGACCCTGGAAGCGGAGCACTCTTCCTCCCAGCCTTTTTTCCAATTGATGCAGAGTCTCGAATCGCAATTGTATGCCGGTCAGAGTATGGATGTGTGTCTGACGAGGATTTGTGATGGCCTTGTGCAAGCCCTTGGATTTCCCTTTGTGTGGGTGGCCACTGTGCGAAAGGGTAGTGTGCCCCAGTTACGCGCGCATGCGATAGCAGAGGCTTTTGATTGGGAATCTCAGGGAGCTCTGTGGTGGAGTGAGGTTTCGCAGCAAGCTGAGTTCTTTCAAGCTTGTGAGGCATCTGAAATGTCACTTCTTTCTTCTTGTCTTTCCCCCAAAGGTGGCATGGTCTGGTTTCCGCCGGGATTGCAGTTACACCAAACCTGGAGTATTCCCCTGTCTTTTCAAGAGAATTGTTCCGGTATGCTGGTGGTGGGTTCTCAAGGCCCACAGCCGGTTGATCCGACGGTACTTGGATGGTTGCAAGCATTAGGATATGAAATCGAACGGTTGATGGCGCATGGAAAGCAGCTGGATCAATGGCGATTGCAAAGTGTGGCTTTGGGCTCAGTCTTTGATCCCATATGTGTGACAGACACCCAGGGACGTTTGGAGTGGGTGAATGAAGCCTATGCCGCTTTGCATGGCTCCTCGACTCAATCACTGTTGGGTTTTCCGTTGAGCTCGTTTCCTCATGCGGAACTGCAAGTCAGGAGGTCTCTGTCAGATCCCTCCACCCAAGAATTCAATTTCGTGAAGACCGAGGTTTTGCAAACGGGTACCAATGGTCAATCTCTGGTTTTTGAGCAAGTGGTGACTCCTTTGCTTAATGAACAGGAAGACCTCACGCATTTTGTGGTGATCTGGCATGATGTGACTGCCCGGAAGACACAAGAATTGATGATGAAGCATCAGGCCTATCACGATCCGTTAACCGATCTCCCGAATCGAATTATGTTTGAAGACCGCCTGGAGCAGGCGTTGGCGCAAGCCAGGCGGAATGGAACTTTACTGGCATTATTCTTTTTGGATCTCGATAATTTCAAAACCATCAATGATTATCATGGTCATCAGATTGGAGATCGCGTCTTACGCATCGTGGCGGAACGTCTGACAACTTGTGTGCGATCCACCGATACTGTTGCGCGTTTGTGCGGGGATGAATTTACCGTGATTCTTCAAGGGCTTGAACATGTTCAGGATATTCGTCAGGTAGCCTTGAAAATTCTAGAATGCCTTATTCCACCCATTCGATTAGGAAAAGAAAAAATTCCTATTCAAATCAGTATTGGAATTTCGGTTTATCCCAAGGATTCCACGGATCCCCATCGATTGGTAGAAATTGCTGATCAGGCGATGTATCGGGCTAAAGAATGTGGTGGGCAATGCTGGAGGTTTGCCACGTCTGAATGGAACGATGAATAGTCCTTGCCACCCTAATTCTCTCCTCCTGTATTCATCCCGAGGCCGTCCATTCTCCCAAAATGGGGATTCCCTTCATCCTTCTCACTAACTGACTGTGCTCGGCCGGCTTCTTCAAAAATTCATTGATCCCGCGCATACTTTTCCCGCCTAAGAATCTCCCATGTTTTTGTGTCCTTAAAACGCGTTGAGAAAAAGCCACGATTGTTGATTAAATGCTGCTTCAGTTATATCACTCACCTCTTCTTGTTGTGGAGGTTCTTTCCCAACTCCTCCATTAATACCTCCCTGAATCCTGTTCATATTGTCAGAAGGGCATTGGGGACGGTTCTTGGCGGAACTCTGGGGTGAATCCCCTAACTCTGCACTACATCTATGGAATTTGAGGTAATTGGTGTGGGCGCTTTTCTTATAACTGTTTGAAAGCGAGGGGGACTTTGTGATCGAAACGGCTCGACGAGGAGTGCCTATCGTATCGGCATAGTCCCTTGGCCTTGTTTTTGCTAATTCTTATTGTAGTTGAAGAATTTCAAGAGGCATTTCGTGGTTTGTTCGTTGTGCTGTTGAACAAGGAGTTCGAAATATGACTGTTCATTCATCGACCCGCAGAATCTATGTTTGGGGAATAGTGATTCTGATGATGTTGCTGGCCACAGGGTGTGGACATCGGTCTTCACAGGGAGTTCATAAATATGGCAAAAAAACTAGCGCCCCAACTGCAGTGGCCGCACAGGGAGATTTTACAACGGGACCTTCAGATCAAGCACTAAACAATGGGTCATCTGCTGGGGAGGGGTATTTCCCGGAAGGGACAGGGACTTTCTCCGATTTGCTTGCGAAAGATTCCTTGATTCGGGAGGATAATACATTTGGGTCTGGTCTCACGCCTTCTGACTCTCCCAATGATTATTGGGAGAATCGGACTCGTGCGGAACAATTGACCGCACAAAGCGGTTTGCGGGATGTGCATTTTGAATTTGATAGCTTCCAACTTAATGAACAAGCCAAGGTGACATTAGTCGCCAACGCGGATTGGCTGAAAGCGCATCCGCATGCCGAGATTACCATTGAAGGACATTGCGATGATCGGGGGACGGCTTCGTATAACCACGTCTTAGGTGAAAAGCGTGCGATTCGCACCAAAACCTATCTCTCAAGTTTGGGAGTCCCTGCTGAACGACTGCATGTGATGTCATTCGGTAAGGAGAGCCCGGCCTGTTGGGATTCCACCGAACCGTGTTACCAGAAGAATCGGCGCGCTCATATCGTCCTAGATATCAGTGTAGCCTCGACCCCAATGCCCTACGTCGCCGACCGCCGGGATTGGTAGAGGTCCTTTGCGGGGCATGGACCGTTTATGGTTTCTGAGAGGATAAGGAAGACTATGCTAAGCCGTCATTCGTTTTCGTATCGTTGGAGTGTTCGACTTGTCATTGTGGCCTTGAACGTGATCTTGGCTGGGTGTATGGCTCAGCAAGCGGATGTGGTTCGAATCAAACGGGAATTGGACGCCAAAATCGGCCAGCTGGATAAGAGTAAAACATCACTTCAGCAAGCCGTGAGTGAGGCGAATACGGCATTGGAAAAAGCGAATACCCTTATCGCCAAACAGCGGGTTGAGATTCAAGAGTTACTGCATGCTCGTGCCGAAGTGATGGATCAGGTTGCCACCTTAAAGGAAACGGATCTCTCTCAGGTTCGGGGGGGGGTTGAAAGCAATCAGAATCAGGTTAGCGAATTAACCAAAAAAATGGCGTGGTATGAGTCGGATATGAAGGACGTCCGAACCCAACTTCAACAATCTGAGCCTCTGGTGCATCAACTTCGAGATCGTTTGGCAGGGGAAGAGCAACTTCTGACGGAGCAAGGAGGTAAGTTAGGCGAATTCCGGACTTCGTTAGTGGATTACCAACAGGTGCTCGCTTCTCTTCGTCAACAAGTTGCCCAACAGGAACAGCAGGTAGGGGAATTACGAAGACAGATCGAACTGAAGGCGCAACAACATGATGCTCAGGCGCAGCAGGTCCAGGCGAATTTTGAAGAGGTTCGGCGAAGTATACAGTCGGTGGTAGGGACGTTAGAAAAAGTCAGTGTCACATTCGGGGGGCGTTTGGATGAACATGAACAGAAACTCTCCAGTGTGGCTGGTCAACACAATAGTTCCCTTTCCTCCAATGCTCAAATGCCTGAAAGCCGAGATCTATCAGCGCGGTCAACTGTTACCAGAGATTTATTTCCTCAACGCACTCCACCATCGTCGCGGTCAGATGCGATGGATGGCTTAATTGCCACAAAGGAACGTTCTCATCCTCTTGTGACCGGGTCGGTTGCCGCATATTCCCCTTCATCTCAACCATCGAGGACATTGCCGGCTCTGGGAGGGCCTTCAGGAACGGGTTCTTCCAATAATGTCGATATGCAAAACGCCCAGGTGATTTATGACCGGGCGATGTCATTTCTTCGTCAGGGTAAATTTAGCGAAGCTTCCAAAGGATTTTCGACATTTTTGCGAACTTTTGCAGACTCTCCGTTAGCCTCAAATGCTCAATATTGGTTGGGGGAGTGTTATTACGGGGAAAGACGGTTTCAAGAAGCGATTGATGAATTTGAACGAGTCTTTGCATTTTACCCTTCCAGCAATAAAGTCCCGGCATCCCTCCTTAAAATCGCCTTTTCGCATATCGAATTACGGGAGCTTCCAATGGCCCGGTCGGTTTTTCAACAACTTGTACGGACCCACCCCCAAAGCCCAGAAGCTGGCAAAGCTTACGGTCGTCTCCAAGAAGTGAATGCCTTCCTCGATAACCCTTCCTGAATTTCCAATTACCCCTGCGTCGTTTTTTCTCATCTTGTCTCACATAGACCATACCGGAATTTTTTCACCTGTGGTGAATATTTTAGTCTGTTCTGGGAACGAGGAACTTGCAGCTCGTCCCTGTCATGATTCCAGAGAAAAGTGCCTGGCATTATAATAATTCTTAAATGAATCCTCTCCTCATAATCCGTAAAGAATCGAAGTAGGTTCGAAGTCTGCTTCCCGCGAGATTTTCCTAGCACCCTATTCAAGAAGTTCCCTTCAGAAACCGAAGCTTCGCTTACGGGTTATATCAACTCTGATCACAAAATTATGCTATCTCCGAACAGGGAAAATGTTCAAACCTTGACAGGCCTCCGGGGGGTGGCCGCGATATGGGTTGTGCTTCTGCACGTGTGTTTTGGGGCATCAGATGGGTACTTGCCGGGATTCTATGAAAAAATTCAATGGGGGTTAGGGAAAAATATTATTCTCCAAGGATTCTATGCGGTTGATGTCTTTTTTGTCCTTAGCGGATTCATTCTGACGTATGTGCATCGCCATGAATTTGAAGGTCGATTGACTTTGCATGGAGTCGGGAGTTTTCTTTCGCTTCGATTGGCGAGAATTTATCCAATGCATCTGGTTGTCGTCGTTGTACTCATTGTAGCCGCTTTCCTTGGATTTTGGGATCAAAAGGCCATTTCGTATGGGGATGTTTTTCGCAATGGCACACTCACAAATATTTGGGTAAATCCTTCGTTGAATACTCCTGCCTGGTCCGTGAGTGCCGAATGGTTAGCCTATCTCTTTTATCCAATCATCATAAAACTTCTGATTCCGATTCGACGAAGAGACTTTCAACTCCTGATCATTTTCTTCCTGGTTACCGTGTACCCTATGTGCATTATTTTCTTCCAATGGCAATGGGAGTGGCATTATGGTTGGGTGGCTGTGGCTCGGGTGTTGAATGGATTTATATTAGGGTGCATGATGTTTTGCGTTCAGAAGCATTTTGACATACTCAACGATCCGTTGCGGACATCTCGTTGGTGTCTGGTCTTTTTATTGGTATTCATGGTGTTCCTGGTATTGGGACTTCCAATTGTGTTTCTGTATCCCCTTATTCCATTTATTATTGTGACTTTGGCAAATGCACGAATGGGAATTGCTCAAATATTCGAGAATAAGGTAGTTGTATTTTTAGGAACCATCTCATTTGGGATTTACATGGTTCACTACCCGGTATTAGAAATTGTTCGATCCGAATTCAATGACTACTATTCAGGAGTGAATTCCGAACTCAATCAACCTCTGTTGTGGATGCATTTATGTGGAATTCTTGGTTTTGTGATTGCTGTTGCTTCCTTGTGCTATTTCTGGATTGAAAAACCTACCAGGGATTATCTCAAGCGGAAAATAGGTGATCGAAGAACACAGCCCCACCAATTCCTGACTCAGGGTGTCAATGGATAAGCTGCCTCTATGTGTGGAGTAGCAGAATGTCAATTCACAAGCTTTTGAAAAAGGTGTTGTGCGATATTTCTTTCAATGGACAAGAGCAGGTTGTGAGGCAATGTTGAGCGGCAGTCTTGTGAATGGGGCATCATTGTTTTCTTAGCCTGCTACAAGGTTTATTTCTCCTTGATATGTCCGTTCGACAAAACAATAGAGCAGGGTGATAATGACTAGAGGCTCACTTGGAGCCAAGGTGAGTGTGTATCTGACATTTTTACAATTGAGGAATTCGAAGTCAGGATAGGGAAGTCCTGATGAACTCCCTAAAGTTGGTGTGTTCGTTAGGTGAGACGAATGCCTTGGTGGGCGGGAATTTCCGGGACCAGGGCGAAAGGATGATACACTTGTTCCCAGGATTCTCCGCGTTGTTCAATCAACGATTCGTGAATGGGACCTAACCATTGGTCGGCTTTACGAAGGTATTCGATTTTATTTGGATTAATGCCCATTATTCGGCAACAAGTGGCATCGACGGCAGGGAGATTCCTTCCCATGACCAGAACTCCGGATTGAACAGGATTACCCATTATCGGACCATCCCCTTCCATTCCGGTTATGCCGTCGACAATAGCGAAATGCGGCTTGAGAGTCGCATTGATATCCAATATAGATTGCGGAATCCCAGCCTGATGTAACACATTCTTTGGCCATCCGTAATAATTTCCTGGCATCACACCAAAAAAATTTTTCATGGACAGGGTGGCTCCAGCCCAATGGTGTGTTTTCATTTTGGCCAGCGAGACCACCCAATCAACTTCCTGGATTACTCGAGGAAACGTCATGGTGGCCATTGTGGTCTGACCTCCGAGGTTAGGCCTGATTACCCCTTCCATCGTATTCAGGTCTTGAAAGGGGATGCGATCTTCATACAGGACATCTGCCAAGCCGGATTCCTCCAAAACTAAAAGAGTATCGTGGCGATGCCCAGGCCCTTCGGCCACGACGACAGACGCCGCACCCATGGAAAGGAACGCCTCGACGGCCCCTCGAACGACCAGGGGATGGGTATTAATAGGCGCTAACGATTGATGGGGCTCGACTAAATTGGGTTTTAACAGAATACGTTTTCCTTTGATCTCTAAAGGGGTGATCCCCAATTCTTGGAATCCTTGGCGAATGAGTATCGCAAGATCAGCTTCGTATGATTGTGCATGACCGATAAAGGTCTGCGCGGTCAAGCGAGGGCCTATAAGCCAATGAAGGAGGGATAATCCCGAAACAGCTAATCCCCCTCCCAGCAAACAAGCCTGCAGCAATTGTCTTCTTGTAAGCGTGGGTTGATCGGTTTGCGTGAGAGTGGTGGTCGTGGAATGCGCCATTTTCTTCCTTGGTGGTAGGTACCCGAAGCGGGTGGTTAAGTTTTTGACGCAGTGAACAATGAGTATAGTCCTTGTTGCGCTTTCGCACCGCACAAGAGCAATGCCAGGGAGGGAATGGCATAGGGCCCGTACCGCTTTTGACGATGCAAGCAGGCGGATACCAATTCCTCTGTGTTTGTGGGTTTTAATCCCCATGCACCGAGGCCCAGAAGTGTCCAGCCGAGTGAAATGGGAGTTTGGAGGTGATAAAGCTCGTGTGACGCATACTGGAGGCTTTCTGCTATTTCGTGAAGAGCGGTGCTGCCAGCCAATGCCTGTAAGGCAATGGCCGTGCACTCCGGAAGGGGAGGTAACGCACGGTTGAATACTGTGGTACTTCCGTAATTCCAGCCACCCGTGGGCAATTGACGGTTGATAAGCATTTTTTGTCCAGCTATGGCACGAGAGTGGGTGCCCAAACCCACCTTCTGTAACGCCATGAGGGCGAGAGCAGTGGGTACCACCCAGCTATGGGTGTCAGCAACCCATGGCCAGCCTGGGATGGTAGTGTCGTGACCAATAATTGTAGGATCCGGATTTGAGAAATGGTGTCCCGTAAATCCTATCAGATAGTCGACAGCTCGTGATTGCGCTTCGTGATACCGGGGAAAGCCTTCCCAAGCGAAGATAGCGAGAGGTGTTGGCCAAGATGCTTCCGGGTGTGAGGGAGAGATGCTCACGCGTCCGTCGTTCATCTGTTGGGAAGCTAAATACGCCCTACCCCGGTTACAGCTTTCACGATCGAATGCATAGGAAGACAATGCCATAATAGCCCAAGCGCTCGCATCGGGCCTGGCCTCTTCCCCGGAGTGGTAGGGAAATCCCCCGTTTGGAAGTTGAATAGATCGCAAGAGTTCAAGAGAATGAAAAAAGGGTCCTTGACTCATTGAGGATAATAAAAAACAAAAGAATGTTAAATGAAAAACGATCTCTCATGTTGTTCGGTTTAAACAGGCAGAACTTTAAAGAATTCCGATCACGATTTAGCCCTGTCCCCCCTTCGTCATCCCCGCTCGGTAGTTAGCGGAGATCCATCAGAAAAGCCACAAAGATGGATACCCGCTTGAAAATGTCGGGGAGGACGAGGACAGGGGTAGTGGGGAAATCGGGACGGCGGCATGATATGGGAAAATCCCATGCCTTCAGAGCGTGATGGTGTGTGGTGTCTTGGATTCTATAGCACCAGATCGGCACAAAATAATTTCGAACTTCTTGTCAATCCAAGCCTGGCAATTCGTCGCTGTTGGAACAATCGGATTAGACCTATTAGTATATCCCTGAAATACTTGATGGACTTTTAACGAACGTTGTCTCATCTTCGTGGGGAGAAAATACTCCATCAGCCTGGATTTCCTTCCCGGTAACCACATGCCGTGCCAAATAAATAATGCACCAGGCAGTCAATAGTCCCCCGAATACATCGATCAGGTGATGTCCACCATGGATAAGCACTCCTGGGAGGACCAAAAGATTGATGAGAACTATTATAGGAAGCAACCAGCGGGAGGTGCGTGCGGAATACATAGCCAAAACGGCCATGATCGTGTGATACGAGGGAAAAGCCACCAGGCCTTCCATGTCCCTTGGAGAAATAAATTTAGGGCCTTCAGCCCCTAGGCGCAATAATTCGACACCATAGGATGAGCCAACAAGTGGTCTTGCCGTCTGCTCAATTGTGCCGGAAATGTCATAGAGCACGCTTGGGCCAAAGGCCGGGAACAGTGCCCAAAAGGCAAGCGTCACCAGACCTGAAGCGGTTATTGAAAGGATAAAAACATGGAGTTCTTTTTGTTTTCCTCCAAATCCTAAAATAATAAACAGTAAAGCCATTTGCGGTATTGAAGATAAATAGGCATAGCGCGTCAATTCATTTAATAATGGATGTTGACCAGCAAATTGAACAATGTCGGGCCATGAATACCCAATCCAAGAATCGATCTGAACCAGAAAGGGATCAATGGGTTCTCGCCAAAGCGGGAGTAACAGATAACCGAAAACCGATAGCATAATTGTAAACAGAAGAAGCAACCCGGTGGCCATAAGCGTCATAGCGATTCGCTCACTACGCCCGCTTGAACGGTAGAACAGTCCCACTGTAATCATGAAAATTCCCAAGGCGAAAAAGAGGCTATAGGAAAACCAATCGAAACCAATGTTGCGCACAATAACCATGCCAAGATCGAAGATAGCCAACACAAGTATGGTATTGCGTAAAAAACGCTCGACTGGCCATAGGAAAGGTTTTGTAAGTGGGAAAGTCCCCACTCTCATTATGTACATCCTTGCATTCGAATGGAGTCACTATAGTTGTGGGCAGGTACGGACCGCACCGTTAAATAGTGTCTATACTGCTTTGCATGATTTGACGAACGTGTCCCGATCGACTTGAAAATCCCCATCATCAACCGGAGTGTTATCGTGGAATTGTAATTCACCTGGTGAAGAGCGTGACGGCAAAAATTGGTGCTTATATCAATTGTATTCCTCCCTGTAGGTGTGGCACCGGTATTTGAGCTTAAAGCTGTGGAGATGGCGGGAAGGCGGATATACGAAAACAAATTCAACTGATCAACCAAACGGTCTAATTGAGTGGTTATAGTTCGGTTAAGAAAAGGCATCGGAAATGGTTAGATTGGTTCAGAATGGACCACCTTGCGAGGCGTCTTGAAAAATGGTTCAGACCAAGTTCTTTTCGGAATTTTCCCATAATATCTTGAGATCGTGTGTCCGAGTTTTTTCTAAAGAAAAATTAGTAAATTAGGGGGTGAGCATAAAAGTTCAAATTTACTAACCCAGCTCCTATTATAATCCTGCGTCAATGTTGTTGACTGACTTACTGGAGTTCACCGCCAAAACAGGCTTCGCACAGAGAAATATACAGTGTATTCTTAGCCATCATCAGCGACATTCCCTCGTCATTATCATATTCCATCTGCCCTCCACGGATTTCTTCTCCTTTTTCCTTGTCGGTAGTTAGCAGAAATCCCTCCAAGGAACCTAAAAGATTGATGCCTGATTGAAAATGTCGGCCCTGACACGGGAAGAATGAGGGTAGTGGTAGTTCGTCAGTCGGTTGGCTGTGTGCATTGCACTCCGACCATATAGCTCACGCCTGCTATCATCCCACGTCAAGTCTGCAGAGGTACGGTCGGGGACGGTCTGACCCGACATCCGAATTACCTTCATATCACGTCTTCGACGGACGTTCCGAACAATTTTGATCTCCTTCGTTAACAAAGGGGGGCAACACATCGTACCGCCTCACAATATGAAACATATTCAATGAAAAACATGAGCAAGTTTTTCCTGAAGTGGTCGATAATGAAGCATGAAAACGAAGAGACACAAAATACGGAATAGAAAATTTTCATGGATTTACGAGCATTTGTTCATGACTATGAAACATGGATTCGGTCGGGTGCCCCTTCCCGATAAGGGCGAACACGTCGTAAGACGTGGGCGCAAAGCCACGGGTCAGGGTTGGTCCCTGATAGCCGGGTTGCCGAAGGCACGGAGAGCCAAGGGGCAGCGTCTGCGTCAGAATTTTCCGGGCAGTCTGGCGTAACGAAAGTATTTACCTTCGCCCGTTAAGGAGATGCGCTATGGTTAACCAAGTAATGCGTTTCGTGAATGATGATGAGGGAGCCACCGCTATTGAGTATGGCTTGTTGGCCGCATTAATTGCCGCAGTGATTGTCACGGCCGTGACTGCTGTAGGGACTGCCCTCAGTGGTACCTTTACTACGATTTCCACGAGTGTTGCGGCTCCAAGCTAAGGGAGAACTCCTTCCCGCAGGGGTGCTTAGAAGTGCCGTTCCCTGTGGCATCTCATAGGGGCGGTACTTCCGCGGGAAGCCCATGCTGAAAGGTGGCGAAGTCTTGAGAAGTGGCGAGAAGGTCAGTAAAGGATAGGGAGGCCAGCATCATGCAGACAATTCTCCTGAATCATTGGCATCACTGGGTAAAGAACCTCCTTGTTGATGAAGAAGGTGCCACGGCGATTGAATACGCACTTTTGGCTTCGCTCATCGGGGCCACGGCGTTAAGTGCTCAAGCTGCTTTGGGAACCGCCGTTGGGAACATGTATACGCAAGTCATGGGTGTCATCGCGGGTGCGTTGGGTAGTTAGCGGGATACTGATAAAGTCTGTTCTCAGTGGTGTTGAAGGGGTAACCACCTTAAAAAATTTCGCTCAAGTCTTTCAACCGACGCATTTAGATGTCTTAGCGTCTTCGCATTGTTCTATACCATGGTTCGTACCTTATTCCGGACTTGTGACGTATCCGATCCATCTCTAACGGTTGTGTTAGTGGAATTTGAAGGTATGGCCTGATCGCTACCCTCCAAACCTGGTCTTCCCCCGGTTTCACGGACAGGTTAAAGAAGAGTTTTGGACTTGCTTCGTTTCCGTAGACACTCACCCTAGTTTGCCATCTGCTGCTCATACGCTGTTGGGCTGATATTTCCCAGGTGCTGATGACGTCTCGCCCGATGATAAAACACCTCAATATAATCAAATATTTCTGCTCGCGCGGCTTCACGGGTTTTAAAGATGTGGCGACGTATTTTCTCCTTCTTCAGGGTCCCAAAGAAGGACTCGACCGCCGCGTTATCATAACAGTTTCCTCTGCGACTCATGCTTGGTCGCAAGCCATGCGTCTGGCAGAACCGATTCCATTCATCGCTGCTGAACTGCGATCCCTGATCCGAGTGGATAATCACGTCATGCTCGGGCTTGCGTCGCCACACGGCCATCAGGAAGGCGTCCAGCACGATCTCCTTAGCCAAGGTGGACTTCATCGACCAGCCGATGATCCGGCGTGAGTAGAGATCCATCACCACCGCCAGATACAGCCACCCTTCGTAGGTTCGAATAGAGGTGATGTCGGTCGCCCACGCACAATCCGGCCGGTCTATCGCAAACTGTTGCTGCAATCGAGTCGGTGCCGTAACCGCAGGCTTGGTGTAGCGGATACCTGGCTGCTTGTAGCCGCGCTGGGCGCGTATCTTGTGACGCTTCATGATCTTGGCAATCCGGTTCTTGCCCACCCGCTCACCCACTTCACGCAGATCGCAGAGAATGCGGGGCGCACCATAGGTACGGCCACTCGCCTCATGCGACTCGCGGATCAGACCCAACAGGCGGTCATCGCCTTGCGCTTGCTGGGACGGAGGGCGCTCCACCCACGCGTCATACCCACTGCGCGATATATCTAACAGGCGACACATCGGCTGCACCGCATACCGGTCCTGATGCTGCAAGATGAAGGCGTACCTCACGCCGGGTTTTTCGCAAAGTACGCGGCCGTTTTTTTTAGGAGGTCACGCTCTTCCTGTGCACGGCTGAGTTCCGCCTTCAGCTTCAGGTTCTCGCGCCGAACCTCTTTGAGCTCCGCCTCATATCGATCGGTGGCGTTGGGGCTATAGACTTTCACCCACTTGTACAGACTTTGTACTGAAATCCCCAATCGCTTCGCCACATCACCTACCGCGTACCCCCGCTCGATAACTTGCTTGACCGCCTCTTCTTTGAACTCATCCGCAAAACGCCCCTTCGTCATACCGTATCCTCCCATGCTTTATTTTAAAGTAGAGGAGTGTCTACCGATTTGGAGGAAGTCCAGAGACTTTTTCGATGTGTCCGCAAAATCAGGGGAAGACCAACCATTTAGATAGCCAAATGGAAACAAGGAGACATGAGTGGGCACCGAAGCAAACAAGTACAAAAGCTGAGACGATCCTAGCGCGGCTCGACGGCGGTAGAGTTTGCCCTCATTCTGCCGATTCTTGCGTCACTTGCATTTGGAGCGATCGATTTTGGGCGCATGTTGTGGTTTAAGGAGGTTCTGGTGAATGCGACCCGCGTGGGAGCGCACCGGGAGACAATATTTTATTCGGGCAACGGCCAGACAGAAATTGAAGCAGCCATCACGGCTTCTCTTGCTACGGGAGGAGTGGATCCATCAGGGCTCTCGGTGGTGGTCAATGGGGTCGGAAGCCCATAGGGACCGCCATTAAATGTGGTGTCTACCATCCCTTGGAATTATTTTGTCATCGATAAACTCATCCCTGCGATTTCGACTCCAAACCTATAAGCCTCTGTGACCACGATGATGGAATAAGAAAAGGTGGAAAATGTCTTGTCCAAATCTTCAATGTGACGGAGAAACAAATATGTGGAAAAAACAACGATGGTCCCTTGTCTCACCGTTTTTGAACCAACGGGGCATTTATGGCGGTCGCAATGAGTATCATGGCCGGCGTGTCGATTGATGTCGGACAGGCTTTACTCACACAAAATGAATTGCACAATGCCTTGGATGCCTCCGCGCTGGCCGCTGCGAGGCAATTGGGTGTGACATACCTTTCCTTGCCCATCGCTCCGCAGCAGGACATGGGTCGGGCACTCACTGGTAATGAACAATCACAAGTAATTGCTCAGGCGACGGCTGCGGCATTTGCCAACAGTGCTTCAGATGTTAGTCGTCTGTCTCTTTCGCAGGGAGATGTTGAATTTGGCATATGGGATTTCAATGCGCAGACGTTCAATCCAACGGTGAACCGGCCGAATGCCATTCGCGCGACTGTCCGACGTGATGGTGCGGCAAATGGAGCGATGCCGACATTTTTTGCCGGTATGTTAGGTGTGAGTACTATGAATATTTCGACCAGTTCGATTGCCGCATTAGGGACTTCAGGAGGACCTGTCCCACCGGGAGTGGCCGATGTGCCGTTTGCAATTTTCACTAACTGGTTCAACGGAGTTGCCAACTGCGATGGGGGTATACAATTTTCTCCGACTGGGCTGAATGCCTATGCGGGATGGCATGTTTTTGATCAGAACCCGGCTAATGCGAATACGCTCCGTAATACTATTGATGGGTTGAAAGATGGAAGCTATCAAAGTCCAGGGATCATCCCAGGGCAGACTCACTTTACGTTTACTGGTGGAGAAGTTGCTTCTGCCTTTCCCAATCTGATCGATCTCTGGGATGCGAAGAAACAATGGAATAGTGATACTGGACGGTATGAGTGGGATATCAATCTACCCGTATATCAGATGGAGGATCTTGTGGTAATCCCAGTGGTTCTATCACCATTGTGGGGTATGCTAAAGCGGTGGTGACAAACGTCAAGAAAAAGAATATTCAAGCGGAAGTGAAATGTGAGGGTTTTTTTTGATGGAACGCCAAATCCCAACCAGGCTGGTGGGGGGGCTGTGGCGCTTCAGCCCTTATCGGTTTATCCAAGATTAGTGTCCTGATGGTGGGTGGACAGACGGGAGCCTGAGAGGGGTTCTCAGCGACTGTTGTTCCCTGGACCGGAGAAGTCAAGGCTAAGCCTCTGGGACTTTTTAAATGTCCCCTTCTCAATGCTTTTCAAGAGTCAAATCGTGAGTCTCCGCATTTATGCACATGCGTATCCTTCCTGAAAAATCATCTGACGGAGAACTCATTTTCGTTTCTTTGTTGGTCCCGAGCCCATTTCAACGGCAATGTCCCTATCCTTCCATCATTCGCGCTTATGTGAGCATCCCTACTCGAAGAACCGATAAATCCCTTTTGCCGCCTTCTTGCCCGGTAAAAAATGAAAGTGGGGAGAAAGAACTCAGAGCATGACTCTTTCAAATCCATTTCCTGACCTCTCGCTTAATTCTCATAAATCTTTTTCGTTATTTCCCGACCTTGTTAATCGGGAGTTCATCTGCTCCCATCAGCCGCGACATTTGTAATCGAGAGTCTATCTTACCCCACTTCTGATGGATTCTCGCTAATCACCGGCGGAGGGAGTGGAGAGGGGTGGGCAGGCGGTGGGAGGAACGCGCTCGTTTGACGTAAGGGAGAGTGCTTCCTGCTGAGTGACCGTGGGGATGACGAGAAGGAAAACTCGTAGTTTATGGAGGGGAAAAAGATGGATTCTCAAAGATCAAAGTCGAGCATGACTAGGGAAGTGCTTGGTTATTTCACGCACAATAGAGAACGTGTAAAAAATTCACGACGTGGTTGTTCAACATCCTTTCCCTCCGTTCAACACAAAAGAAAATGTTTGAGTTCCATGCCTCAGATACTGTCGGCTGAATGGCAGATATGCCGTGACATACACAGGTCCGACATGACTAAGTGTTCTGGATGGCCACATCGTGTGAGGGCCTCACTGAAACCTTACATGTTTGTCCAATGCCGGAAATGTAAAATCGGAATTTTTTAAATGTAATATTAAAGGCAGCCAAGGTGCATGAATAATTTTTGGATGCAAGCCTTAAGAAAGTCCGGCAACCCTCCGAAACATGAACCGTTCCCTGTGCTTTTGCTTCATGTTCGATGCTGGTTTATGTGTTTATTGGAAGGAGTCGTTATTGGTGTACCCTCTTGAAAGTGTAATTATGAATCTAATTAAGGAATAATCTGAAGGCATGAGTTCTTCATTTCTTTTATTTGGATTAGCCTTGGGGTTGATAGTGGCCGCTGTCACTGATGTTCGGGAGGGGCGGATTCCCAATTGGCTGACAGGTTCCTTGGCAGTCTTTGGAATTGGATTGAATAGTCTGGAGTATGGTTGGGACGGATTCCTATTCAGTCTCGGAGGTCTGATTATGGGGTTGGTCTGCTTGATATATTTTTATCTTAAAGGGGGAATGGGCGCCGGAGATGTGAAATTGCTCGGAGCAATTGGAACAATCCTGGGTCCGGGCCAGGTGGTATTTGCGTTTGCATTTGCGGCCATGTTGGGTGGGTTGTATAGCTTGGCTCTAATGTCAAATCAAGGGGGGATGCGTCATGCCTGGGATCGGATGTTTCTCCTTCTTTCAACTCTCAAAATTACGCGGACCCTTCCGGTTTCGGGTGAAAATAAAACAGCGGAACCAAAGTTGCGGTATGCCCTCGTGTTAGGGCTGGGTACCGTGATCGCCAAAACGTTGTTTTATTATGATGTGTTGTAACTCGCGTTCGTTTAGGTATGCGAGTTGAATATGAGCAATCGGGGAAGATTCTTCTTGTTGTCTATTAAGAATGCCATTTGCCATCCGATATGCATGAGGTAGAGAAGTTGAAACTTCAGGATTGATAAGCATGAATGCAAATTTTGGTCTTGATTTGGTGAAGAAGGGGGAGGAAGTCTCATGGGACAAAAACGTCCACTCGTATTTTTAGGAATTGCCATGATGATTGCCCTGGTGACTACGGTCATGGTTTATCGGTGGCTACAGGGGCAACGAATGATTGAAGTTGACGCCCCTGAAGTGGTGATGGAGGGTGTGAGTGTCGCGGTGGCCAGTGCCGATATCCCCTGGGGAACACCACTCGGCGAAAAAGCCGTACGAGTCATGACATACCCAGAAGAAGGCGTCCCAGTGGGTCATTTTAAGGACCTTGCTTCCTTGAACGGCCGAGTGGTGCTGACGAACCTGAAAAAAAATGAGCCTATTTTAGAGTCTAAGTTGGCTCCCATTGATGTGAAAACGGGCGGAGTGTCTGCAGTCATGGATCCCAACAAACGGGCGATGGCTGTGAAAGTGAATGAAGTAGTAGGGCTTCCGGGTTTTGTGCAGCCGGGTGATCGGGTCGATGTGATGGCAACTTTTGAAGATCCTAGGGCTAAAAAGAAGGACAATGGCGGTGCGAAAGAAGAAGTGACCAAGGTAGTTTTGGAAAACACACTCGTGTTAGCAATCGATACGCAAATGGAGCGATCAGCCGGAGAAGAAAAACCTACTCCGGTTAAAGTTATTACACTGGAAGTGTCGTTAGAGGAAGCCGAGAGATTAGCCATGGCCGAAAACGGTGGGAAGTTACGATTGGCCTTAAGGAGCCCACTGAACCCTGAGGTGAAGAAAACCAAAGGTGCAGACTTTAAGGATTTGATGCGATCCCACCAACTCATTCCTCCGCCCCCTAGAAGGGGGAAACCGAAGGAGCAAGTTGAGGTGATCCAAGGGACAGACCGAAAAACGATGAAATTTTAAGAGGGTCGTCGAGAGGGACGCGATGAGCGTTAGGAAAGGTAAGGTTATGAATCAGACTCACGGTTTTCTATTCAGGAGCATGGTGTTGGCCCTTGGCCTAATCCTTGGGGGCTACACGGGAGCCTTAGGGGAAGGCCTCACCACTCAGGCTGTCCACGTCAATGAGCCTCAAAGCCTACGACTAACGGTCGGAGAATCAAAGATTATTGAACGAGAGACGGCCTTTAAGCGTGCGTCGGTTGCAAATCCTAAAGTGGCGGATCAAATTGTGCTTTCCAGTAAGCAAATATATCTGACCGGGATTGAAGTTGGGACGACGACTTTGACCCTCTGGGGGCAAGATGGCCAGGTGGCAAATGTTTTTCAAGTCCAAGTTTCTCCCGATGTGACTCGATTGAAGGAGCAGCTTCATACGATGTTGCCTCATGAACCCGGCATTGAAGTGATGAATAGTCATGAACACATTACTCTGGCCGGCAATGTCACCAATATGGAGTCCTTGGCGAAAGCCTTAACTCTCGCTGAGCCCTATGCTCCGAAAAAAATCATAAATATGATTCAGGTGGGTGGTGTGCAACAGGTGATGATGGAAGTGAAAGTTGCGGAAATGCAGCGCGGGCTGATGAAGCGACTCGGGGTCAATTTTAAACGGGCTCAGAAAAATCACCGTGATTTTTCCATCGGACTCATTAATGATCTGTCCACGGTTGATGCTTTCGAGCCGTTTGCGCATGCACAATCCTCACAAACTACGACCCTGGAATTTCCGAGTGTCCGAACGCTGGCCTCGAATCTGATTTTAGGGTTCGGGATTGGTGATGATTTATGGACCCTCTTTTTAGATCTGCTGAAGGAACATTCTCTCTCAAAAACCTTAGCCGAACCGACCTTGATTGCAGAGAGCGGGCAAGCCGCGGAATTTCTGGTTGGAGGAGAATATCCCATTCCAATTCCCCAGCAACTCGGCCAGGTGACGGTAAAGTTTAAAGAATACGGGGTCGGGTTGAAATTTACCCCCACCGTTCTTTCGGAGGGACGCATCTCCGTGATTGTGAACCCTGAGGTGTCAGAATTAGATTTTGCCAATGGCATTGTCATACAGGGATTTCAGATTCCCGCTCTGACGACCAGACGAGTCAAGACCGTGGTGGAATTGGGGGATGGACAAAGTTTTGCCATTGCGGGTCTTCTCCAGGAAAATATCAAGGAAACGGTTTCAAAATATCCTGTCCTCGGTGATGTTCCGATTTTGGGAGCGTTATTCCGGAGTACCTCATTTCAAAAGAATGAGACCGAACTGATCGTAATTGTGACCCCTCATTTAGTGAAACCTCTGGACATGGCGAAGCAGACCTTGCCCACGGATCATTATTTGGAACCCAATGATTTTGAGTTGATGCTGATGGGATATATGGAAGGGGCGTTTCCCGAGTCAGGTGTCGCCAGGCCGAGTGAGGCCTACACTCTTGGATCACCGAGAGTGGCAGGTAGAATGCCTTACCGTAAAGGTGGGATGGAAGGAATGTTTGGCCATCTGGCCCCATAGGAAATTTGATGAAAAAGGAGTATAGCATGCAACGCCAATCAATTGTGACAATGGCCGGTTTGATCGGCCTGCTTCTGGTGGGAGTGGGTGGCTGTGGTGTGTGGCCAGTCATGACCGAGGACCATGGACGACGGCCTCACGCCATGGGGAAAAGTGATCAAGTCTTCTCGCCTTGGGCACCCCAACCTATTCACCTTCATGAAGAGTATGGGTTGCCATATCGACAGGCTCTCGAAAATCAAATCGTGAATCCTGCGTCGGCCAACAATCTTGGTCCTATTCCTGGCTCAGCCGATTCACATGCTCTGCACCAAAGTCTGGCTCGGTATCAGTTGATGTTTGAAAGCCCGCCGTACTCCCCGTTTAAATTGAAGGGTGGTTCCGGCGGTGGCTCATCAAGCGGTGGTTCTTCAGGCGGTAATGCCTCAATTGGGGTCTCTTCGGAGGGATATTAACATGAAGGATAAAAGCTGGAAGCCAAAACGTATAGGCGCGGATTCCTCAGGGGCCTCATCTGATGTGCCAGTCATTGAGCTTTCCATTCGCTCGCAAGAATGTAAGGCGACCCTTGAGAGCATCATTCGGGAAACTGACGGTGTGCAGCTCAAGGACGGTCCGGATCCGGGAGTTCCTGCACTCATGATTATGGAACTTGAAGACACTCCGGAGGATACTTTCTCCCTTATTCGAGAGATGATGAAATTGAATAAAGGGATGGAGATATTCCTGACCGCTGCCAGCCTGGAGTCCAATATTTTATTGGAAGCCATGCGTGCCGGAGCAAAAGAGTTTTTAGCCCAACCACTCCAAAAGCAAGAAGTGAGCGATGCGATAATGCGATTTTTGGATCGGAGCACCGCCCCAGTTCGTCAGGGTGACGGACAACGAGCGGCGGGAAAGGTTCTCGCATTTTTTGGCGGAAAAGGTGGGGTGGGAACGACCAGTATCGCGGTAAATTTGGCTGCTGCTATAAAAAAAGGGCCCAACAACCCGTCCGTGGCACTGGTGGATGTCAACCAGCATGGTGGAGATCTTCCCTTGTATCTCGATTTGCAACCGAACCATAGCTTCCGGGATATCGCGACAGATTTGTCCAGGCTAGACCAGGCATTTCTCATTCGTGTCCTTACCAAAACGGAATTGGGCATTCAGGTGCTCCCGTCGGGGTATGACGATCTCAGCACAGGTCGATTAAGTCCTGATTGTGTGGAGGCAACGCTCCGACTTCTTCAATCCAGTTTTGACTATGTCATTCTGGATTGTGGGCACGTGTTGGATTTGACCACGAAAAAGGCACTGGAGCTTGCGACGTTAATTATGGTGACATCCACGTTGATGGTTCCCGTAGTTCATCGAACGAAGCGGATTCTAGAGTTGTTGCGTGGTTCGGGATTTCCTGCGGAAAAAATCCGGTTGGTAATGAATCGATTTTTATCGGCGGAACAGGACGTGCTGAAAGAGACGGAAGATATTTTGAAACAAAAAGCGTTCTGGCTGCTCCCCAACGATTATCCCTCAGCAAGTCAAGCCGTGAATAGCGGAAAGCCGTTGATCGATGTGGCTCCCCGGTCGGCAGTGGCTCAGTCCTATCGGGATCTGGCTGGTTCCTTTGACGGGCAGGCGAAAAAACAGGCAAGCAAGGGATCGTTAGCAGGATGGTTGAATCCCTTTAAAGGGCGGAATGTTCAATCATCCCCTTCAGGGGCATAATTTATCCCTTTCATGAGATTGAGGAATCTGGTCTATGTACGAAACAAAATGGGATGAAGTGGGTGCGGGAGCGGGCATTGGGGGGTTAAACCTGGGCCCATTGAAGGAACGACTTCATCGTCAGGTGATTGATACCCTTGATTTGGCGGTTGTCGCGAAGTTGGATAATAATCTTCTCAAGGTCGAGCTGACTAAGCTGGTCCAGGAAATGTTGGAGAAGGAATCTGTCCCTCTCAGTATGAAGGAGCGGGAAAGCCTGATTTCGGACATTGAGCATGAAGTTATGGGTTTAGGCCCACTTGAACCGTTGGTGCAAGATCAATCAGTGAACGATATTCTGGTCAACCGGGCCGACCAAATTTACGTGGAACGGGCGGGAAAACTTGAATTGACTGATGTAAAGTTTCGTGATGAAGCCCATCTCCGGAAAATTATTGAAAAAATTGTGTCGGCTGTTGGGCGACGAATTGATGAATCGTCGCCAATGGTTGATGCTCGTTTGTTAGACGGGTCACGCGTGAACGCCATTATTCCGCCGTTGGCATTGAATGGATCTTCTATTTCGATTCGAAAGTTTTCCAAGGATAAGTTGCAGATTTCGGATTTAGTGAACAAACGTTCCCTTACTCCCGAGATCGCAGAACTCCTTCGTGGGATTGTTGAAGCTCGACTGAATATCCTGATCTCGGGAGGAACCGGCTGCGGGAAAACGACCATTCTGAATATTCTGTCTGGATTTATTCCCTCAGACGAACGCATTGTGACGATTGAGGATTCAGCGGAATTACAATTGCGGCAAGAGCATGTGGTCCGGCTCGAAACCCGCCCTCCCAACGTTGAAGGGCGAGGAGAAGTGAGTCAGCGGGAATTAGTCAAAAATTGTTTGCGTATGCGGCCGGATCGAATTGTGATGGGTGAGGTGCGAAGTGGGGAATGTCTCGACATGCTACAAGCCATGAATACAGGGCATGATGGATCTCTGACTACGATTCATGCCAATACCCCACGAGATTGTCTGACGCGGGTGGAGACATTGGTAGCCATGGCCGGGTTGAATCTGGCTACGAAGGCCCTTCGCCATTATATCAGTTCCGCTATCGATGTCATTCTCCAAATGACTCGCTTGTCGGATGGATCCCGGAAAATGACCAGTTTGTCAGAAATTGTGGGTATGGAAGGCGAAACCATTACTCTCCAGGAAATATTCTTGTTTCAACAAACCGGACTGGATGAAGAACGCAAGGTGCATGGGCAATTCAGGGCAACTGGAGTGCGACCGAAATTTGTCGAACGGTTTAAAGCATTAGGCATTTCTTGTGATCCAAATATCTTCGACCCTGAGAAAATTTATGAAGTGTAATAACCACTATTTCAATTGTTCCACTTTCACAAAGGCCTTAGTTGTGATGGTTCGTCTTGTTGATTCGTCATCTTGTTGGGAGGACGTATCATGACCGTGGCCATTAGTATTGGAATATTTCTGTCCATTATTCTGTTTGTGGAGGGAGCCTATTACTGTTACCACCAATATGTGAATCCCCAGAACCGGAATTTTAAGCGGCGCTTGCGTGGGGGATCGGGAAAACCGGGAGATCTTCAGAAAGCAATAGATGCGCCTGGAATTCTTCGAAATCGCAAGATGAGCGACATTCCGTGGATTCAAAGCTTGTTGGGGTCTATGACGACGTTGGGGGGACTGGAAAAATTACTTCAACAGGCCAATAGTCAAATGCCGGTTGGGGTATTTTTCCTCTTATCCGGAGTGCTGGGAGGAGTAGGGTTACTGGTTGCCACTTTTCAAGACTATGGGATGTTTGCTGCCATGGGGCTCAGTCTTGTGGGGATGATGCTTCCATTGCTTCAGATGAAACGGAAGCGGAAACGTCGTTTTAAGGAATTTGAACGGCAATTACCCGAAGCTTTGGATTTAATGGCTCGTGCCCTTCGGGCGGGGCATGCCTTTTCTGTGGGTATGAAGATGATCGGGGATGAATTTCCAGATCCGATTGGTCCTGAGTTTAGTCGAACCGTGGAGGAAATTTCGTTTGGAATCGATGTCCCTCAAGCGATGAACAATTTAAATGGGCGGGTGATCAGTACGGATTTAAAGTTCTTTGTCACGGCCTTAGTCGTTCAACGAGAGACTGGTGGAAATTTAGCGGAAATCATTGAGGCGATTTCTCGACTCATCCGGCAACGATTTGAATTACTTGGTCGAGTCAAAGCGCTTTCGGCTGAAGGCCGGATGTCGGGGATTATTTTATTCTGCATGCCGATTGTGATGAGCATTCTGTTGTGGTTCTTGAATGAAGCCTACATGCGTATTTTGATTGAGGATGAGATGGGTCAAATGATGGCTCTAGGTTCAGGTTTGTTGATGATCGTGGGAGCCTTTGTGATGAAAAATATGTGTGATATTAAAGTCTAGAGGGATGGCATGATGGATCCATTATTCTTGATCAGTCTTTTGGTGTTTTTTGGGGTTCTCGTTGTCGGCTGGGGTATGTGGAGTTATGTGCAGTCCCAGGAAAAGGTCAAGGACTGGAGTATACGGGCGAAAGGCCAGTCGCTCTCGCAGAGTTCCTCGCAAAAAACTGAAAAGAAAACGAGTTTTAAAGATCAAGGCATGAAGCTGCTTGAGCGATTAGGCCAGGTCAATAAGCCCAAGGATCAAGCTGTCACCACTCGTTTGCGTGCCGCATTGGCAACGGCAGGATATCGAAATCCGCGGGCGATTGTAGTGTTTTTGGGAACCCGGATTTTTCTGGCAATTCTGCTAGGTCTGACCTTTCTCGTTTTTGGTTCAGAAGTGATGCAGGGAAAGGATCCCATGTTTTTCCCCATTGTGCTGATTGGTGTCATGATGGTGGGATTTTATGGTCCCCAACTATGGTTGAGCAGTGCCATCACTAAACGTAAAGAACGTTTAGTGAACGGGTTTCCTGATGCGCTTGATTTAATGGTGGTATGCGTAGAAGCGGGGTTAGGGCTGGACCAAGCCATTTCACGGGTGGGGCAGGAAGTCAAGCAAGGTCATCCCGATCTTGGTGATGAATTTATCTTGTTAAACTTGGAGCTACGTGCCGGTTTAAGTCGGGAACAGGGACTTCGGAATTTGGTCAATCGGACAAACCTCGACGATATTCGCAGTTTGGTAGCCCTGCTGATTCAGACGGATCGATTTGGTACGAGTATTGGCCAGGCGCTTCGAGTCCACTCGGATTCCATGCGGTTAAAACGAAGACTGAAAGCTGAAGAGCGAGGGGCACAGCTTCCAGTAAAACTGATGATTCCTCTTATATTGTTTATTTTTCCAGCATTAATGGTGGTGATCATTGGTCCTGGTGCTATTAGCCTTATGCGAAATTTAATGCCGGCTATGGGAGGGTGAACTCGAAAGAGATCCACGAACAATAGAATCGTTAAACATTTCAAAAGTGTAGAGGAAGACATAACATGGGAGTTTCATTCCACAAAATAACAGAACAAGAAATTCCAACAGCCAATTTGACTGTTTGGGCGATTGCGTTACTGGCGATAAAAGAAACCTTTCAGATGAGGTACACAATGATGAAGGCGAGCCTCCTCGTAACTTTGTTCGTATTGTTCAGCTTGGGTGTCGTTGGGTGTGCCCAAAAAGAACAGTCCATGTTCACCCTACAGGATGAACATTACCAGCAAATCATGGAACGGCAGAAGGCGGGAATCGATTCGGAATCCCAAGCGCCTGTGGATCTCACTCAAGTCATGAAGGGCGAGGAGTATGAAAAACTGGGAGATGCCCATTTGCAGCAAGGCGATTTCAGGACGGCAAAAATTCAATATGAAAAAGTGTTAGAGGCTTCCCCTGAACAGATTCCTGCGCGATACAAGCTGGCGGTGATCTATTTGGAAAAAGGATCTCCTCAGGAAGCCTATAACCAATTTCACCAAATTTTGGATTATGATTTGAATTTCGCACCAGCTTACGAGGGGATGGGGCGAGCCTTGCTGAAGATGGAGAAGGACCAGGAGGCGGAGCAGGAGTTCCAGGCGGCGCTATTGTATGACGGTGAAATGTGGACCTCTCAAAATTACCTTGGCATTGTGGCCGATCGGCGTCATGATCATAAAGAGGCGATCCACCTGTATGAAGTTACCTTGCAAAAAAGGGCAGATGATCCATCGATCTTGAACAATTTGGGTATGGCGTATTACCTCGATAACCAATATGAAGAGGCGGTCAGGACCTTTCAACAAGCGATTCAGGTTGGTGGATCCAATGATAAAATTTCGAATAATTTAGGATTAGCTCTCACCAAACTTGGGCATTTCGATCTAGCCTACGACGCCTATGCCCGAGGAATGGATCCAGCCAAGGCCTATAATAACTTGGGTGTGGCATTTTTGGAGATTGGGAAGTTTGCGCGAGCTTCCCGTTGTTTTGAGAAAGCCATTGAAACCCAACCGACCTTTTATGAAAAGGCCAAAGAGAATCTGTTGCTCAGCAATCGAATGCTGTCGAAATTCCCCATGGTTCAGCAGCAAACATTACTGCGACGGGACCCCGTGTGTGTGTCCTGAGCCATTTAAATCCCCTGGATGGACGCGTTGTGTCAATGCCTTCTGCCCAGATTTGATTGGTCCGCTTGAGTCATTCCCGACAGGGATGATCGGGAGTTTATTGGTTGTGGAAGAAATGGACGTCTTCTGACAATCATTTAGAAAAATCCTTACCTGATTTTTCGTTGACTTACCTTCATGTAGAATTGCCACCGTGGGGAAGGAACCGTCCTCTCGTGGACCTTCCCTTCGTCAAGCTCACCCAATATATGAATTTCAATGATTGGCAATTCTCGCGTTGTGCGAGCTTGTGGGTGAGGCGGTCGGGTAAGCCGTATGTTTTCCTAGTCTGTTCCTTTTTTGAATTTGTCCGTTTCCTAAATTGTTTTCGATACGGACGATGGTTGTTCCCTGCTTCTCAATTATCCTATCATGCATCCAATATCATCTTTTCCTTTAAAATGACTCTCGGTGAGACTGCGGTAGAGAACAACAGGAAATCTATCGGCTAAGCCGAATACGCTGGACTTTGAAATTAAATATTCCCTGCTCTTTGTTCATTCTGTGTGACGGTTTTTTCTTAATACGAGGGTCGAGTAATCTGTCTTTCAGAGGTAATACTCGAGTCAGAGACCCCAGCTATTACGATGAGGATCTCGAGCACGTCAGTGGGTCGTCTCACCCTTGTTTTGAGAAAACATGCATTCAAGAGTTTTTGCCAGGTCGAATATTTTATAAGGCTTGACCAAAATCCCTTGGAATCCATGTTCTTGAAAATCGCACATAATGGGATCGTCTGAATATCCGCTGGTGACAATAGCTTTAATGCGAGGGTCTAATTTTCTAAGATGCTGAATGGCTTTCACCCCTCCCATGGCGCCTGGAATGGTGAGATCGAGGATGACCACTTCAAATTTTTTTCCATCCGCCAGTCCTTTGGAAACAAGGTTGATGGCCGTTTGCCCATCTGGCGCGCTGACCACATCATAGCCGAACTGCGTTAGCGCATCCTCAACCATACGGCGAATGCTGTGTTCGTCATCCATAACCAGGACCCGTCCTCTATAATTTCGGGGAATGGCTGGAATGTTCTCTGTCTCAACTTCTGGCGTGACATGTGCGGATGGTAGAAACAGGGTGAAAATTGTGCCGACTCCGACTTTTGATGTCACGCTGATGTGTCCATGATGTTGCTGGATAATGCTATGGGCGGTGGCTAATCCCAACCCGGAAGCGCCTGGTTTGGTGGTGTAATACGGATCAAAAATGTTTGCCAGTTGGCGTGCCTCAATCCCGTTCCCCTGGTCCTCAAAAGAAATTCGCACATAGTTTCCAGGGATGAGTGCCGGCGAAGGAAGGGCCGAGGAATCATTCAGTCTCACGTTTTCTACTTTGAGGCTCAAGTGACCAGCGTGAGGCATGGCCTGTCTTGCATTGAGAGTAATGTTTTGAAAAACCTGCCGGATTTGACCGGGATCAGCATCAAGAGGCCAAAGGTCATCGGGGATGTCGAAATGACAACTGATTGATGACCCTGATAGGGCAAAAATCGTGCTTTTTCGAAGTAATTCTCCTAACGCGATGGATGTCTTTATCGGCGCTCCGCCCTTGGCAAAGGTCAGAAGTTGTTGGGTCAATTCTTTGGCGCGCAAGCAGGCTTGCTCGGCTTGCTCAAGATTTTGAGTCAAGGGGTCGCTCGAGACCATTCGCAATTTGGCCACAAACACGTTGCCCAATATCGTCGTGAGGATATTATTGAAATCGTGAGCCAGCCCTCCCGCCAAGACCCCCAAGGAATTGAGTTTGCTAATTCGTTGTTGTTCTTCCAGTTGACGGGATTGGTCGGTGATATCCCGGAAGACAATCACGGTGCCCACGAGGTGACCACTATGATCGCGGATCGGTCCTTCTCTAACGGTAATCTTCCGTTGCCGGCCACCTTTGGTCAGTAATTGCTGAGGGGCATCCAGCTCAGAAAGGACAAGTGTTCTGGAAGAAAACTGTAAAGACGGCTCAGCATCGTTTTTTTTGCTATCACCGGTCAGACGGAATATTTCTTGGAATGGCCGGTGCAAGGCCTCATGGGTTGTCCATTCGGTGATCTGCTCGGCCAACGGGTTTAAGAAAGAAATCCGTCCTTCTCGATCAGTCGTGATGATGCCTTCCGCAACCGATTGAAGCGTGGTGACCAGATGATCCTTTTCAGCAATGAGGGCCTGCTCGAGGCGTTTCCGGTCGGAAATATCTCGAAGGATAAAGCCGTGATGTGTGTCCATGCCGACTTTCCAACTCGTGGAAGAAATTTCCAAGGGAAAAGATTCGCCGCTTTTCCGTAGGCCGGTGAGCTCCAATGGCTGCTGAAGGGGAAAGGTTGAAGGTCGACCATAACTGATATCTCCCAGTCCTTTCCTGTACATGTCTCGATATCCTTCTTCCAGTAAGGTCACAATCGAATGCCCCAGGACCTCGTCAGGCTGATATCCGAACATTGACTGGGCTGCAGGATTCCAAGAGACAATGGTTCCGTGTAAATCGGCGGAGATGATTCCTTCATGGGCGGAGTCCACCAGAGAGGAAAATTGAGAATGGAGTTCGGTCATGGTCTGGCTGACCCGCACATGATGCGTAATATCCAGGCCATATCCCCGCACGAGACCTTTTTCCTGGAGAGGGGAGAAGGTCCAATCAAAGTGGTGGCCCTCGACAATGACCGTGAGACCTCTGATGGGGGTTATCGTTTTGAGGCATTCTAGCGTGAGCTGTGTCAGGGTGCTTGGAAGCACCATTGGCACGCCGTCTTCCCGAAATCCATAGGTGTCGAGGAGGCGGATCATCGCTGGGTTGGCATAGGCCAGGTGTCCTTGAGCGTCCACTTCCACGATGGGATTTGGGCTTTCTTCTGGCATCGATGCAAGGTGGTGATGCCTTTCGTGTTGCTGGAGTTCCAGGCTGAGATCACGAAAAATAATCAGCGCACCAGAGTGGCGCGGATCTGTCAGTGGCGTGGATTGGAATTCCACCCATCGGGTTTCCCCACTTGGCCGTCGAAGCAAGAGTTGAGGCGTCCATATGGATTTTCCCGTGGTGATCGCTCTGGTGATCGGGCAATGTTCTTCTTGTGTGCCAAGATCAATATAGAGACATTCCGCATGTGCATGGAAGGATTGTCCCAGGCATGAGGTTTCGGTTCGATGAAGAATCCTGGCGCCTTCCAGATTCAGGGAAAGAATCTGCCCTTGTGTATTTACGTGACAGATCCCAATGTGGATGGAGTCCATCAGGGTATGAACAAAGGCTTGGGATGAACGTAATGCCTTCTCTAGTCCTGAAATGTCCATTTGATTGAGTTCTTGAAAAAAATGTTGCCGATCCACTCAGCGATTCCTTCCTATCATAGTGACGACATCGTGAGAACGATACCTCGTCTTACCATAAAGCTTCAAGAATTTTTGACATATCCCATCCTTCCCGAGAAGGGTCCAGGGCTTTTTCAATTGATCGAAAAGGTGTTGTTGGGCTTTGTGCCGCCAGATCAATGATTGCCTGCTCGGGATAGGGTTGGTCCAGAGAGTCCTTAAGTAATTTAATGGTAGGGGTCATTCGGCTATGACTAGAAACCCACACGACTACGGCCTGTTCGCCGGTATTCAGGCGAACCAGGGAACCAATTGGATATACACCTAAGAGTTGGATTAATTGTTGTACAAGATACAGATGGTATTGCCCTTCGACAGCAGCCTGATAGAGTTCGGATAAGGCCCGGGCGGGCGGCACAGGTGGACAGCTGCATCGTCCACTAATTTGTGCGTCATAGGTGTCGGCAATGCTCAGTATTTGGGTGAGTTCCGAAATCTGAAGCCCTCGTAATCCCTTGGGGTAGCCGGATCCGTCAAGCCGTTCATGGTGTTCCAAGACCATCCGTTTCGACTCGTCAGGGATATCCGGGAATTGCTTAAGAATAGCCACGCCTATTTCGCAATGCGCGTGCATCAGTTTCTGCTCTTGCGGTGTGAAGCGCTCCACCTTTCGGATCATATTCAATGGGAGGCGAAGTTGTCCGACGTCGTGGAGAAGGGCGGCTAGCCCAACGAGTTTTAATTGCGTCGGATCGCAGCCGTGTTCTTGTCCGATTGCCATGGCTAACATGCCCGTATCTACCCCATGAGAGGCCAGGTTGGGATCGAAGCGACGCATTTGAATCAGCGATACCATGGCGGCCTGATGGTCTAAAATCCCATCAAGCAGGATGCTGACCACACTTCGGACTTCTTGGACGTGCTGGGGAGTGGGTGCTTCCATCTGATGGAAAAATACCTCCATGGTGGAGATCGCTTCCGCGCGAAGGAGACGTGCGGCTTCAATATCTTCCGGATTGGGCCCTGAGCCAACCCAGGGGGATGTGAACGGGGTTGTGTGAGAAAGATCCTGGTCCTCTGATGTGTGCTGAACGTCACTTGTCTCGGCAATATCGCATCCTTTTTCGGTGTCGATCTGGACTTCCTTGATTCCGTAATTGCGCAATAAGGCAATCTCATCCTCTCGTTTGATCGTCCATTTGTGTCGGAGAAACGGGGTTTTGAACCATGATCGGTCCATGCCGGTGATATACATCCCAGGCCTCAGGTCCTGAATGGAAATACGTTTAATCATGGTGCAAGGTTGGGCAAAAGGGGATAAAAAACGCACCAGATGAGATATGAGATGTACAGATGGGTACCAACCAGCCGGGGGCCGGATAGAATTGTGTCAATGGTAACCATATTCCCGAAAAAGGGCAAGAAGATGCTAGGGCTGAACCAGCCCGCCAAAGGCTCGACTGAAGTGGTTGACGCAAGATCGAAACGATGAGCAAATTTTTGGAGAAAAACATGAGAAGGATTAGGAGGAGCGTTTGAGAATTCGATCAATGCGGCCGGCAATTTCCGTCGCTTCCTTCTGGTGATCTCCCGCCAATAGGAGGGCATGGTAGTTTTGCAGGGTTGAGAGTAATTGCGGGTCCGAAAGTCCCCAGGACTTTTCTCGAAGGGCCAAGGCTCGTTTGAGAAGTGGGCGGGCCATCTCTAATTGGTTTTTCTGCTGATACAACGAGGCGAGTGCGGCTAAAGGATCGGCCATCCGAAGATGTTCAGCACCCAACGATTGAGCCAGCAAGGGCAAGGCTTCCCAATAATAGGCTTCGGCCAGACTCTCTTCTCCTTCTAGCCGGGCGACCTCTCCCAACTGAAAAATTACCAGCGCATATCGTTCATCGGTCGGCCCATGTTTGCGAACGGACGGTAACAGACTATGAAGCAGGTCTTTGGCTTCTTGAAATTGTCCACGGGTGATATTCGCATGGACTTGCTCCCATTGCCGATCCCATTCGGAGGATGTCGGGCATCCGGTAAGCAAAGAAATGAGGCCTGCAAGCAGCCACCATAAAAATAATGTTCGGTGTGCGGGGTGTTTCATAAATATCGGAGGACGAGTCTTTACGCCTGACTAGGGAGCCAAGTAAGTGAAGAACCACGCGTGTTAGAAGTTGGGCCCGATCATGGGAAAATCCTGTGGCATTCTGGACATTTTCTGTCACTCTTTGTAGGGTACCCGGGTGCAAGACCTGTGACGGAGATGAAGATGATTGACCAAGTATTGCGATATTGCCAGGAGGATGTGTGGAAGGAGGATGTCAATGCGCTAACCGGTTTTCGACAGTTCGGCGTCAAAACCTTGCGTTTGGCATTGGTGGCGGTCGCCGAATTTCAGGAAAGTGTCCTGAGTATTCGAGCCACCAGTTTGGTCTACACCACTCTCCTCTCCCTGGTTCCGTTTTTAGCGGTCACCTTTTCGGTCCTCAAAGCCTTCGGCATTCATCAAAAGATCCAACCTATTCTGGCGCAAGCGTTGGATCCGCTCGGGCCCAAGGGAATTGAGATTACCACGAATATCATCCAGTTTGTCGACAACATGAAAGTTGGTGTTTTGGGGGCGGTGGGCGTTGCGGGACTGTTCTATACCACATATTCGCTCATCGAAAAAATTGAAGAGGCACTGAACTCAATTTGGCGGGTTGATGCAGGTCGCCCTTTGGCCCGAAGGGTCACCGATTATTTAAGTGTCGTCCTCGTGGGTCCTGTATTCGTCTTTACGGCCTTCGGACTCACGGCCTCGGCGCAAAGTCATTGGCTTGTCCAAAAAATTCTGGAAGTCCAGCCGCTTGGCCATCTGATGGTCGTGCTCACCAATCTGCTGCCCTTCTTTTTTATGTGCCTGGTGTTTACGTTTATTTACAAGTTTCTGCCCTATACAAACGTCAAATTTAACTCAGCGCTTGTGGGAGGGGTGACGGCAGGACTGCTCTGGCAAGTGGCCGGATTGGCGTTTGCATCCTTTGTCGTAGGGACAGGACGATATAGTGCCATTTACTCAGGCTTTGCCGTGCTTATCCTCTTTCTCATTTGGCTCTACGTCGGGTGGCTCATTGTACTGGCGGGAGCTCAAGTCGCCTATTATCATCAGCACCCATCCGCATATCTGCTTCATTTGGGTCGAAAGCGCCAGACTCCACTCTTTCGAGAATACCTCACGCTGTCATTGCTCACGCATATTACCCGCCGGTTTTTATTGGGGAAGCCGCCTCTCCAGGTAGAGCAGTTAGCTCGCGCGCAGGGTGTGCCTCTAACCTTGGTGGAGTCGCTCATCGATGATCTGGTGAAAGGGCAGATGGTTGTGAAAGGTGATGACCCCAAAGGATTGGTATTGGCCCAGGCACCGGAAAACATTCCGGTTGTCGAGGTGTTACGAGTGGTGCAGCATCAATCCCATGGCGGACCCCAAGCCTTTACGGTAGGGACCGATATCATTAGTCGGGTGCTTATGCGTCGGGATGCGGCGGTGGAGGCTGCTTTGGAAGGTATGACATTGCGGGATTTACTACGACGTCAACCTGAAGTCGTTGAAGAAGAGGCTGGAACCGACCATCCCCAGACCCAAGATTCTGGTGGGGCTTTTCATCCTGAGTCGGAGGGTGAGGATCCCGGTCCTCCAGACCACCTCCAAGAATCCAGACAAGCCGACCCTCCTGTCGTTGGGAAAGGGCCGGGAAGGTAATCAGCCTATGGTGATAAAAGGAACAAGATGAATATGTGGATTGTCCCGGGTGCGCCGTTGATGGAGGGCCAAGGCTGGCGGATTTGGTGTTCGAAAAAAGGGGAAGGCAACTTTTCTCCGCCGCAAATCGAGGTGCGGCAGAAGAATGCGACGGTCCCGTCAGAGAATACATGGACACTCCTCCCCCAACTTCCAGGATTGAAGCGGCGAATGGGCGTGATGGTCCTTACGCTCAACACTCCAGGTCCGCCAGAAGGCGCTCTCTATTCGGTCACCCTGTCAACAAATCAAGAGAGCCAGGTCTTTCAATGGTGGACGATGCCGTACCACCTCGCCGCTCAACAGGTGACCTTTCTGTTTGCCTCCTGCTTTTGGCATAACAATGATCGCGAGGGATATTACCGGTCCGGTCTTCAGGAGTTGGGCCAGTTGGCTCATCCGCACTTTAAATTATTACTGGGTGATCAGGTGTATGGAGACTGGCCGAATGCGTGGGATTTAGGCGATGAGGGCATCGAACTCTATGCGAAGCGATACGCCCAATATTGGGGAGATGAGGCCTATCGGGAAGCTTTACAAATCTGCCCGAACTTTTTTACCTGTGACGACCATGAATACTGGAACGATTATCCTGAAAAACAAATCCAATTACCTCAGACCTGGTATTCGAAGAATTGTAAAAAATACGGAGGAGGGGCTGAAGACCTCTATTACCAGTATCAACGATGTTTGAATCCTGACGAGGCTCGCTGGTACCGGTTTGAGATCAATCCGGTCTCGTTTTTTATGACCGACACCCGTTCAGAGCGCGAAAGGTGTAACGACAAAGGGACCAGTCATTTCATGTCAGAGGAACAGTGGGTGGCGCTGGAAGCCTGGCAACAGGGATTAACGGGGCCCGGAGTCTTGGGGCTGGGCCAACCACTCTTTCAAAAAGACGGGGATTTCCGTGACCATTCCTTGTCGAATTTCAAGCAGGACTACGCCCGTCTCTGGCGGGTGATCGAACGGTCCTTAGCCGGACAGAATGCCCAACAGCGGCCACATGACATCCTGATTCTGTCCGGGGATATTCATACGGGTCGATATGCGGAAGCCCATGGGCCAATTTCCGATGCCCCCTATGGGGTGCCGGAATTCATTGCCTCGCCGGCAGCCATGATCAATCCAGGTAATACCAGACCCGAAGCCCCGCCAGAAAAAATCCGGGTCCTTCCCAATGCGGAAGGAAAGGAGTCGGTGTGGCGGATCGATCCTCATACGAACATCGATATCATGACCATTCAAAATAATGTGGGTCTCGTGCGCATGGTGTCCGGAAGTCAGAATGGGGGATCGCCACGAGTCCGATTCGAATTGGAATTATGGAGTCTGCCGGCCAAGGTTATTGAAATTGATTGGGATGAAACCGCTCCACCTCAAGGTCTGGGTGGTCCCCTGAGGTGCTTGTGGAAGAAGGAGTTGTTGCTCCGGTAATGGATTATTCGACTCGATGGGTCATGGATGCCAGCCTATGTCCTGTGTGCGTTTTCTAAGCCTCGTCTAGAAAGGAACTCATCATGCGCCATTCTCAAACTTCGACCAGAAATCCGGACATTAAAGACTGGACCAGCAAATATGGAAAACGCACCAACCTGCAATTTTTTAATGATGCGTTTGCGTACTTGCAGAAACAGGATATTGGCAATCGTGGATTGATGACCGTAGTGTTGATCGGCAGCCGGGATGTTCCCGGGCATACGCTACGAACCGCCCAGTCCATGTTGCGTTGGGATCTCCGCCCGAGTTTTTGGTCGCATGTCTTTGTGGTGGCGGAAACGGTGACCTCTCGAACCTCGCTGAGATCCCTGCCGATCCTGGAAATCCCGCTGCATCCACGGAATGGGATCTTTCCAAGGCCGGAATGTAATGGCATCAACGGAGGCACCTTAGGCCTGTATGAGAATAAGGATATTGATGCCAATGTGGGGTTGGTGGCGGTAAGCATGTCAGACGAGGATGCCAAGAAACTTAAGAAACGGGCGATGAACTGGAATCAGGATCGTGTGCGTTACAATTTTTGGGAGATGTTGGGAGTTTGGCAAAGTTATCTCTGGTCCCAAGGGGCCAAACGCAATCCGTTGCGGGAAGGCACGCCGATCGCGGCGTCCTCCTATATTGAATTCATCTTTGAAGGACTCGGCTTGGGTGTGACACCGGGTACCTCGGAACGTAATAGCGCCCCGGAGCATCTCTGGAATGCGGCCTGCTGGTGGCACAAGGCCTTCAAGGAACAAGACCGGAAAGTGGCCGGGGTGTTTGTTGCTCGAGATCGCGGGTGTGCCATGGCCGGTTGCGACGAATAGGTTCTAGATGTATAAGGATGTTACGGTTAGGGCCGTGGCTGGAATTCCGTCATTCCCGCAGTAGTAAGCGGGAATCCATCTGAGAAGAATCCTGATAGATTCCCGATGAATGATGTTGGGAACTACACCGTGTTTTCTCGTATCTCCGAAGGCAAGTCTTTTCCCCTTTGTGCCGCCGAGTCCCAAGTTTTTATCTACTTCTTCCTGCTCCTCCTCGGGCTTTACTTTATCTGCTGACTGGCATGTATGTGACTGGACGAGAGATGCCGGGTTTCGGCCCGGCAGCCGAGGTCCTTTTGTTTCGGCAAAAGGACCCAAAACCACTGACGCCCCGCCCTTCTCATCTGATTGATCGGACGCTAAACACGGGGGAGCGGGCCAACTCGCTACGCACACACAAGGCCCGCCAAGACAAAGAGCGTCCGATCAGGGGACGGGCGGCAGGCGTCGGAGAAGGGAGGGGCTAGAGACTTCAAGGGATTCGATGTTGAATGGCAGGCGCTCCTGGCATGATTCCAACACAAGAATGTTTCGGAAATTGTTTGGAAGATGGATCAGTCTCCTGTTCCATTCCTTCCGCACAGGCTTTACTTTTTTCTTGCCACTGTCCATCATAAGCGATTGCAGAATCATTGAATTCTCAGGCGCTTAAAGAGGTAATATCCCAATGTGAAAGGGACATTGGATTAGATAATCAAACGGGATTCACTCGAGATGCCAAAAAAAATTAATTCCCCCCTTTCTGGAAATCAGCCACGAATCTTTCTCTCTTACGCCCGGGAAGATGGCGAAGACTTCGCGCGTGACCTTCGGAAAAAGCTCACCGAACCTGAAGATCCGGGCCAGCCAAAATTTTCCCTCTGGCAAGACCGCACGCAAATGGAAGGGGGCAAAGACTGGTGGGACCAAATTCTGGAAGCACTCAAGCAGGTGGAATACATGGTCCTGGTTATGACTCAAGCCGCATTGGTCTCGCCCATCGTCAGAAAAGAATGGCGGCAGGCACGGCAGGAAGGGGTTGGTGTCATTCCGGTCTTTGGGCAACCCGACCTGGATCTGTCCCAACTCCCTCGCTGGATGCGGGATGTGCATTGGGTTGATACCGACGTCCCTGAACAATGGACCCGCTTTATCCGCACGCTGGAGAGTCCGT
Source organism: Nitrospira sp. MA-1 (assembly GCA_032139905.1). Taxonomy (NCBI): domain Bacteria; kingdom Pseudomonadati; phylum Nitrospirota; class Nitrospiria; species Nitrospira sp. MA-1. Next base: position 273,338 of record JAQJDB010000007.1, read on the forward strand.
ATCAGGGTACGCGGGTGTCATTCATGCCCGATGACCTCCCGGCCGGCTTCGTGCCTCGGCTCAAAGAATTCGAAGAACTGGCCGGAAGCCTGCTGGACCCAAAGCAGGAGGAGCCGGTCGCCATCACTGCTGCCCTGAAAGGCGCCGGGGGCTATGGGAAGACGACGCTGGCCAAGGCCCTCTGTCACGATGAACGGATACAGCATGCCTTTCACGACGGCATTCTCTGGGTCACGCTGGGTGAACAACCCAATACCATGGCCGGATTGACGAAACTCTATGCCCCCCTCACCGAGGAACGTCCCAACTTTGTGGACGAAGAAGATGCCTTGGCTCGGCTGGCTGAGGTCTTGGGAGACAAAGATTGTCTGATGGTCATTGACGATGTCTGGAATGCCGCACATTTGCGCCCGTTCCTGCGTGGAGGCAAACGGTGCGCGCGGATCATTACCACAAGAGACAGCTGCACACTTCCTGAAACCGCCAGACTTCGGGTGCCGGTGGATGCCATGCAACAACAGGAAGCGTTGGCCCTGTTAGCCTTCGATCTGCCGGCCAATGATTTGGCAAATGCCGAAACTACAGCGCTTCAATCCTTAGCCGCACGATTAGGGGGATGGCCGTTCTTGTTGAAGTTAGTCAATGGCGCCCTCCGGGAACGGGTGAACACGATGAGGCAGCCCCTTCCAGCCGCGTTGGTTTATGTGCAAAAAGCCTTAGAAAAGCGTGGTCTCACCGCATTTGATGCCAGAAATCCAGTCGAACGCAACCAAGCTGTGGCTGCTACCCTCACGGCTAGTTTCGAACATCTGAAAGAAGACGAACTCGTCCGCTATCAGGAACTCGCAATCTTTCCCGAGGATGTCGAAATTCCGCTGATGGCGATCGCCAAACTCTGGAATGCAACCGGAGGTTTGGACGACTTCGACACAGAGGAACTCTGCACCCGGTTGAATCAATTATCACTTCTTTTGTCCTACGATCCCACCACACAACGAATCCAATTGCATGATGTGGTGCGAACCTATCTGGAAGAACAAGTGGCTTCGCATTTACCGGGACTTCATGGACAATTTCTTGATACCTACGACCTGAAGCATGAACCAATCAAATCCGCACAAGACCCTTATCTCTGCCGCTACCTGGCCTATCATCTGGTCAGGGCCGAGCGGTGGGAGGAGTTAAAAAACTTTCTTCTGAATGTGGACTGGCTCTATGCCAAGTTGGAAACGTTAGATGTGCCGGCTCTGCTCTCGGATTTTGATTGGATAAGGAGTGAGGAAATCTTCAGCGTGGTTCAGGGAGCCATCAGACTCTCAGCACATATTGTAGGAAAAGATCCGAAACAATTGGTAGGGCAATTGCTCGGTCGTTTACAAAATGAAGACTCTACTGAAATCAAGAATTTGGTTGAGAAGTCTAAACGATGGAGAAAACACCAGTGGCTCCGGCCGTTGCAAGGAAGTCTAATTGCGCCGGGGGGGCCACTCATTCGGACTCTCAGCGGACATAGTGCCTTAGTAAATGCAATTGCGGTAACGCCAGATGGGACGAGGGTGATTTCGGCCTCGTATGATCAGACGTGCATTGTGTGGGATCTAGCCACAGGGCAGGGGTTATACACTTTAAGCGGACATTATGATTCGGTGAGGGCGGTGGCTGTGACGGCGGATGGGATACGGGCGATTTCGGCCTCCCAGGATGGGACTTGCATTGTGTGGGATTTGATGACAGGGCAGAAGTTACAGACTTTTCACGGGCATCATGGTGGGGTAAATGCGGTGGCGGTGACGCCGGATGGGAGGTGGGCGATTTCGGCCTCCCAGGATCAGACATGTATCGTGTGGGACTTGAGGACGGGGAATGAGTTGCAGATCTTTCGCGGGCATCGTGGCTGGGTGAGCGCAGTGGTGGTGACGATTGAGGGGACACGGGCGATTTCCGCCTCGGAGGATGGAACGTGCATTGTGTGGGACCTACACACGGGGAAGGAACTGCATACCTTACGGCGCGGACATCCTGGCCAGGTGAGCGCGGTGGCGGTGATGGCGGATGTGACGCGGGCGGTTTTGGCCACGACTGATCAGACATGCATCGTGTGGGATCTGGGCACGGGGCAGGAGCTGCAGACCTTAAGGTTGAATCGTGCCTCGGGGAGGGCAATGGCGGTGACGGCGGATGGGACGCGGGCCATTTTGGCCACGACTGATCAGACCTGCATCGTGTGCGACCTTGGCATGGGGCTAGAACTGCAGACTTTATACGGGCATAGTGGCCCGGTGACAGCGGTTGCGGTGACCGCGGATGGAACGCGGGCGGTTTCCGCCTCAATCGATTGGACGTGCAAAGTGTGGGATCTTAGCGTGGGGCAGGAGCTGCAGACCTTACGCGGGCATCGTGACTGGGTGACTGCGGTGGTGGTGACGGGGGATGGGACGCGGGCGATTTCGGCTTCGGGAGATCGGACATGCAAAGTGTGGGACCTGAGCACGGGGCAGGAACTGCATTCCTTGTGCGGATATAGCGGCTGGGTAATTGCGGTGGCAGTGACGCTGGATGGGACGCAGGCGATTACCGTTTCGGAGGATTCGCCATGTATCGTGTGGGATCTTGCCACAGGAAAGGAGCTGCAGACTATACCTGGATGTGGTCGCGGGGCGACGGCGGTCGTACTGACGGCGGATGGGCGTGCGGTTTTGGTCTCGGGTGATCAAACCTTAAAGGTGTGGGCCCTGGATACGGGGCAGGAACTGCATACTTTACGCGGACATAGTGGCGGGGTGACCGCGGTGGCGGTGACGGGGGATGGGACGCGGGCGATTTCCGTGTCGGACGACCAGACGTGCAAAGTGTGGAACTTGGGCACGGGGCAGGAACTGCATACTTTACGCGGACATAGTGACGGGGTGACCGCGGTGGCGGTGACGGCGGATGGGACGCGGGCGATTTCCGCATCGAACGACCAGACGTGCAAAGTGTGGGACTTGGGTACGGGGCAGGAACTGTATACTTTACCTGGACATAGTGGCAGGGTGACCGCGGTGGCATTGACAGTGGATGGGATGCGAGCGGTCTTGGCCTCGGATAATTGGACGTGCAAAGTTTGGGATTTGACCAGCATGAAGGAGGTCGCCACTTTTATCGGAGAGAGCGTGATTAGCTCCTGCGCGGTTTCTCCTGATAGCAAAACGATTATAGTTGGAGAAAGAGCCGGGCGTATTCATATCCTCCGTCTTGAGGGAGTTGAGTGAGGGAACAATTTTTTTGCTTGTCCTGTGCATGCAAATAAATTAGTCTTCTAGGGTTTTATTAATTTTGTATTTTTTGCTCCCTTTTAAGTGTTTTTCTTTTCAAAGAGACAGTGAAGGGAAGAGGGCAGAAAGTAGGTTTGGGAACTGACATGAAAATTGGATTGATTCAAATGGCCTGCTCGGCCAATCCTTTTGAGAATCTGGAACGAGCCGTTGGCAAGGTTGAGGATGCGGCGCGAAACGGGGCGCAGATTATCTGTCTGCCTGAGTTGTTTCGCTCTCAATACTTTTGCCAGAAGGAAGATGCGGTCTTGTTTGATCTGGCAGAAACCGTGCCTGGGCCTTCCACGGAGGCATTGAGCAAGATTGCCAATGCCCGTGGTGTGACCATTTTAGTGTCGGTGTTTGAGCGGCGGACGGCAGGGGTGTACCACAATTCCATTGTCGTGTTGGATGAACGGGGAGAGATGGCCGGTCTGTATCGGAAGATGCACATACCCGATGATCCGGCCTATTACGAAAAATTTTACTTTACCCCAGGGGATCGGGGGTTTCAGGCGATCAAGACGACGCATGCAACGGTCGGGACGTTGATCTGTTGGGATCAGTGGTACCCCGAAGCGGCTAGGATGACCGCCCTACAGGGAGCGGAGATCTTATTTTACCCTACGGCCATTGGTTGGCATCCCAAAGAAAAATCAGAAGAGGGCCAGGCCCAGCGTGAAGCCTGGATAACCATTCAACGCAGCCATGCCATCGCCAATGGTGTGTTTGTGGTGGCGGTGAATCGGGTCGGCCATGAGGCTCCGGCCGGGGGTGATGGGTTGGAGTTTTGGGGCAGTTCGTTTGTGTGTGATCCGTTTGGTGTGGTGCTGGCTCAAGCGTCAGTTGAGAAAGAAGAAACGCTGGTGGTGGATATCGATCTGAAGCGCATTGAGGAAGTTAGACGTAACTGGCCTTTCCTTCGCGATCGACGCATTGATGCATATGGAGGAATCACAAAGAGATTTTTAGATGAATAGCACAGGGCCTATTTGACTTGTCCTCGGTAAGATCTGAACTGTCATTCCTTTCCATCCCGCTTTCTGTTGAATGGAGAAGGCTTCAAGATAAGGAGAGCGAACTCATTGTTGTCTACCATTTTTTTCGATACAACCTGGGTTGTGACATAAAAATCTAGACATGGGAGTGCTGAATAATAATAATTTCCAAGGGCAAATTGACCCACAGGTACGTTGCATACCAGAGGCCTCGGGACGGTTCAAAAAAGTTCGTCTAGCAAGGCCGCAGCCATTTTTGCCCGCAGAGCGTACTTCCAGTACGTGAGCACGGAAAAATGGCGAGAACGCCGCTGGCGGCTTTTTTCAACAGCCCCATACATGTCTGTTGTGCTTCGCCTATTTATAAGGCTAGATGATTCGGTTGCCCCGCTGTGATGTGGTTCCGAGAGGAACTGAAGGAAGAGTGAGGGGGAAAGTTGAAGCGAATTTCACCGAGATGGCGATCCTTTGCGGCTCATTTACGTGGGAATCAAAGCGATGCTGAACAGCGGCTCTGGGAGGAAATTCGAGATGGTCAGATCAAGGGATGGAATTTCCGGCGGCAACATCCCATCGGTAAGGGTATCGTTGATTTTTGTTGTTTGGAAAGGATGCTGATCATTGAGCTGGATGGTGGAGAACAACGAGAACAAGAAACCACTGATGAGGAGTCCACCAAGTATTTAACGGCTTTAGGGTTTCGTGTACTTCGATTTTTAAATGATGAGATTCTGGCTAAACCTGAGAATGTGGTGGAGGAGATCGTGAGAGTCATGGAACATTCTGAGAACCCACATTCTTCCTCTAGCCCTGTCACCTGTTCAGAGCCGAGCACTAGCATGGAGATGGAATCAGAGGATGCCCATACTCGCATTTTCTCTAATCAGGCAAAAGTCCCTCATACGGCGAGAGGATCTGCGATAGGGGTTCGAATGCCCGCAGAGTGGGAGCGACACGAGGCGACTTGGCTAGGATGGCCCCATAATACGAAAGATTGGCCGGGGAAAATGGGAGCAATCTCTTGGGTGTATGGGGAAATGGTTCGAAAGCTCTCTGGTGGAGAAACTGTTCGAATTCTCGTGAATGACAAAGACCATGAATTAAAAGCCCGGCGGGTGTTAGACAAAGTTGGGGTCGATATTACCCGTATTCAATTTTTTCGTGTGCCGACCAATCGGGGGTGGGCGCGGGACTTTGGCCCTATTTTCGTGAGACGGGATCAGCCTGATCATCAAGAAGCGATTGCCCGTTTTCGCTTTACCGCCTGGGCCAAGTATCCGGATTGGCAATTGGATGATCGTATCCCGGTTCGGTTAGGCGCGAAACTGAAGATTCCCGTGGTTCCGGTTGAGCGAAATCGGAAAGGGGTTGTTCTGGAGGGTGGTGCCATCGATGTGAACGGCCAAGGGACCTTGTTGACCACGGAAGAATGTTTGTTGGATGCCCAGGTGCAGGTACGGAATCCTGGGTATTCTCGACGGGATTATGAGGAAGTGTTTGGCAGCCATTTAGGCATTTCCCAGGTTCTCTGGTTGGGACAAGGCATTGCTGGTGACGATACGCATGGGCATGTGGATGATGTGTGCCGGTTCGTGGATCCCTATACGGTGGTGCTCTGTCAGGAATCCAATCCAGCCGATGAAAACTATCGTCCATTGGCTGAAAATGCCGAGCGATTAGAGGGGATGCGGGTGGAAGACGGGAGAAAGTTACTGGTGGTGCCCTTGCCGATGCCTGGGCCGCTGTATTTTGAAGGACGACGGCTACCCGCCAGTTATGCCAATTTTTATATCGGCAACGCTGTCGTGTTGGTGCCCACCTTTAATGATCCTCAGGATCGGGTGGCGGTAGGGATTGTGGCTGACCTGTTTCCTGATCGCACCGTGGTGGGTATTCATGCCGTGGATCTGGTCTGGGGGTTCGGGACCATACATTGTTTGACGCAACAACAACCAGCCTCTGATCATTTGTCGATCTTCAAGGAGCGTTCATGAATACCTCTTCCCCTGCGGCCGATCCTATTATTCTTCCCTCGCCTGTTCGAATTGGATGGATTGGGACTGGAGTCATGGGCGCCCCTATGTGTGAACATCTTCTTCGTGCGGGGTATGCCTTGACGGTACATACCCGCACCCCTTCTAAAGCTCAGATGTTGTTGGACCAAGGGGCCCGGTGGACAGAGTCTCCGGCAGCCTTAGTCGCGGAGGCCGATGTGGTGTGTACGATGGTGGGATTTCCTCAGGACGTTCGTCGGATATATCTCCAACCAGATGGCTTGTTGTCACAGGCTCGTCCGGGTCAGATCTTTGTGGATTTCACCACTTCTGAGCCGACGCTGGCCGGTGAATTAGCTAGTCAGGCCGGTTCAAAATCTGCGTCGGCTCTTGATGCGCCGGTTTCTGGCGGTGACATTGGGGCCAGAGATGGCACATTGTCCATTATGGTGGGTGGGGATTCAAGGGTGTTTGAAGCGGTCAGACCGATCCTATCCGTGTTTGGAAGAACTCTGGTGTATCAAGGCCAGGCCGGATGCGGGCAGCATGCCAAACTCTGTAATCAAATAACGATTGCGGGCACGATGATCGGTGTGTGTGAAGCGTTATTGTATGCCCACAAAGCCGGGTTGGATGGCGAAACCTTGTTACGCTCCATATCCAGTGGGGCTGCGGGATGCTGGACACTTGACCATTTGGCGCCACGGATATTGAAACGGGATTTTGAAGCCGGATTTTTTGTGGAGCATTTCATTAAAGATATGGGTATGGCGTTAGATGAAGCCAAACGAATGGGCTTACTTCTGACAGGACTGTCACTTGTTCGAAAGCTCTATGTGGCGATTCAAGCCAAGGGTCACGGGCCTTCCGGTACCCATGCTCTGTTGTTGGCACTAGAAGATTTGTCGCCGACCTTTCTCACCGAAGATTCCTCCCCCTCGCTCTTTGTCTGAGTAATTCAAATTCGGACCTGAATTTCCCCAATTTTTTGCCTCTGTGAGAATCTGCCTTGCTCCAATTTTTGGAGAGTGTTCTATCTTTAACAAAAAGGGGATTAGCTCTTTTCTGTGAAGGTTCCGAGAAATAAAATCGCTAACCCGAATTTTTTCTTTTGTGGTTTTTCCTCGTTATACCTTTCCCGGGTTCCTCTATCATGGTGGGTGGTGGGTTTTGTCGATTGGGAAGCATGATCTTTTTCTAAAGGATGGATCTTTGATGCCATGTGTGTGGGGTGAGTACTTTGCCCGTTGATGGATGGAGTGGAGGAAGGCATGGGCAATGTCCTGGCTTGTCCTTCATTCAGGATGAATGCGACCGAGAGGGCCAGGCCTGTGAGGCAGAGAAGACGCCATGTTCTTGTGGTCGGTTGCTGTCGGATCTTTTCCATTCTTGAGCCCTCCGTTCCGCCTCTGGTGCGGTGCGGGTTGGTCGGGAAATGCCTGGGCCTGTATCGGCATTCCGTTTTTAAACCTTGCGGGCGGACTCAGTGGTGCTTTTTTCTTGAAATTGCTGTGAATTGCGGTTCGGCGTTCGGAAACGGATCAATCCCGAGTGGAGCGAGAAAGTCATCGCGATCTGACCGAGAGGAGAGATGGCTACAACGTCATCCAATTTTCCAGAGCAGAATCAAGGTCAATGCCGACTTGTTCCGGAGCGAGGACCCGCACAATTTCTGGCCGTGGTTCATGAGAGGAGAGCACCGAGACATTGAACGGGATCGGTTCAGGCAAGGGGCGATGAATTTCGTCCTGGATAAGGAGGATTGTAGGTTGAAGCAGATTATCTCTTGAATTCGCTGTGACGATTCCCCTTTCACCGGTACTTAATTCCACCAGGGCATAGGTGGGATAAATTCCGATAAGATTAATGAAGGTCGCCACTAGCTCGCCATCTAACAGCCCTTTCCTGCCTTGTTGATACAACGTTTGGAGTGCGATTCTGACCGGGACAGGATTGCCGGTATGGTGACCGGTCAATAATTCATCATACTCGTCGACAATACGAAGGATTCGGGTGGGTGTGTGAATTTTCGCCGGATCACTTTTCGCAAGATATCCTGAGCCATCTAGTGCGATATGATGCTCGCGGATTAACGTGTCGACCTCGTCAGCCAAACAAGACTGTTGAGACAGCATGTCGACTCCCCGTCGGGGATGTTTATAGTACAGGCCTAATTCTGAGTCAGATAACTGGTTGAGCGGCCGATGAAGGACTTGTGGGAGGTTCAAGAGCCCCACGTCATGGAGGAGGCCCGCGCTTGCCAAGTGTTGTAACGTGGTGTTGTCCAACCCCACAGCTCGTCCAAGTAACACGCATAATGTACTGACCGCGAGCGCGTGATCGTACAAGACAGGAGAAAAGTCTCTTGTCCGAATCATGGCGATGCAGGCTTCTTCATGTCCGAGGGTTTCAGCCATAACGGATTCAGTGATTTGATGAACCTGTTCTATGGCGAGCCCTCCGGTTTTCTGTAGTGTGTGGAGGATATCCTGCACGCCCTCAAGCATATACTTCCGCACCAGCTTCATCGTGGTGAGTTCACCGGATAGTGATTTTCCCTGAATAGAGGGTGAGAGCAGCTGAAGACGTTCAGTTCTCGGGGGGACGGAGGAATCACGTATCGGAGGACCCTGTTTGGATGAGACCTCATCATTTTGAGTCTGTGGCAGTTCAGAATCTGATGCCACATCATGTCCACGATTAGTGTCAATCGTGATTTCTTGAATTCCGGCCTGTTGTAATTTGGCAATGTCACTTGAATCTTTAATGAGAAACCGGTGCACGAGGAAGGGAGTCTTCAACCATGAGCGATCGATTCCACAGAGGTACATTCCGACTTGAACCGATGTTGTTGGAATTCGTTTGATGGCCATAGGTTTACCGATGAGACGTTTTAGAATGGAAATCTCATTCCCTCAATTGAGGAAAATGCCCGATGTCTTCTTCGGTGTTCTTTCGCGCGTTCTTAATCTTCTCCGTCATTGCCGGACATGTGATGAGATTGAAGCGCTCCCCCTATCAAGAATGTCCCTGTTGTCCGGTGAAAGAAACATCTATGAATTGATAAAGCCTAGGGACGATCAGAGAACGCAAGAGATGGTGCCTGCCCTCGTAAAGCTTAAGTGTGCTCCTTGCCAGGCCGAAAAGGTGAAGACAGCTTTCACGGGGGATGGCGATGGGTGGATGTCGAACATCATTTCAGAGCAAGTGGGCAGACTCCTTGACTGTTGGCCCTGCTTCTCTACAGGATGTGTCCTCGACAGTTTGGTTATTCCTCGGAGGCGTCCTTCTCTCCATATTCCTGTCATGGGGTCTTTCTTCTTCCAGCTATGCGGCCTCAATGACCGATTTTCCGATTAAGCCTGTTCGAAGGGCGATTCCCATCCTTGGGACCACGACGAATGCACAATCTGAACAGGTGGGTATTGTCGCGGAAGTTCAATTGGAGTTTGTTCAGCGACGAGATCACAAAGGGTTGGATCTTCAATTTCTTACCAGGCCAGGGAAGTTTTCACCCTATGCCCAACAATCGGTCAAAGACGCCCTCATTCTGGTTGTTCAGGCTGCCGGACTTAATTCTGATTCCTGGACGGTCAGGTTTATGCTCCCATATCCCGGTGTCACACTATATGGGGAAAGTTTATCGGCCATGGCGGCGTTGAATGTCGTGGCCCTTGCCAAAAATGATCCTGTAGATGAGACGACGGTTCTAACGGGGACCGTCACCATGGATGGACATGTGGGAACTGTGGGAGGAGTTCCCTTAAAGATATTAGCTGCGCATGAACAACGGTATCGGCGAGTGCTCATTCCGGAGGAACCGGACGTGGCGGATGATGATTGGGAGACTCCATTCCTGATGGAAGTGTCACCGGTGGGGTCCATCAAACATGCATATCTCGCGTTAACCCATCGCCCCCTTCGAAGCCATCTCAACGAGCAGCCTTTTGCTGCAACGCTATCTCAATAACCTCTCTTTTGCTGAACATCCGGTCTCATGTATGGTAATCCCTGTGGGTGAGGGGTGTGATGTTCGAACTGTATGGTATACCAAGGGTGTTTCCGGCCAGCTTGCTTGTATAGTTCAAATGTTTCTATGGTATCCATCCGACGAGGGCGCATCTGTTGTGTTGGAGTTTTCTTTCGTAGGATGACGTGCTCAAGCAAACATTTATGGAGTAATCTTCGATGATCCGACCATGTTTCGCGGTTGATATTGATAATGTCTTAGGCTGCGCGGAGCCGGAAGTGCAGCGGTTGTTTCAGGAATTGACCGGGAGGTTATGGCCTGTGGGTCTGTATGGGAGTGCTGGTGGATTAGATGCAAGTCAATTAGCGCCTGAGCTTCTTGAGGAAATTTTCTCCAGGTTTCACCAGGAGTCTATCCCACGTTTACCGCTGTTTCCTGGGGCAAAGCTGGCCTTGACACTCATCCATCGTCGTTATCGGATTATCATCGTGACGGCCCGGCGTCCGTATTCTCGACCCCAAACTCTTCGTTGGTTAGAGGAGCATGGTCTTCCTTTTGATGCGCTGTATCACACCGAAGAGAAAACCGACATTCCCGAATCGATAACAGCCGCGATTGACGATCACCCTCATCATATTCAGGCCTATCGTGCTCTCGACAGACAAGTTTTTGTCATGGATCAACCCTGGAATCGTGGAATTCCCCATGCCGATGTTATTCGTGTGACCGGCTGGGATGCGCTCCTGCAGTGGTTGCATTTCCGACAACTCCAGCAATTGCCAAAAAAATTTCCGGAGACTCCTTCCTTTCGACAGTTGTTCTCCTCTCATCTCAATGTTCCTTCCTTGACGGCGGTGGGTGTTTCGACGGAATCCGCAAAACCATAAAAGTGGGATTGTAGGTTATGCAGGAAAGGTTTTTTGAAAATTGCCGATAGAGGTCAGTGGTTCTTTGTTATTGGGAATCGGTATTTTCCCTCACAAAATCTCTCGTTTAGTCAATTCAAGGAATATTCATGATGACTCTGCCTATCCATACGGTTCTGCTTGTTGATGATAATCCCGATGACTGCGAAATTGTGAGAGAGGCATGGGACGAAATCACGCTTGGACAAGAATTGCGGTGTGTGAATGATGGCACCGAATTGCTGGATTACTTATACCGCCGTGGCCTCTTTTCAAGGCGAGAATGTGCGCCACGCCCCAGTGTGATTCTCCTGGATTTAAATATGCCTCACATGACCGGAGGGGAAGTTCTCACTGAAATCAAGAAGAATCCATCTCTGGCATGTATCCCCATTGTGGTGTTGACCACGTCGATTGCTCCAAAGGATATCTGTTCCACCGCCGGTATGGGGGTGAATGGATACATGCAAAAACCCAATTCCTATGCCGGGTATATCCAGATGTTTGTCAATTTGAGAAAGCACTGGGCGGAAGTCCTAAAACAGCCATTGACGGGACGTGGTGGGAATTGCTCTTCCAATGTCGCCTGGTGTTGAAAGTCGGTGTTGTGCCGTATTCGCCATTATCCCAGACAAACTTTGGTGTCTTTTCTTTTTTCTCTCTTCCATCCGTGTGGGCGTTCACGTTTTAGATTGGTCTTTCCGTTCCTCTAGTCATGGCCTGGTACGTGAAGAATCTTGAACGGAAAGGAACGCATTAAGGGCACTTCATAAGACCGCTTTCTCCTCTTTTGGTTGTTCGCACTCTTCTTTTCGGTGTGCCCGGTTTTCACTACTTCTGAGCCAAAATAAAGGGCATGAATGTACGCTATGCCGGGATAAGTGTTTTCTGGTTTCTCTCCCCCTTAAGTTCCCTCCTCAATAACCGACACTATTCTATATTGACTGCCGAGTAGTGATAACGGGAGATCCACCTGTGTATTCATCTATCCAGGGATCCTCTGATTATTCATTGCGATTGAAAACCTTGAGGACAATGGGAAATTCTATGAAAACACTTTTTGGCTTGACGGGCGCAGTTGTCATGTTGGGAACAACACTGTTGACGACAAGTTTGGCCTTTGAGGCATCTGAATATTTGATATTGACCCGTCACCGGGATTCCAATGGTCATTTACTGGCGGGGCCAACTCACCACCAACCGCAACCATCCGTGATTCAAAAAACGGTCGTTCCTGCTCAACCCCAGACTTTTGAACGGCGAAGTACGGAGTGGGGAATGAATGCTCAGGAGGTAAAACTCAATGAACCGGTGCAGCCAGTTTGGGAACTCCAATCTCCGGTATTGGAGCCTTATGAGCAACGTGTAGGGTATCGTCGTCAAATCGAAGAAATTGATGCGTCGTTAACCTACACATTTTATGAAGATCAACTTGCTCAGGCGAATTATCTCTTTGAACCAAAACATGATGATGCTGTGGACTATGTGCAAGATTTTCATACGGTGAAAGATTGGATAACCCAGTCCTATGGTATGCCGACGTCGTTTCAAGAAATCTGGTTAGATTCGTTGTACCAATATGATCAAAGTCTTTGGGGACAAGCCCTGCTTCGTGGCCATTTGAAGATGGTGGCGGAATGGCGGAACGAGACTACAAATATTACTCTCATATTAGACGGTGGAGAGGATACGATAGGGTTGATGGCTGATTTCGATAGCGTGGCAATTATCGCTCCCGCTCCTATGGAAGCCAGGATAATTGAGGGAAATCCTATTGTGGAAGACGTCTCCATTGGGGAAAGCTCTGTCAGGGATGAGCATTCATTGGAAGCTCCGCCAATGGAAGCTCTGCCAGTTGAAAAGATGCCGACCGAATCCATATCCCCAGAACAATACCCGGACACGAAGTTATAAATCTCTCGTCAATTTTTCAGTTTATTTGAAATACCCATTTTTTTTGGGGAGGAGGCCATGCCTCCTCCTTTTTTTATTTATAGATATTGAATCGCGTTGGTATGGCTCCCCGGATTTCTTAGGTTGTCCTAAGCTTTAGGAGTTAATGGTGTGCTTGAAGAATCCGGCCTCTCCGGGAAATTAGTAGCGAGGGTGAGTTTGTGTTTAGGAGAGAGCGCATTACCAATATCCAAATGGGTAATACGGATAAAAGCGGCCATATCCACCCCAGTACGGGTATGCATAGGGGTAAAAAAATGGTGAAGGATAAGGTCCATACCGGTGGTATTCAGAAGAATACGCTGGCCAGATTTTGAAATGTTTTATGAGGAGAGTGGGATAGGTATATATGTCTTCATCGAGACTCCGTTGGACAGAGCCGGATAATTCTCCTGCCAAGGTGATCCGGCTTCCGGGAGGGACTGTGGCAGGATCTAAAAATTTCTGCTGTTCCGCAATAAACCGTCCTTCGGATTGAGTGAGTTCAGTTGTTGGCTCCTCCTCAGTGATGAGGGGCAATTGAAGGATCGTGAGTTGAGTTCTGTCTTCTAAGCGTTTTGCCGCCAGGATTTGCCCTCCCAGTATAACCAGTTTTCCCTTGAAGCTGTCCGGGTCATTTTTAATGCGCGGAAACATTAATCCTGGCTCAATGTGTTCTGCCAGGTCAGGAGGAAGAGAGTTTTTGTAGGAGGTAGAGCATCCGGCACAAATGGCTGCGAGCGAAAAAAGGAAAACTAGTTTATAGCGAAAAATAACACGTGAAAGTCTACTGGTCCTGTAGTAGGTCATTTTGCTCCTTCATCATCTTATTACAGGATATTCCTCCATGATCAAGAGATGCAAATTAAACAGATACCTCAGATGATCCGGTCGACCCGAAAGGTTTTTTTTTGTAAACACGACTGGCTCCATTTCCCCCAGATGTGATCTCAGGCTGGTTCCTCCATGGTGACTATACCCTCCGGCTCGTTTACTCAATCTTTGTTCTGTCCTGCTTGTAAAGGAGGGGGGGCGCCAGGGAGTTCTGAGGTATCGTTAGGAATTCTGGGATAGCCATGGGTATGATGTCATCATGGACTGTTAAAGGCAGGTCAAAACGATAAATATTCTGGAGTATCGAATAATGCAATTATCATGAGAAGATAAGGAATATGCGGGGTGTGGCACTTTTGGTTCGGTCCTTCCAGATGGAAGACTGGATTTGGCTTAAATAAAAAACCGAATGACTGTTGTTTCTCATTCTTGGTCGTGAATCGCTCTCAGCAATCAAGGCTTCTTTTTGGGTGTGGAAAATGTGATCTCGGTCGCAACCCAGTCACGGTTATCAGGGACTCCCTTTTTTGAAACTTCGGCCACGAGTCGGTCCCCAACCTGCGGTCGGGCATGTTCTACATGAATGCCATTTTGTTGAAACGTAATTTTAGGGTGAAAGGCAAGGGTCAGGGTTTCTCCTTTTGGGGTTGTGACTACCACATGGTCATTTCCCGATTCCGTGACGGTTCCCATGACATGAGCGGCATCGCCGTGTGCCCAGGCGGGAGCAGTCAGAAACATGGAGCACAGAATGGCTAGAATACTGAAATATTTCATGATGACAACTCCTTGGATGATAAAATCAATGGTGGTGCTCCTGGGGTACCACATCTTCTCCTGATAAAAATTGATCAAGGGCTTCTTGTTGCTCCCGTTCTGCGCGGGTAAGAGGGTTATATTGTTTCATCTCTGCGATTTCTTCAGGAGTGATATCGGGGAAATGTCGAATAAGGTGAACTAATTTCCAACTGTCGAGATCTTCCTCCGGCGGACCTTTCCCCCAGGCCGGCATTCCGGTAAATCGAATGCCGTAATGAATGACATAAAACAATTCGCCATCAGCCATCGCTTGAATGGCTGTGTCTCTGAGGTCAGGAACAGGAGGATAGAAATTCGGACCCATATGTGTTTTTCCACTTCCATCATTGGCGTGGCAGGTGGCGCAGTGATCGGCAAAATGATGCCGAGCTTCCCCTAGTGCTTCAGAAGAATGGGGGACCGGGTTCGTCATCTTAAGGAAGTGGCTGGGGGTGGCTAGATGGCGAATAAATCTGGCCGCTTTCACTTCCCACTCGGGCGGAGTGGATTTGGCGGAAAACGTCCCAGGTAACAACCAGAGCGCCGCCAATGTAGACCCGACCAAGAAGAGAAGAACAATAATGAAAAATACTTTAATTCGTTTAAACATAATCAGTTAGATGATTTTATTGTACCTGTTCGGAGAATTTTTTCACAAGTCAAATGAACAGTTCACCATCAGAGGACGCATTTTTCTGTTTGGTGAAGGGGATGAAATTGGGTAGGATGGTCCAGTGTCTTGGGTGAAGACATTGTGGAATGAAATATTCTTATTCCTTCTCAATGGACCAATCATCTTTATTGGATGGCTATGACTTCTTCTCCGTTGATCAAATCCCTGAAGAAACCGGAATGCTATTCACACCCCGTGAGTGGGGTCACATTGGTGGAAACACACATTTCATGGGTGTTCCTAACTGGTCAGTATGTCTACAAAATTAAAAAACCCGTGTTGTTTTCCTTCGTTGATTTTTCGACACTTGAAAAACGGAGGTGGTTTTGTGAAGAAGAGGTTCGTCTCAACAGACGGTTAGCCCCACAGCTGTATCTGGGGGTGGTCCCCATTACTGGGTCCCCATCAAATCCTCGCATTGATGGGGATGGGAACCCTTTTGAATGGGCGGTCAAAATGAAACAATTTCCTCCCGATCAAGAATTTCACAAACTCCTTGAGACAGGCAATCTTGATGAATCTGTGATAAGTCAACTCGCCATAGATATTGGAACATTCCATGGCCGGATCGATTCCTCAGGAGATACCTTTCCCTATGGAAAGCCGGATATGGTATGGCGACCTATCGCAGAGTGCTTCGAGGACATTCCACTTGCAGCCCTCCCTGAGCGTATTCAATTCTGTATGAAGGATATCAAGGAATGGACTAACCGGGAATGGACGCGATTGAGACCATTGTTACGAGGGCGCAAATCATCCGGGCAGATTCGAGAATGTCATGGTGATCTTCATTTAGGAAATATTTCCCTATTTGAGGGCCGGACCTGTGTGTTTGATGCCTTGGAATTTAAGCCGGGGTTGCGTTGGATTGATGTTATTAGTGAAGTCGCATTTTTGGTCATGGATTTAGAGAGCAAGGATCGAGTGGATTTGGCATATTGGTTTTTGAACTGTTATCTGGAAGTGACTGGTGACTATGCCGGGATGAGTGTGTTCCGGTTGTATGAAGTTTATCGGGCACTTGTTCGAGCTAAAGTGGCAGGCTTGCGTCTGGCTCAGGTGGAGCCAGGAAGCCCGGTAGGGGATGATTTCCTTGAAGAAATAATCAGATACGTGGAGCTGGCTAATCGATTGGTGATGTCTGCTCCTCCAATATTGATGCTAATGCATGGAGTATCCGGGACCGGGAAGACGACCGTCTCCACTGAAGTGATGAATGCATTGGGTGCAGTGCGCGTGCGATCCGATGTGGAACGTAAACGGATCTATGCCGAACAATGTAAAAAAGTCGTAGATCAGGGAGCTTCCATGAGCTTATACGCGCCAGCTATGACTCATGCAACCTATGATCGGTTATGGAATCTTGCGAACGGCATGTTACAGGCGGGCTATCCGGTCGTTGTGGATGCCACATTCCTTGATGGCGCACAAAGGCAGTCATTCTTCCGACTCGCTCATGAACGTCATGTGTCTGTTGTCATCTTGGACGTCTGGGCGCCGGATGAGGTGTTGGCGGAGCGAATAGCATGTCGAGCTAAACAACGGACCGATGCCTCTGATGCAACGATTAGAGTTATGGAACAGCAAAGGACCAAAGAGGATCCTTTAACTGAACTTGAACAAGACACTGCTATTCACCTGGATTCGACTGATTTACCAACAGTTAGATCGACGATAGAGAGTCTTATTAAACAACGAAGGAAGGCTGCAGATTAAAGCCAAAACCGTGAAGGGGGTGTTGACTTCGCCTGAATCCTTGCAAGTCTGTCTAACAGGTTGGCGGCTATTAAATCTAAACGTACACGCTGCGGAATTCTGAACAGAATCCTGGCACCATATATTAAAAAATCGCTTGACTGAACAAGGTCACACTATTCCCCAGGTTGCCTGCCCCCCATCCAAATTGAGTAGCGAGTGCCCCTATGGGGGTTATTGGATCATGTTCATAATAGACTTTTAGGACGGTAAATTGTTGTACCGTTGCACCGGTACCGGGAACATACACCAAATAGTCAAAAAGATTTTGCGGTAAATCACAGTTTGGAAGCGCTGGAGCTGCCACGCCGGAGCCGTTAAATCCTCCCTGCTCAACGACTGTACAGGTAGGGTTATT
The DNA here is from genome assembly GCA_032139905.1 of Nitrospira sp. MA-1. Taxonomy (NCBI): domain Bacteria; kingdom Pseudomonadati; phylum Nitrospirota; class Nitrospiria; species Nitrospira sp. MA-1. The sequence goes on from JAQJDB010000007.1 coordinate 290,848, forward strand.
GTTCGCCACGGTTCCGGCCGTAATTTGGGCTAGGTAAATATGATATTTGGATGGTTGATTTTTGAAATCCAGGGCATTGTCGGTCGAGCCGAGAAGATCCATCATGTTCTGGTTGGTCGTCAGGTTTCGGGAGGCTAAGCTTGCGCCCTCTCTTGCGAGCTGTGTGAGCGAGTTGCGTTCGTTGATGAGGCTTCCGTATTCGACAATACCAAAGGCGACGAAGAGGAAAATCATGAGGGAAAAGGCAAGCTCGATAGAAGCGGTTCCCCGTTCATTTCTCACTGTTCGTAACAATGATGCCATCATGATCCGCCTCCTAAGATGAAATTTTCATTGCGGTAGGTCCCCTCGGAGGACATGACCATGGAGTCTCCTGCCCCAAAAAAACCGCCGATCAATTGGGTGAAAAATTGATGGGTGAAATTGACTCTGACCCGCATAAATGCGCCGGCACCGCCGGCACTTGCCGTTCCCACAACGGCTGGATCATCAGGATCGGTCCAATCGGCATCGACGGGAAAAATGAAAATGTTTGACGAGTCGATATCCATGACTGCTGCGGCACTTTGTTGAATCGCTTGTTTAATTGAGTCTTCACGGGATAAGGCATTTCCATTACCATCGACTGAAGTCGCGCCAACGGTTCCAATACGAATGCCCTCTCTAACTGCAGAAGTGAGAGTATTCTGGTGCACGAAAAACCAACCCATTTCCGCTACCGCGAAGAGTGCGGTGAGAAATACCAGCATGGTTGCTCCCACTTCCACGACCGTGATTCCCGATTCCGTCTGGCATGGAGACATCAATTTCTGAAAAGACCTGATCAAGCTCTTCATTGGGGAATCCTCCTGCATGTAGCCCTATCATCCCAGTCACGCGAGTTGTGTTCACCATCCTGTGGCATCGGGGTTGCTTAACTAATAAGGACAAGTTTGAGAATATTGGCAATTTGTTGGAAGATTCCTTCAAGTTCTGAAGAATCAGGGGTATAATAGACAAATTTTGGCCCACTGGAGAGAGCACTCAAGAAATTTTGGTCTATATTCCCCAAGCCGATGGTATAAATTTCAATTCCGTTATTTTTGATGGCCTGGGAATTGTCTATGGCCATTTGACGAACCAGGTAGTTCACATAGTCTCCCAAGGGAGTGGGATTGGTTATGGTGCATTGTTCAGGGTTCAACCCGGTAGTTGGGCCGAAGCTATTCAGTCCATATGAGCTATCTTGGAAAATGTACCATTTGACCGAATAATATAACTGGCCACTAATGTTTTTCTGGGGACAAGCCGTACCCGATTTTTTCCCATCTCCGGTATAAGTGATTTTAATTGAATTCTCATAGGATGCCTGTGGATTGGGATACCCCATAGAACCATAAACATTGACATAGCCTCCGTCCAAAGCCGCCACTCCATCATAATTTACCCCTTCATGTTTAAACTGGCCTCGGAAGGCTGATGGATTTCCATCCGAGAAAAAAATGACAACTTGTTTGGTGCGTTCATTTGCGGGAACGCCGGATTGATCGGACCAAGGCAGGGTCAGGGCTTGGGCTAACGCATCTTCGGCATTGGTCCCTCCAGCAGCAGCCAATCCGTTAATGGCTGAAGTCATGGGGGAGACGTACCCATGGTCCATAGCAAAGGGTTTTTGGACTCCTGTGGCAAAGGTCAACAAGGCGAATCGATTATCGGCTTGTTGATCAGTGAAGTTTTCGACAAAGCTCTTGGCCCCATCTTTCAGATCGCTGATGGGGCTGCCTGCCATTGATCCCGAAATATCTAGAACTAACGCGATTTCCGCGTTACGAAGTTTGGCGGATCCGTCCGCAGCGATAGCGGTAGTGTCATGACCTCCCCCAACCACTCTCGAGAGTGAATTGATGGAATTCGTCGAGCCTTGCACTGAAACCTTACCGTTTCCGTCGTCGGTCACTACGAATGTAGGTGTGTCAGTTCCCAATAGTCCGGGAGGAAAGTTGGCTTGAGCCACTTGTTGGACAAACCCGTGAAGGTCAGAAATATTGGGATTGTTCACATTTTTGGCTCCCGCAAAGGCGGCTCCATCGATCGCTTTACTCATTTCTCCCTGGATGGCATACCACCGTCCAACTTCAATACCCAGGGCTGCAAATCCAAATAGGGCCACAACAGCAATGCCTGTAATCAGGATGTATGCACCTTGTTGGTTTCGTAACGGATTCTGTAACCCTTTGATTGAATTGCGTCCCATTTTCCGTATCTCCTGGATAAAAGGATCAATAACCTCACAAACCTCACACCAACTCATTCATTTCTCGCTGATTCAGCGCGGAGGTTCTTTGGTAGGAGAATATCGACTGATTATTGAAAAACTTGCCGATTGGAAATGTTCTACAAATGGCTAGTTTTCCTCATTTTTTGTGTAGTTGTTATCGAAAGAATGTCCTTCCCGAACATTACGGGAAGGTTTTTTTGGACAAAAACGTTGGCATTCCGCCCTTAAGCAAAGCCTAAATGTGATCAGCGGGTTCCAGGCGTGAATTAAAAGGCATGGAGGGAGAAGATGAAACAGCATCGAATAAGGTTTCAGGGGCTGAAAGTATCAAGGAGCGAAGCCTCTGAGCTAGTGAGGAAGAATATGGAAGCACTAATAAAATGGAGTGGATATCAAATTGATCGGTTGGGGAGGTCTTGAAGAAGAAATCGAGGATTTCTTTGAACCGATGGGGATGATCTATTGCCCAAGTTGTGTAAGCAATTGTTGGATTCTGGCGTCTTTTCCGCCAAGGTCAAGGTATTTCTGGTAGTGGATTCGTGCTTGAGGAAGATCCTTCTTGTGGAATTCGTAAAAGGCACCAAGATTGAAATGGCCTTCCAGTGAATCTGGTTGCAAAGCGATTCCTGTTTGATATGCTTGTTCTGCCTCCACGAGCTGATGGTTTCCTGCGAAGAGGACTCCGAGATTGAGAAAGGCCTCGGCATCCTGAGGCTTGAGTTCGCTGACGCGTTGGAAATGTTCAATGGCCTCTGGTAGGTTCCCTTGTTGTTGGTAAAGAAATCCAAGATTGGCGTGGGCTTCCGAATTGTCAGGATTGGCCTGAATGACTTCTTGGTAAGCATGTAAGGCCTGTGAGGGTTGATTCTGCCGTTCCGCAATCCGGCCCAGCAACAACCATGCGTCTGTCTGGTGAGGGTGGTGTTCTGTCAATTGGGTAAGGAGGAGCTGTGCTTGGTCAAAATCTTGAGCTTGCATAAACCGGGTAGCTAGATGATAGAGCGCTTCTTCCTGGAAGGGTTGTTGAGTGAGAATTGTCTGGTATTCCTGAATAGCCTGATTCGTGAGTTCTCGCTTATCCAATAATTTCGCGAGTATGAGGCGGGCCTCCCAAAAACGTGGATAGATAGCGAGCGCTTGCTGAGCGGCTTTTTGAGCTTCTTCTATTTGATCTTGCTTGATAAAGAGTAACGCCAAATCATACTGCCCTTGAGCTAAATTCGGGTTGAGGCGGATGGCCTGTTGAAGGGCAGAAATTGCGCGTTCAGGTTGTTGGGTCAGTTGAAACTCCACCAAGCCATACAGGTGATGGGCTTCGGAAAAACCAGGAAATTCCTGGATGGCCTGTTCGAGTAAGGATTGGGCGGTCTTGAAGTCCTGATTTTCCACGGCTGAAAGAGCATCACGATAAAGGTTTCCCGCCTGGTGCCCCAACGCTGGCAAGGGCCAAAGGAAGATAAGGCATAGGAATATTCTTTGCCACTTCATGCGTGGCGAGAAAGTATGCGAGAAATTGCCGTGATTCGGATTGAGCATGAGGATTTTCTTTCAGTCGAAGTGTTGATCCATTGGTCGGATTCAGAAAAGCAAATCTTGAAAATTGTATCGTATTGTCTACTGATTTGCCAAAATTCGAATCAGAAAAATGGAAGAGGGAAGGGGCTCGGAGCCAGGGGATATTGTCCACCTGACAGGGAGCCCCGATCAGGGGGAAATTCATTTTTCTCAAGAGTGGGAATATTCTGCCAGTCAGGCAGAAAAGCCCTGTTTTCATGATGAAAGGCAGGGCGTGAATCACATCTTCTGGTGTGCAGATTTCAGGTTCCGTGAAGATCGGGATGAAGAGCGGAGGTAGTCGATACCAGGCTCCATCCCGATCGTTCTCCACAGAAGGAAGAAGGTTTTTCCAGGGGGTCAGGGTTCCCTATCGCACCTTCTATCCAAAAAAACAACAAGTGGTAATATTGGTCAGGATTCCTATGGGTCAGATCATAGCTGAATCACATAAAAAGGCTACCTGACGTGGAGAGAGTATAGGAATAGCCACAGAAATCGTCTACAGATCGTTGCTCATGTATGCAACACATTTCCCAATGGGTTTAGAAAATTTGTCCGTGGTCATGTGAAAATAAAAAATCTCGAAAAATCGAATAGTCAGAAAATTCGTATGTGGTCAATGGTCAATTCGTCAAAGTGTCGCGGTCGTAAATAAGGGGCCTTTGCCGCAAGGACCTTATATGAGCTTGCCGTTGGCTTTGTTCATCGGGTAAAGAATTATGCATTCACGTTTCTTCCTGTGAATGGCATAATGGATTATGACAAACAGTGTATTAGAAGACGGAGCCGGGAGGACCGTGAGGAAAAGGCTGCAGTATGGTTGGTACGTTATTAATCAAAGGAGGAAAGGCATGAGCAGTACATTCTCTACATTCATTCGAATTGTCGGTTGTGTTGGAGTATTGGGCTTTTGGGCAGTTCCGGCTGTCACATTGGCGGAAGGCGATAAACATTTGTATGAAGCGATCGGACATGCCGGTGAGGCAAAAGCTCATGGAGAAATGGGGCATGCCGGTGAAGCCACCAAGCATGCGCAGGAGGCCCTTTCGCATGCCGATGCTGCCAAGCAAGAAGGTGGCAATGCCCATGTCGGTGAGGGCATCAGTCATCTCGGCGAAGCGGTGGACCATGGCAAACAGGGACATGGCGAGGTTGCGGCCGAACATAGTGAGGAAGCCTTGAAGCACCTCCAACAGGGCCATTAGATCGTTCTCCTCTTTACCTTTTGAGAGGAAATCAAAAGGAAGGCTTGGTCAGTGGTATCTGACTCCATCCCAATCATGCTTCCGTACATATTGGATGTAGGCCAATCAGGTTGCCTTCTGCTCTGGTGAGGGGGGCACTCGGGCCTCCCTCACCCATGACCCACCTTACGAAAACCCCATTGATTAACTAGAACACCCCGATTGTCACGCCTCCATAGAACGATCGCCCATACCCGGCAAAGAACAATTGCTTATTGGCATCGGGTGTTGAGTCTGACACGACCTGGCCGGATGCCGCGTAGGTTTTATCGGCGATGTTGTTCACTTCGAAAAAGAATTTAGCAAAGCGAACCCAATCATTGTTGAAGGTAAAGGTCTTGTGAAGATTGACGTTCATAATCCAGTAGGAAGGAATTCCCACGGTATTGCCATTATTTAGAAAATAGCTATTGTAATAATTGGACTCGATCCAGGCACCCCAATCGTTTTTCGCATCATCATACATGACCTTCATGTTCAGGACATCCGAAGGGACGTTGGGGACGTCATTGCCGTCCTGTTTGACATCGGTGGCCACGCCATTCACTAGATACCGATCTGTGAAATTGATGTACTTGGCATCAATGTGGGTGTACGCACCGTGAAATTGCCAACCGGGTATTGGTCGCCAATCCGCGGACACCTCGACACCCCGATATTCCGAAGAGTCGGCATTGGTGGAGGCTGTATTCGTACCTGAAATGTTTTGCGAAATAATTTCATCGCGAAAGAAGATCCAGAATCCCACAAGTTGCATGTTGAAGGTTTCATGAAGCCTGGCTTCGTGCCCGAATTCCACGTTCACATTTTTTTGGGGCTTCAAGTCAAAATTGGAACCTGGAAGACCCGTGATGGGATTGCGAGTCAAATTGCTGAATTGCGGGATGCCATATCCGGTGGAACCTCTGATCCAATGCCGAAAGCCTTCTCGGGGCCTCCACGTCAGTGACATTTCGGGCGCCCAATTATAGTAGGTCTTTGTGGTGTTTGGACGGCTGGAGACCACCCCATTGGTATAATTAATCGTCTGGATGCTTACGATGGACTGTTCGAATCCCAGGCCGGCGGCCACGGTCCAATTCGGTAGGAAGGTCAGTTCTTCTCGGAATCGTCCCCCGACATTTCGAATGGTCCCCCGGTTATTCTGGATCAAGTTGCCTCGCGTGCCTTGACCGTCATCCAAATTCTGGAAGGTCTGACCTTCCTGTTCCATGTTGTTGATGAAGAACCCGAGATAGCTGTTTAACGGCATGCCGGCGATCTGACCGGTGTGTCGCAAATCAGTATAATGTTTCCAGTTGGTATTCACATTATCGAAAACTTGATTAAAGTACTGGTTAATATCCTTGACGTCATAATCTCCTTCTGTCGTCAAGATGAGGTTGGGTGTCAACTGCCGTTCATACATTAATCCGATAATAGTGCGGCGGTCGAGGCGAGATTGATCCCTGGCTTTCGCTCCATCTCCCGCCTGACGATCGTTTGCATTAAATTGGCTTTTGGTGAGCCGGGTCGGCACCTTCGTATCAAGCCAGTTGGTGATGGCTTTGACGTAAAGACTCTGTTTTTCGTCAATGGTGAAACGGAAATTTAAATTCAACGTCTGGGTGTTATAGCCACTGTGATCGATATACCCGTTTTCCGCGGCGTTACTGGCAAATAATGATACATCAAGATTCTTCCAGTGTTGACCGAAAGCGCCAGCCTGTTTGTTATATCCGTATGATCCTCCGGCAAAGAACCCTTCGACTCCATTGATGTCACTTCCCCGTCGGGTTTTAAAATGCACCATTCCGCCCAAGGCATAATTATCATACAGTGAGGACGCCGCCCCACGGATCACTTCAGTCGATCTCATGAACCACGGGTCTTGTATATCGAGTCGTGACAATCCGTCCGACTGCGTTTGTTGAAAACCATCTTCATAGACTTTGATATCCCGGATGGCGAATGCTGTTTTGACTCCGGAGCCTCGAATGGAAATACTGAAGTCCCTGGGGCCATTAGCCTGGCGGAGCACCACACCGGGAAGAGATTCCATGGATTCTTTCATGGTTCGGGTCGGTTGGGAATCGGTTTCCGATTGAGGGGTAGAGGACATCGTCAGGCCTTCCGGCCGTTTTAATATCCGGGTACTGACGATACTCATCTCTTCCAATGTCACCACTTCCTCCTCCTGGAGGGCCTCCTCTGTCTGGCGTTGTTCATCGGTTTGTTGGGAAACAGGTATTTGTTGTAATTCGCTCAGTTGTTTCCTGATTTCATTAAGTCGGGCATTGACGCGATCGAGTTCTCCCTCCAGGTCCTGTTGTTGCTGCAGGAGAATTTCTTCTGACGGGATAGGGCTGTCACTTGATTCAGCGAAAGTCGGAGCGGAGACACTAAGCGTTAGCGGAACGCTCAAGATTAATACGAAAAAACCCCATGGCCAATTCCATGAACGGACAGAAAGCAATCGTTTCACGAGATCATCTCCTTACAAAAAAGATAAATAAACCATGCTTAAGCCAACTTGCCTATGCATATGGCCAGCAACTAAGAATGAGGCTTATTGAAGGAATTTTCGGGTGAGATCCAGGTTCGCCCGTATAGATTATGTGGAACGAGGCGTGAATCTCCCGCAATTCACAACGGAGCCTTGAGAATCATTTAAGAGAAAAACGAAAAGAGGTTGTGTGGGGGAGCTCTAGCAGATTCGTTCGAAAGAGAAGGAAGCGAAGCCGGCAGGGAATAAAGAGAAAGCACGGCGCCAAATTCCTGGAATGGCGAATGCCAGAATGGAGAGGTGGTCAGGGAGGTTGACGAAAGCTTTCCGATGTGACAAGCCCAGTTGCAGAGAACCCCATGCAGTAGTTTCGTCTTGCTGTGATGGGATTCCGGAGAGTTGTGAGAGAGGTCCTGCACGGCCATGCAGGCCGTGGATGCCAGGAGCATGGCGAGAAACAGACTCGATGTCAGGAGGGCAATCGGTTGAAACCGCTGGTGCATCTACTTCGGGTTAAGGAGGTTGTGGATATGGGCGACCGATTCAGGGCTATCCCACTCTCTTGGCCCCATGATTCGTTGGCTCAGGTGTCCATGCGTATCCACAATCACCGTTGTGGGAAGATTTCGAACCATGAGCGCTTGAGAGAGTTCTTCCTGTTCATCCAGGAGGACATCGAAATGCAACTCGAGTTGCTGCCAAAATACTTTGATTTCTTGTGGACGAATATCGGTGGTAACCGCCAATATGGCCAACTGGTCTGGAGGAAACTTTTGACGAAGACGTTCTAACGAAGGCATTTCTTCCTTACAAGGGCCACACCAGGTTGCCCAAAAATTCAAGATGAGAACCCGACCGGCTAATTCATTGGAATGCACGGGAGTGCCCTGCAATGTACGGAGCTGGAAGGCGGGGAGCTTCTGGCTGAGATCGACTCGGCTGAGAGTGAAGGGGACCGAGGAAGGGTTCCCCATGGCAAGGGTTATTCCCAGGATTCCTGAAGCGAGCACAGAAAGCGGCGTCATGGTATTGGGTGTAATTGAGCCGTCTGCGGGGTGGGAAAAGAAAGAGGCTGGACCACCGTACTCCATGCCGGAAAAACCACTTGCTCTGACCAGGCAATGACGGCCTGTCCCGCGTCATTCAATGCCACAGCCGGACTTTTGGCTTTCTTCTCATTCACCTTATTCGGGGAACTAAATGTTTGCCCTCGGTCGAGGGAATAGGTGAACACCACTTCACGTCGCACCGGAGATTGCTCTTCCCATGAGACGAGTAGATGCCCTGCCTGATTCACGGCCAGTTGAGGATGATCCGGAAACGTGCCTTTCGACATGTTTAACAAGCGGCGGGGGGTAAAGGTTTTTCCCTGATCATCGGAATATGCCAGATATACACCGGGAGTATCATCCGGGCCTTCCGTGTACCAGGTGACATAGAGGCGTCCTTGCTGATCGACTCCCATGGTGGCGGGACGATGTGGGCAACCCTCGAAGACCCATTGATCATGGCCCACGATGACCGGGGGGGAAAACGATTTCCCGTTATCGGTCGAACGGGATACGACCGTTTCCCTGACCGCTCCGGACAAGACCTTGCGCCAGGCGAGATAGACGGTGCCATCAGAGGCAGTGGTCATATGGGTCCGGCAGCAGACACAACTGGATTCGTCAATTTTTAAATTGGGGGAAAGAGTGTGGCCCTGATCTTGGGAAACGACGGTATAGGTGGCCGGATCTTTTTTCCCTTCTCGGGCATCAAGCCAGGAAATATGAACAGAACCATTCGGGCTCACGGTCAGATTGTCAAAAGAATGGCCGGTGACGGCCTCGTCGTCGTTGATTTGAACCGGGGGAAGAAAGGTCTTGCCTCCATCAACGGATCGGCTTAGGAGAAGAAGGTTGGCAAACGGTTTTCCGCCAGCATTCGGATGAGGGGTGGTCCAGGTTAGGTAGACATCGTTGTTATGGCCTAACGCCAGCGCCGGTGGTTCATGGAGGGAAGCGGCGGGAGGATTGGAGGGATTGACTTTGGTTGGTTCGGGATACTCTTCCTGTTGAGGTGGAACCTTGAGATAGAAGACTCCCCGCTCTTCCTGCTTTTCCCCACCCCAGGCGAGGTGCAGTGTCCCGTCTGTATCCAGTTGGGCCATGGGGCCGGTGGTTTGCATGCCCTTATGGTCGATGATGTGTTTAGGTCCGGCCTGAATCATCGAGACAGATGGTTCCGCCCCGAGGGCTAAGGATACGACACCTCCCAAGCCAATCGAGAGGACCACGGAAGTGGCTCCAAAAAATACCGGTCTTAACATGGGTGCCTCCACAGATATTTGAATGTAGGATGAAAAATGACGTTCATGCTTCCTAAGCGTGAGAGAGGTTATTTCTACCAGAAGGGTGAAAGTCTACGCTACCTTAAGATGTGGAGTGCTGGCCGCAACCGCACCAGATGCCAATGCATACTACAGTTTTTCTGGAAAAGGACAAATCCGAACATTTTAAAATTGCTGGAAACGTGACAGCGAGATTGTCTTCAGACGCGTTTCTCAAGCCCAAGCCATAGGACAAGTGGAGGAATCCGGCGAATGAGTAGTTTCTCAATAAGCAGTATCGATGTCAGGGAAGCGGCAAACAAGGGAAGATAAAGACAGAAGAACAGGAGAAAGATCATGAATCCACATGAAAAGGGTTGGGCTTGAGGCAAGGGAGGAGCACCCAGTAGTCCCGAAGGACGCCGATGCCACCACATGAGAATCCCGCTTGTAACCACCATGAGGAGACCCCCGGTAGTGAATACCCCCAATACCACATTCGGCCAACCAAACAATTGCCCTTCATGAGCCGCTACACCGAAGCCAATTATCCGGTCCAAAACATGACGGTCTTCAAAGTTTTCCCGTTGTAGAACGGCCCCGGTCGTGGCATCCAACATGACTTTGACTCGTTGTGGACGGTTCTGAGTGTCCGACTTGGCAGTCCAATACCCTTCAATGTGAGAAGGGGGGATTATGAAGACGGGAGGGGGGAGATCTAGCGCATGAACAGCGGGCAGGAGAATATCGATCGGAGAATAGTCCAAGGGAGGGTCCACAGTGTTAGCGGGAGGAATTGTCTGACCAATATGGGCGAGATGTTCCCCTGAAAGATCCTTTGGCGTGTTCCGGGAAGTTGCCCCGACCGTCCAATCCTGTTCCACTACAGCCGTTCCGGTCACACGACGAATCTCTTTTAAATACTCACCCCAGACTTTCGCCCAGGGCAGTCCGGTGACAAGCAAAAACAAAACAAAGAGAGAGATCCAGAAACCTGTGACGGCATGAAGATCCCGCCAGAATCCCCGTGAGCCACGGTTCAATCGGGGATACACGATTCCACCAATTCCTTCATGACCACGTGGCCACCACAGGTACAGGCCGGTGACGATCATGATGATCGTCCAGGAGGCAGCTAATTCCACAAAGACAGAGCCGATATTGCCCATCAGCAATTCTCCATGAAAATGAAACACCATCCTGGTAAACCGGTCTTCTTCAGGAATGGTCTTCAGAATTTCCAGGGTTTCGGGATGTACATACACACGAAAGCGTTCCCCCCGATTGTTCACAATGATCCGGGTCGCGTCATCTTCATTCCTTGGCAGTTCATATGCGGAAAACGTAGAACCCGGGACGGCGTGAAGGGCAGCTTCCACTTGGGCCTGTGCCGTGGCGTTGGGTCCAGTAAGGAAAAGGCGATCATAGGGCCGGTCGAGCCAGGCATTAATCTGGGGAGTGAATAAATACATTCCTCCGCTAATCGCCAACAACACGATAAAGGGAACACAAAATAAGCCGGCATAAAAATGCCAGCGCCAGACCGTCTGATAATCGGGCCAGATCCGAGAGTAAATGGCTGGAGTGAGCTTAGACTTCATAGCCGGTCTGAGTGACAGGGGGAAGTAAGGAAAATATCTTCAAAAAAAAGAACAGAGTTGGATTCTTTTTCTCGACCCAACTCTTGATGGTTGTATGCCGAGTGAAAGGGTTCCTGGTGAACAAGCCGGTGAAAATTCTGAATAATCCTTATTGGCAGGGAAGAAGTTTAAGGCCCTAGTGAGATAGGCGATAAACGACCGGAAGAGTGATGGCGACTTCTGGTCGGTGGATCTTGTGTTGTAAGGGGAGCGGGCAGGCCAGCCGCACCGCTTCCTGCGCGGCCTGGTCCAAGGGTTCGTAGCCTGAGCTATCCTGGACGATGACGTCTCTGAGCTGGCCCTCCGCTCCAATCGTCACTCGCAGCAGGACTTTTCCTTCCCATCCGTTGCGCCGGGCGTCGTTTGGATAGCGATTGAATTCGGTCACCCGATGGCCAAGAGAATCGGCCAGCCAGCTATAGTCGGTATGAATGCGTGAGTCTGTGACGGTTAATTCCGGGAATGTTTCGACCTCAGGCTGAGCGGAAGATTCCGTTGCCTGGAGATGCGAAGGTAGACACAGAAGACATGCCAAAACGAAGAGGTATGGGATGCGAAAGGTTCTTGGTACTGGTGGAGAGAGAAGCGTGAAGACCATCGGGTTAAACCTTTCTCGAATAACAAGAGCACCAAAAGAAATCAGGAAAGGAACGAGAGCTTACTCAAAAGCCAATCACCAATCAATCTATCGGAACCATATGAAGCAGGATTCGTGATGTGAAGGGTTGGACAGTTTGGGTATGGACCGGGGACGAAAGGCCGCTTTCAAGCTATTTGGGCTTGGGTGTTGCAAAACGAATTTCATGAGCGACAAGATCGTCCGCTTCTTTCTCTGCCTCAGCCACAACCCGGTCTCCCACTGCCGGACGAGCGGTGTTTGTCGTAATGCCATCGAGTTGGAAAATAGTCTTTTCCTGGATCATCAGAGTGACGGATTCACCTTTTGGAGTTGTCACAACAATTTGTTCCTGTGCGGCTTCTGTGACCGTTCCGAAGATATGAATCGCTTTGCCGTGGGCAAACACAAAACTTGGGACCATCAAAAGCATGACCATCAGAATAAACGCCATCATGTGTTTCATCATCAATTCTCCTCAGTCCAATGTGTGTATGGTGCCGCGTACCTGTTGGGGTGAATGCAAGCTTGGCTCGTAACAGAAACGCTTCAGGTCAGGGTTCTTTTGCAATCTACGGAGAAAGCCTAAATTTGAGGTCGATCACCCAGGATTTTCCTCTAGGAAACAAAAGGCGCCCTCATGTGATGGAGGGATTGTTCCTGCTTTTTCAGTCTGATTGAGCGTAAGTTGAAAATGAACGATATAGAAGGAATGTCTGGTGGTCTACCAATGTCTGCTTACGGATGCAACAGTTTACTGAAACACATGGAAGACCGGATGACTCATGAGATCCCAAAAATATAGATCCCCCTAGATCCTGGTCCGAAAAGGCGGTGGTGAATTCCGCACCTCAAACAACATCATCCTTCTAAGTTTAGAAAGGTCTGCAAAACCCATCGTGAGAGCCTCAGAACATACATTACTCCTTGTTAAATTGGTTCATCCTTCCACCTCGTAGCTGGGCCAAACGGAGGCGAGGCGCACCAGAGAGGGAAAGTCGTGGGCTGGGAAATTCCTCACGCACAACGAATGGTGAGTGGAGGATGAGAAGGGCCTTTAGATCCTTGTTTGGCTATAGAAGTTTTGCTTTGTGGAGGAAGTGCGAAGCCTGTTAGGAGCGCCACGCTTTTTCCGTTTGTGCTTCCAGCGCATCAGGCCGGTAACAAAGAGGACCGTGGGTACCAACCCCAGGATCATAATGCCGATCCGGCCAGGAAGACCGAAGGCTTCTCCACTGTGAAGAGGAAAGAGCCATCGCTCGAATGTATCACCTGCGGTGAATTGTTCGGGGTCATAGGTGTGGAGAATCTGCCCCCTGTATTGGTCAATCCAGAGTGCCCGAGCCGGGAGGATATCGGTGCGCTCATGGGGCCCCTTTTTCACGATTCGATAGAATCCTTCCTGTCCCTGGGGAAAGAAGATCCACTGAAACCGTCCATCGGCGTAATATCCATTGGCGATGGCCGCTGCCCGATCAAAGCCGATGGGTTGTTCACCAGGCAAAGGTCTGGACGCCAGGTCTTCTGGGACAAGCGTGATGGCAGAGGACATGCCGATCAGGTTCCTTCCAAAGTCGGGAAACACGAGATAGAGGCCGGAAGAGAGGGCTACTACCAACAGCACCGACGTATAAAGGCCGAGTGTTTTATGCAGATCGTAGACACGTCGGATACGCCCGGCTCCGCGTTTTATGGTAAAGGCTCCGCTCAATTGACCGAAAGACGGCCACCATAGGATCAGCCCGGACAAGAGAGAAACCAACAAGAGGAGAGCCAGCACTCCCACGACCGTTGAACCCCTCGCCCCCAGGGCGAGGGTACTATGTACACGGAGGACGAAATCAAAAAACGTTCCGCGCCATGGCCGCTCCAAATCAAGCCGTAAATGTTGTCCTTTGATTTGTGCCGTCTGTGGGTCAATGAAGACTTGATGCCACTCCAATTGTTCAGGATTAGGTGCCGGGCGGCTGTAGCTCACCATGAATGCCGTATCAGGCATTCGTGGAAACACCAGCGCATAGGGGGTGCCATCAGATGGAATCGCCGTGTTGGCTGCCGCTACGATCTCGTCCAAGGGACGGAATTCGATCTGTTCCTCTTGCGGGTTGACTTTCCAAAGATCAGGATGCAGCCACACCTCAAGTTCTGGCCAAAACGCCAGTATACTTCCGGTTAAGCCGATGATCGCGAAGACCGCTCCTGGAATCAACCCGAGATATCTATGGATCTTGAGCCAGAAGGTGCGGCGCCTGTTTCGAGCGTCTCGATCCCGGCCTTCTCCTTTAGTACGCAATTCTGATTGACCCGATGAATGTGCGTGGGGCTCCGACATTAATGGAAAAACGATCCCCCAAGGTTCCCCCGTAATACTTTTGATCTAGGAGATTATTGACATTCAACTGAAGGGTCATCCGGGCCATCGTAATCGGGATCTGGTATTTCATTAACGCGTCGACTCGGGCAAAGCTGGGTAGTTGATAACTATTCTGATTGTCTCCTTGTCGCTTACCCTGGGCAAAAAGGCCGCCACCCACTGTTAATCCACGCAGAGGCTCCTGCTGCATATTGTATGTAAGCCAGACACTCCCGGCATGCTTGGGCACATTCCAGAGCCGGTTCCCCTTGTTGTCCCCTTTCATGATCTCGGCATCGGTGTATGCATAGGTGGTGATGATACTCAACCCCTCGGTAATTCTTCCGGCGATGTCCACTTCAACCCCTTGACTGCGCGCTTCTCCCACAGCCTCGGAAAACGGTTGGCCGGGTACCTGGACCGGCAGATTCTCCTTGGTCAGATGGTAAAACGCCACAGTGCTGGTCAACCGATCGTTGAAAAATGCTGTTTTGAATCCCGCCTCATACTGTTCGGCATATTGCGGGTCGAGTATGTTGCCCGACGCATCGAACGCCAGATTCGCACTACCCAGGGCCTGGACATAATTGCCATACAGCGACAACCACTGCCAAGGTTGATAAACGATTCCCGCGCGAGGGTTAAACCGATTGTTTGTGGCTTTGTTAATGTTATATGTCGCATCAGCAACGGATTGATCGGCACCGAAGGCCAATCCCAATTCTTGCGTGGCCCAATCATAGCGCCCGCCACCCAGAATATGGAGTTTATCGAACAGCGTGATCTGGTCCTGAAAATACAGACCGTTCCATTGTGTCCGTTGGTCGATAAAAAAATTGTTTTTGACTCCGGCTAAATCTGTCGGATCGTATTGTGGATTGTAAATATTGATGGGGTTGGCAGCCAGGGATGTGGACTTCACTTCCGTAAACCCCCCGTAATAATCCCATCCCACCAATACATTATGCTCGATGCCGGCTGTATCAAATCGTCCGGTGAGATCGACGGTACCCATATAGGTATTTCCAGTCGCATTGCCTTTATAAAAGAATCGTTGTAATTCACCCGTCTGCTCATCCAGGCTTCCTCCCGATGTCTGCGGGTCTACGACGTCTCTGCGAGCGTAGTTAAACCGGGCACGGACTTTCCAATTCTCGTGAATGGCATGAGTCAACGTGGCGGTCGAGTTGTAGAACCCGGTGTTGCTCTTATCGGTCGTCGGTTCGCCAAGATACCGTGATCTGGGAATGGAGGCGGGGCGGTTACCCACGGCCACGATTCCGTGATCTTCACGGGTATCTTGGTTGAGATAATTAAAATCTAGATCCAATTGGGTGCGTGGAGTCATTTTCCAGGTCAGCGAAGGCGCGACAAAGATCCGCTTGGTAAAGCCGTAATCGCGAAAGGAATCTTTATTCAGGTACTCCAGGTTGAATCGATAGAGCAATGTCCCATCGGTCGTCAGTCGGCCGGTGGCGTCGGCGGTGGTTCGATATTCGTTGTACGAGCCGAATTGCTGATTCAACGAATACATGGATTCGGCTTGAGGCCGTTTGGTGACCAGATTAATCATGCCGCCGGGTTCTATCCGGCCATAAAGATTTGCTGCGGCGCCTTTGACAACTTCGATGCGTTCGATATTGGCCAGCGGGAGTCGATCAGCCGATAATCGAAACCCGTCTCGATAGTTGTTGAAATTTGTATTGAATCCGCGAATGATAAATTCTTCGCCAAAACCACCGAACGTAAATCCGGGAAATACCCCACTGACATTTTTGACGGCATCCTCGATCTGAATGGCCTGTTGATCCTGAAGCACGGCCTGCGGGATCACTTGGATAGAAATGGGCGTCTCCATGATCGAGGTATCGGTTTTGGTCGCGCTCGTCGCACGCTCCACGTTATAGGACTCGCGTTGCGCCGTGACATGAACCGGTTTGGCTTCCACCACCGGCACCTCTACCTTGTCCTGGTCTCCCATCGCTTGGCCCGAGCCGATCGGGGGGAATGGTAGAAGAGGGATGCGTGGTTCGGGGACGGGAGCCGGAGCCGGATCAAGTGGCTTGGGTCCCTCGGCCGTTTTGGTTGATGGAAGTGACTGTTCCGCTTGATTCTGTGTGGGTGGCACCGGCTTGGCCGGTCCCATGCAGGCAGTCAACTCGGTGAGGCAGAAGAGCGTCGCGACAATATATACGACCCTCGTGAGGGAACGGGAACATGTGGGCATTCGAGTGGTGACCCGAGAGGATCCGGCTGAACTCATAGTAATACGCTCCTACCTGAGCACCCTGGATGGAGGGACGTCAGTACTGTGTGATGCAGACGGTTCGGTTCCGGGAGCGAGACTCGGCATGCCCGTGGTGGGAGGAAACAGTGTGAGGAGAGACCCCTTCCTGCTCACATCGCGAGATGTCAGTCCCAGGGCACACGCGTCGACACGGACCAGGCCGACTGCAGCTCATGATTAATCAAACGTTGTGTGGTGCTTGTAATTAGGAGATGCGTGCGCTGAAGGGAGGACTGCGGCCATGCGCGGCAATCAACGGACTGTCGGGCAGCGAAATAACTTGAGTGACCAGTGGCGCGAGAACGGACCCCTGCACCGGCATGTATGGCTTGTCCGGCAGGAGAAGCATCTGATCGTCCTGATACACCGTACAGGCCCATCCGACGAATGGGTTGAAAGTGGATTGACCATGCTGACAATGGCTATGGGAGCCTGCCGCATGGATATGCACGGTGCGGATTGTCCTGATCTCCCAATCCGCGACGCAGATATAGGCCCCGAAGGCGGCCACAAACCGGATGCCGATCAGCAGACAGATCAGCCATAGACTGAACTGTCCAGGCTGTCGAGTCACAGGCCTATAGGGAAGAGCGGGGGTTCTTAGTTGGGTGTTGGTCATCATGCGGGGTGAGAGGACATATTCTCAGTACATTGAGAACAGCAGAGGGAAGTCGTGCAATTTCATCCATTTCATCATGATAAATAATGAATTCAATATTTCGATATAGAGTACAGGAGCATGGTTGTATCAGAGCCATACTGGTCCGGCTACCGACGTGTACTGACCGATACTACAGTTATCGTGGTGAAACAAGATTGTTTTATCTACACATCAGACCCAGGCTGACCCGTAGGAAGCTGATTCGTCGCGCTGGCATGATACAGAATCTACATGGCCGCTCTTTGGTGAAGAGATTGTGTTGTGTGGTAACTCCTCCGTCAGTGTTACGAGCGAATTGTATCCAGAATGTAGCGGGAAATGGGAATGGCTCAGGCCTATGTCAATCCTTGGTTCCCCCGATCCGCCAATGAATTGTTCTGGAAAAGCGGGACAAGTGAGAATAAAAAAACAGGGTGAAGGCCAAGGAGGTTGCAAGTCCCAATGCCTTCACCCTGACAGGGAGCGGGGTGGGTCAGGGATGAGTCACGCCGCTCCGATTGATGCTTGAAGAGTGCAGTGATCTCTCAGCGTCAAGGGAAAATGTATCCTATCCGGTGAGATTGTTCTACCGATCTCTACTGATCGGTGCTACATCCGTGAATAATTCTGGAAAATATGTTCATGTAACTATTGTTATTTTGATAGTTCTCCCTTACGAACCCGTTAGGAAAAACCGCGGTTCCATATCATGCTCCTTCTCAAGCTTTCTTGAGACCATGTCGGTATCTTTTCCTGGCATTCGAAAAATTATGAAGTGAAAAAATATGTTGCAACGATTGGTTAATGAAGGCGTGGTTTGGTAGCGAGATCTTCCATCACAGGATATATTTCTTCCGGTTGTTCGAAAATTTTCGCATCCATGTTCACATTCACCAAAGAGGAGGATTCTGGTATGCCGTGCATGCAAGTTGGTCAATGGTATCGGGTGGGCTCAGGAATGTGTGTCGTGTTGGCAGTGGGGTTCTTGATGCAATCGGTCGCCATGGCCAATCCCCATGAGCCAAGGGAAGTCGGGCCCTATACCTTAGCCGTCGGGTTTAGGATCGAACCGGCATTTGAGGATGCCGTTAATGCCCTTGATTTTTTTGTGACCCGAACATCAGACGGGAAGCCTATCAGCGTGAGTAACGGAGATGTGGTGGATATTGAAGCGCAGGTTCAGTTCCGAAAGGAAGAAAGTATGGGTTCTGCGATCATTCAGGAGGATCGACTTGCCAAACCCGAGCAGGCCTTCGGAGCCGACAATCGGTACAATGCCTGGTTCAAACCCACGATTGACGGGGCCTATGGGTTCAGAGTCAGGGGGGAGATCAATGATCTCAGCGACCCGCAAGCCGGGCCGCTATTTTTTGATGAAGTGTGGGTCTGCGGGGCCGGAACCCAAAATCCCCAAGGCAGCCGGTTTGGCTGTGTGGAAGATCCGCAAACATTCCCCAAAGGTGTTCTTGATCACCGAGGCATAGACCACCATGGGTATCAGGACGATGATAGAAGAAAATTTTTCAAGGAAGGGGGATCGCGTAAGCACGGATCCCGCGATCGAGACTGAGAAACATCATTGGCATTTCATCGGTGACTTCAGCGAGGGGGGAATTCGCGCATGCGTGTTCTCCCTCATCGTGGATTTGAGCGGTGGTGTGGCCGGGAGAAGCGATGATGGCCCTCTCCATTGTATTTTTTCTTGAATTTCCGTGACGATTCCATTCTGATCGAAGATAATCCCGATTTCCGTGTTTCGGCGGTGAGCACGGGTAATCGCAACCTGGGCCACCCCGATGGGTGGGACACGGGTTTGAAGATGAAGATAATGATCCTGTGTCGTGAGTAAATAGTTCCACTATCCGGGGTCGAGAATGTGGGGTACAGGGAAGGTCGGCAACGGAGGTCTAATGAGATGGAGGGGAAGACAATGCCGGATCGTTTACTCCTGCCAATCGAATCCGGAGGCTCGTGCCAATTCCTGTGGGGTCTTGAGTCCGGTTAACCGTCGTTCTCCAATAATCCAGGTTGGGTATGTTTTGATGTCGGCCTTGAAGCAGGGGGCGGTGAGACCGCTTCCTCTTCCGCCCGAACTGCATTCCACATATGGGAGCCGTTTAGCTGATGAGAGAAATGTGGCTTTCTGTTCCTGGCAACGAGGGCACCAATAGGCGCCATAAAACTTGGCGCCGGTGTCATTGAGATGGATGGCGAGTGCCTGCAGTTGCGGATCTTCAGGGCCTGCCGCCGGGTCAAACCAACCTCCATAGTGCAGGTGGAGCCCGCCAACGATGAGTAGTCCAACCACGACTGCCTCTTTCAACGACTTCGTCCAATTGGGAGGACGTTGAATGAGAGCGAGACCCAGTATGGTCGTGATGATGGCAAATGAAGTCAGGCAATAGGGACAGGTGGCTTCGATCTCCATGACCGAGACGATGGTCAGGTAGGCGCTAACCGCGAATCCACTCATGGCCACGTAAATCAACGCCGATCCGCTACCGGACTGGCCGCGGCCGGACCACACCAACCCCGCGATTACCATATAGGTCACGAAACCCCACAAGGCCATGGGAATTCCCAGAAATGTAGCCCATCGGCTGCTCTGCACAATGTCACAGCCCGAACCCTCGCTGCAAAATGCCGGGTGAACCTCGAATGATGCCGTATAGGTCAGGTAGGCGGTTAACATCAGTCCGGCACCGGCCAGGATGATGAGGAGAAGATCGATTAGGGTTTTCGAACCTGAGTGCAGGGAAGCCGGAGTGTTCGATGTCTTTCTTGGAGCTTCGGTGTCGACTGAGTGTTTTTGTCTTTTTGATTTTGCCATAGCGCGACTCGTGAAAGAGTGTATCATGGGATTCCTGCCAATGAAATCCCGACAATCAATGTATCAGAAACTCCCGACCGTGGGTGAGACTTTTGATGAGGCCATGTCAGGCGGGTAGCCTCCAAAGATGAATTGCTGAGCACGGGATCGAAATTTCAAACGGCTTTTGGTCCTTCAAGGTCTTGCTTGAAAAAGGGATAGGGTCGGGCCCTTGTCTGCCGTTATGTTTCAGGATTGGATAGGGTGATAGTCTTTCGGTCATTGGTTCTGAGTGATTGGATGCCGGAGTAGGGACCTCTTAGGCTGAATATTTTTGACCCCTGATGAGCGGTGTTGAGGAGGGAAGAGGCGGGGTGCGCATAGGAGCAGGGTGAAGGTCTAGGAGGCTGCAGGAGTGCAATCCACCTTCACCCTACTCGTCCAAGGTTGGAGGCCGGTCCGTCCCTGGATGTTCTACGCTGTTCTGTTTTTCCTGGAGCCAGGAAAGGATGCATTGTTTTGGTTAATGAGTCGCATGCATTCGTTTCTCAAAATATTCATCATACCGGTGCACAAAATCTTTGGATTCACCAAGGGGTAAATGGCACCCCCGGCAGGTCGTATAATCGACCTCCAAGCGATCGCCATTGGCATTAAACGCTGAGTAAATCCAGTCGCCGTTTTTGAGATTCTCCGGAGCGCCTTTTCCCCATCCTGCTCCTTTTTGCATGACAAAAACCTTGGCCAATTCGGCTTTCACCAAATTTCCGTCTGCTCCTTTTTCCAAAGTTCCTTTGACATTTTTCTTGGCGTTGTAGATTGCCATCACCAATATGGATCCGTTGGTGAAGGCTTGACCTGGTTGGTTTCTGGCACTAATCGGGTTGACGTACAGGTCACGGACCGCATCGGGCTTTTGGACCCCTGATAAAAAGACGGGGAAGGATGTATAGTCTGAAGGAAATGCCAGCTCACCGTCTTTCGGCATGGCGTCAGATTGAACCGCAAGAGGCATGGTGAAAAAAGAACAGACTAGAACCACCAAGGCCGGAAACGCGATACTCATTCTTTGCATGTTTCTTAATCCTCCTTCGCCGAACACTCGTTCGGTTGACGCAACCGGCAGATCGTGAAAAGCCAAAATTGGAAACGTCTAGACAGTGGCTCCAGCATACGATGGACCCAACAGTCCGTCTACAGATGGATACTGTCTTCTGCTACAGCGGGATGGTTTGGGATCTGTAGCCGAGTGGGTGATCGAGACGGTCTCTGTGTTATATCGATCTCTCATTTCCAGAACTTCTCGGGTTAGGGATATTGCGAAGGCACATGAAAATTTAATGGATTCATCGCCTGGTAGCTGACGTTCGTGCCCATTCCCGCATCGGGATCGACAAATCCATCGGCCATCCCGGTTTCGTGAAAGGTGAATGCAGACAAGGCGGTCGGGTCACTATTGAATTGATTGACCCGTTTGGCGAATATCCGCCTGGCCGCTTCAATCCGGTCAATTTCTTCGTCCGTTCCGTATACGACAAATGGTGGATACGAACGGCAGGAATCGATTGCGGCGTAGAGGACCTGACGGAGATGCAAAAACGTATTCAGGGCGGCGTTTCCTAATTGTTGTTGTGATGCAGGGAGTGAGGCCATAAATTTGCTTCGCGCTATGCCTTCGGGGTGCTCTGCCGTAAAGATCACGGCATAATTCCGATCAAAGGCAATCGCGCCTTGGGTGACGATTCCATCGGTTAAATCCTGCAATTTGATGAAATGGACATACTGCTTGATTCTGGCTTCGCGAGATTCGGCAGGTATCCATTGTCCGGGAACCTTGCGAATGATGAGATCATGATATTTTGCCACCTGAATCCTGATGGATCGGTCATGGCCGCTGCTTTGGCAGAGGGCAGGGCTGAAAGGGCGTGGGTCAAGTTGAAACGAAAGAATGGCTTGCTCACGGCCAAACCCCAGGCTTGGAAAGAACAAAAAGAGGACGATCAATAGGGTGAAACTGCTGGTTGGTCGGAAACATTTAAAGGAATAACTGTACATGAGACAGTGCCTCCATTGAGTAGGTATCAAGGAATAAATTGAAAACCTGCTTGAGAGCCGGTGAGTGCTCCGGACTCTGAGGTTTGGTTCAGTTCTTCTGCGAACCCACGTCTTTCATCTTCATGAGTGAGAAAAACCAACGGGATCCAATGAGAAGCTTAGAAGAGGGAAAAGTGAGGCGGGGCACGAGAAGCACTGTGGTGATGTCGGAAGAGATCCGGTGCTGTAGGTTTGAAGAGGGGAAGAATGCCCAATAGAGAAAATGACCTGAGGATGTCAGCTGACAGCGTCTGAAGGCCTTGCCCGGCTTGGCACGTCCAGCTACACCAGGTGTTCCCATGAGTCTGCTGATCATGGTGCCCGTGGTGGATGTGGAGTGGAGCCGTATAGGCAAGGCCTCCAGTCACGCACAGGAAGCACATGCTGAGCATGAGAGCCGCAAACGATTGTGTGAGAGTGGTCTTCCTCATCTTGGGCCATTGCAATTGCAGCAATTTTGATTATCTCCCCCGTCAAGCTAGCTGTTTCTTTGCAAGGTGTCTACGGACGGGTGCTCATCGATGCAACAGTTTATTCGTTGCTCATTGACATTCCGTGATGGCAAAATCCCAATGGTTTTTGCGATTTTGTTGAATCAGCGCATCGATGGAATCCCGAAATATTCGTAAGCTGCCTTTTCCAATTTTCGTCGCTTTCAGACGATCTTCTTCGACCCACCGATAGATGGTCCATCGGCTGACATTCAAGGTTTGAGCCGCTTCACCGACACGTAAAAGTTGTTTGTTCATGGGTTCTCCTTCCGCAGCCTGTATGCTGTGTCATGCGATTACAGTCATGTGTTCGTGTCCGGTCACTACTATGAAAGATCCGGAACGAAATAGTTCCAACCGGGCTTCAACATGGTTACTTCTTGAGCGCAATACGTCGAATCAATGGAGAATGGAGATCATTGGACCATTCTGCTCACGACGAAACGATGCGCTTGGGATGTGGGTTCAGGGACGGATTCGTTGAAAATCCGAGTCTATCCATGAACCAAAAAACGAACGGGTGGGCCGCGAGGAGAGAATCTGTGTAAGGGCGAGGTTCGGGAAAAGATGAATACCGGTGTCAGGGGCCAGAACATGATGGGAAAAAACAGCGCCGACCATTGAGCAATCGGACTGGCACCTGAGGCAATCTGGGCGACATGACAGGCCCACGAGCAAAGAAGAGAGAGGGATTGGGCCGGGTGGGAATGGTGAGAGGTGTTGGGATCAAGGGATCTTGAAGCACAGAACGCTCCCGCACCCAGGAGGACGACGTGTAACCCAATGAGTAGCCCGATAAGGGCATGTGCCAATCGAGGCCCTACATTGGTGAATGGAGTTGCTGGGGTGTGGTTCATGGTTTCCGGGGGATTAAGATTCCGAATTGGGTTTTGTGGCAATTGCCATGTTGGAAATGCCGGCCAATCGAATGATGTCCATCACTTTTATGACCTGGCCATGGGAAACCTGTTCATCGGCGTTAATGACGACTGAAGGGTCCGAGTCGGTTTGCCGAAGGGTTGCCAGGCGGACTTCCAGTTCCGGTAGTCCAATGCGGTCCTTATTGTAGTACAGCATTCCTTCATGGGTCAGCGTGAGAGAGATTTGCTCAGGAACTTTATCCGTTGAGGAGTCGGCCGTCGGCAAATTGACCGGCATCCCATGTTGAATGGTCATGGACAGCGTGGCGATCATAAAGAACACCAGGAGAAAGAACATCGTGTCGATCATCGGAATGATCTCGATGCGGGCCTTTTTCTGTGTGGCGGCAGGTAGTCTCATGGAAATCTTAATGCCCGGTTTGTCGTTGCGAAAAGGTTAACAGATAATGTGAATGGAAATCTTTAAAATATCCGTCTTCAGTTGATAAGCCATTGGGTGTCACACCTAGAATAACGAACTAGGTGTGACAACCTCAATGTTCCGTTCCCTGAACGATTGTGTCCGGCCCGAACACATTAAAACTTCCATTCGATTCCACCAAACCCGCTGATCCCCTGACCGGGATTGAAGTATCGGCCCAGACTGTCATTGACCACGACAGCACCCGCATAAGTTTGATCGGACAGATTTCGTCCTTCTGCGAAAAAGGACAGGTTCTTACTGTAATTATAGCCCGCCTTCAGATTGACGAGGAAATAGGCCGAGTTCTTGGCGGTATTTTCGCTGTTTACGTAATATCCGGCGAGGACCCATTCGAAATTCGGGGCGATAAAAAATCCGGCCGGATGGTCATAGCGTACCTCCCCGGCAAGCTGGTGCTCGGGCGCCCCGGGAACCCGGTTGCCGTCCTTGGCCACCAAAAATTTTTGAGTTCCATTGTCTCCTCCGCCGTACACATCATCGGTGAATTTAAATAAGGACCAGGTATAGGCGGTACGAACGGAGATCGTGTCGCTTTGGTTTTTAGGGCCCTGAACCAGCAATCCGTTGGCTACCACCATACTGCCTCCTGCTTCAATGCCTGTGTGTCGCGTCCCTTTGGCATTTTGATAGGTCGGTTGGTTATTGATATTAAACGTCAGGATTTCCTTTTGCATTTCCAGGTTATAGAAGGTGAGGTCCCAGGTATAGCGGTTATCCGCTGTGGAGCCTCGTGTGCCAATTTCAAACTGCCAGGCCCGTTGCGCATCCAGGTTGATGAAGGGGGTGGTGGGGACCGTGCCGTCCGGGTTGATCGATGAGGTCAATTCGACATTGATGGGGGGTTCGTACCCACGGCTGACGTTTCCGTAAATTTGCGAGGTCCCGGTGGTTTGGTACACGAACCCCATCTTTGGGATAAGAGCATTGAAATGACGTACGCCGGTATCGCTGGTATTTAAATCTCCCGTAAAGGGACTGTAGAGTTGGTTCCTGCCCTGCCGGATGCTGTATTCCCAGCGTCCGCCTGCAATGACAAGGAAATCATCGGTTACGTTGAATTGGTCTTCCAGGTAGGTGCTGAGATTGGTCGTCTCCAACGTGAGGTTTTGGGTCTGTATTCCGCGTTTGCCCAAATTGTTGACAAAACGCCGTTGATTGGTGTCTCCGTATCGTGGTTGATTGCCGATGAGGAACTTGTTCTCATGTCCGAAAATGGGATGTGAATTGACGTATCGAATTTCCCCTCCCACATTATAGTTATCCTGGACGATCGTTTGGAAAATAGGATGATCTACGTATTGGTAGGAATAATAGGGGATAATCTCAAAAAACTGGTGGGATGCGAATTCATTGCGATAGGCGGCCCCGACCCGGATATAACTATAGTACCGTCCCCATTTGCAGGCCTGGTTTGGCCCGCAGGAAAACGGATTGATTCCCCCCAAGGTGTTAGCCTGCCTTCGATCGGAATCCAATTGCGCTTGGGTAATCGACCCTGGGAGTGCTTCTGACACCTCGGCTCCCAGGATATAGGCGCGCACTTCCTGGTGATCGCCGATCTGAAATCCGAAGTTGGCATTTAACCGTCCGCGTGCCTGCTGGCTGTTATCCTGAAAGCCGTCCTGATGATTGCCCGAAGCGCTGATATAGTAATCGGCGGTGGTGTCCATGGTGCCGACCTTAAAGGGTTTGGTGACCTGGCCGCTGGAGACCTGTCCTGAATAGAGTCCGAAACTCCCAGCCAATCCACGCGCTTGGTAGAGGGAGGCGTTGTAGCCCGTGCGGGGCACAAAATTGATGGCTCCTCCCAGGGTATTGGCTCCATACCGGAGGGCGTTGGACCCTTTATACACCTCGATACGCTCATAGGCCATCAAGTCGATGGATTCAAAATCGGAGAATCCGTCCGCATCGCCGAAATAGATCCCGTTGATGAGAATATTAATACCACGATGATGAAAGTTGTTCCTGAGGGAAGTCCCCCGGATTTGGAATTGTCCTTCGTCGGCACCGAATCGGGATTGGAATCGCACGCCTGGAGCGAATTGAAGGACGTCGGTTAAATTGAACGCACGGGATTCCTCGATTTCTTTTTCCTCGATCAGGATGGTGCTGCTGGGCCGGCGAGCGAGTTCTTCCTTGACTACATCGATGTTTTCGATTCGTTTGGCTTCTACTGTCACAGTTGGAAGTGTTTCAATTATTTCTTCAGCTATACCCAGAGAGGGCTCGATTAGGAGAAAGCTAATTGCCGCGCAAAACTGCAAGGCTAGTTGCATGTTTTTGATTTTCAAGTACTTTAGGTCGATCATGGATTTCACGTATCCTTTCCTGCGCGCATGAAGGGATTCAGGTCAGGCTGAACAGGGTTCTGCCCTTATGGCTGCAAAAAAATATTAAGTTGGAATCGTGGAACCTGATTAAACCGGAGGGCCGCGAGCGAGAGACCGACTCAGCGTTGCCTGTGCAGGAATGACGGAAAAAAAGAAAACGAATCCGACGATTAATAGGGTGTGGGTAAGAAGTGCGTTGTGGGTCGTGTCGGCCGAGTTCGCTTTCGAACTGACCTGACAGGCCCATGAGCAAATTGAGGAATGGGAAGTGGTGTTTTTGGAATGATGATTGATTGGAGAATGTTGGATCTCATGAGATGCCACGCAATACGTGGCTATGCTCGCCAGAGCGAGATACGCCACCGCGAAGATGACTGAAGGGAGTGTAAGGCGGCGCGGCATCATGGGAGGGCTCGATGGCTTGTCAGGCATGTTGAAGGGTTTATGGCTTGTGGTTTAAAAATCCTGTCCATTGTAGATCGAAGATTAATGCGCATGTTTGGCTGTGGCATCTGTATGGTGAGTTTCGCTCCATGACAGAGGTGACCCTTGCTTCATACGAAGGATAATGTTTTGAACCTGTTCGAAGTCTTCAAGCGGATTGCCCTGTAAAACAAGAAAACTGGCTTCATATCCCTCGTCCAATCGTCCAATTTTCCTTGAAGGAAAAATAGTTTGAGGAGTGGTCTCACTCCACATTTTCAGTAAGGTCAGATTGTCAAAAATTCCCATGTGATGAAGGTGAAGTGCTTCCGCCAGGGAAGTTTCCGCATGGTCGCTTCCGATGGCAATGGTGACCCCGGCCTGATGCAGTAACTTGAGGTTTTCCATCTGAATTCTCTTGGCGACCTCAAGGACATTTTTCACGGGTGGCGGTTGGTGCTCTTGGGAATTTGCAGGAGAGTGGGGATTCGCGTCCGTCTTGGTATGATGTCCTGCCGGGTGAAAGTGCTCGGCGACGGTCGTCGTGGCAATCACGGTCCGGTGTGTGGCCGCCAGTTGGGCATCTTCTTGAGTTAATCGCACGGCTGACTCTTGGTCGGGCGAAGGAAGGAACCACCCTGGGAGATGGGCGATCTCATCCACATGATTCTTGATGGCCGTTCGAAAGTCATCAACTGTTTCAATATGTGCGGAAACACGCAGGTTTTGCTGGTGCGCACGCGTGACAATCGGCTCGATAAGCTGCGGATTCAGGCCGCTCCGAAACCCATGAGTGGCGGAGCGGGTGCCGTGTTCAAAATGTTTCGAGTCGGCAAGATAGAGCTTAATGAAATCCGGCTTGGTCGCCATGATGGCCGGCCAGTAGGTTTCCACATCCTTCAGAGAGGAAAGAGCAAAGTAAGCTCGCCCGTTGAACCATCCTTTTTCACGTTTGCCAATGACCGGTTCATAACGATGGGTGCGAAGTATGTCTTCGTATAGAGCAATGGGATGACCGCGTTTCCCGGTCAGACCGGCATGGGCAAAGATCGCATCAATGGTCTCCGGTGTGTTGAGTTTTCCGTCGATTTGCTCAACAAACTCGGGAATGTCGGTGGTATTTTTTACATAAAAAATACCATCCCGGACATAATGATTGATGACCTGATCGATGTTCCAGGCACCTTCGACGTTGTGGGTGTGGGCTTCGCCAAACGGTGGCACGACAAACCCGCCTTTCAGGTCAATGGTCTGTTCAACAACCTTGGGCCGGAGGCGGGTAAGTGAGCCATCGACCGCATACCAGGTATCCCTGGTGAAGCCTTGTCCATCAAACCATTGGCCATTGATAAATTCATAGGTTTTGGCAGTCTTCCGGTTGTCGAAAGATTCGATATTGGTGGTTGGTGGGGAATGAGTGGGAATGCTACATCCCATCAATCCCAGTCCACTAATGAGTAACAGGATGGTCAAAGACAACAGGGTGTATGGTGTCTGTTGACTCTGAATCCATTTTCTTTCGCCCTGAATAATCATGCCTGGAGGCTCCAAGCATGCTAAATGAATGAACCTTCTGAGTTTGGCTACGATTTCTCTGCTTTGTTGCTGTGGGTTGTCCATGCCGTTCGTAAGCTGAAGGTGGGAATTAGGAATGTCCCAGGAACGACTGAAGTTTGGTGGCATATTGTTCAATGCGCTCGGTTTCCCGTTCGACCATGGAAAGGAAAAAGTTGTAGGGAATGAGCGTGATGACGGCAACCCCAATTCCTGCAGCGGTGCAAATGAGTGCTTCAGCCACACCACCTGTGACCGCGTGGGGATTTCCTAGTCCTGATTCGGACATGATGTCGAAGGAATCGATCATTCCAATAATGGTTCCTAGCAGTCCCAGTAAGGGACCCAACGTAATGATCGTATCCAGAACGGATAATCCCCGCTTTAATCGGGCCAGCTCGCCGATTCCAGCTGCTTCCATGGCTTTGTCCGGTTGTTGGTCTCGATGAAATATGCCTGCCGCAAGCACGCGGAGTGTGGGGCTCTGGCGTTGTTCGGCTAATGCCAGCGCATCCGTCCATTTTCCCTGTTCAACCAGTTTGATCATCCGGTCCGCCAGGCGGCTGAAGCGCAACGATCGGAATTGGAATCCACGTTCGATGCTGACGGTCAGAGCTAATAATGAGCAGCCCAGGATGGGGATCATCATCCATCCGCCACCCATCAGTAATTGAATCATGCCTCTACTCCCTTCTTCTCGCGTCGCTTAACTGTTCAGGTCAAATTTAATGGGAATGTCGACCCATTTGGCTATGGGGATGTTCCCGTCTTTCGCCGGCTGAAATTTCCAGTTTTTAATGGCTTCCTGGGCAGCCAGATCTAACGCCTCATGACCGCAGCTCTTTCGAATTTCCACCTGGCTGGGAGCGCCATCGGTGTTAATCAATGTTCGCACAATGACCGTCCCCTCCCACCCAGACTCACGCGCCACACGAGGATAGAGTGGTTTGGTCGAGGCGACAATTCTCGGCTTGGACGTTGAGGATCCGGCTGCCATCGCCGGCGGAGTTTTTAATGCCGGACGAGCCGACGGGTTTGGCGGGGGAGGCAGTGTGTGCTGCGCTATTGGTTGACGATTGTTCATGTGCATGGGTGTCCTGGCAGGGGGTTGTTCCCGCTGCGGTGTCGCCGGTGAAAGCTGAGGTCTTTGCCGGTGTTGAGGAGGAACGGCCATTTTCATCATCTGACGACTCTGTATGGCCTGCACCGTTCGTGTGTCTTTGAGCATGGGCTTTGCCTGAGGAAGAGGCGGCGGAGCCAGGGGTTTGGAAGGTGTCGGTTTAATTGATGCCTGCATCGGTGTCGCCGGCATGGCTGGCGTAGGTTGGGTCCGGGGAGACGGTGGCGTGGGTTGTGCAAAATCCGGTTGGGGTGGTGTCAGAGGTTTCGTGGGCGGTTGTGGGGTGGGACTGATTTCCTGGAGAGCCGGAACCAATGTCACCTGGACTGTTGGGGTGAGGTCTTTAACTTCAGGGGGACTTGGATAATACGTCAGGGCGGCAAGAATTCCTGCATGAAGAATAACGCTTCCCAAGGCGCTCAGGAGAAAAATTCGATTATTGAAATTGGAAGAGGAATCTTCAAACGTGGAGTTCACGATTTGCTCCGTTGTAATAATGTTTGAATTCGTTCGTCCTGGCCCCCAAGCTTCAAGAATTCTTCGTAGTGCTTGAGAGCTTTTTGGGGGGCATTGCGATGAAATTCATACAACATGCCAAGATTGTAGTGGGCTTCGGCCAATTGATCATTCAAAGATAAGGCTGTTTGATATTCTTCTTCAGCTTGATCAATTTGGGACAGGGCCGCATACACGACTCCCAGATTGACATGAGCTTCCGCATTGTTTTTATCGAGAGCGGTGACGTGTTCAAATGCTTGTGCCGCTTCCTTGAAACCTTCCTTTTGCCGGTACAGGATGCCTAAATTGAAATAGGCGCTGGCTAAATTATTGTTTAATTTTACGGCATGTTGGTAGGCCTGAATGGCGTTGTCCACGTGATCAGATTGTTGAGCGAGTGATCCGGCCATTAACCAACCATTGACATACGTGGGATGGAGAGAGACCAGTTGGTCGACGTAACGTTGGGCTTCATCGGTCTGTTGCTCCTGGGCCAGCCAAAACGCGATGCCGTATAACGAATCGACGCGATGAGGCTCGAGTTCCAAGACGGCCTGATGGGCCTTAATGGCTTTCTGCGCTTGTTGTTGCTGATCAAACAACGCCGCCAACGCAATGCGGGCTTCCGTAAACTTGGGATAGGCCTTCAAGGCAAGATTGAATGATTGCTCGGCTTTTGGAAATTGGGACTGATGCTGGTAGATGGATCCAAGATCCACATAGGCTTGAGCAAATTTGGGATAGGCCTCCACCGCCCGTTGTAACTCCATGATGGCTTTATCCGTTTTTTCAAGATTGTTGAAGATTAACCCCAACAGATGGTGCGCCTCAGCGTATCCCGGGTA
This sequence comes from Nitrospira sp. MA-1, assembly GCA_032139905.1. NCBI lineage: Bacteria > Pseudomonadati > Nitrospirota > Nitrospiria > Nitrospira sp. MA-1. The sequence continues at coordinate 321,770 of JAQJDB010000007.1, forward strand.
CAAGGCCAGCGCACGCTCTAAGGAAGCAATGGCCGAAGTCCATTGTTGTTGTTCATAGGATGAAAAGGCTTGGGAAAGAAGGTCCTGTGCTTCTCCAGCCTGACTTGAGGGGCTGCCCAGGCCGATATGGGTGACGAGAAGGAAAAACGCGATGAGTCTGATTTTCGAGAAAGGAGGTATCATGGGCTAACCTTATTGATATGGGCAATATTCCCCAGGTTTATTGAAGCAAATCAAATCGAATGGGCAAATCCACGGTGGACGCAACGGTAAATTCTCCATTTTTTGCTGGTTCAAAGGACCAGCCCTTTACCGATTGAACGGCACTTTCGTCCAGGAGAGAAAATCCCGAACTTTCCTTTACTGTGGCACTTGTGACCGTGCCATCGGAACTTATGTGCGTCCGCAGGACCACCTTCCCATGCCACCCCTGTTCTCTGGCCATTCTGGGATAGAGGGGGCGTTCGGTTTTCAGGGGTTTGACGCTTTTCAATCGCCCGCGTGTTGTTCCGATCCGGTCTAGGAGTATTCGGGGTATGGCGGGCTGTGGCAGATTATCCATATCAAGATCGGGAGCCCCAAGGGTATGAAATGTCGTTGGCGGCCATGGGCGGTCAATCGTGGGCAACGGAAATGAAAATGTTCTACTGGTTTTTGTCACCGTTGTCCCGGTCACTTCAATGACGTCTAAGGTTTCTATGGGCTCTGTGCTCTCACCGAGGTTTTCCGCCAAAGAAGTTTGATTGGAGGCCAAAGTGCACCATAGAGATAAAACAATGAAAAACATCAGATTGTGTTGATGTACCAAAAGACCTTTTCCCATTACGAAATATGACGACCGGTCGTGTTGAATTATATCCACTGGTTGTTTTTCTAGGTTGCGGATAACGTCAAATCAAGCCAGCTGGCATCTTTGACGTTAAGAAACTCACTACCCCCTTAAAGAGGTTGTCCCTTGTTCGGTTTCTCCTGTCAGGAAGATGTCGGCCGTCCCCTCCTCTGACCATGCGTTGTGAGGCCGTTCCCGAACTCAACTCGTTATGGTGAAAGCGGTTTGGGAACCAGGCTTCGGATGATTTATCGAGGAGGAGCTCTGGTTGGAAGAAAATGAGTGGAAATGAGAGTAGGGACTTTAGGAATCGGATATTCCATAATGGCAAGGAGTTGGAAGCTAGGGGAAATTTCCTGGTTATCCCCGGAAATTGTTTGTGCCGCCGCGCACATCCAGGAACAGATTGCCGTGCTATGCATGGCTGATGTGTGGTGATGGGTATGTTCCGTAATGTGCGAAGCGTAGGTCCGATGCATGCTCCCCATGATGAGGAAGAGCATCAGAATGAGTACAACGGTGAGGCTTTTTCGATATGGCATGTTATCTACAGACCAGAAATGTTCAAAACCCTGAATAATAAAGGAGGCTTATGCTAGGGAAACCCGAAAGATTCTGTCAAGCAAATGCCTGTCCTTCGTTTCGTGTCGTCGTCTGTCACAGGATGGATCTTTGCGATCATGAATCCTTTTCCTGTGAGTTGATTCCCACCGGTAATTCGGTATACTAGGGCAACTGTATGGTTTGAAAGGTGTGTCTAGCCCTCATTCCCTATCCATTGTGATTTTCTCCCACCCTATTTCGTAAGGTCGATATGTTTGTTCGTCTATTAAATATTCTCTTTGGTAGCAAAAATGATCGGGAGCTCAAGCGGCTCAGACCACAAGTGATTCGAGCCAATGAATTTGAGGCTTCCTTGCAACCCCTTGATGACGAGGGATTAGCGGCAAAAACCGCAATATTTAAAAAAAGACTGGAAGCTGGCGAGTCTTTGGATGATTTGCTCCCTGAGGCGTTTGCCGTATGCCGTGAAATGTCCAAGCGCCAGCTTGGCATGCGCCATTTTGATGTACAGTTGTTAGGGGGAATGGTCTTGCACCAGGGACGTATTGCCGAAATGCGCACAGGTGAAGGAAAAACTCTTGTCGCCACTCTCCCGGTCTATTTGAATGCGTTGGAGGGAAAAGGGGTTCATTTGGTGACAGTGAACGATTATCTGGCAAAGCGCGATGCCCAGTGGATGGGACCGCTCTACCATGGTTTAGGCTTATCCGTCGGGATCATTCAACATGACGCCTCCTTTTTATTTGATCCAACCTATGATGCCCCGGATAAACGGTTGCAATTTCTTCGGCCATGTTCTCGACGTGAGGCTTATGGGGCCGATATTACCTACGGGACCAATAATGAATTTGGGTTCGATTATTTAAGGGATAATCTCGTGGTCACGGACTTGAGCCAGGGGGTTCAGCGGGAATTGAATTTTGCCATTGTCGATGAAGTTGACAGCATTCTCATCGACGAAGCTCGGACGCCGCTGATTATTTCCGGACCCGCCGAACAAAGCACAGACCTTTATTTCCAGGTGGATCGGATCATCCCTCACCTCAAACGGGAAGAGGATTATACGATTGAAGAGAAAACAAAAACGGTATCTCTGACCGATGAAGGCAATGCGCATGTTGAGAAACTGTTGGGAGTCGATAATCTCTATGACTTGAAGCACCTGAGTTTGGTGCATCACGTTATTAAAGCTCTCCAAGCCCATGTGCTCTATCATCGGGATGTGGAGTATGTGGTGAAAGATGGCGAGGTGATGATTGTTGATGAGTTTACCGGTCGATTAATGCCGGGACGGCGATGGAGTGATGGACTCCATCAGGCTGTGGAGGCGAAAGAAGGGGTGAAGATTGCCAACGAAAATCAAACTCTGGCATCCGTGACGTTCCAGAATTATTTTCGTATGTATAACAAACTGGCGGGCATGACCGGAACCGCGGACACCGAAGCTGCGGAATTCGCAAAAATTTACAACCTGGAAGTGAATGTGGTGCCCACCAATAGCAAAATGATTCGAATCGATAATCCGGATGTGGTCTATCGGACCGAAAAGGAGAAATTCGAGGCCATTGCCGACGAGATCAAAGAATATCATGAGAAGGGACAACCGGTTCTTATTGGCACGATTTCTATCGAAAAATCTGAACGTCTTGCGGCCTTATTGAAGCATCGAGGCGTAAAACACCATGTCTTGAATGCCAAGTTTCATGAAAAAGAAGCAGAAATTATCGCCCAGGCCGGGCAAAAGGGTTCGGTGACCATCGCCACGAACATGGCCGGCCGCGGTACCGATATTTTGTTGGGAGGCAATGCTGAAGCGCTCTTCAAACAACAGGTTGTTTATCGGGGGGAAGATCTGACAGAAGAGGAGCAAAACAAAGCGTATGCCACAATTAAAGCCGCCTGTGATGAGAATAAGAAAGAAGTACTGGCAGCCGGAGGGTTGCACATAGTCGGGACTGAACGTCATGAGAGCCGCCGGATCGACAATCAGCTGAGAGGACGGGCGGGACGGCAGGGAGATCCTGGCTCCTCGCGCTTTTTCCTTTCCTTGGAAGATGACTTGCTTCGCATTTTTGCGTCCGAACGGGTTTCAAACCTCATGCTCAAGCTCGGCATGGAAGAAGGTGTGCCCATTGAGCACAGGATGGTCACCAAATCCATTGAAAATGCGCAGAAAAAGGTCGAAGGCCATAATTTTGAAATTCGCAAGCATCTTCTTGAATATGATGATGTGATGAGTAAGCAGCGAGAGGTGATATATAAACATCGGCAGAATGTATTACATGCGACCGATGTGACCGAAGACGTTCTGGGTATGATTGAGGAAGTGGGCGAACGCTTGGTCGATGTCTATTGCCCTGAGGAGCAGTACGCCGAGGAATGGAACATTGCCGGATTAGCGGAATCAGTGCAGGGACAATTTGGCGTTGATGTGATCCAAGCGGATGAGATCAAAGACGTCGGTCGAGACGCGCTCAAGGAAGAAATTCCAGAAAAGTTAAAGCAGGCTTACCGAGACAAAGTCCAAGGACTCATCCAGGAGCATGGGGCCACCGAGGATTTAGTGCATTATGTGGAACGCACGATTCTGCTTCAAATGATTGACCATCATTGGAAAGATCACTTGTGGGGAATGGACCAGTTGAAAGATGGAATCGGCCTGCGCGGGTATGGGCAAAAGGACCCCCTCGCAGAATATAAGCGTGAAGGCTATGACATGTTTGCCGGAATGATGGAGCGGATTAAAAATGATACCTTGGAACGGCTCTTTAAATTTCAACTGGTTCGCGGTGAACGGCCTGAGCCTGAGCGGGAAGCGCCTCGCCCGACACAATTAAATCTGAACCGGGGAGGTGAGTCCGCTTCCGCTCCCCAGCAACGCACCGTTCAACGTGCCGAAGAGAAAGTTGGTCGAAACGATCCCTGCCCATGTGGGAGCGGGAAAAAATACAAAAAATGCCATGGGACCTGACACCTGAAAGGCCTGCCCTGCTCTTCTCATTGACGCGAGTATTGTTGTAACCTCACCCTCTTTCTGTTTGCCACTCACCTACCTTCTTCTTCCGATTAGGTTCTTGTTCATAACATGTTGAATCTATTGTTTTTTATTGCCATAAAAAGTGCGAAATTGCTTGACTTGTTTAAAGGTAGGCCGTTATCGTAACCGATTCTCAATGGGCATATTGCAGGAGGGACCATAGTCCATTCGTGCCATCAGATCATCAGAATACACAGGGTAATCCAGACCTTATCGAGAAGATTCTGTTGGAAATTGACCTTAATGGGCCCATAAGTTTTGCGCGTTTCATGGAATTGGCGCTCTACGATGTTCCACACGGATATTATATGACCAAAAAGGTTGAACCTGATCTCCCTCCCTCAGACCGAATCGGATGGGGTGGTGATTTTTATACGGCACCGGAACTTTCCCCTATTCTGGCGAAAACCTTGGTTCGCCAGGTTTTGGCTATTGATGACCAGTTAGGACATCCCGCTCAGTTTACTTTTATGGAAATTGGTGCAGGGAACGGAACTTTTGCCTTCGATTTCATTCAAGAATGCCGATCGATCAATTCTGATTTTTATCATCGCCTTTCTTATCAAATCATTGAGCGGAGTCCCCATCTCCAATCGCGTCAGGCAGCCAAGCTCAGCGAGATAGGGGAGGGCTGGGGAAACAAGCATCTGAGTTGGAAGACGTCGTTAGAGAACGTTGAAACGGATTCGGTGACCGGTGTTGTCTTTTCCAACGAATTAGTTGACGCGTTACCTGTCCATCGAGTCCGAATGGCTGACCACCGCCTTCATGAAATATGTGTGGCCTACAAAGGCGGGCATTTTGTTGAATGTCTGAATCATAGGCTCTCTCCGAACCTGATCGACTACATCGAGACTCATAAGGTGGCCTTGAGTGAAGCCCAAACTTCAGAACTCCATCTTGCCGCTGAGATTTGGATGAGGCATGTGGCTCGCCTTCTCCGTCGCGGTGTCGTGGTGACTATCGACTATGGTCATACGCATAGTGATTATTATCGATCCGACCGAAAGGACGGGACCTTCTTGTGTTATTATCGGCATGCCATTTCGACCGATCCGTATTCAAGGGTTGGAGAGCAGGATATGACGGCTCATGTCAATTTTTCCGCTTTGGCGAGTGTCGGAACGACAAACGGGTTGGACCTCATCGGATTCACAACTATGGCTAATTGGCTGATCGGGTTGGGGGTCGAAGAATTGGTGCGAGACCAGGACCAAGAGTCTGAAGATGTAAAGGCGTTGACGCAATTATTGCGTCCCCATGGGATGGGGACAACATTTAAGGTTCTCGCTCAGCGAAAGGGAATGGAGCCTTTCCCGCTTCAAGGTTTGCGTTATCGGGCTTTTTTTGATGACGCGGTGTCCTCACAATGAAGATGGAAAAAGTTTTGAATCGGAAATGAATGTGGTGAGTATGACTCATTCTAAAATGAGAGTAATCTATGGGTAGTGAACCGGTTCCTTTTAATTATCTCCCCATCATCATCTTCATGGTTCTTGGGGTACTCTTTGGAGTCGGGTCCTTTGTTGTGGGGTGGATTGTCCGTCCAAGCCGGCCTTATCGGGCGAAACTGCTTCCTTACGAAAGTGGCGCTCCGTTGTTTATGGACGCCAGGGTTCAGTTCCCGATGCGCTATTACATCATTGCCATGCTCTTTGTCATTTTTGATATTGAGGTGGTGTTCTTATTTCCTTGGGCGGTGGTGTTTAAAAAGCTTGGCCTTCTTGGCCTAGTGGAAATGGGAGTGTTCCTGGCCATTCTCATTGTGGGGTTCTGGTATGCCTGGAAAAAAGGTGCATTAGATTGGGATTAAGAAAAATAGGTCTTTATGCCTGGAAATATCCGCAGTTCACCCAGTACAATGGCACCCCCATAGTTTGGGGGTAGGCAACGAGCCACATACAGAACATTGAGGTAGGCAGATAATCTTATGGGCATGCTTGAACGACAACTTGAACCGAATATTATTACGACCAACTTGGATTATTGTATTGCCTGGTGTCGGAAATCTGCCCTTTGGCCGATGACCTTCGGATTAGCCTGTTGTGCGATTGAAATGATCGCCTCCGTGTCATCCAAGTATGACATTGATCGGTTTGGGGCCGGGGTATTTCGTGCGTCACCACGCCAATCCGATTTGATGATTGTGGCTGGTACGGTTTGTCGGAAAATGGCACCGGTGATCCGTCGAATTTATGATCAAATGGCCGAGCCCAGATATGTGATTTCCATGGGATCCTGCGCGACATCCGGGAATCATTACAATAGTTACAGCGTCGTTCAGGGTGTGGATCAAATCGTCCCTGTGGATGTCTACATTGCGGGTTGTCCACCAAGGCCAGAGGCGCTCATGGATGGTCTTATTAAACTCCAAGAAAAAATTCAAAAAGAAAAATACTTTGTGAAGTAACACCGGAAGTTGTGTAGAGGGTTTTTCGATAATCAACGATCCAGCAACCGATCTCATTTATGCATGCTTTTCTTGAATCCCTGGTTAACCGCTTTCCTCAGGCGGTGCTGACGGCGCAGCAGGATCCCGTGCGTTTGGACCTGTGGGCTCAAGTGCAGGCCGATCATTGGCTGGAAATTGCCCAATTTCTCCATGACGATCCCTCAATGGTCCTGGATCATATCACCGATATCTGTTCGGCGGATTATCCTGATGACCTTGAGCGCTTTGAAGTCATTTATCACTTTCTCTCCCTTTCACACAGGACCCGCCTTCGAATTAAAGCTCGCGTGACAGAGGACCATCCGGAGATCGCCTCTATCAGTGGGATCTGGAAAGGGGCGAATTTCCTGGAACGCGAAGTATACGACTTGATGGGCATTCGCTTTAGCGGGCATCCCGATCTTCGACGAATTTTGATGCCTGATGATTATGATGAAGGGTATCCGTTACGAAAAGATTTTCCGGCCGAAGGGAAAGGGTGGCGAAGCCGCTTTGATTTTCTCCCCAGGTTGGACGAACCGATTGGCGAATGGTCGGAAGCCGAGGTGCCAGATGATCAGCGGCATCAATTCATGGCGGATGACCATCCGGGTGACACCAAACGCACGACGGAAATGCTCCTCAATATGGGACCGCAGCATCCCAGTACGCATGGTGTGCTTCGGGTCGTGTTGGAATTGGATGGTGAGCGGGTCAGCAAAGCCACCCCCGATCTTGGGTATCTGCACCGTGGAGTGGAAAAGTTGGCTGAAGGTCTGACGTATATGCAAATGGTTCCGCATACCGACCGATTAGACTATGTCTGTGCCATGACCAATAACTATGCGTATGTGAGGGCTGTGGAGAAACTGATAGATATGGCCGTTCCGGAACGGGCGGAATATGTGAGGACCATCGTTGCCGAAATGCAACGGATCATCGGCCATTTATTCTGGCTGGGAACACAAGCCCTGGATATCGGAGCCATGACCGTGTTCTTTTGGACATTCCGGGAACGTGAAGTCTTGTTAGATATGTTTGAAAAGTTGTGTGGAGCCCGTTTGACATTGAATTACTATCGGATTGGAGGCGTGGATGCGGATCTCACGCCGGAAATTATTACGACCCTCAGGGATTTTTTGAAAACGTTTCCTGCCCATATTCGGGAATACGATACGCTCTTGCAAAAAAATCGAATTTGGGTAGCCCGCACAAAGGGGGTGGCACTCCTTTCTGCGGAGGATGCCATCAATTTCGGATGCACAGGGCCGGTTCTGCGTGGGTCTGGAGTGTCCTATGATATTCGAAAACTGGAGCCCTATGGCGTGTATGATCGCGTGGATTGGGAAGTCCCTCTGGGAAAAGACGGGGATACCTATGACCGGTATTGGATCAGAATGGAAGAAATGTGGCAAAGCGCTCGCATCATTGAACAATGCCTCAATCAAATGCCTGAGGGACCCGTGATGGCCGTCGATGCCCAAGCCATTCCCCCTCCCAAGCCCGAGGTGATGAGGGATATGCAAAGCCTGATTCATCATTTCATTATCTTTACGCAAGGGTTTAAGCCACCGAAAGGCGAAACGTATTGTGCGACTGAGGTGCCTAAAGGTGAATTGGGCTTTTTTATCATTAGTGACGGGAGTTCGCGTCCCTATCGGTTGAAAATCCGATCTCCTTCCTTTATTCATATGGGCGCCTTTGATCATATGGCGCGTGGATATTTGATTTCTGATATCGTCACGATTTTCGGAACGTACGATATTGTGATGGGGGAGTGTGATCGATAACATGGGGAATGGTGTCAGGGAGTTAAAGGGTTACGCGCACAATGGTCATTGGGCGATGACTCCTCACTTCAACTCACGAGGCTGCCATGTTATTTGAGCGATTCAAAAACGAGGTTGAGGATATTCTGTCCCGCTATCCGGTGAAGCGCTCGGCGTTGTTGCCGTTATTGAATTTTGCGCAGAGGGAAGAGGGATATGTCAGTGAATCAGCCATGAAAGAGATTGCCAAAATTTTGGATTTGACTCCCCCGCAAGTGTTTGAGACCGTCACGTTTTATACGATGTTTAATCTCAAGCCGATCGGGAAGTTTCACCTTCAAGTGTGTAAGTCGCTCATGTGTGCTTTAGTTGGATCGGATGATCTTGTGATGTGGATTCAGAAAAAACTGAGCATTGCCCCAGGTCAGACAACGGCAGATAACATCTTTACGCTCAGCGTGGTGGAGTGTCTTGGATCCTGTGGGACCGGTCCCATGATGCAGGTGAATGATGACTATTATGAGCAATTATCTGAAGAAAAGGTCGGACGAGTCCTGGACGATTTGAAACGGGACGGGACAAGTTCGCTTAAAACAGGACCCTTCATGTATCCTCAGCCCCTTGCTAAATGACAGGAGTCTTTGTAGAGCATAGACATGGATAAGCAATTCATGGGTTATTCAAAACCGCCCGTTCACGAATTAATGTGTTTATGACCACTTACGAAAAAATATTATTGAAGAATATGGAGCAGCCGGGATACACCGGTTCGTTGGCGGACTATGAAGGGACCGGTGGGTATAGAGCCCTTCGGACAGTTTTGAAGGAAATGCAGCCCGATCAGGTGATTGAGGTGGTGAAAAAGTCAGGTCTTCGCGGTCGTGGTGGAGCCGGGTTTCCCACCGGTGTGAAATGGGGATTCATTCCCAAGAATCATCCCGGTCCTAAATATTTGTGCTGCAACGCGGATGAAAGTGAACCCGGAACATTTAAAGACCGGCAACTCATGGAACGGGATCCCCATCAAATGCTGGAGGGGATGGCCATTACCTGTTTCGCCATTGGCGCACAAACGGCCTACATCTACATTCGAGGAGAGTTTCGTCTCGGTGCGAAGATTCTGGAACAGGCTCTTCAGGAAGCCAATGCGGCCGGGTATCTTGGCAAAAATGTTCTGGGGAGCGGATTGACGATCAATATTTTTGTCCATCTTGGAGCCGGAGCGTATATTTGTGGTGAGGAAACAGCTCTACTGGAATCATTAGAAGGGAAACGGGGCATGCCTCGCTTCAAGCCGCCGTTTCCGGCGACGCATGGGCTATATCAAAACCCCACTGTGGTCAATAATGTCGAAACGATGGCCAATGTTCCTCATATTATCAACCGAGGGGGAGAGTGGTTTGCCTCGATTGGCTCTCCGCCTAAAAGCTGTGGAACGCGGGTGTTTTGTTTGAGTGGACATGTAAAGCGGCCTGGCAATTATGAGGCTCCCATGGGCATTACATTCCGCGAATTGATTTATGAGTTGGGCGGAGGGATGCGATCGGATAAGCCCCTTAAGGCCTTTATCCCTGGTGGGGCCTCGGCTCCATTTCTGACGCCTGACCATCTGGATGTGAAAATGGATTTTGAGTCAGTGGCATTAGCCGGCTCTATGCTGGGATCCGGGGGCGTGACGGTGATGGAAGAAGGCACGAATATGGTGTGGGCCGCTCTCCGATTAATGGAATTTTTCTATCATGAATCGTGCGGAAAATGTACGCCCTGCCGGGAAGGAACTTCCTGGCTCGTTCAGACTCTTCAGCGAATCTGGAACAAACGGGGGCGTCCTGAAGATATTGGAGTTCTTGATGAACTCTGCGGAAATATCCCCGGCCGTACGGTTTGTGCGTTTGGTGATGCGGCAGTCTCTCCCATCGTGAGCACATTACTCCACTGGCGCGAGGAATATGAGGCTCTCATTCAGGAAGCTCTGGAGACGATGCCTCGCAACAAGGAAATTCCGGTTTTCTCGCATTGAGGATATCTGAAATGGCAACACCTCCAACGACCACTACAGACATGATTACCCTGACGATCGATGGAAAGGCGGCATCGGTCGCAAAGGGGACGCTGGTCATTGAGGCTGCGCGGCAGGTCGGTGTCATGGTGCCGCACTTTTGCTATCACCCGAAATTGACGCCAGACGCCAATTGCCGGATGTGTTTAGTGGAAATTGAAAAAATGCCTCGGTTGCAAACCTCCTGTAGTACGCAAGTGGCGGAAGGCATGGTGGTGAAATCGGCGTCTTCCTCTGTGGTACAAGAGGCACGCAAGTCTGTATTAGATTTTATTTTGGCCAATCACCCGTTGGATTGTCCGGTCTGCGACCAAGGGGGGCGGTGCGATCTTCAGGACTTTTCTCACGAATACACCGCGACGACAAGCGAATTTAAGGAACTCAAACGGGTCTTTCCCAAGGAGTATTTCAGCCCGCTGATAGAAACGCAGATGAACCGCTGTGTCCAATGTTTGCGGTGCGTGCGCTATTGTGATCAGGTCATGGATGTGAAAGCTCTGGCGCCTGCAGGACGCGGCACCATGACGGAAATCAAAGCCTTCGGGGCTCATGAATTGGATTGCGAGTTTTGTGGTGGTTGTATTCAGATTTGTCCGGTGGGAGCCATTACGAGTCGACTCTCCATGTACGAATTTCGCCCATGGATGCTGAAGCGGACGGACTCAATTTGCGGCTATTGTGGGGATGGGTGTCAAATCACCTTTCAAACGAAGAATAATGACCTCATCGAAGTGAATTCCACTCACGGGGCTGGCCGTAATAACGGTGATCTCTGTGCCAGAGGCTACTTTGGCTATCATGTCAGCGTTCATCCTGATCGGCTCACGGCGCCTCTCATCCGGCAAGGAGAAGCCCTTCAATCCGTGCAATGGGAAGAGGTCTTGGAACTGGTGGGGCAGCGTCTATTGGACATTAAAGCCAAGTATGGTCCCGATGCGATTGGCGGATTAATTACGGGACGATGCACCAATGAAGATATCTATGTGTTTCAGAAATTCATGCGTGGGGTGGTGGGGACCAATCGGATTGATAGCAGTGTGCGGTATGGCCATCTGAATGCGGTGCATGCCATGCAGCGGGTGCAAGGCACCCATCGTTGGGCCGTGAGCTTTGACGATATTCTATCGGCGGATACCCTTTTACTCGTCGGGACCAATATTACCGAAACCAATCCTATTACAGGGTTGAAGGTCAAAGAGGCGGTGAAACGACGTGGGGCGAAGCTGATTACCATCGAAGCCCTGCAACCTGCCATTGGGAGCATCAGCAATATTGTGAATCTGGCCCAACATCATCTGGGCGTCAAACCGACGGGCTATGCCGGAGCGATTTTGGGCATGCTGAAAGCGGTCGTGGATCAGCAAATGGTGGATCCGGAACTTCAGACCAACGCCTCGTCCTATGTCAACGACATGACCGCTACGCTGAAAGCCCTGTCCTGGAATGTGATTCAAGCGCAAACAGGATTGGATTCGGAAACGTTTACTCAAGCCGGCCAGGTGTTTGCCAAAGGGGAGAAGGTTGTCATTCTCGTCGGACCGGGAGTCCTGCGATCCGAGGGTGGATTCGGAATGACCATGAATTTGTTGGACCTCTTGTTGATAAGTGGAAAACTCACAAAACCCGGTTGTGGTCTTGCTCCTCTGGCGGAAGAAAATAATGATCAGGGAGCCTTTGAGATGGGAGGAATCGGATCGGTATTGCCTGGTGGACAATCCCTGGGTAGCCCGGAGGAGAGGACGCGAATGGCGCAAGCATGGGGTCGGCCAATTCCCGACACGCCAGGCTCTTCACTCCCACAGATGATTGAGGATGCGCAACAAGGCAGATTGAAAGCTTTGTTTGTCGTGGGTGAAAATCCCCTGGCTTCGTTGCCTCCGTCATCGGGTATACAGTCGGCATTAGAGAAGTTGGAGTTTCTGGTATGTCAGGAACTGTTTCTCACTGAAACCGCACAGAAAGCTCATGTTGTTCTACCGGCCTGTTCCTATGCTGAAAAAGACGGAACCTTTACCAATACGGAAGGGCATATCCAGTCAGTACGAAAAGCGATTGATTTGGTTGGTGAGAGTCGACCGGACTGGGAAGTGTTCTCTGCGCTGTCGGTGATGATGAATGATCCAATGGAATACGGAGACGTCAAGGAAATCGGCAAGGAAATCCATAATCTCCTCCCTGGAACACGCACCTTAGGGCCTGGTCCCTTACCCCCTCGCCCTAACCTGACGGTCATCGCAAAATACCTCACGTCGGATTATCAACGGGATATGGCGACGCGGTACCAATTGCCGGCAAACGATTCAGCCGATGATGCGGATGACATGATCTTGCAGGTTTCCCAATCCTTGTTTCATTCCGGAAAGCTTTCACGAAAGGCCAAAGGTTTGCTGCAGGTTGAGGCAACCGGCAAACTTTATCTGCATCCGAAAGACGCGGCTCGACGCGGGATTGGTGAAGGGGACACCGTGAAGGTGAGCAATCGTTTGGGGGAGGTGGTCACTCAGGTCGGACTTCGTGAACGTATTCCCAACGGTGTTGCGGTGTACCCTGAGCATTTTGATGAAGAGATACGCCGTCTAATGCCCTATAGTGTTGATCCGGAAACGCAGGTGCCCTCTTGCAAAGTGGCTCGTGTTCGCCTTGAAAAAATGGCTGGGATATGAGGCGGTTCTTAGCTTGTGGTTTGATTCATAGAGGAGAGGAGTGAATCCGTCATGGATACGGGAATTCGATTAGCCTTAACGTTAAGCCAAATTGGCGCAGTGATGGTGGCAGTGCTTCTTACCGTTGCTGCGCTTACCCTGCTGGAACGCAAGGTGTTGGGTTGGATGCAGGATCGGATGGGACCGATGGAGGTCGGGCCTTATGGCATCTTGCAACCGGTAGCCGACGGCTTAAAGCTCTTTTTTAAAGAAGATATCATTCCTGCCGGTGCCAATAAGTTCATGTTTAGCATGGCGCCAGTGTTGTCATTAGTTCCTGCCCTCATTGGATTCGCGGTGATTCCATTTGGCCCGGATTGGACGGTTGATGTCGGCGGCGTCAACTTTAAACCGTTTGTGATTACCGACATCAATATCGGCGTTCTCTATATCCTGGCGTTTGCTTCAATCGGGGCATACGGCATTATTCTGGGCGGATGGTCATCAAATAGTAAGTATTCCCTTCTGGGAGGTTTGCGGTCTGCGGCACAATTGATCAGTTACGAATTGAATGTGGGGCTTTCCATTGTCGGCGTATTACTCCTTTCAAGCTCCTTGAGTTTGGTGGCCATTACCAATGCGCAGGCAGGAGGGTTTTGGAACTGGTACTTTTTCGGAGGAGGGGGCTTTCCCCAAGCCGTGGCATTCGTCGTGTTTATTATTTCCTCGGTGGCAGAAACGAATCGGACCCCATTTGATTTACCGGAAGCGGAAAGCGAGTTGGTGGCGGGATTCTTTACCGAATATAGCGGAATGCGGTTTGCTTTCTTCTTTCTGGCCGAATACGGCAACATGATTTTGGTGTCGTGTGTGGCCACCGTATTGTTTTTTGGCGGATGGCATGCACCTTTTGAGTTTTTGCAAGGTCCGGAATCCATTCATTGGGCCACCGGTATATTTTGGTTTGTGTTTAAAGTTTCGAGTTTTTTATTTTTATTCTTTTGGTTGCGCGCCACGTTACCCCGCTTACGCTATGACCAGCTCATGCGGTTCGGGTGGAAGGTCCTCCTTCCCATCGCGTTGGCAAATATTGTATTGACAGCTATCATCGCATTTCTCTTTCCGGGAAGCTGAGAAGGTTGAATGGTATGAAACTCAAGGAGTGGGTTAAAACGCTTTTGTTTTATGAGATTGCGTTAGGGATGAAGGCAACCTTATCCCATTTACTCCGTTATAAGCCCATCACCTTACAATACCCGCACGAGAAGAAGCAGTTGCCGTCCAACTATCGCGGCATGTTGGCGTTACTGCGTTACGATGATGGCACGGAAAAGTGCGTGGGCTGCGATTTATGTGAGGCGGCTTGTCCCTCCCGTGTCATCCGGGTGGTGAGTGCCGAGGTGCCGGGGGAACCGACTAAGCGGTATTCCAAGGAATATTACATGGACATGACCCGATGTTTGTTTTGCGGGTTGTGTGTGAAGGCATGTCCGGTTGATGCCTTGGGAATGACACAGGAGTATGAATGGGCGGTCTATGATAAGCGGCAGCTTCAATTAAATAAGCAACAACTCCTGGCAATTGGTGATCGAAATTATCCGATTCGGGAAAAGCGCCTGGAATTTCAGCATCCCAATGTGGCCTATTTTAACGTAGGGTTTAAGGACATTCCTCAAAAAGAATAGTATCTGTTTTTGTCCGGCGCTACATTCGGTCTACATGCCGGTTAAGGAATATCCAAAAAGTTTTTGAAGAGCAGATAATGGGAACGATAGTTTTTTTCTATTTTGCCAGTGTGATTGTGGCGACGGCCGCTTTGGTGGTGGCCTTGAGAAGCCCGGTATATTGTGCGCTGGCGCTCCTGGTCATGTTCTTTCACGTCGCGGGCCTCTTTGTCACATTGCACGCGGAATTCCTGGCGGTAATTCAAATCCTGGTGTATGCGGGTGCCATTCTGGTGCTCTATCTTTTTGTGGTTATGTTGCTCAATTTGAAGGCGGAAGTACGCTTTCACCACCAATTGACCGTAGGCCTCTTTCTGGGATGCATGTTGTTTGCGGAAGCGGTTCTGCTGGTGGTTAAGGGCGAAACCTCATTGGGTGCGAACCTTCCTGCTCCGGGAGAGCCTACCCATTTAACCCAGGGCAATACGGAATCGATCGGTGAGTTGCTGTATTCCACGTATCTGTTTCCATTTGAAATCGCGTCTCTTATTCTCTTGGTGGCGATGGTGGGTGCGGTCATCCTCACCAAAAAGGGGATCTTGGAGGCGAAGAGTTAATGGACGTTCCGGTGAGTTACTATCTTGTGCTGAGCGGGATTGTGTTCTCAATCGGATTGGTAGGAGTGCTGATCCGACGCAATATCATCATCATTTTATTATCCATTGAGTTGATGTTGAATGCCACGAACATTAATTTTGTGGCTTTCTCTTCCTATTTGGGTAATCTTTCAGGTCAGGTGTTCGTGTTTTTTGCACTTACCGTGGCTGCTGCGGAAGTTGCGGTAGGGCTGGCGATTATCATCGCGCTCTATCGGCATTCGACCAGTACTAATATTGACAACTTCCGGTTGTTGAAATGGTAAGGCGATGCTCTACGCCTTAATTCCTTTCCTCCCACTCCTGGCCTTTGTCATCCTCGGGCTATTCGGTCACTGGATCAAAGACCGAAGCCATTGGGTGGCCGTTCCTGCCGTCCTGGGATCGTTCCTACTTTCCATCATGGCGCTTGTCGATGTGGCCGGTGGTCAAACGCTTCACATCCCTCTCTATACCTGGGCGGATTCCGGAAATCTGCATATTGCCATAGGGTTATTTGTCGATCAGCTCACCGTCGCGATGTTGTTACTTGTCACCATTGTGAGTTCCCTGGTCCATGTCTATACGATTGGTTACATGCATGGAGAGCCGGGCTACGCCAGATTTTTTAGCAATATCGCGCTCTTTACCTTTTCCATGTTGATGCTGGTGATGTCCGATAATTTCCTTCAGCTTTTTGTCTTTTGGGAGGCGGTGGGTCTGTGCTCCTACTTGTTAATCGGCCATTGGTATGAGCGTGAGTCAGCCAGAGCCGCGGCCACTAAGGCCTTTCTGGTGAATCGGGTCGGGGATTTTGGATTCATGTTGGGTATTCTGCTGGTCTTTGTCACCTTCGGCAGTCTGCATTATCAGGAGGTGTTTCCTCAGTTGGAGCAAAAGGCTGGTGATTTGGTCAATCTTCTTGGTTCAGTCGGAGGTCATTGGGAAATATCAGTGATGACCTTGATCTGCCTCTTTCTCTTTATCGGGGCAGTCGGAAAATCTGCTCAAGTGCCTCTGCATGTGTGGTTGCCTGATGCGATGGAGGGTCCCACTCCGATTTCAGCGCTCATTCATGCGGCGACGATGGTGACGGCAGGGGTGTTTATGGTTGCCAGATTTGCTCCGTTATTTAACCTTTCTCCCGTGGCCATGGATGTGGTGGCAGTGGTCGGTGGAGTCACGATGTTTATTGGAGCGACGATCGCGTTGACGCAAACCGATATCAAACGGGTTGTGGCGTATTCCACGCTCAGCCAACTTGGGTACATGATGATGGCCTGTGGGCTGGGTGGCTATATTGCCGGAATGTATCATCTTCTGACCCACGGGGCGTTTAAGGCCTTGTTATTCCTCGGATGTGGGGCCGTGATCATTGCTCTTCATCATGAGCAAAATATGAAAAATATGGGTGGACTCAAAGATAAGCTCCCTGTGACGTATTGGACCTTTCTCATTGGGGCCTTGGCCCTGTCCGGTTTTCCCTTCACTGCGGGATTTTTCAGTAAAGACGAATTACTCCTGGCGGCATGGATGTCCGGCGACCTGGGGAAAGTCCTGGCCGCCTTAGGATTACTGACCGCGCTCATGACGGCCTTTTACACTTTCCGATTGGTCTTTGTGACATTTTGGGGGGAATCGCGAGTGGATCCCCAGCATGCCAAGCATGTGCATGAACCCTCAAAAACCATGACGATTCCTCTTATGATTCTTGCCGTTCTGAGTATTCTCGCGGGATACATAGGAATTCCAGAGTTTTTGGCCCCCGCGTTTCCCGGTGCTGAGGGTGGTGGAGGTCATCATGAAGGATCTGCGGCCATGGGCATGATGGTGACGGCCACCGCAATGGGTCTGCTGGGGATTGCCGGCGCCTATTGGGTCTACGTGAAGTCGCCGGGTTTTCCGGACCGATTGGCCAATCAGTGGCAATCGCTGTATCAGTTGTCTTTGAATAAATGGTTTGTGGATGAAGCCTATGACCGGACCGTGGTGATGCCAACATTGAATCTCGCGGACCGGTTGTGGAAAAGAGTGGATATTGCGGTGATTGATGGTGCAGTCAATGGAGTCGCGCGAGCCGTGGCCTGGGGAGGATGGGTGACGCGAAGACTTCAAAGCGGACAAGCACAGAATTATGCGCTGGCCATGACGGTCGGCGCTGTGGTCATTTTAGGTGCGATGATCTTTTATTAGTTTGGGTGGCGGACCGTAGGATGGGATATTCGTGATGGTTCAACCGACAACCGTATGGCAGGAGATTATTCAATCGTGACTGAGATGGTCATTCCCACAGGGGGGATCCCCTGGCTCACGATTGTGCTTATTCTCCCGCTGCTCGGAGTGGTCGCGGTCTTGCTGGCTCAGGAAGCCCTTTCACGCACTATTGCGTTGACGGCGTCCATCCTGACATTGGTGGTCTCCCTGCCTCTGTGGTTCGCGTTCGACAATGCCAGTGCCGGCATGCAATTCGTGGAAAAGCATCTATGGATCAATTCTCCCGCGATCCATTATTCTCTGGGTGTGGATGGGATCAGCATGCCACTTGTCCTGCTCACGACCTTTCTCACTCCCCTCTGTATTCTGGTCTCCTGGACGTCGGTTCAAACCAGAATGAAAGAATTCCTGATCAGTTTATTGGTGATGGAGACGGCGACGATCGGCGTGTTTGCGGCCTTGGATTTTGTGCTGTTTTATGTGTTTTGGGAGACGATGCTGATTCCCATGTATCTTTTGATTGGGGTCTGGGGTGGGCCGAATCGTGTCTATGCGGCGATCAAGTTTTTCCTGTATACCCTGGCCGGCAGTATCCTGCTGCTAGTAGCGATTTTAGTGCTGTTTTTTGAAGGTGGGCGAACTTTTGATATTTTGGCCCTCACGCATGCGTCCTATGCCCCCGGGTTGCAATCCCTGCTCTTCTGGGCCTTTTTTGCCGCCTTTGCGGTGAAAGTGCCCATGTTTCCCTTTCATACCTGGCTTCCGGATGCTCATGTTGAAGCGCCCACTGCAGGGAGCATCATTCTCGCGAGTGTCCTGCTCAAGATGGGGACGTATGGGTTTTTACGATTTTCATTGCCCATGTTGCCTGATGCCTCGGTTGCCTATACCCCCGTTATCATGACCCTCTCGGTTATTGCCATTATTTATGGGGCCTATATGGCATTAGCGCAATCCGACCTCAAGAAACTTATTGCCTATTCCAGTGTCAGTCACATGGGATTTGTCACCTTGGGAATTTTTGCGTTAAATGCCCAGGGAATTGAAGGCGCGGTTCTTCAGATGATCAACCACGGGATTACGACCGGTGCCCTCTTTATGTGTGTGGGCATCATTTACGAACGGACACATAGCCGGCAAATTACGGATAATGGCGGGTTGGCGAACGCCATGCCTAAATACGCGACATTTTTTGTGATTTTTGCGTTGTCTTCCGTTGGTCTTCCAGGCATGAACAGTTTTGTCGGAGAGTTTTTAGTCCTACTTGGCACCTTTGCCTGGAGCAAGCTCACAGGGACTCTGGCCGCGTTGGGAATTATTTTGGCTGCCGTCTATATTTTGTATTTGGTGCAACGGATGATCTATGGGCCGGCCTCTCCGAAGATGCTCCCAAAATTAACAGATTTAAATGTTCGCGAATTTGCCATGCTGGTTCCGTTGGTGGTGCTGGTGTTTTGGATTGGGCTCTATCCAAAACCGTTGCTGGATGTGATGCATGCAAGCGTGGCGCGGGTCATTTCGTCTCAATCCACCTCGGTCCTGGTTCAGCAGGGAGGGGATGGCCCAGGTCATACCCTTGTGATGACGGCCGATCCATCCGGGCACCCTCTTATCATGAATGGTGAGGTCGCACCATGATGCTTCCTCTCGCCGATATTGTCCTTATTCTTCCTGAAATGCTCGTTGTGGGCATGGCATGTTTGATTCTCGTTCTTGATCCCATTACCCCTGCACACAAAAAAGAATTCCTGGCGTGGATGAGTCTCGGCATTCTCGTAGTATGCAGCGTGGTGACGGCGAGCGGTTTTGGCCAGCGAGTGATGGCGTTTAGTGATTTAGTGGTCGTGGATTCGTATGCCGTATTTTGGAAAATGTTGCTGTATCTCGTGAGTGGTCTGACCATTTTATTGTCCATGGGGTATCTAAAAGAGGAAAAGATCCAACTCGCGGAATACTATGCCTTTGTCCTATTGGCATTGACCGGCATGATGGTGATGGTATCGGGGGCTGATTTGCTCACGATCTATCTTGGAATCGAACTGATGTCGATTACCCTCTATATCATGGCCGGATTCAAGCGTTTTGAACTCAGGTCAATCGAGTCCTCTGCCAAATATTTTGTGTTGGGGGCCTTCTCCTCCGGGATTTTGCTCTATGGGATTTCAATTATATTCGGAGTCACGGGAAGTACGAGGCTGGTGGAAATTGCGGCCGTGGTCAATGGGCGGGGGATTGATGATCCGTTAGTGTTTATTGCGCTCATGCTGTTGATCGTGGGATTCGGGTTTAAAGTTGCGGCGGTGCCCTTTCATATGTGGACGCCCGATGTGTACGAAGGAGCCCCAACTTCGGTGACGGCCTTTATGGCGGTGGCTTCCAAGGCTGCCAGCTTTGCCGCATTCCTTCGAGTGCTCCTGGAAGCTTTCGGTGGAATTAAACCAGATTGGAATCTGTTGATCCTGGGCATTTGTATCATCACCGTGGCTCTTGGCAATCTTGTGGCTATTGTGCAGACCAACGTGAAACGGATGCTGGCCTATTCCAGTATTGCCCATGCGGGGTATGCCTTGATCGGGGTCGTCGTCGCCGGGTGGAGCGGTACGGAGTCGGCAGTTTCGGCTCAAGGCGTGTCGAGCTTGATGCTATATTTGGCGATCTATTCGTTTATGACGATAGGGGCATTTTCCATGGTGGCTATATTGCGGAAAGGCGGCCTCGAAGGTGAAGAAATAGAAGATTTCACTGGATTGGCCAAGCGACATAAGGGTGGTGCATTTCTCATGTTGGTATTTATGGTGTCGTTGGCGGGTATTCCTCCCACGGCCGGGTTTATTGGGAAATTGTATCTCTTTATGGCTGCCGTCAATGCGGGGTTGGCATGGCTGGCGATCATTGGTCTGATCTTTGCGGCCATTTCGGCTTTTTTCTATTTGCGGATTGTCATGGTCATGTATATGCGTGAGCCATCCTCCGAACAAGAATTACATACCCGACTTGTTCTTTCTCCCCAGGTATCGTTTGTGTTGGCCTGCGCAGTTGCCGGCGTGGTGTTACTCGGAATCTTTCCAGGTCCGCTGGTCTCGGTTGCAGACCTTTCCTCGCTCCCCATTAAATAAATATCGGTTGTCCTTTTCATGCCAGGCCTTTTGGGCTATTCATGGGCATGAAAGGGTTACGCGGCTTGTCCCAATCCTAATACTCCCACCCCGATCATCATCAGCACAGCACCGACCAACCGCTGCCCAACATATCTTTCCCTCAAAAAGAGAATGCCCCATATCACCGCAAAGAGCATGCTGGAGCGCTTGACGGCGATCACGGAGGGAACAGGACCAAGGTTGAGCGCGGTATTATGGAGGAGAAGACCGATGCCTTGAAACAGGCCGATGAGTATAAGGATTCCGACGGTGCGCGAATGAGGCATGCCATGGTTAGGTCGTGGCAGGAAACGGAGTCCTAATATAAATCCCAATGTCATCACACTGGTAAGGGAAAGACTCCAAAAGAGAGGAGAGGAATTTTGTACGCCGATCTTGTCGAAGTTGGATGTGAGACTATAGATGAAGGCCACCGCCAGCATGCGTCTGGGGCCCGGTTGTTGGAAGATGGCGACCAAAGGACCCAATAAACCTCGGTGCACCGACTGAATGTGTAGGACATATGCTCCAGCCACAATACAGGCAATGCCCGCAATATCCTGGGTCGTTGGCATCTCTCCCACCAGGAGAGGTGAGGTGAGTAATAAAAAAAGGGGGGTTAAGGAAACGAAGGGAATGGCCAAGGAAAGATCGGAGCTTTGTAAGGCCCTCATGAATTGGAACATGGCCAGGATATTCAAGGTCCCGCCCAACAGGAGGGCGGGAATATATTGAGGACCCAGTGGAGGAATTGAATCCGTGAACAGCAACATACCGAGTAACAATGGAATGGGAGTGGCACAAGCAGCTAAGGCGGCCAGTTGAGGTGAGACGGATCGTAGTCCCTGCTTACTCAATAGGTCTTTCAGGGATTCTCCGAGCGCAGCCAACAGGGCAAGAGACATCCAGCTCATGTTTTGATCCCCAATACAGAGAATCTCCAGGTGAAAGAATAGATCACTAATTTTTTCCGAATATACTTTGGCAGGGACGCATTCCCAGGATCTTACAAGGAATACCTGGATGCCACCAGTGGATTCACCTAATGTTCTTAAGAAGATGTGGAGACGAATCGGAAAGGGCGGCCGTAAGGACTTGACGGGGAAAACTTAGGAGGCCAGATGGTTAGGGCAGTGGTGGAGGACTTCCTGAAGAGCCGCATACAGTCGACTGAAATTGGCAGACGAGGAACTTTGGAGTGGTTGTGAGGGAAGAGAGCAGGTGGCTCCACGAGACAACAGATAGTGGGTCAGCTCCCGTTGTCCGGAGAGGACGGCAGAATGGAGCGGCGTCAGGCCAATGGTATTGGTGGCATCGATAGGGGCCCCGGAATCCAGAAGTAGGCGAGTCATGTCGGTATCTCCGGCCTGGGCTGCGACGTGCAGCGCAGTCCAGCCTTCTTTGAAAGACGTTTGAACGGTGGCGCCTTGAGCGAGGAGATATGACGCCATGCGTCGGTGGTGTTCCTGGACGGCGATGTGGAGGGGTGTGATATTCCCTTTAAGGCCTTCAATAAGGGCACCGTGTTGAAGGAGAAGGTTGGCGATATCCACATGACCCCCTTTCGCGGCGAAATGCAGTGGGGTCCATTCGGATTGATAAATAGCCCCGGGGTCTGCCCCGTTTTGTAACAGGAGTTGGGCAATCGTAAATTGTCCGGACCTTGCCGCGAAATGGAGAGGTGTGGCTCCTTGTGGCGTGCGCTGATTCACATCCGATCCTTGGTCTATTAACCGGTGTGTTAAGGTCACGTCCCGGTCTTGGATGGCTTGAATAAGGTCAGGTTGCGGGGGAGGGCTATTCCACTCTGAAGCAAATGCATAGGACAGAAGAATTCCAATGATAATCCCCACATATTTGACGATGATCAGTCCACGTGATTGGCGCATGAGAAAGCGTTCCTTGTTTTGGAGGTCAGAGCGTATGGAATAAGAACCGGGCTCACTGAGTATAAAAATGTAGGGAACGTCAAAATTGGTGGCCTCCACCATTCCCCATATGAAGGGGAGGGTCGGCGTCCTATTTGGTGAGGCCCACGGGTTGCGTCAGGAATCAATCTTGCCGAAACCCCGAACGATTCATGTTTATGCTGGAATACATGGGCATAGCTGGACCGGGATTCAGTGGGGGATGGGTTCGTCGACTGTTTTCCCCCTTTCCCCCCTCTAAATCTGATAAGAGGAAAAAAGAAAACATGGCCGAATTTTTGGAAAAATAACCCGGAGTATCGTTTCGGAATGTGTGAGGAAATGCCTGGGGCGGAGAGAAAAAAGAGGTTAGGTCTTGCCGGAGAAAAGTTTTTCTTTCCGGATGATGAATTCTTGTGAAGTCATGAGTTACTTGTCGACTAAGTCATTTGCTTTTTCCAATTCATCTGCAACCGACGCTAATAGGACTTTCCGTTCCCCTCCCGTCGGGTTCATGCTGAACGAGGGCATGTTGATCGGCCTGATGTATCAGCCCATCCAAAACATTGTGCCAATGGGATACCGTACCCAAGGATTTTTCATAGAGAATCCCCCCTTCTTTGGTTTCCATATTGAGAAAGCTGACAACATGGAAGGGTTCGTCTTCATCGTGGATCCACACAATGAGGTCGATTCGCTGGTTATCTTTGGTGGGAGAAGGGGTTTGCCAACTTTTTATCAGTCTTTCCGCGTTCACGTGCATGAGTTTTTGAAATGAGATGAGTGCTTTTGGGCCCGTTCGTAAGGTTTCTTGAAGGACTTCTCCATTTTTCACTAAAATCGAACCGACCAGGCTTGAAATATGAAGCAATCGTGGTGGGACTGCAGGAGAATGTAATAGGCAAATGGTGAGAGATTGGTCGTTCACGGCAATGCCTCCAAGCCCATCGCTTCCCATGAACATTTGTGATGGAATGAAATTGGTGCCGAGGATCCGGTTTTCTTCTTTTTTCTTTTTCGCGTGAGGACTCAGGCTTAAGGTGAGCACAATGCCCCCGAGTGTTAGAGATACAAACAGCACCACGAATATCAGGGTGAAATCCATCAATGAATCCTATGACTGTAAGGGGCCCTACGGTGTTATGGAAAGTGCAAAACGGCATATGAATCGGGGATGTGGGGGAATTTTTGTTGTCATCTTAAGACCTGAGTTAACCTCCAAGGGCGTGAACCGAGCAGAATATGCAGCAATGCCCTGATACTGATTGCTCTTCTTTCGCTTACCATGTGAATAGAAATTTTGGTTACGGAAACCAAGCCGAGAGGGGTTGTTCAAGATGTTGTATTTGGCATTATTTCGACCTGGCTCCCAATGTATTATTTCGGCAGAGTCGGATGTTTGCTTTATGGGGGGATCAGGAAATAATTTGTTGATGGAAACTTACACGGTTACTCATACGAGTTGTGTTTGGAAGATGAGGGTGGTGAACCACAAAACTTGAATGTCCGAAAAGTAGGGCGTCGACGGGGTTGCATAAGGGAACGAGCGGGAATAGGTGCTGGTAGCAAGAACTTCAGAATTCGTTGAAGTTCCCGAGGTCATTTGCTAAGCTGACCTTCCGTTTTTTTACCCATCAACAGAGACGAGTGGCAGGAGAACACATGGCAAGATTGGGGAAGGCGCTCATCAGCGTATCCGATAAAACTGGTGTAGAGAAAATGGCCAAGGGGCTGGCGGCACTTGATGCAGATATTTTGTCGACAGGTGGAACCGCCAAGATGCTCAGGGACGCGGGAGTGGCCGTGACCGAGGTGGCAGATTACACCGGGTTTCCTGAAATCCTGAACGGGCGGGTGAAAACGTTACACCCCAAAATTCATGGTGGGTTATTAGGGCGGCGTTCGGTCGATGCGCATGTGCGGCAGATGCAAGAACAGGGGATCGAGCCCATCGATGTCGTGGTTGTGAATCTCTATCCGTTTGAAGCGACCATTACGAAGCCTGGTTGTACATTTGAAGAAGCCATTGAAAATATTGATATCGGGGGACCGTCCATGCTCCGGTCGGCGGCCAAGAATCATGAGGATGTGCTGGTGGTGGTCGATCCACAGGATTATGAGCGGGTGTTGGAGGCCTTGCAGTCCGGGACCGTCTCCTTAGGATTGCGACGGGAGTTAGCCAAAAAAGTCTTTGACCATACCGCCAGGTATGACAGCCTGATCGCCAATTATCTCACCTCCAAGTTAGCCGATACCGCAGGGCAAAAATTTCCCTCGTTATTATGCCTGTCGTATGAAAAGGTCGAAGATTTGCGGTACGGGGAGAATCCGCATCAGGCCGGTGCGGTCTATCGTGATCGGCAGACCCAAGAAGCCTCCCTTTCTCAGGCTCAACAGCTTCATGGCAAAGCCATGTCCTATAATAATTACCTGGATGCCAATGCGGCGTTGGAACTTGTGAAGGAATTTGATGAAACCGCGGTGGTCATCGTCAAACATAATAATCCCTGCGGGGTCGCGATCGGGGATATGCCGGTCGAGGCCTATGTCCGGGCGCGAGAGACAGATCCGGTCTCGGCATTTGGCGGGGTCATTGCCTGTAATCGAAATGTCGATCTGGCCATGGCCAAAGAAATCACCTCGACGTTTGTGGAAGTATTGATTGCGCCGGCATTTTCGGATGAGGCCTTGGCGGAACTTCAACGGAAAAAGGATTTGCGGCTGTTAGCGGTGGGGGCGTTGGAGGGTGCTCAACGGGATGCGTTAGATATGAAAAAAATTGTGGGCGGGATCTTGGTTCAGGATCGGGATCTGGGATCGTTGCGTGAGATGGGAGACTTATCCATGCCGAGTGAACGTCAGCCGACCGACTACGAGTATCAAGCCTGCGATTTTGCCTGGAAAGTCTGCAAACACGTCAAGTCCAATGCCATTGTCTTTGCCACGCAGACCCAAACCGTCGGGATAGGCGCCGGTCAAATGAGCCGGGTAGATTCAGTGAAACTGGCGCAAATGAAAGCGAAGCTTCCCATCAAAGGGTGCGTGATGGCTTCGGATGCCTTTTTCCCATTTCGTGATGGCATTGATGCTGCCGCAGACGCAGGCATTACCGCCGTGATTCAACCGGGAGGGTCTATCCGGGATAAGGAGATCATCCAGGCCGTGGATGAGCATAAGATGGTCATGATTATGACGGGTATGCGTCACTTTCGTCATTAACCGAACTCCATCCGATTTTTTTTTCAGTCTTCCTGGATTGCGGTTGTTCAGCGTGATGCCGGGTGTGTTTTCGGATCGGAGAGTTGGAACCGGGCTTCGGGTCATCAGTAGTAGGATAGGGCACAGGCCATGTTGGCGCATTCCCCCATCCTCGGGATGGAGCGGGAAGGGAAAGCAATCCGTGTTCCGATGAACGTATTCATCATAGGCAACGGTGGACGAGAACATGCACTCGCGTGGAAGCTTGCGCAATCCCCTCGCGTGACCAAACTCTTTTGTGCCCCCGGCAATGCGGGGATCGCACAGGTAGCCGAATGTGTGCCACTTCAGGTGGACGACCCTGAAGGCCTCAAGCACTTCGCACAAACCCACGAAATTAATCTGACGCTGGTTGGACCGGAACTGCCGCTCTCCCTAGGTATCGTCGACGAATTCCGAAAATCCCATATGCGGATTTTTGGTCCCACCCGCAATGCGGCCCTCATTGAATCCAGTAAATCGTTTGCCAAAGAACTCATGGTGCGGGAAAAAATCCCCACCCCATCTTCCCACACGTTTGACAAACTGGAGCCGGCGTTAACCTATCTGGAATCCTGTCCGCTCCCGGTCGTCGTGAAAGCAGATGGTCTGGCGCAAGGCAAAGGGGTCATCATCTGTGCGACCAGGGCCGAGGCCCGTGAGGCAGTTTGCAGCATGCTGGAAGAGCAGCGCTTTGGAAAGGCCGGCGCCCGGGTGGTGCTGGAAGAATTTCTTGATGGAGAAGAACTCACGGTCATGGCCTTTGCCGATGGTCGTACCGTTATTCCGATGCTGCCTGCTCAGGATCATAAGCGAATCGGTGAGGGGGACACCGGTCTCAATACCGGAGGGATGGGGGCCTATGCACCGGCCCCGTTGGGAACACCGGAACTCCGGCAGCGGATTCTTGATGAGGTGTTGTGTCCGGCGGTCACAGGGTTGTCCCGGGTGGGGAGTCCATTTTACGGCGTGTTGTACGCGGGGATTATGGTGAAGGATGGGAACCCGTATGTGCTGGAATTTAACGCCCGCTTTGGTGATCCTGAAACGCAGGTCGTGTTGCCACTCTTAAAAACGGATTTGCTTGATGTGCTTGAAGCCGTGGTCGAACATCGTTTGGACCAACTGCAGGTAGAGTGGCATGATCAGGCGGCCGTGTGTGTAGTATTGACCTCCGGCGGATATCCAGGGTCCTATCAAACGGGTCTCCCGATCACCGGCCTGCCGGAAAAAGAGTCGAAGTCCGTCATGGTGTTTCATGCCGGGACCACTCATGCCAATGAAAAGATTGTCACGAATGGGGGGCGGGTCTTAGGGGTGACCGGGCTTGATTCAACCCTGGCGGGAGCCAGAGATCATGCCAATCAGGCCCTCGCCTCGATTCAGTTTAAAGGCCGGTACTTTCGTTCGGACATTGGCCACCGCGTGCTGCAGGTTCCATCCTGATTTAAGAGGCCCCTCCTGTGGCCACCGTTCTCCAACTCAATTCCCCACCATCGCCTCAACTGATTCATCAGGTTGCGCAATGTCTTCAGGATGGCGGAGTCGTGGCTCTGCCGACCGACAGCTTTTACGCGCTCGCGGTGAGTCCCTTCAATGAGATGGCATTAGAGCGGCTGATGGATATCAAAGGCGAACGCAACCACAAACCCTTTCCGGTGTTAGTGGGTGACCCATCGCAACTGGACTGGCTGACGGAAGTGATTCCCGATGTCGCTCGAACACTTATGAAAGAGTTCTGGCCCGGTTTGCTCACCTTGATCTTTCAGGCTCGTTCAACTTTGTCTCCCATTCTGACCGGCGGCCAGGGAACCATTGGTATCCGGCAGCCGAATGATCCACGAGTCTGCGAACTCATGACGCACATCGGGCCGCTTACCGGCACTAGCGCCAATCGAAGCGGGCAGCCGCCGGCAGAATCCGTGGGAGATGTAATGGAACAATTAGGGGCAATGGTTGATGTGATTGTTGATGGTGGCCCTACGCCCGGTGGTCAACCCTCTACCGTACTCCAGGTTTTGCCAGAGGCTCGTATCCTTCGTGAAGGGGCTATTTCCCGCCTGAAACTTCAAGAAGTCCTTGCCTGCAAAGGAAAATCTCTTTCCTGGTAGGTTTCTGAGAAATTCTCAAACATCATTGAATGAATGAGATTGGTCCCCTTCACCATCTGCTCTCCTGTTTTGTCTGCATGGGGCGTTGTCCTAAGGCAACCAAGGAAAATGAAATTGTTGTGTTTAAGAAAACCTCTTGAAGTATCTGATCTATTGGATATAATCTTACTAGTAAGTTTATAGAAAAGGAGGATAACATGGCGTCTATAGCCACAACAAAACTTTCGTCCAAGGGCCAAGTCGTCATTCCGGAAGAGATACGAAAACAACTGGGCTTAAAAGAAGGCGATCAATTTGTGGTCGTGGGGCAAGATGACGCGGTCATTCTGAAAAGCATCAAAAAGCCTGTCTTGAATGAATTTGATTCGCTTATCGATAAGGCCAGGCGGCAGGCGAGGGACGCCAGGTTGAAGCGTTCGGACATTGGGAAGGCCATTGCCAAAGTCAGAACCACTTCATGAGGCTCGTCCTTGACACCAATGTCTTTATTTCTGGTGTGTTTTTCGCTGGACCGCCTTTTGATATTCTGAAATCTTGGAGAGTTGGCCAAATTGAAATTGTCGTCTCTGCTGAAATTCTTGACGAATACCGACGAGTTGGAGTTGAGCTGTCCGAGAAATACACAGAAGTTGACCTTACTCCGTTTCTCGAGCTTCTGATCTCCCATGCCATCGTCGTTCATGCACCCCCCTTGGATGAACGTGTGTGCTCCGATCCTGATGATGATAAATTTATGGCTTGTGCTCTGGCAGGCCGGTCAAAATTTATTTGCAGTGGTGATAAGGCCCTCCTGAAGATATCGGGATACAAGGGGATTTCGGTCGTGACACCCAGAGTATTCGTGGATCAATACCTGCCACAAAAGAAATAACCAATTGGTTGTTGACCTCCTTTTCCAACTAAGTCTCTTGGCAGGGGCCTGTCCTGTTGAAGTGTTTGACTATTTGACATAATTCGTGAGTTGAGCAAGGATTCGTCTGGAATACCAGCGGTTCTAATATGGTTCCGGCCTTACAGATTTAAAATGTGTTTCGGGAATTCATTTTAGCCTCTTCCATTAAAAAAGGCTGGCAGGTGAACGCATCGTATTTTGCTCACCAACTCTTGTGTCAACGTAATGTTCTATGTTGCCGGGACTCGCCCCGGCTGGCGAGGCCCTTTTGTTTCGGCAAAAGGTCCCAAAACCAGTGACGCCCCGTCTGGCCTCATTGAAAGGGGATGGACGCAAGGCTGAAGAGGGCGGACCAACTCGCTCCGCTCAAACAAGGCCCGCCAGCGGATGAGAGCGTCCATCTCTAGGGCCAGACGGCAGGCGTCGGGCTATAAGTGGTACTTTTAGAAACGCTCATACTAAGAACGAGGAGCTAAAAATTCTGCATGATTCGTTTGGAGGCTGGCGGATGGTTTCATCATCTTTCTTGATGCGGAAAGCAGGGAAGACGGACGGGACTTGCAGCCTTTTGTCTTCAAAAACGGAATGTGGGTTGGTTCTAAGGTATGAGAAACATGAAGGAATCGCAGTCAAATGGATTTGGACTTGCCCGGATAAAATGCATAAGCGAGCGAGCTTTACAGACCAATATACTCACTAGTTAGATTCTTGCGTGCCGAAGAGGGAAGAGAAAATATAAATGATGAATAAAGAACTTGAAAAGCTGTTTAATCCTCCATGGTTAGAATCAATTAAGAGACTCCAAAAGCAGACGGATCTTGCTATTTTAGCGTTACGAGAGTCTGAAGCTTTACGCTCCATCAAAACACTAGGTGAATCTGCCAGGCTGGCTTCTTTAGCATTTTGTGAATCGGACCTAATGAAGACTGCTCGGATGGTTGCAGAAAGCAGCAAACTGGCGTCGCTCGCGTTCCGCGAGTCAGATGCCATGAGGTTAATCAAAGAGATGACAGAATCAAGTCGCTTTGCTGCACTCGCATTGCAAGAATCAGAAGCAATGAAATCTTTCAGAGCTGTTGCGGAATCAACTAGATTATCTGCTATTGCATTCCAGCAATCTGAGACGACAAAGCAACTCAAGTGTCTCGCTGAAACCAGCCAGCTAGCTTCTATTGCGCTAAAGCAATCGAAAGCTTTTGAAAAGTTGTCACAGCTCAGCAATCTGGAGTCATTTAAAGCTCTTTCTCGCTTGATAAATTCTCCGTTCCCTGAACAGGCATCTTTAGCGTTTGTGATAGATATGGCGTATTCAGAAGCGATTGACGACTCTCTTATAGAAATAGATGCTGAAATAAGAGAAGAAATATCGTCCGTAACTGACTTTAATGCGCTACCAGAAAAAACAAAAAGTATCTTACTTTACCTGTATCACACCTATTTTTTGCCGGTTTTATTAAGCTGTTTGTCGGCATACGTAATGACAAATGCGGTTAAAGCTAAAATAGAAACTGTTAGAGTAACCACGCCTGGTGAGGCGAGAGCTTTTGTTAGAGAGACCAACAGAAAATTCGATCGGTCTGCGTTAAAAGCGTTTCGTATCACAACAGCTAATGCATTGAACTTTAGAGACAATTCCAGCATGAAATCTGAAATTATCACGACTCTGCCAGTTGGAACTTTGGTCGAAGTTATAGATAAATCCAATCGGTCTTGGCTACTCGTTGAAGTCGAAATTGATGGTGAACTTGAGCAAGGATGGATTTTTAGACGTTACACAGCGTATTTCAGATGAATCTAACTAAGCGCTGCTTTCGGATAAATTTTACGCTGGGCTCTAAATTTGCCGCAGAGCGCGGCGTTCAGCCGACCGCAGGCGGCGGACGGGGTGCTGACGGAGTTGACGGGGGCCGTGGCTGCTCGACGTGAAATAGAGGGGAATTGATGAGCGGTCGGCTGAACAGAGTCGTGTCTGGCCGTGCGTTCCAGCCCCCCTGCGGCAACCGAACGCGCGGCTCGAATCGACGAGCCATCGGCCCGCCTCTCAGCCGCGCACTCTGTTATGCCGCCTCGTAGGTCCGAAAATGTCCAGTTCTCCTACTGACCATCGCCCACTCCAGGGCGGCGTACTAATCATCGGCTCGCTCCTTTGGCGTGAAGATGACATCCGGTCAAAGTGGCGGAGCCGTCTAGATATGGAGCGAAAGCAGCGTATTCATGCTCCAATACGGTATGGCCGACTGTCTGCAAAAAACACCGATAGTCCGTCGTACACCATGGTTTTCGCGCGTTCCTGCGCGCGACCTCGGCGGCGTCTCGGCACAGCGTGGGCGGTCCCGTTTCGAACACCAACGGATGGGGAGGAGGAATTGAGGGTCGAAGCCTCGGAGCTTGCGCGGGCAGAGACAAATCGCGCGACCTATAGTCAACTGTCTAATGACTGGTTTACCGTGGGCATCATTGTCAATCCACACAGCCCAATGCGCCGCGACATTCAGAAGTGGTGGGGCCGAGTCTATGGGCAAATTCGGGATGATCACGACCTTCGACGTATCCATCTGAAGTCTGAAGGATCCATCATCACTCGTGACGGCTGTGTTCGCGTATCGTGGCCGGACATCGTGGAAAGTGGCGGCACGCTCGATTACGATTACCTGCTCGCCACGCCAACAGTCCCGGAGATCAGCGGTGGTCGGTATCCAACCGTGCGGCAGATCGCGTCTTCTTGGGCTAGAAACGACGAGTACTTCCGACGAAACATTGATTCTTTCATAACCACGGCCCAGGACCGCGAGCTCCAGAAGCACTTGGAGCGCGGGCGTTCAGTCGGCGGCATAACGGAGGTGTGAAGCTGACGGGCGGATTGTTCTGTCGCGGAGCTGCTGGTGAGAACTCGTATCGCAGTTCAGTTGGTGTTCCGCTGGTGTGGCCCGCAGCTTACACTAATTGCGTTCAGCCGACCGCAGGCGGCGGACGGGGTGCTGACAAAGTTGAAGGGGCTGTGGCTACTCGATGTGGGATAGATTGAAATTGATGAGCGGTCGGCTGAACAGAGACCTCGTCTGGCCGTGCGTACCCGCCGCCTTCGGCAGCCGAACGCGCGGCTCGAATCGACGGGCCTCCGCCCCACCACTCAATTGCGGACTCTATTAGCCCAAAAAAACATGGAACAAAAAGACAATAAATGGCCAGCTTCCAGGATAGTTCATCTGGTGGGAGGGTGTAGGGCAATAAATAATCAAGACCCAAAAGTTCAATTTGATCCACATACACTTGGGGGAAAACAAGCGCAATTTCAAATAAATCAATATGGTGCCATTTTCCACAGCCTGGAATCATTAGGGTTCGGCGTTATTGGTGTTGATTTCTATTCACATTTTTTGGAAGCAAAAGGAAGTGTACCTCCTAATTGGAGGTCATATCACCGAACAAGTCATACTTCATGGCCCACGGAAGAGGTCGCTCAAAAGTGGAGGAATATTGGCCATGCAGCATTTAAACAAAAAAATGGGAAATTATGGGACATTGCAAGTCGAATTGGATACCAATTAAGAGTGTGTGATTGGAGGCTCAGGGAAATTTCAGAAGCATACTGCAATCAACTTATCGCACAAATTCAATTAAAGAGCTTTAAGGTCGGTCAAAAATATGAGGATGGTTTTTCTTGGTTATCTTATTTATCTATTCAGTCATTTTTAGTCGATGCCTGCATACTGAGGGATTATTTATCTGAATTCATGGCGGATTTTATTTACAACGGCACGGTTGAGTTGGGTAACCTCAGAATTACTGCTATGGGTGCCTTCAAAAAAAAGGTGTTAAATAAAATCACCGAACCTGACGGTTTTACACGAGAACTCATTTATGCAACCAGCAATGGTGGCTGGTTAACGTTACTTGGCAATTACAGAGATATGGTCGTGCATTCTGCTCCACTTGTCCAAGCAGAAAGAAAATTATTTTCAGTATGTAATGAACTTAAAATTATTGGTGGTGGGAGCATGCCTATCATCTGTTGTCCAATTCCAGAAAACCCTGATGAAATTTCAAGCTCACGCTCAACAGGTAGCCATTTTGAAGATTTTGAAAAACAATTCAATGTTTTTGTCGAGGCTGCCAAAGGGGACATTCCAATGATTGATGGGCTGGACTATGCGAGTGCAGCTCTTGGTAATCTTGCAAAATTATCTGAAAAAGCGGCAGAAAAATCTCCAATTGTTCCGGAAATGATGGTAATTGACTCTTCTAATATTATTGGTGAAATAAAAACCACTAGACATATGGGCTAACCAGGCGCTGTACCAGACTGGTTAAGGCTCCGTGGCGCTAAGGCCGCAAGTTCGGGGCTGGCTGGTTAGCATCCGATTGGACACCGCCAATGAAGATTGTCGAATTTGCTTTTATCGTATATCCAGCCTCGGATCTGGCGCGGTCCCGTGCCTTTTATGAGGGCGTTCTCGGGCTCACCAGCGCGACTTCCATGGATCTGGCCGACGGATTCTGGGTCGAGTATGAGATCGGTCCTCACACGCTGGCCATCGGCAAAGAACCATTCCTGAAGCCCTCGGGCGATGGTCCTCAGCTTGTGCTGGAAGTGGACGATTTTGACAAGACGATAGAACATCTCAGACATCACAACGTGCAGTTTGCCCTTGAGCCTTTTGACCTTCCTCATTGCAGGGCAGCAATTGTTCTGGACCCCGACGGGAACAAGCTTGGTATCCATAGACGAAAGACCTAACGAATTTGGATTATGGTTTAAGTATGTTGGTGAAAGTTTGAAGGTAGGGTATCAGGAGCCTATCCCCTCAGTTCGACTGATCGTGCTCCGGGAATTGCAACGCCGCGCATGCGAGGCCGCCGTCGACCATTAGGACCGCCCCGGTCATGTAGCTTGAGGCATCGGAGGCCAGTAGGAGTAGTGGGCCGTTGTATTCTTCGACCTCCGCGAAACGCTTCAGTGGCACCGATCCTACCGCTGCCCTACCATCTGGGGTCTTCAGAAACTCCCTGACCATATTGGTCATAATGCCACCGGGAGCAAGCGAATTCACTCGAATCCCGTATGGCGCTAACTCGGCGGCAAGTGCTCGAGAGAGATGGTTTACTCCCGCCTTCGCGGTGGCGTATGGCACCAGGTTGGGTTGAGGGCGGTGTGAAGTGGCCGATGAGATGTTGATCAGACTACCAGGAATCTCGTTGGCGATCATGTGCTTGGCCACTGCCTGACACATTAGCCATGTGCCTTTGAGATCGACGTTGAGCAGCAGGTCCCACTCTTCTTCGGAAACTTCCAGAGCCTGTCGCCACAAAGCGACTCCCGCCGAGTTTACTAACACGTGGATATCGCCGAACGCTTCGATCACTTCCGCCACGCCGGCGTCGACAGCCTTGGTCTGTGAGATATCGACGACCTGGCTTATCGATTGACCACCCACCTCTTCAATCCTAGCGGCTGTTTCAGCCAGTCCATCCTGGTTGACGTCGAACAGTGCGACTCGGGCACCTGCGCGCGCGAGCGTTTTGGCGCCATGTTGGCCCAAACCCGAAGCAGCCCCTGTGACGATCGCATTCTTTCCTTCAAGCGTGAACAACGATTTCAGAAACTGCATCCGGCACCTCGTTCCTTGTTGGATAATAGGTGTTTGAAGAAGGATTTATCTTTCACACTCGTGTGAGATCTGAGATAAGGTAAGGGCAGGCTAATTTCCTAGAAATAAAATGTCAACGGTGCCGGGTGGGATGTAGGTCCTCAAAGACGACCAAGGGCTACTTGTTGTGGTGCGTCTTGAAGGGCCTGCCCCTTGTTTGCAGCAAGGACCCCAAATCATTTTTACCCAGGTCGGTCACATTCAATCGGGCTGACGCCGGGTACGTTGTAGCGGCCTAACACGCTGGGCTCAAACAGGGGCGGTCCCTTACTTGAGCGTCAGTCCGGTTGGGCGATCTGCAGGTGGTGGGGCAATTCGATGGAGCAGGAACAGGTATAACAAAAGGACCGTGGATTGGCACACGGTGGTATGGATGAGTGAAGCAGAAAAAGAAATGTTTGCTTGCGAGACCAGACCTCGGATTCGTTTAAGATTTGCTCATCGTTCGCCTAATTCGAAGGTATCGGGAGTCGGTCGTCAAAGGCATGCCGCGATGCCTAGGGACAGTATATCGCGGTTTGCCAGATGTAATCGATTTACGAGTCAGAGGCCTTAGTTGGTAGTTCCTTGGAACGGTATGCTTAGTTATACCTGGGCATCCCGAAGGAACATTCCATCTCCGAATCCTGAATTAATTTCTGCCGCATTTCCCGCGTGTGTAATGAGTTGGGTCCACACTGGGTGGAAAGGTATCCACCCAGGTGGCTCATGTTGTTCGGTGTTCCCGACCCTTCGAAATTTATCTGCCTCTTGTCCATTCCCGTAAAATTCTAAATGCCTATGGCATCTCAATTTTTTGATTACACCGTTAGTGCGAGGGGCTTTTACTCTTTCTCTATGAAAGACACATCGGTGACCTTATTTTCCTCATCAACAAATAATACGACTTCTTGTCCTGAAGAAAGATTTTTAAACTTATCTTGAATGATGGAACGCACTTCATACTGTTGTTCTTTTTTCCCATCCTGTTGAACGGAAACCTTATTGTCTTTCAGTGGTTCTTTCAGGATGCCTGAAACCTGTTTGAAATTTCCTTTCAGGGGAGATTTCTTTTTCTCAGGGTTTTTGATTTTTTCCACTTCTGCCGCATTCTCAAATGTGACGTCAACGATCTGATCCATTTCATCAATGAGGAATATAGCTTCCGCGCCAACCGGGATGGATGCGACTTTGCTCCTGGCCAATGGCCTGATAGGATGCGTTTCCTCTTCACCTTCCTTCGACTGAATGACAGCTTTTTCGTGTCCGGTCGCCAGTGGCTGAGTCAACACCCCATGTACGGTTCGGTGTTGGGACTCTTCACCTTCCAGATGAACGTCCACAATGAGGTTTTGATCGTTAACGGTTATGTCAACCCGATCACCCTTCTTTAAAGCGGGAAGCCCTTTCTCCTCACGGAGATTCATGGGTAGATAGCGAGGTTGAGCTTCCCCGGTATCTACCTTGGCTTGTTCCCCTCTGATTTCTTCGACAGTTCCACTAATGACTCGTTCCCCGGACAGGGTTTCGCTTCCTTTCGCATCCTTTCCTTCATGGGCTAACGCCACACCGGAAAAAATCAGACATCCAGTCAACAAGCACATTCCATACAGTTTTAAGCGTCCGATGGCGCCCTGTGCGGTTGGAAACTTTGATGTGTGTTGAAATACCGTCGTGAAAGACATGGAGCACTCCTTTGGCTAATTGAACATTGAGTGTTTTGATTCAGACATTTGAAATATATCCAATTTTTCTTCAGGGGAGACCTGAGGAAAACCCTGGGTCTGATATTCCTAGATTTTCTATGAAGTGGGAAAAGGGCTGGAAAAACTCAATGCGGGGATTCTGCGCTATGAAGTCCGTTTTCAGTTGGCGTCCGGGTGGATTTCGATAAAAGAAGTAAGCCGATACAGGCTGAGAGACAGGAGGCGATTAAAATGGCCAATTTCGCTGTTTGTAAATCGGAGGGTTCCTGGAAAGCCAACGTCGCAATGAAAATGGCCATGGTAAATCCAATTCCTCCCATAAATCCCAAACCGATGATTTGTGGCCAGCCAAGATCGGATGGAAGAACAGCACTGCCAAACTGTACGACAACCCAGGCTCCAAGACATATTCCCAATGGCTTGCCCAGCAATAATCCCAGCCCGATTCCCAGTGAGACGGAATGGCTGAGAAGGGAGGAGAAGTCCGTGGCAATCACCACGCCTGCATTGGCCAAAGCAAAAATTGGCATGATAGCGAACGTGACCCACGGGTATAAGGCATGTTCGAGTTTTTGGAGTGGGGGTTGAATTAAATCCTTAGCCGTTTCGAGAGCCTTAATCGCCTCAGACTGTTCTTCATTCCCTAACACAGGAACCCCCGAGACTTCGGCTTTTCGGAATTCTTGACTGAATTTTTCGCTTTTATGGGCAAATTCCTTTTTCGTGATAGCGGAAGTGGCCGGAATGGTGAAGGCGGCAAGCACTCCCGCAATCGTTGGGTGAAGGCCGGAAAAAAGAAAGGCCAACCACAGGCCGCCAATCCCGAATAGGCCATATATAAAGGGAGAGCGAAGGCCCATTCGGTTGGCACCCATGAGTATGGCTAAGAATACGCAGGCGGTTCCAAGGCTGATCCAGGAGATTTCCGACGTATAAAACAACGCAATCACCAGAACGGCTCCAAGATCGTCAACGATAGCCAGGGTAGTCAGAAAAATTTTAGCGGAAAAGGGAATCCTTGAACCCAATAGGCCCAGTAGGCCAATGGC
This sequence comes from Nitrospira sp. MA-1, assembly GCA_032139905.1. Lineage (NCBI taxonomy): Bacteria > Pseudomonadati > Nitrospirota > Nitrospiria > Nitrospira sp. MA-1. The sequence continues at coordinate 359,280 of JAQJDB010000007.1, forward strand.
AAAAGCAATATCGGTGGCCATGGGAATGCCCCACCCGGAACTGTAGGGCGATTGGAAATTGAACAGGAGAAATATGAATGCCGGAATCACCATTCCCCCCAAAGCAGCCGCAATGGGAAGAATGGCTTGACGAGGTTCGGTTAATTCCCCCACCAATATTTCCCGTTTGATTTCGAGTCCGATGACGAAAAAGAAAATGGCCATCAAGCCGTCATTGATCCACAGTATTAGGGGTTTCTCTAATAGATGGGTGCCAATGCCAATGGTAAAAGGGAGTTCCCAAAAATTCGAATAGAGATCGCCAAAGGCCGAATTGGCCCAAAGCAATCCGATAGCAGTACAGACCAAGAGAACGATTCCACCGGAAGCATTGAGTTTGGTGAAATCCTCAAAGGGCGAAATAACCCGTTCCATCGGTCGGGTTATCACGGTTTGTTTCGCTTCTTTTACAAGATCCATGATTTCGAAAATTTTGGATTATGACGTAAGGTTCGGGATCCACCCATGGAGGAGATGAATGCCTGTCTGCCTGCCAGTTAGTGAAGAGTTGTTAAGAGATGCTTGCATAATTTTGAGTGCGAAGGTCGAACCGATTCGGCTGTTATGGGTGGCGCCGTCCAAAAGCTGGTGGGGCCAGGAATCAACCCGGATGGCACAATCTGACGATTAAGAACTCCTAAAAACGAAGTGTTATTGATGATACATGGGAGAGAATTTGAAATCTAAGACAAATGTTAAAGACAGGAGTCTGTTTTGTCTCTTGAGGCCCATCCACTCCCATCCATTAGGATAAAGGAAATTAGACCATAGGAGAGAAAATGAAATGAATTTTTCTTAACAACTTCCCAATTCTTATGGGAGACGAACCTTTTTGAAGGCAATTCAAACTTTTCTCGGCCTTGCTGTGGTGATGGGATTGTTGGTGGGTGCCAGTCTATGACGGGTTAAACGAATTGATACTGATCTGACAGTTCATCTTCAATAGTTCAAGCCTTCATTGTTCCCGGAAACTCCCGCCTTAGTGGCGGGAGATATTTTTGGGTGAACGGAATCGTCAGAGGATTAATCAACAGCAAAAGCCAGTATTTTTTTCATATAGATTGAAAAATATTTTCTCATTCTGCAAGTTCCCCCATGGAAGGGGTGGCCACGGCTGGAGTCACACATGGTAACCCAGGAAAACAAATCATGGATGATTCGTACCCTTATCATTTCATTAGGGACGCTGGGATTTGCCATTCTGGTGGTGTGTTTGGCGTCATTTTTTGTCGATGAACCTCTACGAAGGTATATCGAAACAAACCTCAATAAAAACCTCGAAGGATATACGGTGCAATTAGAGGCAGTGGATTTTCATCCATTGGGGTTTTCGATCGACTTTGAAAATTTAACCTTAAGGCAGGAAGCCAATCCTGATCCACCTCTTCTCATCATTCCCTCCTGGACTGCCAGTATTCAATGGACAGAATTAATCAAAATGGGAATTGTCAGTGATCATGTCATTAGAAATGCTGAAGTAAAATTCCTTTTTACTCAAGCCGAAAAAGAAGTGAAGGATAAAACGGGCGTTGAAGACAAAGGTTGGCAAGAAGCCTTATATGCCATGTACCCCGTCACCATCAATACTTTCCGAATTGAAGATAGTTCCTTTTCATATCGGGATCAGCCTGATCAACCTCCGCTTGAACTGACCAATCTCCTACTGGAGGTGGGAAACATACAGAACGTCCGCTCACAAGTAGGGGAGTATCCATCCAGCATTCATTTGGAAGGATCCCTGAATCAGACCGGTTTTGTGAATATCATGGGAAAAGCCAATTTCTTAGCCGAACCGTTTCCCGGTATATCAGTAGATTTCGATTTAAAAAATCTTCAGCTGCAGCCGTTTATTCCATTTTCCTCACTTGTCAATGTGGAAATACATTCCGGAACGCTGAACGGAAAGGGACATGTCGAATATTCCCCTTGGGCAAACATGGCTCAAATTGTTAGGTTGGAAATTGAAAATCCAGATATTAATTATGTGGAGAAACATTCTCCCAGGAAAGCACAAAAGGCCAAGCAGGAGTCCCCGACGCAAGACACGGATGATTCAAAAAAATCCCAAGACCCCTTCAAGGTGGCGATTGACTCGGCATTAGTGAAAAATGGCGAATTTGGCTATACGAACCAGACAACAAATCCCCCCTATAAGATTTTTTTCAATCATGTGGATCTTCAGGTAACTGGAGTGGGGTCTCCAAGGATCACTCAGAAAGGAGAATTGAAACTTTCCGGGAAATTTATGGGAAAGGGGAAGACGTCAATCGAAGGCGGATTCCGGCCGGAGGTGCAACATCCTGATTTTGATGTAAAAGTGAAAATTGAAAAAACAGAAATGACAACTTTCAACGATGTATTGAAAGCCTATGGAGGTTTCGATGTGAAGAGCGGGGAATTTTCGTTAGTTTCTGAATTGCATACTGATAGTGGCCGGGTCCAGGGGTATATTAAGCCATTTTTCGATAAACCTGAAATTTACGATCTTTCACAAGACAAAACCGACAATATCTTTCAAAAGGCCTATGAGGGCGTTGTGAATGCGGTTGCTTCTCTATTGGAAAATGTTCCAAGAGACCAGGTGGCCACGAAAACAGAAATCAGCGGGAATTTAGAAAATATTAAGGTAGGGACATGGGAGCTTATATGGAATCTATTCAAGAATGCATTTGTTGATGCCATGAAACCGGCCTTCGAAAATTTAAAAACCACTGGCAAGAAGAATGGTAATTAAGCCGATTTATCTAAGCCAGGGCTGGAAACACTCATGTATGAAATTTAAATGCGTTGGAATTGGCCATGCCAGAGGAGGCTGGGAGTCTTGTTGGTGCGAAGAACAATTCTCACGCCCGCTGTTACAAGAATATCTTTCCCATGGTTTTTTAAACACAAAGGAGGCGGAAAAATGAGCGAAAAAAATTATGTGGGGGCAGTGCTTTTGATCGCATTATTAGCGATGACCGGATGTAATACTATGGAGGGAGCCGGCGAGGATGTACAAAAAGCCGGGGAAGAAATTGAGAAGGCAGCGGATTAATCCTCTGTGTACATAACATAAGGCGGAATTCCTTTATCCGGGTTTGGGGATTCCGTCTTCCTCTCTCTGTTCATTCTTTTTCCCTCCAACGTCCAACACCCCGAGTAAATCAGGCCTGTGAATTTGTCCGGGATACCTTTACATATTCCCTGAGCAACATTCGGGAAACGAACCGGCATGGCCCCTGTATTAAGTCTAAAGGAAAATCTGGATAAAAAAGAGTGAGTAGAAAACCAATTTATACGTTGGTGAAGCGGGGTTTGTCTTGATAATACATAGTATCGAAGTAATTAAGAAGTGGGTTATTCATCCACATGACATTTAAAAACGTTTAGGAATCCCATCAAAGGAGGTGGATAAGCAGACGAAGAAAACAAGATTTAACGGGTATTTGAAAGATTTTCATAATTACAAAAACATTTCAAGGAGAACACAATGAACAAAGAACAATTCAAAGGAAATTGGAACCAGTTTAAAGGCGAGGTGAAAAAAAAGTGGGGAAAGTTTACGGACGATGAATTGACCCAAATCGAGGGAGATTACGATAAATTTAAGGGAAGAGCCCAAGAATTATATGGAGATCAAAAAGAGGAATTGAATAAGTGGACTGAGGATTGGCAGGCGAAAAACCAAACAGTTCGCTAATCCTATTTTCACTCATGGTGTAAGATCAGGATACCCTTTACCCCAGGAGACGGGAGATTTCACCTTCCGCTCCTGGGGTAAGGTATGTCTTGGGTGATATGAAGTGCCTCAAATATCTATCTTAACAATCTTCTGTTTCAACACGATTTAGTCAAGATGCATGGAGGAAGGAGTACAATTATGAACATCACGCAACATATACTGAAAAACAAAATTGCCTCAACCGTGGCGGCCGTTCTTCTCATGAGTGCTCCAGCTTGGGGGGCAAACGGAATGAATTATTCTGTCTCCGCAGAAGAAGGAGTTCAAAACGGGTACATCCACAAGGTGTATAATGAGGACCAATTTAATGGCAATTGGAAGCAGTTAAAGGGGGCGCTCAAGGAAAACTGGGGAGAGTTTACTGAGGATGATTTGTTGGCGATTGAGGGCCGAACCGACCGTTTCGAAGGAAAACTTCAAGAACGATATGGAGACCGGAAAGAAGAAGTGAAGGCTTGGGTCGATGACTGGATGGAAAAACATCCTTATGAGAAGACCCAGGATCGACAACACTAAGACAGAAGAATTTTCCTGCCTTGAAAAATTACCTCCGGCGAAATGGGATATCTCCCATTTCGCCGATATTCCAAACCGTCTATCACCATCCATAGCTCCTATAACGGTTTTGGCATTTTTCGTATCGCTATGGGTAGATTATCAGCCGAATAGCGAATTTCGGCTTGATCCCCAACGGTAATTGACTCATCGACCAGCGTCATGGAGTTCACTTCAACGGAAATTTCTCTTTCATCCTGGTCTTTAATAACATAGGTTTTCTCTTCAATCGATACCACTTCACCTGTAATATTTCCTGGGATGCCGGGTGTGAGTCCCTCCTGTTGGGAAACGGTCGGCATGTCGGATTCAATCGGCGGTTCATTTGCCACGGTTCCCGGAAGATTATTTGATTGAGCAGGGGGTGTATTGACGGGTTCATGTTCTTCCTGACACGCAATAACTCCAGAAAGTAAAAATGGTATTATCCAAACTGTTCTTATGAAAACTGATCGTTGAGTTCGTGAGTCATGTTTCATGGGATCACCCCTATTGGAAATTAAAAAAATTACTGTTCGAGCCCGGTCCTTCCTTGAAATGATGATTTTAAAAAAAGAAAATTGAAGTGTTGTTCACAATAAATGATTCGGTGGAGCCTTCTGTCGGATCAATCGCTATGGACAGAACGCTATTATATTTCTTTTCTTCCTTTTCCTCTCAATAGAATTCATTTTAGGGCATGGGGAGATATTGGGAACTCATCAAAACCCTGGCTTGTTTTTGACGTTAAGGGCTTGGCGGGAATAATTCTATGGTTGATTCAAATTGAAAAGGTACATCCACGATTGTGGATGCCGTCGTGGGGGAGGGGGATTGTGGCGAATAAATCTTGTGAAACCTGATATAAACCGTTTGTCGGGGGATGAGGGATTGATGGACTAAAAGCACATCGGGTCCATTCCATCGTGGTGATGAAAATGGATTCAAAACATGATGAATGATGCGTCGAGGTTTGACCGAAATATCTCTACTTGAGCTCTCGTTGTTATGGGGTCGACCAAGACCTGATCGGCACCGTCGATATGGAATTTTTTGGTGAGCCTTCGATCACTTTATCGCTGTATACGAGATAAATGAAGGTTTGACGTTTCTTGTCAAAAAATCTGACCACCTGCAATTTTTTAAAGATTAATGAGCGACTCTCGTGAAACACCTTTTCCCCCTCTTCAAGCTCAGCAACAATGTGAATGGGGCCGACCTGCCTGCAGGCAATTGACGCATCTGAAGTGTCCTCAGCGACACCAACCATACCCTTTAACCCTCCTGTTTTTGAGCGACTCAGATGGCAGGTGACTCCTTCAATTTTTGGATCATCAAATGCTTCAATCACAATTTTGTGATCTGGGCCCAAAAAATTGAATTTGGTATCCACACTTCCAATTTCCTCAGCATAGGCACCAGAAACCAGTGATATAGAAAAGATCAAAGACATCCATGCAACATTGGGATTCATTTACTATCTCCTCTGAGCGTTATTTGTATGGTTGATAGGACAACTTGTATGAATTTGCACTCTACGCTATTTGGGACCATAAACAACACAACCAAAACATTGAAACCTTCATCGAGAAGTTCCAGTTTTTTTATTGATAAGGAGAGCTATGGTGTGGATTTGGTTGCAGCCCTCAATGAGGCGTCTTCATCTACCCTGAAAGCCCACTCCGGCTCCTTATTCATGGCCCATGCCCGTTCCGTCTATGGAGACGATCACTACCAGAGGTGTTACCGGGCCTTGGTATTATGAGGGGAAGGCTCTGGCGTTGAGTAGAATTCCCCTATCATTAATTTCCACTTTTCGTCCTTCATGTCGGGCCAATCATTTTTATTAAAGCCTGGCGCCGTTTCTAATTTTTTCGATTGAATATCCAGAGTCAAATGTTCCTGGCCTGGTGGATGTGCAAGCGATGCCCATGGGACGGCAAAGAGCTTGTCCCCCATATCTAAAAATCCTCCAAAGGATAAAACCGCATATCCGACTTTTCCGTCACTCCCTATAACCAGTTCTTCAATCAGCCCAATGTCTTCACCTTGGAGATTTTTGACGGATTTCCCAACTTGCTCACTGGCCTTGTAGGAATCCTGGTCTAAATTTGCAGCTAAAGCTTGGGAAAGGGGTGCGACGAGCAAGATAAAACCCCAAAAAATAAATAGAAGCGAAACCGGCATTCAGACCTCCATTCTGTTTTTGTGTCGTCTGGGCCATTGGGCATCGAAATCTTCTTATGCAGGCGGCAGCGTGCCCCCTTCAATAAAGAGCCATAAATGATTCTCTAACATAGATGAAATAGGGCGGTCTATTAGGACGTTGTCCGCTCCTCAATCTTGAGGTATTTCCTCGGGTACGCAGGGATAGGATAAAGCCCAGGGAAGATTTAATAAGTTACCCATTCAAGGGTTTTTGATAGTGGCCGATCCCCTAGGAATCCGCTAAAAGTTACCAGCCTGATTCTATCTATGGTGGAGGGGGCCTACATGATTTATCTTGTGATAGAAGATCAAAAAATTTCAGAAATCATTGCAGAGCGTTTGCGGAAAATGGGTAAAAAGACGAGGGTAATTTCCCAATCGGAGGAATTGTGGATGGGCATTCGGGAAAGTTCTCCCGATATCATTATTCTGGATGGTAATAGCCCGCATATTAATGCTCTGGAAATTTTGAAGGATCTTAAAGCCCAGGAATATAAAGGCCAGACTATAGTTTTAGGAGGTGAATCTTCTGCCCCGTTTACCCCTGAAATCTCCCGTTTCGGTGCTATTCAGACAGCCGGTCGCCCTCTGGCGGCCAGTCGCATAATGGGCGCTATCAGGATTGCCCAAGAACATTTGAATGCGGATCTATGGCGTTCCTCGTCAAGCAGATCTGAAGTGATGAGGGATTCCGGCCAAAAGGCAACCTTTTTATAGACCCTAGGACTGAAAAGTTTGAAAATATTCATGCTGAAAAATTCGGGGTAATCCCAAGGAGGAAATTGTTATGCCAAACACCAATGCATCATTTTCGGCATTTTCCCGTGTAGATCAATTGAAACAGCAACTGGAAAAGCTAGAGAATCTCAGTCAGACCGAGGTTGATGCCAAAGAATTGGACAATTTTGATCGTGAGACTGAAAAAATTTTGAAGCGTGTGGATGGAAGAGATACCAAAATGGCCGCCTATAGTTTTGCCACCATGGCAGAGGCAGAAGCTTTGGTCAATCTTCCTGAGTCCGCTCAAGAACCGACCTCCCGTGACCTTTTGCAAAAGTCTCTACAGCAGAGACGACAAGTGTTGTTGGGAATGGTTAGTGAAATGGAAGGCATGGAGGAAGCGGAAGCGGAAGTGTTAACGGGAGAAGATAAGGAAGATCCCCCGCTCATGGGATAAATCCCTAGAAGAACCTGAGCCCGAAACACGTTGTTTCATTGAGGGCGGCTGGGCCTCCGTGATGTTCCTGTCGGTCACGATTGAATAGGCTGATTCACACCTGGATTTTTTTGAACACACGAAAAAGGTACAGAAGTGAGGGTAAGACCACAATCATTCCTGCCACCAATGCGAAGAGAAGCAATTCCAGCGTTGAAGCCGGGGCCGTGGTGTTGAAAATGGTTAAATCGGGTTTTATGAGATATGGATATTGACCAAATCCCCATCCCCAGATAATAGCGGTGACATACCCGACGGCTGATATCCGGGCGAGGTGAAATCGTTTGGTCCACAGCCCAATTATACTTGCCAGCATCCCTAATAAAGCCAGAATGAGAAATACCCATCCGTTTGGACTTTGTAGCAATCCTTGGCTGATTTCTGAAGCGTAATTTTTCGTGAGGAGGAGGGTCAGGATAGCCATTATGGCTGAAGTCCGCAAGCGACCACAGAGCTTTTCGGCGATACAGACCTCTGAGAGCCGGTAACGGGGTTTCATGGATTAAGTAGGTTGATGCCAAAAATGCAAAAAGCGTGATCGTCCAGATTCCCACTGCCAACGGGAAAGGTTGAATCCATGGGAGCACAAACACGTCAACGAATCCTCCTTGAACGTTCTGCAGGTAGCTGGAGGTTAGCGTGCCAAGAATAATGCCTAAGAACATCGCCGTGATCAGACTGGAGAGCCCGAAGAGCGTTCCCCAGAATCGATGGAGCGGAGACTGCTGGACATCATAACTACGGAAGGCAAAGGCAGATCCTCGAAACACGATACCGGTGAGGAGCAAGGTCAAGGGAATGTGGAGTACGGTCGATATTCTGGCATAGGCAAGGGGAAAGGCTGAAAAGAGAAGCGTGATGACCAGGATCAACCATACGTGGTTCGCTTCCCAAATGGGCCCTATAGCAGTAGAAATCAAGTGACGTTGCGTTTGCGCCTCCGGCCCTCTGGCTAGGAGATACCAAATGCCGGCTCCATAATCTGCTCCGCCCAACAGGGCATACAAGGTGAGCGATATGACAATGCACCCGGCGATAATTTCCTCAAGCCCTGGCATGAGTCTTCCTTGAAGATGGACCATCCGGTTCTCCAATCTGTGGAAATACCGTAAGATGGCGATGTAAAAGCCACAGAACAATTCCAGCCAATCCCAGATATAGCAGGGTAAAAAAGATAAGCGAAACGGTCAGGCCGGTCATCGGGGTAACGGCATCAGTGGTGCGCATAATTCCTACGATGATCCAAGGCTGCCGACCGACTTCCGTCACCACCCAACCGGATTCGATGGCGATTAACCCTAAAGGAGCGCAACCCACTAGGCATCGAAGAAACCAACGGGATTTCCATAGAAATTTCTGTTTCCATATCTTGCAGAATCCCCCCACACTCATGGCCATGAGGATAAATCCAGAGGCGATCATGATTTGGAATGCGAGATGGACCACTACGAGCGGAGGCCAATCCTGGCGAGGAAAATCCAACAATCCTGTGACAGTTGCCATAGGATCCCCATGAAGTAAGAGGCTGAGCGCATAAGGAATTTCAATTCCATATGAAATCGTTGCGGTGGAGCCATCGGGAATGCCTCCAATCCAAAGGGAAGCGCCGGAGGTGGTATGAAAATGTCCTTCGAGCGCCGCCAGTTTAATCGGGCTGTAGGTGGCCACTGCGCGGGCGAGCAAGTCTCCACTCAGAGGTTGAAAGATGGCCGCCACTCCCCCTGTCATCAAGGCAATTCGGAGCGCCTCCTGGTGAAAGGGATTTTCCGGTTGCCGAAGTAAGAAAAAAGCATGCACACCCGCCACAAGGAACCCGATTGCCACAAATGCCGCCAGAATCATGTGATGCGATTCATGTAGCCCGATCGGATTGGTAAAGGTGGCAAGCGGGGCAATCTGGGTAGGCTGTCCATCGAGTAGCTGAAACCCGACAGGGTGGTTCATCCAACCATTGGCCAGCACGACAAAAAAAGCGGATAGAACACCACTCACCGTCACGATCACTCCGGACATCAAATGCAGATAAGCCGGAATCTTCTTCCACCCATAGAGATAAATTCCCAAAAAGATAGCTTCCGTGAAAAAAGCAAACCCTTCTAAGGAAAACAAGAGTCCGATAATCGGCCCGGCCCAAGCCATAAATGTCGGCCATAACAGTCCGAGTTCAAAGGAAAGCACCGTGCCGGATACGGCGCCAATGGCAAAAAGAATGGCGGTTCCCTTTGCCCATCGTGTGGCCAATTCACGAAAGATTTCATTGCCGGTGCGAATATAACGCCATTCTGCAATGACCATGAGTAGTGGCATGGCCATGCCTGCCACGGCGAATATGATATGAAAACCAAGGGAAATCGCCATTTGGAGACGCGCAGCCAGAAGGTTTTCAATCATCTTAGGCGCCCGCTCCTCAGTATGATACAGAGTCGTCTCTTCAATTTCGTCCTGGTTAAAAAGTTTTGAAAAATGCGATGTCCGATCAGTCCTGAAGACGGTCAGGTAAGGGATTGGGCTGAACTCTCCCTTCGAGGGCAATGATGGGCCCTGGCCTGTTTAAGGGCATACGCATACCATTCCAGTTCTTCAAAAAACTCCCGGGCTTTGTGATGGAATTTTTGATCAGCAGGCGTGCCATCTTCCTGAAAGGCGTCCTGAACATGGGGGATGGGGAACAGAGAGGGAATACTCGACATTCCCAGTTCAGCCAACATGGCCCTGAGGGTCATTGCCGCACGAACGCCGCCGAACCCACCTGCTGAATAACACACGATGGCGGAAGGTTTTCGAAAGTATTCCTCAAGAAAATGGTCTAATACGTTCGAGAGGACAGGAGGAATGGTATGATTATATTCGCCCGACACAATAATATAACCGTCAGCCGGAATAATCAGATCAGCCACAAGTTGGAGGAGGTGAGGCGCCTGACCCGGCTGATACTCTTTGTACATTTTATCCAACAACGGGAGAGGAAAGAGAAGAGGATCGATGAGCGACGCCGTATGCCCACGTGTTTGGCAGGTGTTCAGCATAAACCTGGCGGCCTTGATACCCTGCCGGTCGGTTCTCACTGATCCATAAATTATAGCCAAATTCAGTGGCATGGAGAATTTTCTCTTAATCCAACCATTTATATCGAATGATTTCTGGATGAACAGATTATCCCAAAGTAGAATTTTCAGTGTTGACAGTTTAAACCGTGTGTTCGACCACAGGGTGTAGACAAATCGCAAGTGAGCCTTTAAAAAAGATCCATTGAGCGAAGGAAGGAAGTACCCATAATCTGTCAATCGTGTCATCCGATTGCCGGGTTCCGGAAAGACGTCATGGCAAAAGTTGGCCTGGCCTAAATCCCGGTTCAAAAGGAGAAGCGATTGAAAGTCGGAATGTGGAGAGGGTCATGATATCTAAATGGATCGATATCTCAATGCCTTTGTATCCGGGAATGGTTCAAAGACCCGGAGACCCACCATTTCAGATGGAACCGGTGACGGACAGAAAAAATGGGGATAAGGTTCCTGTCTCAAAAATATCAATGAGTTCCCATGCCGGAACGCATATTGGCGCTCCGGTGAAATGTGAAAAATCTTTTCAAGATAATGAACAAACAGAATTTTCAGCAACAATAGGCCTGGCCAAAGTGATTGAGATCCAAGATAGGAATTCTGTAAAAGCGGAAGAATTAAAAAAACACCGGATCTATTCGCATGATCGGATTCTTCTGAAAACACGCAATTCCGCCTCTGACTGGTACTCGGAACACCCCCCTGAAGATACAATCTTTCTTGACCGAACTGCCGCGGCATGGCTTGCTGAACGGCGGGTGAGCACCGTCGGAATTGATGCGCTGTTTATTGGAGGGAAACACCAAAATGGGAAAGAGATTGTTCGCATGCTAATCCAAGCCGGGATTGTCATTATTGAAGGACTCGAATTTTCTCGAGTGAAACCGGGTGAGTATATGCTCATCTGTTTACCCTTAAAAATTCCGAATGGAGATGGTGCTCCGGCAAGGGCCATTCTCCAACCGGTCCGGTAGTGGGAAGGGAAAGTAATAGGTCGCTCATGCCGATGAATAGTTATCCAATCCTCAAGAACGAAATGATCAGGAGGTTTATTGATGGTTCCTGTGACCCATGCTTAAGTTCGGTGCCCCCACCTCTTTTGCCGAACATGGCTCCCTCCGATGCCTGAAATCCATCAGAAGGAATTCTCAGAATTCGAACGTAAGGCTTCCTCTCCACTTCCTTCATCCGAAATCGAAGCTGGTTATCTCTCTCCATTATTTCAGGGACCGATCAATATCCGGTCCATTGCCCTTACAGGACTGTTTGTCTATGCCTCACTCATGGTGATGTATGTGGCCAAGGCCATCATGCTTCCTGTATTCGTGGCTTTATTTCTGAATCTTTTGTTTGCTCCTCTTGTCCGGGGGGGTGAAAAAATACATATTCCCGCCCCGTTTGCGGCTGGGGGGATTCTTCTCGTTTTAATCAGCACCCTGACGTTTGGAATTATTCAGCTGTCGACTCCCGCTTCTCTCTGGCTGGACCGTGCCCCGGATGCCTTACAACAGGTAGAGCATAAAATCCGGTCCATCAAAAGTTCAGTCCTGGAAATGGGGGAGGCGACCAAAGCACTGGAACATATGGCCAGTCTTTCGGAATCCCGGAAAGCCCAGAATATTCAAGTGAAAACCGAAAGTTTGGGTGGTCAATTGATCTATTGGACCACGGAATTTATTCTGGGGCTGGTTTCAACCATGATTCTACTGTATTTTTTCCTTGCGTCCGGTGATTTATTTCTGGAAAAACTCGTGAAAGTTCTTCCACGATTTTCGGATAAACGACGTGCAGTGGAAATTGTCCGAGGAATAGAGGGAAATATTTCCAGTTACCTTGTCACGGTGACCAGTGTAAATGTTGGTCTTGCGCTGGCGACAAGTCTCGCCATGTATCTGCTCGGCATGCCTAACCCGTTTTTGTGGGGAGCCATGGCGGGTATTCTGAATTTCATCCCTTATGTTGGAAGCATTATTGGTTTAGGAGCGGTGACGTTGGCAGCGATCCTCACATTTGAACATATGAATGTCGTGGCTGTGGTGTCCGGGACCTATTTATTTCTGACGGCTATTGAAGGAAGTGTTATCACACCCCATTTATTAGGACGAAAACTGACATTAAATCCTGTGATAATTTTGGTCAGTGTCTTGTTCTGGGGCTGGTTATGGGGAGTCGTCGGGGCGCTGCTTGCGGTACCATTTGTCGCATCCCTTAAAATTATTTGCGATCAAATTGAGCCGCTTCATTCCATCGGAGAATTTTTAAGTCGTTAAGTTTACAATAGTTAGAGCAAACTGCTGCCTACTCGAATTATGGCGGGATGATGAATTTCATTGATCTCGCGACAGGGTAAGGAACTCATGCCGGCTTGGGTATTAAATTGGTTGAATAAACTCCGTTCGAGTCTCTGGCTCATACCCACTTGTATGACCCTTGCCGCTATTCTCCTCTCGTTGGTCGTACCGTATTTTGACAAATATTTTTCTCCCGGGAATATTGATTTTCTCCAATGGCTAAGCAACATGGGTCCTGAAGGAGCGATGACTCTCCTTTCGACCATTGCCGGGTCCATGATCACTATAGCGGGCGTCGTGTTTTCCATTACGATTGTGGCCCTCACCCTGGCTTCGGGGCAATTCGGCCCACGTCTGTTAGGAAATTTTTTGCGGGATCGAGGGAATCAAGTAGTTCTGGGAACGTTTGTGGCGACTTTCCTGTATTGTCTGCTCGTCTTGCGAACCATCCATGTGGATCCTGATGGCTCTACGCCATATTGGGGAACGTTGGCGGGCCTTATTTTGGCTGTGTGCAGCCTAGGGGTATTGATTTATTTCATGCATCATATTGCTGTTTCCATACAAGCCCCCAATTTGATCGCTGCGGTATATGGGGAATTGGAAGAAGACCTGGCCAGGCTTTTTCCAGAGCGTTTGGGACTGGCCGATGAGAATGAGGCGAACAAAACCCGTATTCCTTCTATCCTGTCCAGGATAGAAAAAGAGGGAATGGAAATTAAGGCCGACATTGGGGGTTACCTTCAGGCAATTGAAAATGATGCCCTTATGGAAATCGCTCGTGAACAGAATTTAGTGATATTTCTTCATTATCGGCCGGGGCACTTTATCACCAAGGGAGCATCATTAGCCAAAGTACTGGCCCTTGGGCCGATGGCAGATGTCGTAACCCCACAGATTAACAAGCAAATGATCTGTGGATCCAACCGAACCCAGGAACAGGATATTGAGTTTTCCGTACTTCAACTTGTTGAAGTGGCCGTGCGGGCACTTTCACCTGGAATAAACGACCCGTTCACTTGCGTCCATTGTATTGATCATCTTAGCGCGATTTTATGCCAGCTTGGGCAAAGAAAGTTTCCATCTCCTTTCCGGTACGACTCTGAGGGAGTTCTTCGTGTGATTGCTCCGTCTGTCACCTTTGAAGGCGTCATGAATGCGGCTTTTAATCAAATCCGACAAAACGGAAAAGGCAATGTGGCGGTGACCATCTGCTTGTTGGACGGTTTGGGACGAATAGGTGAAACCGCGGAACGAAATGAGGATCGTGTGGCAATCCTTCGTCATGTCGAAATGGTCCAAAGAGGGAGCCGGGAATCCATCCAGGAAAAAAATGACTTAGAGGCTGTGGAGGATCGGTGCCGCCAGGTCATGGCTTCTTTAAGTATGGGAGAAAGCCGGAGTTCTTTTTTGATGGACAAATTGTTGCATATCCTTCCCTAACTGTGTCTTTCACTCCTGCTCCTGGGACCATTGATTTGGCCCATGTTAGCCCTCCGGTTCATAATTCGTCGCTTAAGACTTTCGGATTTCTACGCATGGTTTCCCTGTAAAGCTTGAATGATTGACCGGGAACTTCCCCGCCTTTACCCCACAGACCTTTATTTTACTGTTCATGCCCGTTCCGAGGCAGTTTTTTGACTTTTCAAGGTTGGCAATAAAAATTTTGTACATTGTCCTGGAAACTTCAGAAAGTGGTTAATGAATGATACAGGCCCCTCCACTTAATCTTTATCGAACTCAGGGGACTAGATCCATTTTTTGGTAAACATGAACGTAAAAGGAAGACTATGTTGAAAACGTTGTTGGAAATGCGAGGCTATCAATTGCGAGCCATTGATAAAGACCTTGGGAGCGTGGACGATTTTTATTTTGATGACCGGTTGTGGAGAACCCGTTATCTCGTGGCAGATACAGGAAACTGGCTTCCCGGAAGAAAGGTACTTATCGGACGGGAAGCCCTTGAACGGTCAGAATGGGAAGAAAAGGTCATTCCCGTGACCCTGACTTCCATAGAAATCGAAGATAGCCCGGGGATTGAAACCGATCTGCCTTTTTCGCTTCAAAAAGAAAAGGAGTTACGTCTGTTTTTTAAATGGAGAGAATATTGGGACGAGGATGGTTTCATCCAGCCTGCCGGATTCACCCCCATGAGTGTCCCAGGAGGGGAAGCTATGGAACAGTCGCTCACTGATGGAATGAGGGCGCCCGGAAAATTGGATGGAAATCCCCATTTGCGGTCCGCAAATGAGGTGCAGGGATATTACATCGGTGCCCAGGATGGAGAGATCGGTCATGTGGACGATTTTATTGTCGAGGATACCTCGTGGGAAATCCGATATTTAGTGATTGATACTCAAAATTGGTTGCCTGGGAAAAAGGTTCTCATATCTCCAAAATGGGTTAATTCTATCGACTGGAATAAACAAACCGTTCAGGTAGGCATGAACCGGGACCTGATTGAACAAAGTCCTGAATATGACCCAAGCAAACCCATAAATAGAGAATATGAAGTCCGTATGTATGACTTTTATGGTAAACCCCACGATTGGGTTGAAAAATAGTCGACAATTAAAAAATCTGTTTTAAAGGCGCCATGGTCCGGTCATCTACCATCATCGCCTTACAATTTATTGAATGCCTTTTGACAACAAATTATTCCGATAGAGGAACGACTGACGTTCTATTGTGAGGGAACCTTTTCTATCATTAATCGGGTTTTGAGCACTTACTAAAGGAGGGAGTCAATGTTGAATACATTAACAAATAATCCTGTGCCCACCGTACTTATCGGATTGGGATTGTTCTGGTTGTTCAAAGATGGGGCTGTACCCTCGCACGAAACAAAAAGACGCCATCGGAGTGACAACAATCCTTGGCGGAACGGCGAAAAAGAACTCCAACTCTCAATGGAGGAACAGGTGACGGAAAAATTCCGAACAGCAAAGGATGCCGTTCGAGGTCAAGTGTCGGAGTGGAAGGATGAGGCGAGTCACCAGGCTCATGAATTGAAAGAACAAGCCAGTCAACAGGCTAAGGAATGGAAAGAGGGGGCCGGGCAAAAAATGGAAGAGGTGAAGGGATATTTGCAAGAGAAAAAGGCTGTGGTAGGAGGAGAATTCAATCACCTCTTGGACAGTAATCCGCTGGCAGTGGGAGCAGTGATGGTGGCACTAGGCACGGCCGTGGCAGCCGCCATACCGGCGAGTCGGAAAGAAGTCCAATGGATGGGAGATTCGCGAGACAGGGTGATGAAGGCGGTTAAATCCAGCGTGGAATCGACGGTGGAGGATGTGAAGCAGAAGACCGGTCAAGTTGCGGAAAAGGTTTTATCGGAAGATACGCAGAATTCTCTCTGAAAAAATGCTATGCAATAGGACGAAAGGAAACTTATGACTTCTTATGCAAAAAGAATTTTATTGGTTCTGTGCTTTTCTGGATCACTATTCGGTGCCCTGGGGTGTGAACAAGAAGGTCCTGCGGAACGAGCAGGGGAACGAGTAGATGAATCAATGGAGCAAGCCGGAGAAAAGATGGAACAGGCCGGAGAAGATATACAGGATTCGGCCAATTAGAAATCTCCTTCGAACAGACGGGGAACTATTGTCTCCATTTTTTCTCATTTGAGTGAAGTTTTGTCCATTGTCCGAAACGTCTTGAAATTGCCACACTGAATTATGAAATCGGTCATTGTCCCCGGTAGAGACAGATATAAACGAAATTCAGGTTCTTTTTTTCTATTACCCTGACGGAAAGGAGAAAAGATGACCACTGCCAATGCAAAAAAATGTGCTCACCCTTCCTGTTCATGCGAGGCCCCTCCAGGGAAGGAGTTTTGTTCCGAAAATTGCTCCTCTTCTCAACCTTCCAAAGGCGGAAAATGTCAGTGCGGACATTCCGGGTGTGGGCACGGAGGATAACGGCACGAATGCTCAAAGAACGAGCGTTAGTCGTTGTTTTTTGGATACAGCGGAAATCTACAATGAAGGAGGCGATCATGTTTACTCCCAACCACAAGACGCAGTGGTTTCTGGATGTAAAAATGAGCATGGCATTTGCTGTCCTAATGGGGGTTCCGGGTTTCGCTGTTGGTAGCGATCTCACAGGTCATGCTCCTGACCATAATCGCTCCACGACAACTCAAATACAGGAAGACCGTCAATTAGATGAAGGACATCGAATTATTCAAGGAGTGGTGGAGGAAGTGAACGAAAATACGGTACGGGTTGATGCGGGTGAGGCTGGTGAGATGTCCCCTCGGTATCTGAATTTAAATAATTCCGAGGGGAAAGAAAATTTTGAAGTTGGAGACAGGGTTAAGATTGAAGTCAATGCTCAAAATAAAGTCGTAAAATTTCATCCACTCAACAGGACCGAAGGAAAGCAGTAGTTATCACCAGTCTACGAGGAGCACATCAATGTTTCCTTAGTGGCGGATAATTTATTCTATCCCTTCGGAAAAGGAATAAAGGAGAAATCATATGTTAAGTTGGGCCATTACATTTTTGATCATTGCTCTTATTGCAGGAGTGGTCGGGTTAACGGGTGTTGCGGGTACGGCGACCAATATTGCCTGGGTATTGTTTGTTGTGTTCTTAATTATTTTTGCTTTAAGTTTTATTACGGGCAAAAGACCACCGGCATAGCACCGTATTTTGTACGGGAAGGAAACCCCCAGTTGCTCAACGGCGGAGGGTGAACCATGGTTGGGCTTTACGAGACTGTGGTTATTGAATAAAAAATTCCCGCAATGGAATTTCAATAAAGACCCTGAAGAGGGACGAGGGATGTATCATGATTATGATCATCACCCCTGACGAGACATTTCGAAAGGCAATGGTTCTCCATTTCCAAGAAAAGGAATATGAGCTTTCGATACCCGAGCGTAGACAGGATGTCCCTTCGTTGGTGGAAAAACATGCCCCGGACGTCATTGTCCTGGATATGTCTATCGCCGATCCCAATGGGCCAACGGTCCTAAAAGATCTGCGTGGCACCGGTTATACCGGGAAAATTGTCGTGATCAGTGGACCCTCCAATCGGCCCCTCACGGTGGATATCCATCAACAGAAGGTTGATCAGGTCATGAGGAAATCTCCAACGGATCCTATTCCTTCCTTGATGGATCAACTGGAAAGTATTATCCGGGTCATGTTCCGTGAGGAAATTTCCAAAAAAGCCTATGACCATTACAATAAGCGATTAGGTCAACATGGAAAAGACTGGGAGGACTGGTTTAAGGCAAAGAAGGAAATATTGAAAAATCCAACAGACGGGAGAGCACCATCGAATGGTCCCCAACAACCATAAACAAATAATGTTGAAGGGTAGTAGAGGGGACATCAGCGTATTTTATTTCTGAAATGGACGACAGGGCAGGGAAAGGATTCATTATATGACCAGGCCAATTTGGAAAGGGCACATTACCTTTGGTCTTGTCACAATTCCTGTTGTCGTTCATTCAGCGGAAAAACAATTTGACTTGCATTTTCGGTTGTTGGATAGCCGGAATAACGCCAGAGTCCGGTATGAACGTGTGAACGAGGAGACGGGTGAAGAGGTTCCATGGCAGGACATTGTGAAAGGGTTTGAATATGAAGAGGGCCGGTATGTTCTTTTAAATGATGCTGATTTTGAAAAAGTTGCCATTGAAGTAAATAAATCCGTTGAAATCGAAAGTTTTGTCAACGGAAAAGATATCGGCTACGAGTATTTTGATAAGCCCTATTATCTTGTTCCCGATAAAAAGGGTGAAAAAGTATATGTGCTGTTACGGGAAGTGCTCCGTCGGAGCGGAAAAATCGGTATTGCCAAAGTCGTTATCCGAACACGCCAGTATTTAGCCGCTCTGATTCCTCAAGGACATGTTCTGGTGCTGGAGCTTCTGCGATTTCATCAAGAAATCCGCGATGTAAAAGAATTGGATGTGCCGGAAGGGAATGTGAAATCCTACAAAATTTCAGAAAAAGAATTGACTTTGGCCCAACAGTTAGTGGAATCCATGAGCACCAAGTGGGAACCCCAGCGCTACCATGATGATTACCGTGATGCCTTGTTGAAATGGATCGAAAAGAAATCGAAAAGTTCCCGGTCACGAACATCCGTCCCCCCTGTCGCAAAAGAAGAGAAAACAGGTTCAGGAAAAGTGGTTGATATCATGTCATTATTAAAGAAAAGCGTTCAAAAGGCCCAACCCTCCGTCCGAGCCAAAAAACGCAAATCCGCCTCCCCTCGAAAATCCCGTAAGGCCAGTTAACATACCATCATGAATTGCCGGCCTGACTGAGTAGAAGGGTCTTTGTTTCGGTTTTTCAGAACTAAGACACTCAAGGCTGCTCACAGGAAGTCACAAACATGGGATTAAAGGAATATCAAGGTAAACGTCACTTTGAGAAAACCCCGGAACCCCATGGGACGGCCTTCCGGAAAAAGAGCTCTTCGTTTGTTGTCCATAAACATGCGGCAAGCCGGTTGCATTACGATTTCAGGCTTGAGCTGGACGGGGTGTTAAAAAGTTGGGCCGTTCCGAAAGGTCCCAGTTTATTCCCTTCCCTCAAGCGTCTGGCCGTTCATGTTGAGGATCACCCCGTCGAATATGGATCATTCGAAGGAACCATTCCCAAAGAAGAATATGGCGGAGGGACGGTCATGGTATGGGATCGCGGGCAATGGGTACCTCAAGGAGATCCCCAGTATTCCTACGACCGGGGACGAATGAAATTTCTGTTAAAAGGCCAAAAGCTGAAAGGGGGATGGAGCCTGGTTCGGATGGGAGGGGCAAAAGCCAAAGAAGAAAAAAACTGGTTGCTGATTAAAGAAAAGGATTCGGAAGCCCTCCGAGGGAAACATTCCGATATTATTGACATGGCCCCCGGGAGTGTTGCCACCGGACGATCATTGGAAGAGATTGCCGGGGTGAATCAAGAAAAAAGAAGGAAGAACCCGGCTTCCCAACGGGAGCCGAAAAACAACCGTTCAACCAAAAGCCGTTCCTCCCGTACTCCTTCACGAAAAAATATGATTTCCGGAACTTCCCGTGTCCCTGATCCGTCAGACCTTCCTTCCGCCGTGTCCTCTTCCCAACCCGCAACCTTTCATCCTCAGTTGGCGACTTTGTTCAAAACTTCACCTGAAGGGGAGGATTGGCTGCACGAGATCAAGTTCGATGGGTATCGTATTGTCAGCATGGTTAAAAATGGAAGAATTCGCCTGTTGACCCGAAACGGTAAGGATTGGACAAAAAAATTTCCCGACATTGCCGGAGCGCTGAAGGCATTGCCGGTTCAACAGGGTATCCTTGACGGGGAGGTCGTCGTACTCCGATCGAACGGCACCTCCGATTTTCAGGCCTTGCAAAATGTCTTGAAGGGTGAAGCCTCCGACCCTCTGGTCTACTTTGTGTTCGATCTACCCTACTGCGAAGGGTATAACCTGTGTCGGACCCCGCTCATCAAGCGCAAAGAACTGTTATGGGAATTCATCAAAGCTTTTCCGGAGAAAGCGGCCGCTCACGTCCGTTACAGCGATCATATTCAGGGTCAGGGAGAACGAACATTCGAACAGGCCTGTCGACGGGCCTTGGAAGGGATCATCAGCAAAAATGCCATGAGCCCCTATCGGCAAGCCCGTTCCAAGCATTGGGTTAAAGTCAAGTGTCATCACCGGCAGGAATTTGTCATCGGCGGGTATACCAACCCTTCAGGATCCAGAAAATTTTTCGGAGCACTGCTATTGGGCTATTATGATAAGGAGGGACACTTACAATATGCTGGCCGGGTGGGCACCGGTTTTACCCACCAACGCCTTTCACGTATTTATGCGCTTCTGGCCAAGCGAGCTCAGTCCCATCCTCCATTTGCCCGGCTGCCTTCGGACAGAAACATTCGGGAGGTGCATTGGGTACATCCCGAGCTTGTTGCCGAGGTAGAATTTTTTGAATGGACACGCGACGGCATATTGCGCCATCCTTCGTTTGTCGGTCTCCGTGAAGATAAACCGGCAAAAGAAATTATTAAAGAGACTCCACACCCTGTGAACAATATTCTTTCCGAACCACTCAAACCTTCCAACCGGCGATCCAAGGCCTCGCCCGATATCTCTACGGAAAAGCCGGCGCTGGCGCTTACGCATCCTGAAAGGATCCTGTATCCTCAGCAGGGCATCACGAAACGGAATCTGGCGGAATTTTATCAACAGATCGCCAAGTGGGTGTTGCCTCATGTGGCCGGCCGGCCGCTGACCCTGGTGCGGTGTCCTGAGGGTTCTCAAAAAAAATGTTTCTATCAAAAACATGCCTCGGGATCTCTTCCGGATTCCGTGCACCGCATTCTGATCCGGGAAAAAGAAACGAAAACAAAGAACACTTATCTGGTAATTGACGATGTGAAAGGGCTAATCGCTTTGGTGCAAATGGGCGTATTGGAAATTCATCCGTGGGGATGCCGGAAGGATCGAACGGATCGACCTGATCGCCTGGTCCTCGACCTGGACCCCGGTCCAGGGGTGAAATGGGAACAGCTGGTTGAAGGAGCCCATGTGTTAAAAAAACGGCTCTCGGGGGATGGTATAGAAAGTTTTGTGAAAACCTCGGGAGGAAAGGGATTACATGTCGTGGCCCCCTTGACGCGCCGTGCCACGTGGGACCAGTTGAAGCAGTATACTCGGAGACTGGCGATGGAAACCGCCCGGACGCATCCCTCGGGATTTGTGGCCACGATGAGCAAAGCCAAACGAAAAGGGAAAATATTTATTGATTATCTTCGTAACAGTTTCGGGGCCACTTCTATTGCCACCTATGGCACTCGAGCTCTCCCCGGAGCGCCTGTGTCAACCCCGGTGAATTGGGATGAACTCTTTTCTATCTCCGGATCCCAGGTCTTTACTCTCACCACTCTCCCTCAACGCCTTCAAAATCTGAGGGCCGATCCCTGGAAGGGATTTTTTGATCTTCGGCAGACACTCTCTCGATCCCTTATCTAATTTCCAAAAACGAATTCATGCGCTTGCGTGAAGGGGACCTCTCCGATGCCGTTCATTTTTTCTTTCGGGCACGCGTCTCAGCGGCCTTCCTGGCAGAGGCGGATTTGGCGGAGGCCGATCGTGAGGCCGAGGCTTTTCCGCCTTTTTTAGCCGGAGCTGTGTTCATTCCTTTTCCCCGACCGGATCCCCCTGGTTTCTTTCCTCCACCGGTCATTTTATTCACGGTAGCCCATGCACGTCGTTCCGCTTCGTCCTCCGATACGCCTCGCTTTTCATATCCTTCTTCAATTTTTTGCGCCTGACGTTTTTGTTTTCCGGTGTATTTGGATTTGTCTCCTCGTGGCATGAGACCCTCCTTGTTTTTGACAGAGCCAGGGATTTCGTCAATGGTGCCACAGAAACCGAATATCCGGACGGGATCTCCTTCAGGAAATCCCCATCTGGAAGGTGCGCCGGTCAGGTTATTGTATGGGTTCAGCCGAGATGACGTGAAATTCTTTTTTCTGTGTCACCAACGCTTCAACTTTATCGCCCTTCTTCAATTCGCCTGATTGTTTGGCAGATTGGTCCAGCCGCAGACGGATTTCTTTGCCGGAATTATCCCGGACGTAATACACATTTCCATCAACTTCGGAAATTTCTCCTTGAATAGTTCTTGTGAATTGTTCCTGTGAGGATGATGATTGAGAAGAAGATTGCGCTTGCATGGATCCTCCGCCTTGTTGTGCGGAAGCTGCAGTGGAATCCCCATCCTTCTTGACGGAAACCACATCATACGTTTCTTCCCCCTGGGGGATCTTGGCTTGAATTTTGTCACCTTCTTTGGGCTGTTTCCCTTGAAATGCCTTCTCACCTAGGTGAAGCCGGATTGTCTCGCCTTTATCATTTTTGATGGTAAACACGTCGCCTTCGACTTTTTCCACCGTGCCTTTCACCGTTGCCATCTGATTCTGTTGTTGACTGGTTTGGTCCGATGGTTGTTGCATCTGATCGCTGGCAGCATGAAGGGTGGCGACGAAACCCAGGGTAAGGACAAACGTCGGAGCGGCAAATTTCCATATAGGATTCATAACACGACCCCTTGTGTGTGAGAAAAATGAACTGAAGTGAACTGTCAAGGTAAAGCGAAAGGCAAATACGCACAACTGTCAAAAACCCTCATTGACCCAAACGTGCTGAGGAACGTGGCGAAGAAGGGTGGGTTTCAGCTGTCCGACCCAGAGTATCTGCCGAGTAGGCTTGGCGTTGGCCCATCGGTTCGGGTTCACCCTCCGTCGTGTCAGCCCGCGTCTGTCGTTCCATTTCCGAATTAATTTCGGCTCCGACCATGACGATGAATGCGGTCAACCAGAACCACATCAGCAGAATGACTGCCGCGCCGAGTGACCCGTACGTCTGGTTGTAACTGCTGTAATCATTCGCATAGATAGCAAAGGCCGACGATCCCACTATCCACATCAATGTGGCGATTCCGGCTCCCCATGACACCCATTGCCATCTCGGGTAATTCCGGCAGGGCGCATACCGGTACAGGATGGCCAATCCTCCCATGACGATCATGGCCAGGAGCGGCCAACGAATGAGAGAGAGGGCCGTTTGCATTTTCTGGCCGAATCCCAGCGCGTGCAATACTGCCGGCAGCAGGGTAATGAGAAAAAGAGTCAGAATGACGAAAATTAAACCTCCAACCGTTAATCCTAATGCCAGCGCGGTAACCTTGATGAAACTCCGTTCTTCTTCTTCATTGTAGGCAATGTTCAGGGACGTGATCATAGCAGCCATGCCTTTGGACGCACTCCAAATCGCAAAGAACAATCCCCCGATCGCTCCAAAACTTAAAGCCGATTCCCCGCTGGTTGAAATAGTTGTCAGCTGCTCTTGGATAAGAGTTTGGGTGTCATGCGGAAGAAAGGAACTCAGAGAAGTAATCTGTTGCTGGATATCAGAGGCCTCGGTAAACAGTCCATACAGCGAGACAATGGCGGCCAGCGCCGGAAAGAGCGCGAGGACGGCATAAAACGCCACTCCTGCGGCGACAATCGAAACGTTATCCTGTGAGATCTGATCCTTCAGGCGCAGGAGGATGTCCCACCATCCCGCATTGGGGATTTGACTGGGCTGAGTAGCATTTCGGCCTCTTGTGCCGGACTTCTGTTCAGCTGTGTTGTCTCGGGACATAATCTAGCCTCGTGTTGTAAAAATGTGGTCCGACAGGAAAAATATTAAAACTGTCCTTTGGCGCACCGGCTTATGCAACTCTTTATGCGGTGCTCCTCCTTCAATTCATGCCGACCTGTTCTTTGATGGTCTCTGCCGCAACCCGCTGCGCCTCAGCAGCGGCTTCTTTGGCCTTCGGCATGATCTCCCTGGCAGTTGCTTTCGCTTCCTCCAGCAACCGGTCGCGGGTTTCCCCCATCCATTGATCTTCCTTTTCAGACCGGGGCAGGGAAAGGCCGATAGCTGTCCCCATGGCTAAAGTTACGGCTCCGATGGTCAGAGGGCTCTCCTGCATATAGCGGAACAATTCATCCTTCATACGTTCGCCACCCTCGCGTGTGCGCTCTTGGATTTCATCTGACCGGTGGGATGCCTTTTCTTTCCAATCTTCCAATGATTCTTGTGCCTGGTCTGTCCATTCTGAAATCTGTTCCCGTGCCTGTTGCCCCGAGGTCTGTGCTCTTGCCTTAATGGCGTCCAGGGGGGATCTTCCCCGCCGGGATCGTTGACGGGGAATCCGCCCGGCTTCGCTTTCGGGAGCATAATCCGGCCACTCTTCATAGGGATCAAGGGAGTACTCATCGCCATATCGGTCCCTTCCAAATCTGCCTCTGGCTGATGAGGAAGTGCCGGCCTGCTTCATCATCCATAGGAGACCCACGCCAATAAGGGCGGCAGGTAGAGGGTTGTTCAGGACCCGTTCCACCAGGATGGATTGCCATTGGTTCACCTTCACACGGGCATTTTCTTTTACCGTTTCGACTTTATCCATAGCTGCGGTTTTGACCTGTTCCTTGATAGTTTCCGGGGACAGACGTTCTTGAAGTGTATGAACCGTCCCATCCAATTCCGCCCTCGTTACTCGAATTTGTTCGCGAAGCCGGGCAGGATCTTCAATCTTTTTCGATTCCAGTGCATTTAATTGAGTACGTTGGTCGTCCACTGTTTGGTCTCCTTTAAACTGTCTATGGTTTTTTGCGGAGCAGGATCCATGGTTTTCAGATCGCTGATTCCTTTGTGAATCAATGCGTAGCCGATCCCCACAACGGTTAGTCCAACAATCAGCGCCGAAGCCCAGGCGGGTATGATTAATGCCAGGGCGAGAGTGGCCGCACCTAAAAGAACCAGTAATCCGGCATAGGCCAGCGCTCCACCTACTGCAATAAATCCCACATCTTTTCCTGCCTGTTTGGCCTTTTGGGACATTTCCAGCTTCAAAAGCTGCAGTTCCTGCTGAATGAGGATTTTTGTTTCGTTCACCAGGTCACGGAAGAGATCACTAAGTGGTCGTTCTTCCTGATATAAATTCATAACATACTCCTTCTTATGGTCTCATTGATGTGAAAAAGAGGATTTCCCCTTTACATGGTTGGCGCGGCAGGAGTAGTTGTCGCCGAGGGTTCTTCCCTCCGGAACGATTCCTGCCGTCCATAGGATGAAGATTCGTCAATCCTTCGATCTCGGGAACTCTTTAAAAATCTTCCGGCGACAAGCCCCAACATAAAAGCCCCCCCTAAAAACGCTTCCGGATGGCGGCGGGCAAACATTTCAGTCTCGTTCAGCAATTCTCCGACATCACGGGAATCGAAATATTGCACCATGCGATCCATTTGCTCCGCCGCCCGATCCGCATATTGGGCGACGCTATCCTTATGCTGATCCCGCAGAGTTTGACTCGTTTGACGCACGGCTTCGATCAGCCCGCTGAGTTCTCCTACTCCCTTCTGTTTCTGTGTCTCCAGCGTGCTCTTAACTTTGCCTTGTGCCTGGCTCGCCAATTCGGAACCCTGCGCACGAACCTGCTCTCCTACCTCACTTGCTTTTTCCTGAACTTGTTTCCCGATCTCTTGCGCTTTTTCCTTCATGTCATTTGCCATTACGGTCTCCTTCCAATGAAAAGAAAATTCCCTCGAATGATAAATTCCAACTGGCATCTCCAGCCGTGCTGACTACTTATAAACAAAAGGGAGGATGTCGTGAACTGTCAACAACCCTTAATTTCCGCGAAATATCGAGGGCACCCATGCCAGGGTATTTCGGCTGGATCGGGGTACGCCTCCAGCACCCCCGGCGGAGGATTGGGAAGACTCCTGCGGACTCTGCGGGAATACGGCCACAGGGGCAAAGATCCAGGTTGATCTTGTGATAGGTATTTCAGAAAGCAGACTGAACGGCTAATTCAAAACCCCACCGGTTTTTCTTTTATTTGGTGCCCGCCAGAACCTAGAGGTGTCCCCTCAACAAATTGACCATGAAACGGCGGAATTAATAAAGAAAAATGGCTGCCAAGGACGTACGGCCTGGCATCTTTTCCTGAGGGAGGGCATAAACCATGCCTTTTTTAATTAACGTTTGCACCACCGCAAAGTCCAGGATTTCCAGTGATTCGGCGGACTTTGTCGGGTCCGTTTCCACAAGGTTATGCATAAGGTCGATGCGCCCCCATTGTTGGATGTTCCGGGCGACGAATAATGTTTGGACTTTTCCCTCGTGGGCTGCTAAAACCACGGTTTTGAGATCATGGGAAGCTTTGGTCGTACCCAAAAACTCTTCACACTTGATCTTGGCCTCTTCTATGCCGTGATCGGCATCCGCTTTCACGACCGGCCAAATCTGCCGGTGCAATTCATGAAGGTTTTTTCATCAGCATTACCCGTGACCCCATCTTCTTTAATATGAGGGTAAGTATTGACGTCTTTGTAAATCGGAATCAAATATTCCACGCCCGTAAGATATAACGGGGCCTGCCCATCGTGAATGAATTCGTGTAGACCCTTTGCCACCTGTTGGAAAAATTGGGATATGCGGGATTTTGCTTCGTCATCCCCACCGCCCTGTCCATGAAACATGGCGGCCCGCTGGTCGCCGGCAATGGGAGCTTTGGTATGCCATTGCAAGGATTGCTCGCCGGCTGCCGTTTGATTGGCTTCCTCCATACTGAGGGGAATGTTTGGTATGAACAATTCCTGCAATCCATCCTGTGAGCCCTGGAAGAACCGGATATGGTTCTGACTAAGCGCGAGAAGATAAAACGTTCCTCCATACATGAACACGGGCAGGATGGGCTTCAGATAAAACCGGGATTCCACCATCGTGAGTTCAGGGAGACTGAGAGGCAGACGAAAAACCCGGTGAAAATCCTTCGCCACGTACATGGCCAGTCCCTCATCCTGATGTCTCCAGAATTGCTCATCCTCCAGGAGTTTCAAGAGTGGTTCCAACCAGGTTCGAGCGTCTGCGCTCCTTATGCCCTGTTCCCTCAATTGCTGTTCCGTCTCTTTGAGAAGGTTTTTCAGGCGTATCGGGTCCTGTCGTGTTTCCGGTCCGGCGGGATGGGTCGGCATGAACAAGGACACGCATGGACTTTCCTTCTGTTCAAGAAGATCCCGTAGATCGTGAGTCGTGTTTGACATGGTCACCCTTTCGATGGTCCAAGAGGTGGGGGCTGCACGGTTGTCGTTTCAACGTAACACGTAAAATTTGAGCAGAAACCTGTTAATTTCCCTGAAGTCCTTTCTCTTCCCTACCTGACACGGAAGTATCACTCTTTACCGGCAGGTTTTGCAGGTGGTGAATACCACGGAAAAATCAGTTGTTCTCTGCCAGTTGCTCCTTTCTGGCGTTCCTAAGCGCGTCAACCATGCCCGTACAGCGGGCGCTATCGTCAGCCATTCCCAACTCAGGAGAGGGAAAAGAAGGTTCGACTGAAAATTCCGGCTTTGAAAATGTGCCCATGACGTGCAAGGGGCCGCGTGAACTCAGGATGGTGAAATCCTGGGGATAGGGCTCTATGGTCAGATTCATCTTTTCCTGACGAAGATCGATCGATCCGTGACCTTTGAATTTGGTGTCTTTGGTATCCAGTAAGAATGGGTGGATGGTCACAATACCACTGCGGGCCTGCATGTCGGTGTAGGCGCATTCTATCTTGACACGCGTATCCGTGCTCAGGAATACCGCCGCTGATTCGGTGAAGTCTAATCCGGCCAATTCCACCAACAAAGCATCGATTTTCCCTCCGGTCATCGTTAGGTAAAGACCCCCGTCGGCCGAGGCGAACCAATTCGCCAGGGATTCTCCTTGCATCCAAAGTGTGGCACGTCCTCCGATATCGCCAAAAGAATCATTCGCCACCTCGAAGCGGGCAAGCAATTGACTTAAATTGATGTGATCGAAATGACTATGAAGCTTGCCTTGTGCTGGTGATTCATGGGCATTGACCTCAAGTTGCATGGCCACTGTCCCCGTGGCCACGCCAAAATCCAGCCGATCCATCTGCATGTGTCCGTCCTGAATAACCACATTCAGTGAAAAATCATTCAGGGGGAGATCGGGTGCCTTGACTCCTTTGGCGCGATATTCTACATCCGCGTCTAATTTACGGAGTTGAGTGAAGTCGATAGGTTTGTTCGGCAAGAGGGTCTTACGCTTTTCGGCTGCCTCAGCTTGAGCTTCCTGTTCCGGTGAAGCTGACTCGTCCGGATCCCGAGATGCGCCGATGAGGCCGGCCAGGTCATCCAGGTCGAGTGTACGTGTCTCCAATCGCGCAAATATCATCGGATGCTCCCCGCCGGTCGTCACACGTAATGTTCCTGCAACGTCACTGTCGCCGATGGTGCCGTCTAGGTCACTCAAGTTAAAACTCTGTTGGCTCTCAGCCTCTTGCTCGCGATGAACTCGTGCGCTTAATCGGTAGGGTGGAAGGTGCGGAAGAGGAATGCCGATAGCTTCGCCCAGACGAGCGGGATCAGGACCTTTCATCCCGACTGTCCCCTTAAATTTCGCTACCGGAAACAACTCACCAACATTGCCTTCAAGCCTAAGGGTGGTTTCTTGTGTTGTAAAAGTCGCGTCCACCGGCATTGCGCCATAGTCTTGCAAGGCCTGGCGTATGGAACCCGTTGTGATGGACACCTCTACAGGGTTTTCTCGATATTCAACCGTGCCCGTGACTTGAATTCCGGATGCGACACTATCTGCCATGAGGCGCAAATCCGTCTTTGCCTGTAACGCTGGATCGTCGTAACGCAGATGCATTTCATCGATGCGCAATCGATCGAGTAAGGCGTCGGTATTGAGAGGATGTTTCGCGGTCTGACGGGCCGCGGGAAGACTCAGAGCGAGACGGCCGTTGACCTGACCCAATTCTCCGGACTCGCGGCCCAGGGTCTGCATAGCCTTGTTGAGATTAACTTCCCGGATGTCGGTCTGAAGATGACCTGACCATGATGGGTTGCCGAGGTCCAGTTGTGCTGTTGTTTTGATGACGCCACCGCCAAGGTGAATGTTCATGGGCGAAATGCGAAGGAGTCCATTGTCGAGAGTTGTTCGAACCGTCACATCCTTGAGTGTCGCGCCGGGCAATACCAGGTGTTCGACCTGTAGGCCGAGTACGCCCTGGAGTTTGTTCAGCCAGGGTGGGAGAAGCCTCTCCGGCGAATGGCGTTGGAAAGTATCCTGCTCCGAAGATTCAGGAACTGATGTTATGGCTTGTGCCGTCGGGGTGTCCTTCCCGTTTTCCGGCATCAGCGATGCAACATTCAGGGTATTCGACTGCAGTTCCCCCTTGAAGTTCAATTCGTCAGACAAATCGATGGAGGCTTGTCCGGAGATGTCGCTCTC
This sequence comes from Nitrospira sp. MA-1, assembly GCA_032139905.1. Classification (NCBI taxonomy): domain Bacteria; kingdom Pseudomonadati; phylum Nitrospirota; class Nitrospiria; species Nitrospira sp. MA-1. The sequence continues at coordinate 389,169 of JAQJDB010000007.1, forward strand.
ACCGATGATGGCGGAAAATTTTTGGAGATTCCAGAGGTGTGTCCGTCTGGAGAGTGATCCGTTGAGGGCCAATCGGTCTAAGGCAGGAAGTTCAACATCGAATATGGCGGCAAGGGTATCCGGAGACTCACTGCTCATGGAGAAGGCAATGTCTAGCCAGATGGGCGGCCACACAGGTTCGACCATGGCAGAAAGCGAAGCCGTGGTGTCTGCCAGTTTGATGTCGGCCGACAGATGTTTCCGGGATTGACTGTCAGGAGGGAGATTAGCAAACGTTTTCATTGCAGGAGCCGTCACGGTCATGTCAATGCGTTCGTTTCGATACAGACCTTTAGCTTTGACGATCAATCTCTCCGGGCTATTTTCACCGATCTGCATCTGGACGTGCGTGTTTAAGAAGGGATCATCATACCGGATATCAACATTCTCGATATCGAGTGTGCTCCATTCAACGGAATGAATAGAATCTGGCCGGCCGGAGGATTCCCGTAAATCCTTCCCCTGATCCGATCCACGAATCGTGTGAATATTCATGGCCAATTCCACTCCGACGGTTCCGGGAAATCCTTCTCTGGGATTCGTCCCGGATTCGGGGATGACTTCGTCGTCTCTTCCATCAGTCGATTTCAGGTTTTCAGCTTGCAAGGACAGGCGACTTTCCGCCGTCCTTCCTTTCACGGAAACCTGTGTCCCGATCGTGAGATGGGTCCCGGCCACGTCTCCGGATAATGATTCGATTGTGAGCATGTCATCTTGCAGGCGCATGACGATGTTGACATGGTGAACGGGCATTTCACCGGTGGCAATCACATCGGCACGGTAGGTGAGGCCGGCCTCCCAGCCGGCATGGGCGATCACATCCAGAAGATTCCCTGCCTTGACCGCTAAGGGATCGCTATCTTGTTGTTGAGGCATAAATCCCTGCAGTTGAGCCACATCCAGCCGTGACGAATGGAGATCTCCTTCTATGCGAATAGGATCGGCTTCCGATATCACTCGAATCGTTCCCGCAAGATCGCTGTTTGCGACAATCGCTTTCATGGGATCAATCGACCAGATGTCATCCGCCAGGGCAAGAGCCCCGGTCAGTTGATATCCGGGGAGGGCAGGGAGTTCAATGGCTAATAACTCATTCCATCTTGAAAGATTTTGTCCTTCCAATTGGAAATCCAGATTTGCCGTCTCGGGTGTGAGCAACGCATCAACAGTCCCTTCAATGGCCAGATTGGTTTCGACGGTGCTAATCTTTAATCCTACCTGGATGGGATTTTCCGGTGAGGGTGGCTGCGGCGATTCCGTTCCTGCGGACAGTCCGATTGTCACTGGGTCTCCAGCGACATGTCCTCCACCTTCAGCAATAAGACGCTCTTGGTCCGTAGGTGGTTTTCCCTTGGTTCCAAAGATCGAAAGGGCAAGAAAAATATCATGCTGCGGATCCAGATAGGTGAGGCGCCCGCCGTTGACTGTCACAGATTCAATACGAGGCAGATTGAGAGCCGGGTCCGCTTCGCCCGACTCTTCAGTGGGTTGGTTACTGTTGGAGGAATTTCCTTCATCCGCTATTGACCAATTGGTTGTTCCCCGACCAGATCGTTCGAGATGGATTACTGGCGCCGTCGCCTGCACGTCAGGAATGACCAGGTCACCCTTCAAGAGCGGGAGAATGTCGATCCCCACCTCTAACCGATTAACGGATGCGAGGGAGAGATCTGATGCCCATGATGGGTTCGCGATTGATAGATTCTCGACTCGTAATCGAGAGATTCGGCCGAAGTCCAAGGCCAATGCGCCAATCTTGACTTGGCGACCAGCAAATTCCGTTGCCTTGGATTCAGCCAAATGGAGAAACCATTGAGAGTTCAGCGCGGCAATACCCACGGCCACCAGGATGACAAGGATGAAAGCCAGTCCAACAATCGAGAGCAGAATTCTACGAATCCACATAGACTATTTTCCCGCTCACTTCACAGTGATGTCACCAGTATTCCTATGGGAATAGGTTGTGAAGTAAAGTAAGGTTCTTAAAATGCCTGATCGTGGATGGCCGGAAGGCCCGAATAACCTTATAGCCGTTAAAAGGTTCACTATGATAAACCTTTCTTCCATGCGTCTACTTATGGACCGGTCACGAAAACCTTCCTGCCGAAATTTATGGTGTCCTATCACATTTGTGTGTGTGCTGTTCCTCACATTTAATGCGGCCGGATGCGGCACTCATCTCGGTGCAGACGCAGAGGTTTCCGACCGGAATGAGCAGATGGCCGCTGAGGTTAAAGTGGCGTTGGTTCAAGAAGCCGGTTTGAACGCCGCTCCTATTGATGTCAAAGTCCAAAATGGCGTAGTGACTTTGGGGGGATTCGTTGAAAAAGAGTCCCACCGGCAGGCGGCAGAGAGAGCCGCCGGTCGTGTTGGAGGGGTCCAATCGGTCATAAATCATCTTCAAGTTAAATGACATCACTTGTTGGAGAAGGTATGGAATTTTTTGTTCTAATTACCCATGTGCCCTCTTAACTTCTATGAATAAACGCCTCCTTGCCGATTTGCATTTCATCGGCCTGGGTGATTGTCTGGATCCATGATCACAGATCTCGGGACGTGGTGAACGAGAACAGACGCCATTACCAAAAAAATTCGAAGGAAAAGTGCCAACGCCTATTCGCTTCCGGATGCCTCGGCGGAAATGACGTGATATTCTTTTTCCGTCGTCACCAATACCTCAATGGTACCTCCCTTTAGAATATCCCCTTGGTTGTCCGTTGATCGAAGCGAAGCCGGACTTCTTTCCCTGAGGGGTCTGGGACGTAATAGACATTTCCCGCATTATTTTTTACTTCACAGCGAACTGTTTTCGTGAATGTCCCGTCCTGTTGAGAGGTTTGACCCTGTGATGTAGTAGGTTGTTCCGAATGCATTCCCCCCGATTGTGATTGAGAGTGCATGAAGATTGGCCTGCCTTTTTTGTAGAAATGAGGGTATAGGTTTCGTCCCCTTTCTTAATTTTGGCTTTGAGGTGCACCTCGAGGTTAATTTAAATTGGTTTGAGGGCCTCACCACACCCGTTGAAATTCAAAAATTAGTTAAAGGCTTTGAGCCTTTCCGTGCCGAACACTGACTTTCTTCACTCAAAAATGTTCCGTCGCCTTACCTCTCCAAACGCCTTAAGGAGCTATTGTGAAAAGGGACGGAAAATCGGCTTTCATTCTCTAAGCATTACCCTGCGGGTAATTATTTCTCGCTTTGAGGGAGATGGGCAATATCGACGATTTTATCATCACTATCTACCAATACTGTGACCGGGGTGCCCTTGGAAATATTTGTCATATTCTCTTGTAAATAGTCCCAGACAGGTAACGTGAGAGATTCCTTGTCTTTTGTTTGAATAGTCAATGAAAGGTTCTTCGGCTCGTTCTGTACCACTCCTTGAATATGGCGGTACACATTATAGGCGGTGGAACGCGCCCAATCGTCTTCGGCAATCACGTCATTAGTCAACGTCGCACTCGCAATTTTATTTGTTTCATCGATGAGAAAAAGTCCATCTGTATCCAATGGAATAGCCGCGACCTCACTTCTGGCCAGGGGGCGTACCGGAAACGATTGTTCTTTGCTCTCTTCGGTTTTAATCACCGCATGGTCCTGTCCGACCTTCAGCGGTTGCGCAAGTCTGCCTTTGATGACTTTGTGGTAACTCTGGCCTTTCTCTTTCGAGAGGTGATAATCGACAACGTGATTCCTGGCGTTTACCACAATGTTCACCTTATCGCCCTGCTTCAGCGTGAATCCTTTTTCTTTCGCTCGTTCAAGGGAAAGATATCTAGGACTTATTTCTCCGGAATCCCCGGAATTGACTTTAGCTTGATCCGCTGCCACTCCTTCCACAACGCCGGTAATCATACGATGGCTCGGAAGTAACGTATTCAGTTTTTCCTTGGCGCCTTCCTGGTTTTGATTGTCGTTGGACTGCTTGTTTGCCTGACTGTTATTCGTCTGAACGGGATTCTGTTCACCGGCGCAAACGGGTGCGACGCACACAGCAAATGACAAACATGAAAACAAGAGCAGACTTGGTTTCCATCCGGAGTGGTCTTTCATGGGATGTTGCATCGTTGACCCTTTCGATCATTTTGCGGCCGGTTGCCGGGCCCCATGCAAAATGATTATGCAGAAGTCCGAAAACCAGCCACACAAAAAACTTTTAAGCTCAAGATCCAGGAGAATTCTATTTGGCTCATAAATCCCCGCAACGTTCTGCAAGGTCATTTAATGAGAACTGAATGTATGGCTCCGTATAATAATCCGTCCCTGGCGGCGGAGAATTTTATTGTCTGGGTGTTATTGGAAGACGATCAACGGCATCGAGTGTTCGATCCACAGCATCCAGAGTACGATCAACCGCCTCGAACCCAGAACCGCCGGAGCGCATGGCCCGATCACGCTCTTTTCGAATAGTGGCTGTCTCCTGTTGGAGGGCATCGCGCTCCTTCAGGTACTTGTCTCTCTCCTGGATAAGGCTGGCGACTTCTTGGTCGTGACTCTGCTCACCTGTCTGAGCACTACGACTTTGTCCTTGAATAGATTTTGTGCCCGAGGGGGTATTCTGGCTCTTGCTGGCTTGGAAAGCCTGGTCGCGTGTCTCTTTGGCCGTGTCTCGATCATTTTGAGCTTGATCACGGCTCTTCTTAGCTAGATCCCGCTCAATTTTTAGCTGGTCGCTCCATTGCACGTCAGCGCCAGAACTAGGGGTTGACTGTACCTCCGGCACCGAGCCTTCTGACCCCATTGCCGAAGAAGTCGTACCCATACCTTCATCGGCCATGGCGGTTCCTGGCAGAAGCATCATGCCTGAAACCAGCAGGAGACTGGAAAATGTGTGAACCGAAAGTATTGATGCGAAATTGTTCATGATAGCAACCCCTTCATTAAGGTGATGAAATTGTCTCGCCCTTTGGTTTGGGATTTTAAGGTCGAATATTGTAAAAACTCGGCATTTTGATCGATAGGGATGAAAAGAGGGAGTTTACTCATAAAAGTTCGAGTAACCTTTCATTTTTTTCTTTAATTGAAAATGGGGCGAAGCTCTGATTAAAGGTATAGCTTCGTCCCCGATTTCAAATTTTCGTTTCAGACTACTAAGGCGAATCGGCTTACCATGCTAATGACCTCTAACAATTGGAAGATCACCACAAATACTCCAAGCACTGTTTGTAATACTTTCATGATTCTTGCCCCCCTGTTGAATGCGATGGCTTCACAAAAAAATATAAAAAACTTTCATGACACTAAAGGTATTATGAAGAAAATGAAGGAGACGGCTAACTAGTAAAAACCCCTGAACAGGTGATATTTACCCCTAACGTTGAAATCCCTATTCAGTCAGGGGGAAGAACTCCTTCCTGTACCGCTCAGAACATCCAGAACCACAGGCTGGCGGGAGGGTTTGTCACTATTAATGAAAATACGTGAGTGAAGAATGTGTGCGTGGTGAATGACTTCCAGCCGTGGCACATTGTGTTTTGAGGGAATTAGAAAACTAAGTAGATAAGGGGGAAGGAGGAGGTGGGGAGGAAGGATGTGGAGAGAGGACATACCGGGATTCAATGGCGGATTTGATATGAGCCAGACTTTGCCCATGTTCTAGCGATTCAGTGGATTCTATTTCCCGAATCTCGGCGGCCAGCGTTTTATCTTTAATGCAATCCTGAGCCCAGGATGAATAATCATGCCGCTTCAAATGATACATCCACGTTTCAGGATCCAGTCCTTCTGCCAGTTGAAGAAAGAGCATCAGATTTTGAGCTCGAAGGTTCAGTTTTCTTTCCGGACCTTGAAAGTAAAAGCTGCGATCAGGGCCTAATTCTCCTTCCGCGTACTTTCGACGATGGCGCCTCCGCTCGCCCCTATTGGGGTGTATCCGGAATCGAACCGGCAGAGTCCCACCGGACCGTTTCCAGAATATCGCCTCCCCCGGTTGGAGAGGATGGTCCTCGAAGGAAGGCAGGGATTCCCCCACCGAATTGGTGAAAGCCTCCAATCGCTCGCCTGGAGATTTGCCAATCACCACGACACAATCAATAGCGGCAAGGGCGTCGGCAGCCATTTGATCGGGATGCACCGTGATCATCAGCAGGGTATGTGGTGATGGGGTGGGGAAAGGCGTATCCCATTCTGCCGGCATCAGATGATGAGTCTCATCCAGTACAATCCAATGGGGGCGCCCGGTTCGTGCTCTGAAATCCTGAAGATCCTTAAAGATGTTTTGAAAAAAAGAAGGACGTTCCTGTATCGGCAGACCCACCAGATTGATGACGAGGTTCGTATCCGGATTTTCCAGAATATTGATGACTTCCTTTGTGTTGGGGATGTGATTCATGTCACCCAGGACCACAGCCTGTTCTAACGATTCATAATCGCCTTCAGGATCGATAATGCAGCATTGATAATGCTTATCTGTGAGACGTTCAATGATGCCGGTTGAGAGCGTGGATTTTCCGCTTCCCGATGAACCGACCAGGAGGAGGTTCGGACCATACGGACTGATCTGGACTTCCTGCTCCGTCTCTGTGGATCCCAGCACCACGTAATGTCGGTGTAGGGACGGGTCAATTGATTGTAAGTCGTCAGCCAGAAGTTGCCGGATAAACTCCACTACTCCGTCTCCGTGCTCTCCTTCAGTCACGATATCGGCGCGGTCTTTGATGGCCGGGAGGGCATTGCCGACTGCTGCGGAGCATTCCACCATTCCTAGAAAGGGCAGGTCATTCTCGGCATCGCCAATTCCGGCGACATTGTGTGGTGATAGGCCCATTTTGCGTAGCGCTTTTTCCAGGCCGGTCGCTTTACTGAATCCGGCGGGAAGCATCATGACGGCTTCTTTATTGAATATCAGTTGGATATCCAGTCCGAGATCACGGACCACTTCCAATACGACAGTTTCATGCGGCCGGACGGTGGAGACGATATTTCGTCCGACTGAAATGGGAATGCCCCGGGAACGAAGCCGCATGATGAAATCTTCAGACGGCATATCCGCCAGTGTGATCGTTTCTTTGGAAGAAGGTTTGTACAACAAAAGCCCATTCTCCGCGACAATCCAATCAAATAAATAAGGGTGAGGAAATACATTCAGTAGATCATCCAGTTCCCGGCCTGTGACCAGAAGAAGCTTTCGATTAGTGGTTAGGAGTTTTTCAAGACTTCGAATGGTCGATTCGTGAACGCGCCCATGAAGGGCAAGAGTGCCGTCATAATCGGTAGCCAGCGCTAAATATCTCATGGAATTGTCTCTGGTAAAAATGAAATAACTTTTTGGTAAACTATTCCGTGCAGTTGATTAGACAAATAAATTGTTGCACGAACCTGGTCGACATTTGTTTGGCATTGTGTCTCAATTTTCTGCAGCCAAACGGGAGTGCGCCTAAAATATTCCCCTTCACTTCTCCGCACGATTATTTCCGATGGCGCTTATTATGAGGTCATAATCCATTCTCTTGTATCGATCCGGAGGTAGAACGACCTCTCAGCTGAATCTTCCCTTTTCCTTTAATTCATCGTGAACCGTTATTGTGGGGGAAGTGCCGAGGAACGCCTTCCCCCATAGACTCCGTTTGGATTTCATAAATCCGGGTTCTGACCTGTTATGAAGGAACGGCGCGATCCCAGAAACGAAGCTTTCGGCACGTTTCAAGAAATTGACTTGATCCCTTCCCCTTATCAAGGGCAATGAAACCAGCGTCTTGACTCTCCTGCACTCCGGCCTTCTGAAACAGAGGAGTAACGGCTTCCACGTAACCAATAAACTTCATGTGAGCAAAGGCATCTGCCACAAAATCTCTGGCGGCAGGAACCTTGGCCAAGGCCAGCGCTCCTTCTTCGGAAGGTAAAAGTGCCACTGCGTCATACAGCACCGAGGGCCCACCATCAATTTTTTGGGCCGCTTCAATCCACGTTCCGTCGCTGGCTTCTACTCCCCCCACGCCGGGGGCCACAATCTCCATCATCGCCCCTTCCGACTTGACGGCGGCTTTGAGTGATTTAAATATTTTTATATCGACTCCGTCGGTGATGAGCACTCCAAGCTTTCGCCCTTTAAAGGTATTGGGACTATTGAGAAGAATGCTGAGCGCGGGTGATGGCTCAAGGTCCTCTCGTGTAGGTTTTGCCGCATCCGCAGGCTTAGGCATGTCCTTCAGGCGCAGACCCTTGGCCACTTGTTTAGCCAAATCCTGGTGAATATTCAGCAGATGAGAAACCATACGAGTCCGGATTTCAGGATGTTCCACTTTGCTTAATTCAAAGACTAAGGCATTCGCGATGTGGGTTTGTTCCACTTCGGTCTGGCTAATATAAAATTGTCGGGCCTGGCTGTAATGATCGGCAAAAGTTTCTGACCGAACCCGTACTTTTGGCCCTTCCTCATCTGCAGGATATGAGGTAAATCCCTTCTCCGGGGATTCCCTGGGACCTCCCGCTTCCCCGGGCCAGGAATTTGGTTCATAGTTGGCACGGCCTTTCGGATTCTGCATGGCCATATGGCCGTCCTGTTGAAAATGACTGAACGGACATTTGGGAGCGTTGATGGGGATGTGAGTGAAATTCGGACTGCCAAGCCGTTTGAGCTGCGTGTCGAGGTAGGAAAAGTTCCGCCCTTGTAATAAGGGGTCATTTGAAAAATCGATGCCCGGCACAATGTTTTGCGTACAAAAGGCGACCTGTTCGGTCTCAGCAAAGAAATTGTCCACACAGCGATCCAGAACGAGCCGGCCCACGCGTCGAATTGGTAGGATTTCTTCCGGAATGAGTTTGGTCGCATCGAGCACATCAAAATTGAATTGTTCAGCAAAATTATCATCAAAAAGCTGAAGGCCCAGTTCCCATTCCGGATAATCACCCTGCTGAATGGCACTCCATAAATCCCGGCGATGGAAGTCCGGGTCGGCTCCATTAATTTTTACGGCTTCGTTCCACACCACCGATTGCATCCCCAATTTGGGTTTCCAGTGAAATTTCACGAACGTCGATTTTCCCTGGCCATTGATCAGCCGGAATGTATGAACGCCAAACCCTTCCATGAAACGAAAGGAGCGGGGGATAGCCCTGTCGGACATGGTCCACATGATCATATGCATACTTTCGGGAGTCAGAGAGATAAAGTCCCAAAAGTTATCATGCGCGGTTTGCGCCTGGGGAAATCCACGATCCGGTTCCGCTTTGGCTGCGTGAACGAGGTCTGGAAATTTCATGGCGTCCTGAATAAAGAAGACGGGCATATTATTGCCGACAAGATCCCAATTTCCCTCTTTAGTATACAGCTTTACGGCAAATCCCCTGACGTCTCTTGCCAAATCGAAGGAGCCCTTATTGCCGGCTACGGTAGAAAACCGGACGAATGCCGGTGTTTTATCACGTGCTCGTTGAAAGAGGTCGGCTCTGGTGACATCTGCCAGGGATTCGTAGTTTTCAAAATACCCATGAGCTCCGAACCCGCGGGCATGCACAACCCGTTCTGGGATCCGTTCATGGTCAAAATGAAACATCTTCTCCCGAAAGTGAAAGTCTTCCAATGCGGTTGGACCCCGCTCTCCGATTTTCAGCGAGTTTTGGTCATCCGCGACGGGAATGCCCTGCTGAGTAGTTAATACCGGATTGGTTTTTCCGCTTGTCTGATGGACCTCCCCTCCTGTACCGATCTCGACAGTTTGGTCTGCGTATTTCGCAGTTTTACGGGTGGAAGTAGGAGAAGATTGAGTGGGTTGCTTTTTGGCCATGCGAATCGCTCCTTTTTATTGATGATTTTGTAATGAATAGTAAACATATGATCAACATATGACGCTAACCTACCTATCATATAGGACCAATTGAAGAGGCTATACTGTAAGAAACCCTGGTGAGAAATTTCAGAAAGTTTTTTGCATTCCGGGGATTAGATTTGTTTAAGTAACTTGAGAATTGGAGTTCAGATACCCACGCCCGAATATCTGCTCTGCAACCCTTGTGTTAAACATTTCAACCCGTTTCAATAAAGGAGGTCGAAAAGCATGATGATGCAAATTGGACAGACGATCCCGGATGGCACATACCAGGCTTTCCACAAAGAGCAAATTCGTTCACTGACTCTGTCGGAATGTCAGGGAAAGTGGCTGGTGCTGGTGTTTTATCCGGGAGATTTCACGTTTATTTGTCCAACTGAATTGCAAGAACTGGCAGAGTTGTATCCGGAATTTCAAAAACTGGGGGCTGAGGTTCTTAGCGTCAGCACCGATTCGGTCTTTGTGCATAAAGCCTGGCACGATACCTCGCCTGCCATAAAAAATATTCAGTTTCCCATGGTAGCTGATACGACGGGCCGCCTAAGCCGGGATTTCGGAACCTATTTGGAGGATGAAGGGGTATCGTTACGCGGGAGCTTTCTCATCGATCCGGACGGTGTGCTCAAAGTTGGAGAAATTCACGATAATAGCATTGGACGGAATGGTCGGGAGCTCTTACGAAAACTCCAGGCTGCCGTCCATGTTAGAGAAGGAAAAGGCGAAGTATGTCCCGCCAGCTGGTCCCCCGGCGATAAGACCTTGAAGCCAGGGTTGGATCTGGTTGGGAAAATTTAATGTAAAGACCAAGGTCGATCAACCATTTCATCCGGAGTAGGGATCTGCGTCATCCAGCCAGGTGACTCTCGCTTGTGAAAGAAGCGAGAGTCACCTATAGCAGGCCCTTTATTCGGCAGGTGTATCAAGCTAAGGTTGAATTTCCCAAGCCGTCGACGCCGTGCCGGGGAAGCCCACGGAAGTCCTGGTCACCCCGTTCATCAACCACACCGCCACCGCGCCGCTCGAGGTATTGCGCCAGATAATATCCGCGTTGCCATCGGCATCCGTGTCGCCTACTTGTCTCAACTGCCAGACCGGGCTCACCGCACCTAAGGAGCCGGTAGAAGAGGGTGTTGCGGTCCCATTCAGCAACCAGACCGCCGCGTTGCCATTCGTGTTTCTAAAGACCAGATCGGCCTTGCCATCCCCATTCAGGTCACCGACTCCCTGGATGGTCCACGCCGTCGACGCTGTGCCGGGAAAGCCCACAGAGGTCCGGGTCAACCCATTCATCAACCACACCGCCACCGCGCCGTTCGTGGTATTGCGCCAAATGATATCCGCATTGCCGTCGGCATCGGTATCACCCACCCCTGAAATCTGATAGTCGGAGCTCACCACACCTAAGGATCCGGTAGAAGAGGGCGTTGCGGTCCCATTCAGCAACCAGACCGCCACGTTGCCATTCGTGTGTCTAAAGACCAGGTCGGCCTTGCCGTCCCCATTGAGATCCCCGACTCCCTGAATAGACCATGCGGTCGACGCTGTGCCGGGAAAGCCCGCCGAAATCCGGGTTCCTCCGTTCATCAACCACACCGCCACCGCGCCCGTAGTGGTATTGCGCCAGATAATGTCCGCGTTGCCATCGGCATCGGTATCGCCTACTCCCTCTACCTCCCATTCGGCACTTATCCCTCCGAGAGAGACGATGGACAGGGGCGCTGCTGCCCCATTCAACAGCCACACTGCAGCATTACCATTCGTATTCCTAAAAACAAGGTCAGCTTTGTCATCTCCATTCAAATCCTGTCCACCTGAACCTGATGACTCAATCAGCCGAACCGCGCTGCCATACTTTCCCTTATATTGCTCACCTACGCTTCCATCAAAACTGATAGTCAGCACCACCGTCCCATCGCTACCGGGATCAATGCCACTAAACTGGGCCACATAGCCATTATCGTTGTCCGCTGGCAATCTTGTAGAAGCACTTGTCGGCCCCGTAAACAGCACACCCCCAGGATACGTTCCCGCATTAGGATTATCAGTCGCAACGGAACTCGTATTCGTAAAGGCGTCCTGCCCGGAAAGAGTTACCAGGGAAGCTCGATCCCACTCGTTATTGTTTCGATGAGCATAGAAGGTCAGATTATACGTTTTGCCAGGGTTTAGCCCGCTAAATGTCAACACAAGGGAATTATTCACATCATCGATATAGGTAAGCACGCCCTTCCCGTTGACCTTCCCATCAAAGATCGCAAAGGCATCACCGGTAGTCGGGTCTGCCCCTTGCAGATCATTGGCCCCGGCAACAAATTGACCGCCGGCCACGGTCATGGTCACGTCCGTATCCAGGCCGGTAGCAAAATCTTTCAGTAGGCCGGTGGCAGGAAGGCCAGAGCCCCCATTCGGAGAAGTGAACTTCGTGATATTCGTTTCCAGTTGCCCAGTCCCCCAAGCCAGATCATTATAGGCGGTAAAACCAGCTGCCGGAGCCATAGAGGTCGTCCCCATGGTCAAGACCACCGCCGCTAGGCCCACTATCCACCCGCTAGTCCGAGACGTATTCATTTTCATAAATCCCCCTTTCTTTTTCCGCCTTGAGTTAAACCACATTTGGGATGAGCGCTGTCCATTTCACGATACCTCCTTTAAAAGTTTACGGGGAACATGGTTGAGGGGGGATTAGCAAAGAGCGAGCCTGCAGCCTGTCTTGAGCTCATGTGGATGCGCCACTTGCGCGACTGGCCGGTGGTCTTCCAGGAGAGAGAGAAGAAATAGGCGGGTGGAAAATTTCCTCTATCCCTCATAATCTTCTTCATCTGTTATTGTAAGGAGACATTCAGGGTTGTAATGACCGAACCTTCGTTTAGTATTCCGATTATATTCCGGCAAGCTTCAAGGGCAAAGAACAACTTTCCTGCACTCATTTTGGTGGTACCGAAAATTTTTATACGCGTCAGGAGCTTCATCAAGATTATAGCGGTGTGAGATGATAAAAGACGGATGAATCTCTTCCTTTTCGATGCGTTCAAGCAATGGCTGCATATAATTATGCACATGAGTCTGACCGCAACGTATGGTTATGCCTTTACCGAAGATGGCGCCGATTGGAAATTTATCGGCAAAACCGCCATACACACCGGGTATGGAGATCGTGCCGTTTTTGCGAACGGTTCGTGCCGCCTGGCGAAGGACATGAATGCGATCGGTTGCGAGGAGACTTGCCACCTTGATCCGGTCGAAAAGGGCGTCTACCGTTGTGCCGTGAGATTCAAGTCCTACGGCGTCAATGCAGGCATCAGGGCCTCGTCCACCGGTCGCACTCATGAGGTGGTCATAGACTTCATCCTCGTCAAAATTAATAGTTTCTATTCGATCATCCTCATGAAATTGACCGGGGTGGCCCTGGCGCGCAAGGTCCAGACGTTGGGGAAAATGATCAATGGCAAATACCCTTTCCGCTCCTAGCATCAGGGCGCTTCGGATGGCGAATTGCCCCACGGGTCCACAACCCCAGACGGCAATGGTGTCGCCTTCCCGAATCCCGCAGTTTTCCGCTGCCTGATATCCCGTGGGAAAGATATCGGAGAGGAACAACACTTCCTCATCCCTCATACCATTATGAATTTTGAGCGGTCCCGTATCCGCAAAGGGCACACGGACATATTCGGCTTGTCCTCCTGCATACCCGCCGAGCATGTGGGAATATCCGAACAGTCCGGCAGGGGAATGTCCATAGGCCGTCTCGGCCATCCATGCGTTGGGGTTGGAGTTGTCGCAGCACGACCACATCTTGCCGGTACAAAAATAACACCTTCCACATGCGATGTTAAATGGGACGACGACCCGATCGCCTTTTCGTAGGTTTTGTACGCCGGCTCCGATTTCGACAATTTCTCCCATAAACTCATGACCGAGAATGTCGCCGGCCTTCATGGTCGGAATGTATCCGTCATACAGGTGGAGGTCTGAGCCGCAGATAGCCGTAAGAGTGACGCGTACGATCGCATCACGGGGATTGAGAATTTCCGGGTCGGGAACGCGTTCGATCCGGACGTCATGTGTTCCATTCCAACAGACTGCTCGCATGTAAAGATTCCTTCCCGCCCTCAACAGGGATTGACGTATTGTTTAGAAGAGCAAACGCCTACACAATCGACTTTTTCCGGATCCGGAATTGCCTTCTTGTTCAAAAGTGAAGTCGACAAAAAAAAGAGTTTATGCCCCCGGAGCCTCAGCATGGACAACTAGAGGGGTTGCTCCGTACCCACGGACTCGACGATGCCCGGTTTGTTGCCGACTTCCCGTGCCTTCCGCGCGAGCCCGGAATGGTCAAGATCGACTGAAGCCCGCTGGTTTCGGGAAATTTCTCCGGCCTCCATTAATTGACGAAAGCGTCGAAGATCTTCACTCAACTGACGTGCAGGGTCATCGGGAAGGAGCTTTGCCATTGCTGCGCCGAATATTCCTCCCGGCGGAGTCCATCGACAATCCAGGGAGAGAATGGTTCCGCGGTTTCCGACAGCGCGTCGCAGGGACAAGACTCCCTCGTGTTCAAGGTTGGAATGTATTTCAATTGTCCGCCATTTGATGAGTTCGTTTTGACGTTCTTCAAGAATTTCGGCTTCCCAATAAAAATTTTTATTGAAGGGACCACGTGCCTGCCAACGGGAATGTCTTTCGTCGAGTTCCTGGACCGCAACGATATTTTGCATGAACCGTGGTAAATTTTTAAAATCCCGCCAAAACGAATAGAGGTCCTCCTGCGATCGATTGATCGTAATGGACCCTCGGAAATGAACGGTTCTATTCAGGGGATGCCGTATATGAGATCCATGCAATTCGTCAATGCCAATAGCCTCATACAGGCGGCTATGGCTTGTAAGGCCATGGATGAGTAACCCGCTCCCGAATAACAGGGGTAAAATACCTCGCCTGGTTTTTTGCCCTAGACCATGAACAATTAAACCACTGCCGATTCCTAAGGAAAGGATTTGCTCCAGAGCTCCGATATTCGTGCTTTTCATATGACATCTCCAATACAAATTATTCCAGCCCAGAGAATCGGGTGATTGGCCCTCACGCCATCGGGATCACCATACGAACTAACTTATACCCTCTCGTGCTCCACGGTTACTGGTAATATCCCTGGAAATAAACCAGAAACAGACCAATGAAGGTTTTTTCAATCGCATGAGAGAATCAGCCCTTCATGTCCGCGCAGATCGAGACGGCCGTGTATTTCTTCCCCTTCCTTGTCCAGAAACGTGGAAAGACAGACGTGGGCCTGAAACGAATGGTCCCGCTCAAGTGTTTGCGGTTCACCACTGAAGTTGAGCACGACCAGATGATTACCGTCGTGACTCATTCGCAGCCGGATGTATGTGGACATTTATGCGAGCCTCTTTACCAATTCGTCCATACCTCTCATCAACCGTCCCATGGTGTACTACGGAACATCATATTGATGTTCCGGTAGAAGAACTTAACATTCAATAGGGGGGCTTTAATGGATATTTATCAGGCGCTCAAGGAAGATCATCAAGAAGCTAAGCAACTCTTCAGCCAAATCGAAGCCGCGGGGAAGAACAGTGATTCACGGGGAAAACTGTTTCTCAAACTTAAGGATGCCTTGGAGGCGCATAGCGAAGCGGAAGAGCAAGTCTTCTATACTCCCCTTCAAAAAAATGAGGAGACCAAACAAAAAATCAACCATGCCAACAAGGAGCACGAAAAAGTCACCACGTTGCTGAATGAAATCGAGGCTATGGATCCCCAGGATGAGAATTGGGGGAAGAGAGTCAGTAAACTGAAAGAAGATGTGCAACATCATATTCAGGAGGAAGAAGGCGAAATTTTTAAGAACGCTCGGGGTATCCTGTCACAGGATCAGGCCGACCAGATGGGGGAAGAATTCAAGCAGGTCAAGGAAAAGAAGGTATAAGACAATGGATATGGATTTGCCTCGGAGACGAACATCTATGATCGGAATGGAGGAAGACGATGGCGGATAATTGGGGATTATGTAAGAGGTGCCAATGGTGGCAAATTGAACCATCTGCAAATATCGAAGATGCGACAATGGGACTGTGTATTGATGAAAACCTACAACCCTTTCGATTGTTGGTCTCCGGCAATAGTGGATGCAATAGATTCATGAAAGGCACCCCTGCGAAAGCGGAAGGGTCCTCTTCCAGCCCTCCGACTGCCGAGCCAACCCGTTAGGTGAACGGGGTTTGACCTGCCAGTGAGATGGGGGAGGCTGGAGGCTGTCTCTCACCTGAGTCCGTCGGGTGGGATGCATCAAAGGGAAGAATGGCGAATCGGCTTTGTCAAGCCAGGTACTCATCAATGGGTTCAAGCCTCAGTCCATGTAAGAAATTTTTCCCGTTGACTTGTTTTTCAGGGGTTCATGGTGACCAATATATATTACCCATGTAATGGCTTATTCCGAACGCTCTGAGGAGGAGTTTATTTGAAGCATCGAGTAGGGTACGGATTATTGGTCTGGTATTTGGGGTTTTTCGTGTTCATGGGGTTGGCTCCCATTGACCCTCAAAGTTGGGCCTTTGCGAATATCCTCCCGCTTCTCTTCGTCGGTGTGTTAACCATGACACATCGCCAATGGCCATTTTCAAGCGCTTCATATGTCCTCCTCACGGTGTTCCTCACCTTGCATACGATTGGATCACACTACACCTATGCTCAGGTGCCGTTCGGACTTTGGCTGGAAGAGTCCTTTGAATTGCCCAGAAACCATTTCGATCGCATCGTCCATTTTTGTTTCGGCCTACTATTTGCCCTGCCTTTGCATGAACTCTTCTCCCGGATTTCCGGTATGGCTGCATGGCTCCGCTCCGGCATGGTCCTGATCACCCTGGTGGGGCTGGGCGGTATGTGGGAAATTCTCGAATCATGGGTGACCAGAATCGCCCACCCCGAATTAGGTCTGGCCTATCTGGGAGCACAGGGAGATATCTGGGATGCGCAGAAGGATATGGCCGCGACATTCTATGGAGCATTAGCCTCTCTAGTGATCATGGCTGGTGGGCAGAAACTAACGGGAACCCGTTTGACCATAACCCGGGAAAGGCCGGTGGAACTTCCGCATGCAATTGACCACTGCGACAAGCGTCAATAATCAGAGGCCGTTTAAGAACCGGATTCTCCTTCACGGGTTAATGGCCTGGTATGCGGTGCTTTGGATATTTCTCGCCATAGAACCGATCGACCGCCATGATTGGTTTCTCGAAAATATATTGGCGATTGGATTGGTCATTGTGCTTGTCACGACGTATCGATGGTTTCCCTTATCGGATCTTTCCTATATTTTTCTCACGGTGTTTATGACCCTCCATGCGATCGGAGCCCATTATACCTATTCAAAAGTTCCTCTTGGATATTGGATGCAGGAGTGGTGGGGATTAGAGCGCAATCATTTTGACCGGATCGCACATTTTTCATTTGGTCTGCTCCTCGCCTATCCTTTAAGGGAGTTATTTCTTCGCCGGGTCAATGTGCGTGGATTCTGGGCGTATTATCTCCCCGTTAGCGGAATATTGGCCCTCAGTGGATTCTTCGAAATTATCGAATCCTGGGTTGCTCTCCTCGTTCGTCCGGAATTGGGGGAGGCCTATCTAGGTACTCAAGGAGACGAATGGGATGCACAAAAGGATATGACCGTGGCGGTCATCGGGGCCGTTTTAACAATTATGCTGACGTATGTCTTCTCCAAAGTCGTGCCACAAAAATCCCTTCCGACTGCTCCTTAGAATTTCCGATTTCCCTATGATTCACCTGTCCATTGCGGGCTCGATTCCGATCCACGCTCACGGAGATGAATCCAAGGGACCACACACGCACGAACGTAGCCGCCACACCCCTATCCATAATTGGATGTTGGCCTTGTCGATATGCCTGATGGTGATTTCCCCTCGGGTCGCTTCGGGGGAAGATCCCGACACGCCGCTTGCAGGACAACCCCATCAGACGGAAATTTTTGGACAGGAAATTCATGTCCCTCCACGGGATCGCCGGCATGTGACGGCGATCAATATGGGGATGAATTGGATTCCGGACGGACCCAAAAGATTGGAACTTCTCCCATTTGGAGCCTTGTTTATTTGGCACAATTGGGAGGAGGAAAACCGGCGGTTTCGGGGGACAATTTCAGGCGTTTTCAATGACATTCAGTACCAGCATGGTCTGTCATCGACCAGCCCATGGTTTGCCGCCATGACCTTTGAAAATGTGATCATTCCATTCGGCCGATACGAGTATGTAGAAGGACAGGCTATCAAGGATGTGGACCTGCAATGGAATTATTTCTTCGCCGGAATGGGTTTCGGGTATCGCACGTCAGTTTCTCCGGGGTTTCAGGATAATGTGGTTGAAGTTTCTTTGACGTATGAACCAGGTTACCGGTGGTTTGACCGCAGTTCAAAAACATCCCAAAATTTCACCGTTCCTCAAAATACCTACGAAGGGCGTGTCCATGCCCGGCTCCGGGTAGATAAATTTGAACGAAATCTCATGGAGTTGCTTCATCACGGTGTTGCCTTCGGAGGTGATGCCATTTATGGACATCGCTCCCAATGGCGTCAGTGGGGAGATCCGGAATTTGAGACCCCCGATAACCATGATGATCCCACATTTATGCTGGCCAGCTTCTATGCCGCCTTGGCGGGCAAGGTCCCGTTTGTCCCGACAGAACGGCACAGGTTGGTTGTCACGATGTATGGTGGAATCGGGAAAAACCTTGACCGATTTTCCACCTTCCGGTTGCCGGGCCGTCCTACGGGCTACGAGTGGGAGGCGCTGTCACGTCCTCTCATACCCGGAGTGGCCTTCAACGAACTGTTCCCTCGCAAGTACGCGATTGCGAACCTCACCTACCGGTATGAGGCGTTGTTTTTCTTGTATCCGTATATACGAGGTACCTGGTCCGCGATTGAACGAGCCCGTTTCAACGGGGATGGTTCTATTCGCAACCAGGTAGATATGCTGCCCGCCGTGGGAGGGGGAATTGTCAGTGGGGCTCCATGGGGTTCACAAATAGAGATCAATTATAGTTATAACTTTGGGATATACCGGGACCGGCACGGGCCCAAACTGGGAGGTAATAGTGTGGTGGTATTCTGGTCAAAGCTACTTTAACATGAAGCGAAAAAAATTCCCGCATCCGATTTTCTGGGGATCAGAATGAAGATCTTCGCCTTCTTCTTTCCTCTTCCGATATGGTTAGTTCCGTTCCTGAGTCGGGACCTGTGGATCGACATGCATTTCTGTTTGAACCACTCCATAGAAGATCGTCGCCAGGGACAGAATCAACAAAAAATAAAAGGCCACGCGCGCCGGTCCTAAAATAGGGGTCGTAAAGACTCCAAATCCGATTAAGGCACAAAGTCCTGCGAAGATGAGTAAAATGAAGCCGATGGTGAGCATGGGTACCTCCTTTTCTGGCAGGCAAGAGACCGACTTTAAAAAAGATTTCCGCCATGGTTTTCCTTCCCGGCCATCATTCCATCAAACGTCGTATCCGCAATCAACCAGGTTCTGTCTTTTCCTTTCAACGTATTTGTGCGCAAGAGAAATGGCCGCCGCCATCGCCCGCCTGGAGAGAATGGTGTTGGTGTCTACAATATTCTTATTCATCCAGTTCATCTCTGCATTTTCCGAAATAGGAAACACCCAACCCCTACACTGAAATTTGAATTCTTGAATATGAAATCTTCAAAAGCTTATCAACATAGTGACAACTCCTTTACCTATCCCCCTAAACACTTCCCTCCTGTGTGTAGGAATGAATGGCGCAGAGAAGAGAGGAGAGAAACAAGATATTGGATCTCCATATTTCTGGAGCATCGCTAGCATTCCCTTCGCCAGGCTACGAATTTCTCCCTCAATCTGTTACACAAGTTCCCGTACTCGATCTGACAAGGCCGTCATGGCAATTTTCAAACGATTCGGTTCGCCTCTTGCCAACGATTCGGCAAATTTCAGGGCCTGACTCGTTGTAATGTTGGCGGGCATCGGAGGCTCGAATGGGTCCACAATGGCTTGCACTAATACCGGACCAGGAGTTTGCAAGGCCTGTTCGATGATGGAGCCGCAATCCGCCGGATCATCTATAGTCAACCCTGTGCCTCCGCACGCCTGAGCGATGAGGGCGAAATCGATCGGCTGCAGCTCGCAACCATATTCAGGATTTCCCAGGAACACCATCTGTTCCCATTTAATCTGGCCGAGGGTATTATTCTTGATGACAACCACTTTCACGGGTAATCGGTATTTGACACAGGTGGCGAACTCAGCCATGAGCATGGAGAAACCTCCATCACCCACAAACGCAATGCATTGCCGATCCGGAAAGGCGATTTGAGCGGCGATGGCATAGGGCAGCCCGCAGCCCATTGAAGCGAGTGTTCCCGAGACCGTATGTTTCTGTCCGCGTTTGGCGGGTATTTGTCTGGCCCACCAGGTCGTAATGGTTCCTGAATCACAGGAAACAATCGCGTGGTCCGACAGCCGTTTGCCCAGTTCCCAGGCGACCACTTGTGGCTTCATGGGTTTGTCCTTCCTGGTTCCTCGGGCTTCCATTAATTCCCGCCATTTTTTCATATTGGTCTGTGCGCGTTCCAAAAATTTCCGGTGTTTATTGTGGTGTAACATCGGAAGTAATTGTTGGAGTGTCTTTCGACAGTCGCCCACCAGGCCGACTTCCACAGGGTATCGCAACCCGATTCTTGCCGGGTCCAGGTCGATCTGGACCGCACGCGCCTTTCCTGGTTTTGGATAAAATTCCAAATAGGGGAAGGACGTGCCGATGAGGAAGAGCGTATCACAATCCTCCAGGGCCTCCTGGGAGGGTGCGGTGCCCAGCAAGCCAATCCCGCCTGTCGTATAAGGACTGTCATCAGGCACCGAAGCTTTGCCTAGCAACGGTTTAATAATCGGGGCTCCAAGAATTTCCGCTAATTGTTCTAATTCATCTGTCGCTTCAAGTGCTCCCGCTCCGGCCATAATGGCAATCCGTTTTCCGACATTCAGCACTTCTGCGGCTTCATACAGGTCTGATTCATTGGGGAGGCGGGCGCTACGGGAAAATACTTCCATCGAATGATGGGGAATGTTTCGTTGGGAATAACCTTTGTCGGCTTTTGATTCCTGAAGATCCACCGGGAAATTAATATGAGCCACGCCACGATAGCCCAAGGCGGTCCGACATGCGAGATCCACGACATTTTCAAGATGTGTCGCGCTCATCACCCGGGTGTTATAGACTGTGACATCCTCAAAGGCTCTGGTGAGATTGACATCCTGCTGGGCATGGGTATCAATCAGGTCGTGAAAGTGATGGCCGGTGATGGCAAGAACCGGTTGTTTTTCCATTTTCGCATCATACAATCCGTTCAACAGATGAAGCCCCCCCGGACCGGACGTGGCCAAGCACACACCTAGCTTTCCCGTGTATTTGGCATATCCACATGCCATCAAGGCTGCGGCTTCCTCGTGACGCACCTGGAAAAACCGGATATGGTCTTGTCGTTGGCGAAGAGCTTCCATAATTCCATTAATACCATCTCCGGGCATGCCGAAAATTATTTCGACCCCCCAATTGTGAAGCTTCTCGATCAACACATCTGCGGCGGTTTTCGTCATGTTCTGAGTTCCTCTCTTGTTTGTTCAAGGTTGAACCAGACGGGATTGGGGCGGTGGTTTACAGGTCTTAGGAATTGTCCGTATAGGCGATGGTAGAGAGGAGTGCATTTTCGGCCTGGCGGGAGTCCAACCTGGTATGTTGCACCACAATTGGCACATCGGACTCAATCAGGCTTGCGAAATCCGTATCCCTGGGAATGGGTTCCGGTTCTTCTAAATCGTTAAACCGGACATGTCTCGTTCGTTGAGCCGGGACAGTAATGTTATAAGGCCCTATCGGTTCCCGATCTGAATAAAAAATGGTGATTTTTACATGCGCGGGCTTGTTGGATATGTTTAGGAGACAGGCTGTTTCATGACTCGTCATTTGAGGTTCTGGACCGGTACTGTTCGCCGGAATATACCCTTCCGGGATTGCCCATCGCGTGGCACCCATCGCTTGAGTCATGACCCTATCTCTTTTTCTGCTGGCGTTCGCGGGGCTTTTCCGACTTGTCCTTGGCGATGGCGACGTTCCCATTCCCTATCCAATGCAGCCTCAAGAAGATAGGAAGGCAAGGATGGGTTAATATTTCCCGATAGATGTGACCCCTGGGAATCACTGATGTTCATCGGTTCATTCATGAGAAAATTCCTTTCCTTGTTTACCTTTAAAAGGTGAATGAAAAGATTGCATGCCCATCAGCCGCTCATTATGATCCCGACGGACTCTGAGCGTGAACGAGTTGGGGTTTTTTAACCGGCGGACGGCGGAGATTTTGCCGCATTGTTGGACGGCGTTTCCGGTTTAATTCTTTAAGAGAGACCGGCTGGCCTTTTTGGGCTGAACGATAAAGAGCATCGATAATTCGAACATCATGAAGGCCTTCATCGCCTGCCGGTTCGGGAATCGTCCTGTTCAAAATGCAGTCCGAAAATTTGAGCAGTTGGGGAGCAAATTGATCGCGTTTGGAAAAGGTTTGCTTTTTCTCCTTCCCGTTAATGGTCAGGTAATGCGTAATGGGCTCAACATACTCGTAGGCTGATGTCATCCGTAGTTGTCCCTTTGTACCCACGATCCGAAACTCGGAAACGTCGGCGGCTCCGAAACTACAGATGAAGGAAGCCAACCGATCTTCGGGAAACCGGAGTGTCACCGCGCACATTTCTTCAACTTCCTCGAATTTACCGTTTCCCTGTCCGGCGTTGGTGGCATACACGCTAAGAGGTTCCGCTTGAAAAAGATACCGGGCGGCATTTAAACAATAAATGCCGATATCCCAAAGCGTTCCTCCACCGGTCTCTTCCCGTAGGCGGATATTATTTTTGTCTTTGACCGGGAGACTAAATGCCGATTGAAAGTATCGGGGATTGCCGATTTTCCCGGATTGAACGATTTGGATCGCGCGTAGATTGGCCTCCTCAAAATGAAGCCGATAGGCAACCATCAATTTGATACCATGATGGTCTGCCGTGCGAATCATGGTTTCACATTCCTTGACCGAGGTGGCCATGGGTTTTTCACACAAGACATGAATCCCAGCTTTCGCAGCTCGGGTGGTATATTCGCAATGCAAATGATTGGGAAGAGCGATATACACGGCATCAATTTTTTCCCGTTCCAGGCATTCTTCATATTGGTCATAGGAATAGAGCCCGCGAATGCCATATTGTTTCCCCAATTGCTTCAATTTTTTGGGGTCATCGGAGATGAATGCCGCTAATTCCGAGTTCTTTTTCGCATGCGCGAAGGCCGGGAGCACGGCCACCTGAGCGATATATCCTAATCCTACAACCGCGTACCGGATAGGGATTGAGGGCTTTGTTTGTGTGCGTGATCTCTTTTTTGTCGATGTTTTTTTGGGTGCCATGATGTGATTCCATTCTCTTAAGATCTTAAGAAAAAAATTATTGGTTTTTATATCAGGGTCTGCTTTTTAGCAAAACTGTGGAAAACCCTTGTCGGGAATTTTCCGGGTCGATATGACCGGGATCCGATACCCTCAAATAAAAAAGTTGGAGTAGGGAAGGTTCTGAAAAAGGAATGAGGCGGGAGGAACTCGAAGCGGGAAAAAGCACGGAGGCTTTTTCCCGCTTACAGACAATACGGAGATAATTAGTCGTGTCCAGTTTTACTCTTCGTATGGACACTCCCATCCATATTCCATGCGGGAGAGCCGTCAATCTTCCGCACGGTCAGGACTTTTCCGTTTCTTTTCAGCACAATTTTTGATGCGACAATCACACTTTCCCCTTCTTTCATGATGCGTGAACCGGTCACTTCGACTTTATCGCCTTCCGTAACCTCTACCCCCTGAGCTTTGAGGTAATTATCTGGTGCAACCCGCACACGCTCGGTTCCGGAGGAGGTTTTCACATCCAGCACGATAAGACTATCGGTTGTGGCGACTCCTGATTCAAACAGGTCATTATTCACGTTTTCCACCGTTCCATCGACTGTTTCGACAGTGGCCGGGTTGAAGTCCCTGGTATGAATGCCGGCTGCTTGTTGATTGTGGACTGATGGGTGGTTTTTAGCCGGCGCCTTTTCGCCAATCGGCGCTTCGGCGACCTGAACCATCATTTTATCATCTTGTTTGGTGAGCTTGACCTCCGCCCAGGGGATGGAATAATTTTCCGACCCGATGCCCAACGTTCCCCCGAATGTGCCTCCATAGGAGAGCACAATATAAGATATCTGGCCGGTCTTTTGGTCAATCAGTAAATCTTTGACCGTGCCAAGTTCCTTGCCCGCCTTGTCAATGACGGTGTTGCCAATAAGAGTATTGGCGTTGAGAAGAAGTTCATTAGATGGATGAGTCGATCCTCCTGATTCACTGAGGGCTAAGGACATGCCTCCTCCGATGAGAGCAAAGGCTAATGCCATTCCGAGCGTGCCACTGGTTCTACGTCTTGTGTTCATAATGATTAATTTCCTTTTTGTAAGAGTTTCTAAAAACTGATGGTGATTTGGTGATGTCATCTTCTTGATTTATAAGGTAATGGAATGGTCACGAGCCAAAAACCGTGCAATCTTCTTTCCTCCTCTTATTAAAAGGGCTAACCATCACGATAAAGGAAGGTAAATCGCCTCTGCGGCTAGGGGTGGCTGTACCTCTCACCTGGAAAAGGAATAGATTTCCGATGCGATGCTAGTTGTTTTGGAAAGGTTTCCGTGATCGGAAAGGATATATAGGAAATTTGGCCGGGATTCTGATCCTTTAACAATTCGGTAACCGTTGCCGACTTCCCCCCCGGACCTGTCGGGACTGATTCATTAAGTACGAACATCATCCCTCCCCCTGCCAGGCCAAACGCTATGATCATTCCGAGAATTCCTTTAAAGGTCATGAGTGGGGGCATGGTATGTTTTCCTTGTAAAAAACTTTCGTGAGTATCATCTGTGTTTTCTGATTTCCTGATTGTAAAGAAAATTGGAGAAAATGCGCCTGGAGAAAACCCTTGCTTCCTTGTTTTTTCTCCCTGACGCATATGGCCGAACAATATTTGGGAAATCGCGATTCAAGGGTTCTTGCCAGATGTTTTTGCTTCTCGTTTCAGGGGATAATTCCAAGAGAAATCCAAGATATAAATCCCAGGAGAAAGAGGTGAGAAGATGAGTCGAACAAGGATTGAGATGGGAGTCGTGATGCTGGGTTTCAGTATAACCCTCTTATTGAAAGCACAAGGATTCCCCCAGGGTCTACCAGAATCAAGTGCCCAGCAACTTCAGATTTCGGCGGATGAAGCTCAATCACATCAACCGAACCAATTTGGAGAGAAGAAGGACCTTCAGAAGCCCCAACCTGTCATCCCACCAAACAATGATGCTGAGATGGTCATAAAGCCGGATGTTCCTACCAACCCGGAAGCAGTGGTCACTCCGCCGGTGGTGGATCCGGAGATGGCTGTGGATCCTACCACTCGTCAGCCCATGACCGACGAAAAACTGGAAGAACTGACGCCAGAGGAATTAGAGGAGAACGCCCGAGGGGAGAAATAAACCGTTTTCAAAATACATGAGGTTGCTAAGGGTTTGTTATCAAAACGGCGGCGGCCTGATGCGGTAACGTCAATTTTGTGAGGCCCGCGCGAGAGTGGTGGTACGGCGGGGCACTACGACTGCTATTGCCCTTAACGGATCAGGCTTTATTTGTAAATCGTTTTCTTAATCTGGAGACCCCTTGGGCGCTGTATCTGGGTTAGGTTGCCTACACCCTCGTATCTCTGAACGACATTTCATCCGTTCGCTCGAAAAATTCCAACAGATGTCTTGTCACGATCTCCGGTTGGTCCAACATAACAAAGTGCCTTGCGTCCTTCACACGAATCAATCTCGAACCCTGAATATCCTTCACGAGCCTTTCTCCATAATGAATAGGTTGAAAACGATCGTTCTGACCCCATACGACCAGTGTTGGAATCCTGATTCTCGAGAGGAGATGGGTGATTTCCGTCGTGAGATTGGTATTCAATGCGGCTGCATTCCGTATGAGTGACAGTTTCCCCGTCTCGGTGGTGTAGGGTGCCAATAATCCATCCAATACTTCCCGGTTAACGGAGGAGGCAAATCCGCCCTTTAAGGCCTGTCGAAGCAATCGAACCGCAAGCGAGGCTGATAATTTCCGGTGAGCTTCAGGATGTCCAAACTGGAGCATCAATTCAATTGGCCAGGAGTCATAACAGACCGTGTTCATGACGATAAGCGTTTGAACCCGGTCGGGGAACAGGGTCGCCAACCTCAACGCGACACCGCCCCCGATATCATGCCCGATGATCGTGGCACGAGGGATTCCTAATTGTGTCATCCAGGAGGCAATCATATGGGCCTGGCAGGCGATGGAGCGATCAAAGCAATCGGCTTTATCACTAAAACCGAATCCGAGTAAATCAGGGATCAGGACGCGACGGGTTCGCGCCAACTCCGAAAAGATCCCGTGCCACAAATAACCCCAGACAGGGATCCCATGGATGAGGATAACAGGGGGACCAATTCCCGCCTCCACATAACTGAGAAACCGGTCGTTAAGCCGGCTGACGAGTTGAATCCGCTGAAATTCCCGCCAGGTCATGTTGGTGACTTCATTATGGGCGAGGGTACGCCAACCGGAAAGGGCGACATTTCCAAATCCTCACGAGATCGCCAATCCAGAGACATCAGCACGATATTTAAAATCAAAGGTGGCAAAAGGTGGGTAAAATCGGAGGTTGTCTCCAGGAAGCTCTGTCGTTTCCTTCCCAGAATCATCAACTGGTCCTCAGACAAGGTTAGTCGAGGAATGACCTCGCCTGCCATCTGTTGAGCCGCTTCCTGTAAGGCCACCGCGGCTTCCATGTATCGAGGTTGATGTATCACAGATTTTAGGCGATGCCAGACTGAAAGAAAATATTCCGGCCATAATGCCAACGTCCGGTAATCGCTGTTAATCCTGGTTAAACCCAATGTTCGTTGTAAATCCCGAAATGTTTTCCGGAGAGTGGCATTGTCCGGAGTTTCCTCGATCATTTCCATGGGGTACATGTGACGGGGAATTCCTCGCGTAATCAGCTCATGATCCTGTTGGCGGGATTGGAAAGCGGTCATAGTGGGATGATGGC
Source organism: Nitrospira sp. MA-1 (assembly GCA_032139905.1). Taxonomy (NCBI): domain Bacteria; kingdom Pseudomonadati; phylum Nitrospirota; class Nitrospiria; species Nitrospira sp. MA-1. Next base: position 416,213 of record JAQJDB010000007.1, read on the forward strand.
AAGCGTATTCCACCGCGGACGTGATGAGCAGGAGCTTGGGATTGATGTAATGGTAAAGTTCGAGAGCGGCCTGTATGTGAAAAACCTGGCTTTCACCCAACCTGACGGACGAGGCCACCTCCAACCTGGGAAGTTTCTCGGCAAGGCGGGCAGCTAACGCCCGGAGTTGATCGGATGAATCTTCGAATACACGGGTTTCAGCGACCGGTCGAATTGACTCCCATAAGACAGGGAAAAACGTTGGATAGGCGGCCCATGTGCGAAAGTTGAGATTGACTCCGGAAACACGAAAGACCTGTTTAATCTCATGAAAAATGCTGTCCAGCTCTTTCTCAGCCTCTTCTTCTGGTATGGGATGGTTTTTCATAACACACAAAAATGAGTGGGGTGTTTATCCAAAGTGTGGGCCACGCGGCCTGAATTGACTACTAGCAGAAACCCTGTAGTTTCAACGGATGCCAGGGTTTTTGTTAGTTGTTGATCCATTTGTCCTTGCTTATCTTCTGAACTACACAGAGCGGCGCCCCATTGCATTGGAGCGCGTCGTCCCTCAGAACAGAATGGAGGCCATGGATGATGACTTCACCAACGACCACACGAGTTGAGGAAAATACCGACGCTGACATCAATGAGGAAATCTATAACCGCACAAAAAATAATGTTCTGTTGTATGCCTCAGCCGGGCCTTCGGCCATCGATCGAAGGTTAAGGGAGCTAGAGGTGGAATGGGATATCGAAAGAATACTTGAAGCCAATGCTGCCTCATTTTCCCTTATGGGCCTGGCATTGGGAGCTTTTATTGATCGCCGATGGTTTATATTTCCTGCCACCGTAGCCGGTTTTCTTCTGCAACATGCCATACAAGGCTGGTGTCCGCCGGTTCCCCTGTTCCGGCGAATGGGAATACGGACCGCACATGAGATTCAACAGGAGCGTCATGCGTTAAAGGCATTGCGGGGAGATTATCGGGACGTGGCCGAATTAAAGGCCGAAGTCAATGGGGCGGACGCTCTGCAGGTGACTCGAGCATTTGAGGCGGCCGGAAATAACTCCTCCACCTAGATGTTTAGGAGCATATTCGGCACAATCATCATCCACAACTCATGATCATTAAACAATTTCATGTGGAAAGTTTGGGGCACGCCTCCTATCTTCTCGGTTCGGAAGAAACCGGAGAAGCCTTCGTGGTGGATATACAGCGGGACGTGGAACCCTATCTCAAAGAATCCCGCACACAGGGAATGACGATTGCGTATGCCCTTGAAACCCATCAGCACAACGATTATGTGACGGGAATTCGTGAATTGGCCGAACGCATTCCTCTCCAATGCCTAGCGGGCCAACATGCCAAGCTCGGATATGACGCGCGTCCCATGGCCGATGGAGAGCGGTTAACAATTGGAGAAATAGAACTTCAAATTTTGCATACTCCGGGACATACACCCGAACACATCAGCGTTCTGGTGACGGACCGCTCGCGGGGTAAAGAACCCGTTCTGCTCCTCTCCGGGGGAGCCTTGTTGGTTGGGGATGTGGCCAGACCCGATCTTTTGGGTGGAACGGATGAAGCGGCTCATCACGCGGAGGTCATGTGCAAAATGCTCCAGGAAAAAATTCTGCCGCTTCCGGACTATGTGGAAGTCTACCCCACGCATGTGAGAGGCTCTCTGTGTGGGGGGAATATTGGAAGCAGGTTATCCACGACGATCGGGTACGAACGCCGGATGAATCCTCTTCTGGCCGACCTGGACAACAAAGACCATTTCGTCAAACATTGCCTGGATTTAAAGCATCTTCCCGGTGTGCCGCCCTATTGGCCCAGGATGCGGAAAATGAATAGTGAAGGCCCCCCTCTGCTTGGAACCATGCCCGAACCGCCTGCACTCACACCGGACCAGTTTTGCCGACAACAGGAAGAAGGGTGCCTTGTCGTCGATTGCCGCCAAGCGGAAGGGTTTACCACTCACATTCCCGGTGCGCTGAACGTTGGATTGGGATCATCGTTTGCGACATGGGCGGGTACGGTCATCCCGGCGGATACCCGGGTCTTACTTGTTTTGGATCATCCGGCAGACCTTTGGGAAGTGTCCTGGCAGCTTCTTCGAATCGGATATCCTACACCGGCAGGTTGGCTGGCGGGCGGGATGTTCGCATGGCGAACGGCAGCGAAACCCCTCCATCAGTTAACACAGTGGTCCGTGTGGGATCTTCAGGCTCACCTAGAGAAAGATTCCGATCTGGAGGTATTGGACGTTCGCCAGCCGGGGGAGTGGGCTGCCGGTCACATCAAGAATGCCCGATTTGTGACGGGCAGCGAACTCCCGCAACGTGTTCAGGAAATCAGAAAAAATCTACAGGTTGCGGTCATCTGTGGAAGCGGATACCGCTCGTCGGTCGCGGCAAGTTACCTTCAACATCATGGCTATCCAAACATCGTCAATGTGATTGGAGGAATGAGCGCTTGGAAAAAGGCTAACCTTCCGATTATCAAGGATTAATGCCCCAGTCCGGCCCGCTTGAGGGCGCCACAGGATTCCGCAAGAATTGTTCTATTTCAAAAGGCTTGAGCCCCCAGATGGTTGGTGGTGAAATTGACGTGTTAAGTTGGTTTGCTTTCGCCACCGCGGATCCTCTTCGGTAATACGACTCCTTTTGAGCATTTGGCCGCTCTTGTTGTTTTCGCCTCGGAGGATTCTTCTGCCATCGTAATTTCAGACATTTATCTGGAGGATATGTCCTGGTTGCACTCTATGAATGAATGCCCGGTGATATCGTGGAAAGAAGATGACGACATACACATCGAATGGGGTCAGGCCCATAAAGGGTTTGATGTGTAGGTTCCCAGAGGATAATAGAGATGTTCACAAGAAATGATTAAAATGTCGATGTGATTCAAACGGAGATAAAAAACTCTGTCAACAATGGGTGTCGGCCGATCGGACGATCTCCCCTTCGTCCGATCGGCTCCTACCCCTCACTAGATGGCATTCCCTGGCCCTAGTGATGCTTGTATGTCATGAAGCTCCTCATATCAATCTCATCACATACCTTGTTGACGTTTTTCCCTTTCTTCTGCCTTTTTATCTTCACCCGTATATCCTTGTGAGGTGTCGCCTGGGGGAAAGGTGCTAGGGCTGCCAAAGGTTGAACCTTCTTCACCTACACCACCCGGGCGGGCTTCTCTTTGCTGATCCTCCGTAGGTTCAGTATTCCGGTTCGAATGACTTTTTGACTCAATCGTCCCCTGATTTTGCTCGCCCTGCATGCTTGGGGAATCTCCAGCTTGACGCTGTTGGTCGTTCATCCCGGCCTGACCTGCAAACACGGAAACACCGGAAAACACGAGGAACGCGGACATACCCATGACGGTTAAAAGTTTTGTCATGTCACTTCTCCTTTGAATGGTGGTTATTATTAATTAAACGGCTCAGACTGTAAGGGTTAAATGTTGAAGGTTTTGGCCTCTGGATCCTAGTGTGAGGCTCAGAGGTCTCTTTCCAATTTATGGACGGTATCCTTCCGGGCGATCATCATATTCCTTCATATTGGATCTCCTGGATTGATACTGATCGTCGTTCTGCCGTTGGGAATCATAATCCCTCCGCGGAGCTGTCGTGTTGTACCGGTCAGACAACTGCTCCATATCTCTGTAATTTCCTTCGCGATTCTGGGAATACATGGACCTTTGCCTTTCACCTTGCAGATCATCATAGTTCGGCCTGTTTGAACGGGATTGGTTCCTGTATTCCCGATCGCCCGAATTATTGTAATTTCTTCCCTCGCTGCGAGAATATTGTTCATTTCCGCGATCCCGATAATCATTTGAATATGATCCTTGTCGATTTCGGGTAGATGAATTCTGCTGATCAGCCCCTTCATATTGAAAGGCTCGATCATGTGGCGGAAATTCGGTTGGGCTGAAGTTGTTACGTCTCGTCTGATAGTCTTCAGCATTCTGATCTTGATAGTGCCTTTGCCGATCATCTCCCGAACGGCTCATGCGAGAACGGTTCTGATCATATCGATCATACCCTTCCCGATTATTTCGGAAAGTTGGCGTGTCTTCGTAGTAGCGGTCTCGGATTTGGTCTCTCTCATCTAGTCGCTCGTTCCACTTGGCCAAATTCTGCCGTTCCTGTTCCGAAAGATCCCAATTCTTTTGCACATGGGCGCCGACATTTTCACCATCATTCAGAATGGGAAGATTCCCTAATTGATTCTGGGTGACTTTCATTTTGAAGGATTTATTCCCTGATCCCTCCAATGCCTGCCAGGGGACCGAAATTAACTGTCCGTCCGGTTTCCTGATAATGGCATAGGCAATGTCTCCGTTGTTATTCGTCATCACCCTGTAGACACTCCCGATTTCCTTGCCATCATTAGAATTGACCGAGTAATGAGCATCCTTATCCGAGATATCCAACCCGCCTAATTGCCCGGCTGGAAGAACAAAGTACTCCCCTTCCACTCCGGCTGTTCCATAGTAGTCCTCACTATTCCCCATGGACCGCACAAATGTGGCTGTATTGTTTTCACCTAATTTGGCTTTGACAAACTCCCCTTTTTGGAAATTACATTCGCCAAACCTAAAGCCCTGTTGCTGGGATGGCTGTGAATCACTAGACATCCCTGGAGAGCTCTGACCGGAAGCCCGTCCACTCGGATTTTCCAAAAGATTGCTAATCGAGGTTTGAGCGGAGGTAGAGGAGTCTCCTCCGGGAGAATTTTGGGTCATTTGATTTTTCCCGGAAGTGCTTTGCGCAGAAGATTTCCCGGTGGAATTCCCTTGGTCCATTGCGGAATGTTGATTTTTTTGGGACTCACCACTCATGGAAGACGATTGTGATGTTTGAGTTCCTTGCGGACAAAGCTGATTCGTTTGATCAGTGATCCGAAAAGTGATTCGTTCTCCATCACTAGTACGCAAGGTGATTTTCTCTCCATTCTTTTTGGAAATTTCGCCCTCAATGATTTGTTCAATGGCGTTCGAATGCCCCCGGTCCTCACGATGTGACCGGTCCTCCCGAGACATGCCGGATTCTGCTAACAGCGGTAATGTCAGCAGTGGAATGCCGGCGAGAAAAATTGTTTTGACCATGTGCCTTCGCAACTTCATGGTTTGTACCTCCCTAGGGGTTGGGGTTGAAAAATAAGATAATGGTCATGTTCGTCACAATAAATGTTTTTGTGTTCGGAACAACTGGTGAAAACCCTAGCGGTTTCCCAAGGGTTTATCACAGTTCGACCCGATGGGACGCCATGCTATACCGAATGAAACGGTTCCATATTATTCATTTAACGATTTGCAAGGAGGTCCGTATGACTACCAAAATTCGTCAGGTGCTTTCATCCAGTTCCATCACCGGTGACACAGTGCAGAATATGGATAGAGAAGACCTCGGAGAAATTAAAGATTTAATGATTGATCTGTCGGAAGGCCGGATTGCGTATGCCGTCCTTTCATTCGGAGGATTTTTAGGAATGGGAGATAAACTTTTTGCGATTCCCTGGGAAGCGTTGAGTGTGGTGCAGGAAGAAAAGGTGTTTCTCTTAAATGTACCAAAAGAAAAGTTGGAACAAGCCCCTGGATTTGACAAGGACAATTGGCCTGATATGGCTGATGTGACCTGGGGGCAGAGCATCCATGAATATTATGGGTACAATCCCTACTGGGGTTAAATACAAGGAGTGACCATTCTGAAGACAAACTTGACATTGGATGAATGCTGCTCAGAAAGAACCCGCCGTCCGGCGGGTTCTTTTTTTTCGAATCACACCTCCTCTTCAATAGTTGGGGTAGCGTCAATTTCCTTCTGAATTATCAAGGATTGACCCATTCCTTCCCGAATCCACAATCTTCTTCCGTGGTTACTCTAAAACCATTCCTGCAGGATAATAATTAACCAAGATTTCGATGGGTTCCGGCATGGATCACCAGAGATCAGCCAGGGTTTTATAGAGTTGGTGGGATGAATTCAAGCATGTAATCTTTTAATGAGGAAACACATCAACAGAGGAGGCATGGACATCTATGGCGATACCAGTGTTAAAAAAGTACAGGCGGATCATTCTCCCAAGGGTTCCATGGGACAGAAATATTTAGCCTCAGGTGTTGGATTGGCAATGCGATTATGGGAGGAATTACCAGTCGGGTACACACACGAATCATCTACCAGGGATTATGAAACAATCGGATATGTGATCCAGGGACGTGCTGAGCTTCAGCTTGAAGGGCAAACGCTTTTGCTGAATGCGGGAGAATGTTGGGTTGTCCCCAAGGGCGCGAGCCACAGTTATAATATTCTGGAAACCTTTACCGCCGTTGAGGCGACTCACCCTCCTGCACACATTCATGGGAGGGATGAAGTCTAGCTCCAGTTTGTCTTGGTTCCCCGTGGCGTTTTGGAAAACAAAGGAATTCAGCCTCCGACTGGGGGAAGGGGAGTGTCTGGAGCATGCTGAACCTTTTGATAAATTTCCAACGCCTCGGGCATCGCCTCTTTAAGACGTGTAATCCTTGTCTCATGGCTGGGATGGGTGGATAAAAATTCTGAGGGTGCCCCTTGGCTACCTTCCTGCATTCGTTGCCAGACCCGAACGGCTTCTTGAGGGTCATATCCCGCCTTGGCGGCAAGGAGAATGCCAATGGTATCGGCTTCGGATTCATGGGTCCGACTGTAGGGCAGGAGAACGCCGACTTTTGCTCCCAAGCCTAAGGCGGCCATGGTGGCTTGTCCTACTACCGGTCCCGCACCACTTGCGCCCAGCCCTACCGCCGCAGCGGAGAGCCCCGCTTGAGAAAGTACTTCCTGGCTCATACGCTCCGAACCATGGCGTGCGAGGGCATGGACCACCTCGTGTCCGAGAATGGCCGCCAGTCCTGCATCGTTTTTCGCAACGGGGAAGATTCCCGTATACACAGCGATCTTCCCGCCCGGGAGGGCGAAAGCATTTTTGGTCTGGTCATCTTTGATCACCGTCACTTCCCACTGGAATGCCTTGGCGTCTTCCGCAAACTTGGATTCTTTGGCGGCTTGAATAATCCTGTCCGCCACACGATTTACGGCTTCTTGTTCCTCAGCAGATTGAGATTGCTGGACCTTAGGATCGGAAAGAATTTGTTGAAAGGCCTGCTCTCCCATTTCTGCGGCCTGTGATTGAGGGACCACCACAAGTTGCGATCGATCGGTATACGGAACGGTTTCGCAACCCATGGCCATACCGGTCAACATACATAAAACACAGAAAAGTTTAACCTGCTGAAAACGAATTACGCTGAATGGGTTGGGCATTGGTTTTCTCACTTTATTGGCTAAGGAATTAAATTGAGAAAGATGAATTGATAGAAAATCATGAGGGAACCGGATAGTGAAAGGCAAAAGACAAGTGAATCATTGAAGGTAGACAAAATGTCTAAGCGCCAACAATCTATTCTCCTTTCTAAGATATCGGTTTCAAGAGAAAGGTTGGTTGGGGATTGAATGAGGAAAGAAGAGAGTCAATAAGAGGACGTTAAGTACTTCCATTTGCTATATGACGCCCCCTGCCACGATTAGGAATATCAACACCTTGCACAATATTAAGCTGGGCTATGGGTTCGCTTTGAGGGTCCCAATCCGATTGAGGGCCGTTTGCAAATTTTCAAGAGAAAAAGGTTTGACCAGAGTGGCGGTTGCTCCAACCGAGACAGCATGATCGATGAAGAAAGGATCGAAATGCGCCGTCATGAAAATGATGGGAATGGTGGAAATGCCGGATGTCGTTCGTACGGTATGGATGAATTGAAGGCCATTCATCTCCGGCATCTGATAATCACACATCACAAAATCGAACCGTGAGTAGCTCAATGCGCACAGACCTTCATGCCCATCATCCGTTTCCTGACACACATACCCCAACGAGGTTAATCGGGTTTTTAAAATTTCCCGATGATCCGGGTTGTCCTCCACGATTAAAATTCTGCCTTCAGGTGAATTCTCGGAGAGTGGCGGAAATGGACTGATGGGTTCCGACGAATAGATTGGGAATGACGATATTGTAAAATTCTTTATTGTGCTCATTTGCATTTTCCTCTCCGTAAGTGAAGGGTTGCTGGCAATTTCGGCCATTTTTGCCTGATCGTCATGTCTCTGCCGCTTACGAGGGGGAGTCCTCTCCTCTTTTACGATTATCACTATTTCATCAGAAGTGCCAGGGACAAATACGGCGGAAATATGGGTTCTTGTCTTTTTCGCATGGCAGGTGGGCGGAAAAGGTTCTGCCAAGCATAGGACGGTCGTTGGGCGGTTTCAGCAGTTACGCTATGACAGTTGAAAACCGCCGATGAATGAAAGCCCTCCATGTCTCCTATGCATGGTGAGGGAACTATAGACATTTGGTTTTTTGGGATGGTCGATTTGTCCATTGGCTGAATGTCGGCCACGTGATATTTGAGAAATACATTTAGCGATTGTGAACCGCATGCTGTTGTTAATTCCTATTTGGAAAACCCAAAGGTTCTTCAATTAATCGGCACATTCACAATTTGGAGAAGGGGGTCTGAAAAGTATTTGAACGTAAAGACGCTGCTCTCTCAAGCTGGTCGAGAAAGTCGTCAGCACGGAGATGGATGGAAATGGACCTAACCAAGAAAGGGGAAAGGTATGTTACGAGATCTCGATAAAATCAATAATTGCGTGTTACAAGGGACGGACGGGATTATAGGCTCCGTGGCCGATGTGTATGTGAATGACCAGACGTGGAAAATTCATTATCTGGCGGCTGACACCGGGAACTGGCTTCAGGGCCGCCATGTGTTGATTTCCACCCAGAGTTTTGTGCATCCCCATGAGGACATTGGGTCATTCCGGGCTTTAGTCAGTAAGGCTCAGGTCGAGGAGGCTCCTAAGTTTGAAATAGAAAAACCTATTTCCTGGGGAAAGGAACGTGAAATCTGCAACTATTATCGATGGAGTACCTATTACCCTATTGACGAAAGGGAACTTTCGGTATTTCCCGGACTATTGACCAGCGCAAAGGGTCTCAAAGATTTTTCCCTCCAGGCGACGGATGGAGAAATCGGAAAAATTATTAACTTTCTCATCGATGATGCCAATTGGACCGTACGGTATTTGGTCGTGGATACCTCGAAATGGTTGGCCGGCAGAAAGGTGTTAATTAGTCCAATGTGGAATAAATCCATAAATTGGGCAGAGAGAATGATGGTCGTGGACCTCAACCAGAGCCAAATTGAACAGTCTCCGGAGTATGATCCAGCTGCCCCAATCGAACGAGTCTATGAAATTAATCTGTATAAACATTACGGGAAACCACATTATTGGTAGAACAATTGAGAAGACATTCCAGGCCGGAATGAAGGAAGGATTCGTGAGAGGAACATCTGATTCAAAACATTCAATCAGGATAATACCCATGTGGCGATCCAGGCAGTCCCTCACGCTCCGATTCTTTTCCTGGTCACCCCACACATGTTCTTTTGCATATTGGTGGAGAGACCTGGTGCTACCCAAGGCTTACCTATTGCATTGAGGTACACAAAAGTCCTTATGTATGAACATCTGATTATTTTTGGAGCCACAGGGGACGTCACGAAGCGGTTTGTTTTTCCTGCTTTGGCTCACGTGTTCGCCAACCGGGGTCTTCCCAGGGAGCATAGAATCACGGGAGTAGGACGACGAGATTGGACGACTCCTCATTTTCAGGAGCATGTCTCCGAATTGCTCGATAACCATGAATCTTCATCACCCCCAAGATCCCGGGAAGGATTCTTGGAATCTTTGGACTATGCACGTGTACAGGATATTTCCGACCCTCGACAGATTCAGGCCATCTTTAGCCAGCAGGCAGGGTCAACGCTCCTCTATTTAGGGTTACCGCCACAGATGTTTCCGTCGGTGTTGGAAACATTTCGACACGTGACGTTACCGCCGGAATCCCGTGTCATCATCGAAAAACCGTTCGGGTTAAGCTATGCCCAATCAATGGAACTGAACGGACTTCTGCATCAGAAATTCCCTGAAGGCATGGTATTTCGTATTGACCATTTTTTAGGAAAGCCGGTGGTGGACACCATTCTCGGTCTCCGGTTTGCCAATCCTGTGTTCACCCCTCTCTGGAACCGTCATCACATCAAAAAGATCGAGGTGATCTGGGACGAGACGTTGGCGCTGGAAGGGCGTGCAGACTATTATGATCACGCCGGAGCGCTGAAGGATATGATCCAAAATCATCTCCTTCAGTTGATGGCTGTCCTGGCGCTGGGACCATTGGAGTCCATGTGGTCTCCTGAATTTCGGGATAAAAGAGTCGAATTGTTCAAGGCTATTAGAAAACCCTCAAAGCCTGAAATCCGAGCCCAGACCGTACGGGCTCGTTACGAGTCCGGGGAGATAGGTGGTGTGCGGATTCCCGGCTATGCAGAAAACAGGGGAGTGGTTTCAGAGCGAAACACTGAAACCTTTGCTCAAGTGACCTTGTGGGTCGATAATGAACGATGGCAGGGGGTGCCTTTTGTGTTACGTTCGGGAAAAGCCCTGGGTCGGGACCGACAGGAAATTCTGGTGCATTTCAAGGGTGGACAGAGAAGTACCGAATCCCTTCTTTCTGAAGAAGGCGGCAATATCTTGCGAATAAATCTCGGGAGCGAAAAAGTGAACCTTGGAATATTTACCATCCATGAACCCGGAGGAATTACACCTGAACCAATGAGGGTGGACGACCCAGTGTCGCCTGAACATCTTTCCCCCTATGAACGGCTGTTTCTCGAAGCCATGTCCGACAATTTGCGACTTTTTGTGCGAAATGACGAGGTAGAAGAGATGTGGAGCATCATGCAGCCCATTGCCGATGCGTGGGCCGAAAACCTCGTGCCCCTGCAAATTTACCGGGCTGGATCCTATGGTCCATCTATGGGAGATCAAGGCGAGGTTGCAGAGTCCAGAGAGTCCAAAAAGTCTCGAACGAAGGAGGAATCTCCTGCCCGCGACCCATCCTCCTCATATCTCTAGGATCCCATCCGAACTCTGGTGATGATGGTGCGACTGTTACTTGTTTTTCAACAACGGCATGAACCGGAATGTTAAAAAATTCAACACGCTTAGCACCAGGGCAATTTCGTAACGGTCCCAGGCCACGGCCATACCGATGGCTCCGGTATTCCAAATGCTCGCCGCAGTGGCAGTCCCGGCCACATTTCCTCTCTCTTTGAGGATGGCCCCTCCGCCAATAAATCCAATTCCGGTTAAGATGCCGTATATGACACGAGCTTCGGCATCGGTGGAATTCAGCACATTGATCCCTGTCAGCATATACGCGCAAGACCCGACTGCAACCAAAGGGAAGGTGCGGAGCCCGGCACCGCGCGATTCATGTTCCCGATCCCAACCGAGAGGAACGGCCAAAAGAAAGGCAATGAGCAGATGATACAAATGCGACCAGACCTGATGCCAGTTCAGATCGATTAATCCATCCATTGGGAATCCCTCATTTTGGAGGCCGGACAAGTTGGAGACGCTGGGACCTTCGGGATAAAAGTGTCACCTATCATGCGGCACGTCCTGTCCTTTCCGGTGGCGTGTGATCAAGGTCTCCAATGGTTCTTTAAATGTTAATGTGCGATAAGGGAATGGGATCTCAATCCCGGCGGAATCTAAGGACTGTTTCACCGCAGCCACAACCTTGTCCTTGGATTTTCTGATGTCCACCGGGCGGGACCCAGTCCACCAGGTCACCTCGAAGTCAATGCTACTGGCCCCAAAACCCTGGGCAAAGACTTGTATGTCTTTCTCCTGATTGACCGTGTCCAATCCTTCTAATGCGCGCCGGATTACATCGCGTCCAGCATTGACATCCTCTCCATAGGCGATGCCGCACATGATGGTGACCCGGCGCAAATCCCGGTCTGTCCGCACGATGACCGGATTTTTAAACAGCACGCTGTTGGGAATAACTACTCGTTGGCCGTCCGTTTGACGGATATGGGTATCTCGAATGGTGATTTCTTCTACAAACCCTTCCAGGTCCTCGCATTCAATGACATCCCCCAATTGAAACGGCTCGCGAAGGAGGATCAAGATGCCGGCCAGGAAATTTTCAAAAATATCCTTGAAGGCAAATCCAATGGCTATGGATCCCAACCCCAATCCTGTGAGAATTTTCCCCGGCGTTAAGCTGGGAAAGATAATAATGGCCGCAATCAATATTCCGACTATCCAAATGCCGATGTACACGAGTTTCTGAAGTAATTCCAGAAGAGATTCCCGTATGCCAAACCGAGAAAGCAGTCGGGTCAATAGGGTTTCCAAAGCCTTGGTGCTTAACCAGGTCAACGCAAGGATCACGATAGCTGAAATCACATTCGGAAGGTGAGCCAATGCCTGGCTTCCCATTTCCCGAAGACTGTTCAATATAATGTTGAGGGGTTCCATGTGTTATCCGGCAACAATCAGGTCAGACCTGAGGATTGAGGGGTAATAATTTTTCCATGCACTTCCGTAATATCTCCCGACTGAAGGCGGGGAATAATTAACTCCTTCGCCAGGATTTTCAAACAGGCCGCAAAGGGGATGGCCAGAATGAGGCCTAACACTCCCCCTAGAGCTCCGCCGATTAAGACGACGAGCAGAATCGTTGCGGCACTGAGGTCGGTGGACTGACTTTGAATCCAGGGCGTGAGAACCCAACCCTCAATGAATTGAACACCCAGATAAACTGCGCTGGGCCAGACCAGGACTTGCATCCAATAATCGTCGATAGAGGAAGGCCCCATGGACATATCTAAATATTTCAACAGGAGAGCAATAGGCCACATCAGGGTGGCGGCATAGGGAATCAGGCTCAACACGCCTGCGCAAAATCCCAGGAGAACCCAATAGGGCATTCCCACCAGGTACCAGCCACCTCCAAACATCCCGCTCATAATCAATGCAATGAGCAATCGTCCTCTGAAAAATTCTCCTATAGCCACGTCCATTTCTGTCAGCAGCTTTTCCCAGCGGGGATCGCCTTGAGATTCGAGCAAACGCCAAAAAGTTTTCTGGATGGAGGGAAAACTCCAGGCAAAAAAGAAAAAGTAAATGACGATTAATGAAAGGGAAAATAGAAAAGAACCCAGTGTCCCGATTATGATATTTGTAAAATAAAACACCTGCCCGGTTCCTGAGAAAAATGTTTTCAGCGTAGCGAAGGGATTACTCTTAATATTGGTGGAAACTTCATAAAGCCTGCGGGAAATGTCCTCGAGGTCCACCTCATACCGGTTGGCCAAAATGGAAAGATATGTCGGGACTTTTTCAAAGAAATGCCGTAGTTGATCGACAAGAAGTGGTCCTATCCACAGAACGAGGCCACTGAACAGCAGGCACATAATCATGGCCATGAAGGCCACGGCGACCCACCGCGGCAACCTCCAGGCCTGTTCCACGTAATCCAGTGTGGGGTCAGCCAGATAGGCCAAACCCAGACCAATCAAAACCGGAACAAGAATGGCCTGTAATTGCAAGCATAACCAGAGGAACCACACAACCACTCCGAGTAAACACAATTCACGAATGGCCACGACTTCCCAGAGATGCAGATTTCTGGAAAGTTTTCTTCTGGTCGTGGAGGGAGTCGGCAATGGCATACATTATGTCCGCAATATAAATTTTCACGCCATCAGTGATCGTTGGAACACGATCTCTGAGTCAGCTAGAGGTTTTCCTGGTGTACTCAAAACTTTCTACTAAACGCTGAGACAGCTTTGCGAGTGGCCGAACCTGCACGTGCACAAGAATACACCGGGCGTGTGGGCTCCAATAAAAAGAGGCGTAGAAAGGATGAGGCTATGTTCCCTCTGGTTCTACAGACCTTGCTTTTCCTACTTTCCATCTAAATCTCTAACAAAGTTCCTGTTGATCCTATATAGATAAAACCCAACCGTCTCACTCACAGATGTCTATTTAAAAAATAATCGTCTTGAGACATGATAGGAAAGTGAACGATTCAATTCCTGAATACGATTTCATAACGGGAGGAGTAAGTCGTGTACCGGAGGGGAGAGAAAATATGAGAGATTATCCAGACGCGGGGAGCCCTGATAGAGGGAGGCCGAGGGTGGAGTGGATTCGGAGAGAGACCGGGGGGTATGGGTTACACGGCTCCAAAGACCATCCGCCTGTCACACCACCTCCGGAACCTGAAAAAAAACGACCACCCATGGGTCCTCCAAACCGGGACCCTAAGCCGGAACCGATTAAGGATCCGCTTGTTCCCCCTCCGCCGGGAAAGGACCCTTTAGAGGAGCCCAAACCCATCGGTGATCCTCCTGATGAGACGGATCCTCCAATGCGTATGGGTGTCATGACAAGAGTTTGTTCTAATCAAGAGGCAGCGGATTTTTCCCCCTAAAGAGACAGAGTTCCATTCAGTGCCTACCGTCATCGCAGGATCTCTCATAACCATGACTCACTAGGAAGGAGCCTTCTATGACGATATTAAAATGGGCGGCAATTTTCTTTGTCATTGCGCTCATCGCGGGTGGATTTGGGTTTTCAGGGATTGCTGAGGGAGCTGCGGGAATCGCACAGGTATTATTTTACATTTTTCTCGCAATCTGCGTTGTCATGGTGCTGATCGGAGTATTTGTGGCCAAAAAAATTACATGAACCCGTTTGATCAACCGTGGAGACTTCAAGGAATAGGGTTCATTGGCTTTATTGACGATTCTGGCGCAAATAGGGAGGCAAGGCCATGAAGGAATCCGGGCCTAGACAAGAGGGATATTATGACCAATCACGAGAAAGCAAAATTGATTGCGCCCTGGATTAATCCTGCGGAACGGGTCACTGTCGATTTTAAAGATGAGATAGGGTTGAATGCTGAGGTCTTCGGGTGCACCGAAAACGTCGTCCATTTATTATTTCAAGAAGCTTTCCCACATATAAAAGAACAAATCACCATTCCGTTGAGAGAGGTGGAGGTTGGAGAGGATCATGGACGCTATACACGGGACCCCGATACACCTCTTCAATGGCGATTGCGTTTGCAGGTGAATCGAAATCGTCCTGAAGGCATGTGAAGTCTTGCCAAATTCACCCTTTCCGAACTCAAGCATGTCATCGGGACAAGGAAAATTGGACGATGTGGAATATCCTAGCAACAACTTGTCCATACAACATTCGTCTGGTGTCCGGTTATATTTAAAAGAAGGGCTGAGAAACATTGCCGTCAATAATAATTGTAATGTTTAGCAAAGGAGGATAATGATGAATTTGGTATCAGAAGCATGAATGAGAGGCGACAACGATAATGTTGTGGGGTCTGGGAATGTCCTGAGGGGCTAAAGCAGGATTATCCTGTCTGATGAAGCGCCGGGATTCTCTGTCATAAATTATTAACTTCCTAAGAATAAAGGAGCAGGAAAATGCCAATATTAGCGTGGCTGTTAGGCGTTCCTCTAAGTCTTGTCCTCGTATTATGGTTGTTCGGGGTCCTTACTTTTTAAATTTCCGTTTCACAGAAACGGATGTTGTGACAAGGGATTGTGCAAACCTACGTTCAACCTTGGGTTAGAGTCGATTATTCCTTATTTGTCACTTTAATCCAGTAAGCTTTTGTTGGACACTGAAACGGGCCTGGGACATTCCAGTGTGAGGAAATGTCCGGGCCCGTTTCTATTAAAAACCTCGGTGCGGGTTCGGATATATTTTCCGTTTACCCTTATACGCCCCTCATGCCACATATCCATGCGGCGCTGACAAAGGACAGGCTCCTAGAGTAATTAAAAAGAAATGTCCATTGGGTTAATGCCAAGTATCCTGTATATGAATAGGTCATTCTGATTTAAAAATGTCTGAATACCATTCATAACGAAAAGGGATTGGGAGACGCCGATGAAAAGGAATTTACTCCATGACGGATATGGTCAGGGACAAAGGGATCTGATCTTTTTGCCTTTTGTACTCGGTGCGTTAGTGTCAGTGCTGCTCTTCTCTTTTCAGGTGCCGTATATAGAAGCAACCTGTGGGACAGATCCCGCCCCAATGAACGTGCAACAGAAATGTCGGAATGAAAAGCCTCTTTTGGCCGGCTCCTCGGGGACGACGTTGATTTATTCATTTCAACCTTGGGGTGGTGTGAGGTTCGTCGATTCCGAAAGGCCTTTTATTCCTAGCCGGGATACTTATATCCTGACCCTGCTCCGGGGATCGGGGCCATATCCCTTGTCAACGGCCGAAACCATTCCTGTGGCTGCAGAATCAGAAATGCATATGACGCGGGAAGGCAGGCGTCCGACAGTGCAATTACTTCGATCAGGAAATCCGAATTGGATGACCACATTTTGAGAAATAGAGAAATGCTTTAATCACTGAGGCTGATTGTGAACTGAGGTCTGAGAACGAATGGTCCACTATTCTAAACGGTTCTGGCAGTTCCTTGCAGGGTGAATTCCGTATTTTTTAGCTGGAGCGGGTGTGCGGAAATGACTTACCTTATTAACCACACGGACTGTGATGAGTAAACTACTTATTATCGACCCCGATTCGGATTCACAAAAGACATTGGAACGTCTCTGTGATGGGTATGGAGTAGAGAGTGTCATTGCGGGAAATCTTTCAGACGGCATTTGTCTCTATACCCAAGGATCCATCGATTGTATCGTCATAGACTTATTTCTCGAACAGAAAAGCGGGTTTTCGTTTATTGCCGAAATCACCTCCCAAGACAGTCATCCTCTGATTATTGCAACATTTTCAGCCGCTTGCGCCCCAAAGTTCAATATTAGAAGATTTGCCCATTTGCTGGGGGCGTCTTACGCCTTCGAAAAACCCCTTAACCCCAGGTTATTTCTTCAGGCCATTGGTGATCTGGTGTCATACATTCGCATTGAGCGAGACAAAGGCTATTAAAACATAAGACGGTCAGGAAAAATTCGTCTACCACAGCTCTTCACGCTCTGTTCACCATATGTAATCGTGGTCCCATTCTTCTAAATATATTCAGATACCTGTTAGAGAAACGTTAGGCCATCTGCAGATCCCGAGAATAACGGTGCCCCGTTTTATTCCTCGAAGAAGGTTTTGACCCATGAGCCCCATGAGCCCGCCATGAAATCTCTTCATCCTTTAACGAATGAGGAGAAACATGAAAATTTAAAGTGATAGTGGGGTCGAGGAGAAATGAGTCGCCAATCCGGGTAATGACGTTCATACAGGAAAGGCAGAGAGGTAGATGCCACATCCGGTAATCAAATCCGTATCCCTCTCTGAGCATTTCGTGCCATTTGGAATCTTCGAGACAGGGATAGTACGGGGGGTCGCTTTTTCGATAAAAAGGCAACAATTCTTGTAAATTGTCCCGGACCTGTTGATTGAATAATTCAGGGTTGGCCCCTTGGTTTTCCACTAAAGATTGGACGTCTTGCGTGGTTAATCCAACCTCTTCTGTCGCTTGAAACCACCCCTTTTGCCGCCATCGCGCAAAGTTTTTATAAATGCGTTGGGTCTGGCCTTCTTCCAAACCGAGAAGGAATCCGACCTCGACCGGTTTCATACCATACAGGTGGTAGAACAGACAGATCAAACCGTCCCGACTCAGTACGGCTCGATTAAGCAGGCCATCCAAGTACCGGTACAAAATCGGATTGGATGTCGATGACGCCTTGGATTCCTGGGGTCTTCCAAAATAATCGGATATGAATCCATCCAAAAGCAGGGAAGGCCGGCAGGGGAGTTGGGAAGGACAGTATTCGATAAACCGTTCAACCAGATCAAAGGAAAGACGCAACAATAATTTTTCATGTGCCGAATTGTCCGCCCATTGCCCCATATCTTGCAAAATACGCCGGATATGGTTCGAAGAACGTTCGAGAAAGTAGGAAAAGTTTGCCGGAATGAACTGGTTGAATTCTTGAGGACTATTAATCACACCATTCATTGATGGAGATAAAGTTTTCAACGTCGGCCTCCTTGCTGGGGGATAAAGAATGAATGAAACATAAATATCATTTCTTCAAATCATGCCATCTGTCTTGTTGTACAAATTAACGAAATGATCCTCCATTCCGTACTGTTAATATCCCTTGATTCTCCGGATCCCGACCCTAGGGAGGACGTCCCCTCAATCAGGTTCCATGAAAGGGAAAAACTGAGAAAATCAGAGAGGGTGTTTCCCTCAAGCGGGTGAAACACCCTGATTTGTCAACTGAAAGAATGGGACAGATGTGATAGGGTTGAGCCTGCGAATCTGGGGCATGAATCAAAAATCTGGTTTCTCTCCGTTAACCTGAGGGGCTCATACAGGTGAAAGGTCTTTTTCCATGATGTCATCAAACCAGATGGCAGAACTCATCCGGAATAAGGATTGGACGGATACTCCCTTGGGAGATAGAGCCAACTGGCCCCCTCAGCTCAAAACCTCCGTCCAAATAATTCTGGATTCGAGATTTCCTATGTTTATCTGGTGGGGAGAGCATCAGATCAATATTTATAACGATGCCTATATCCCGATGTTGGGAAATCGGCATCCGGAGGCCTTGGGGGAATGTGCCTCGAAAATTTGGGCAGATATTTGGGAGGTCATTGATCCGCAAGTGCAAATGGTGTTTCAGGAAGGTCGAGCAACCTGGAATGAAGACCTTCCGCTTTTTATGAGCAGATACGGGTTTTTGGAAGAAACCTTTTTTTCTTTTTCGTACAGTCCGATCAAGAACGATCAGGGCATGGTCGTGGGTCTCTTCTGTGCCGTGACCGAAGAAACAGGTCGAGTCTTAAAGGGGCGAAGACTCGACACCCTCCGGCAAATTTCCAAGGTCACCGAACGGTCAGAGTCGGTTGAAGAAGTCTGCCGGTTGTCGGCGGATGTTCTTGCCCGGAGTTCGCTGGATATCCCCTTCAGTTTGATATATCTATGGGACGCTGAAGAGCGTCATGTGTGTTTGAGGGCACAGTCGGGATTGGCGCCGGAATCCTCCCTTGTTCCGAATCGCCTGGAGGTGGATGGAGATAATTTTTATCCACGGCCGTGGTGGCCGGTGTCCTTTTCGCCCAGGTGGGAGGAGGCCGCGTTTTCCATTACGGTTGATTTGGGTGCTTCTGCAGGAGTCTGGCCGGAGCCCTGTCGGCAGGGCATGGTCTTACCTTTACCATCGTGGGAGCGAGAAAAAAAAGCCGGATATCTGGTTGTGGGGACCAGTCCGAGATTAGCGGTGAATGGGAGATATTTTGAGTTTCTGAACTTGCTCGCCAACGGGATTTCCGGTTCTATCAACCGGGCGCAGGCGCTGGCCGAAGAGCGGAAACGGAATGAAGCATTGGCGGAACTGAATCGTGCCAAAACAGAATTTTTCAGCAACGTGAGCCACGAGTTTCGAACGCCGCTGACACTGATTCTCGGTTCCTTGGATGAGGCGATGCACCCGACCACTTTCCCCACGGCTCCGGCTGTGGCGGTGGCCCACCGGAATGCTTTGCGGATGCTAAAGTTGGTGAACACGCTATTGGACTTTTCCAGCCTGGAAGCGGGCCGGATGAAGGCACTATTTGAACCGGTGGATGTAAGCGGATTGACAAGTGACCTGGCTTCGACATTTGAATCGGCCATGAAAAAAGCCGGCCTGGAATTTATTGTGTCCTGTTCCACGCTGTCTCAACCGGTCTATGTTGATCGAAGTTCCTGGGAAAAAATCATTCTGAACCTGCTTTCTAATGCTCTGAAATTCACGCTGCAAGGACGGGTTTACGTGGAAGTCATTCCTCATGCGGAAGGCGTGGATGTTCGGGTTGGGGATTCCGGGGTCGGTATGAATCGGGAGACGCTTTCTCATGTGTTTGAGCGTTTTTTTAGGGCCAAGGAAGCCTTGGGACGAACATTTGAAGGAACCGGAATCGGTCTGGCCTTGGTGAAAGAGTTGGTGGAAATGCATGGCGGGAAGGTTCATGTTGAGAGTGAACCCGGAGAGGGAAGTGTGTTTACCGTGAGGGTCCCCTTCGGCTTTCATCACCTCCCGCCGGAGCAGGTAAGCCACACGTCCACGAAACCAACCGACGAGCGTTTAGCGAAGTCTTTCATTCTGGAATCCGAACAGTGGGCGGGAGGAATCGATCATGAGCCGTCCGGTCAAAAAGTTCTCCAGGATGAAAGAGATTCCGTTCAGAAGACGGATCGCTCACGTCCCATCATTTTATTGGTGGAAGACAATCGAGATATGCGGGACTATATGACGCGATTATTGCGGGCGGACTATGAGGTGGTTTCTGCATGTGATGGGCTGGAAGCCTTGGAGCAGGTTCACATGGTCCATCCCCATCTTATTCTGAGTGATATCATGATGCCTCGCATTGATGGGCTCGAGTTGCTTAAACGGATTCGGTCCAATCGGGACCTGCAATCGACGCCGTTTATTTTCCTCTCGGCAAGGGCCGGTCAGGAGGCGCAGGTGGATGGACTGCTGACCGGTGCGGATGACTATCTGGTCAAACCGTTTTCGGCGGCAGAACTGCTGGCCAGAGTGAAAAAAACACTGGTATTGACAACGATGCGTCGTGCTGCGATCGAATATGAATCCCGCTTCCAGCATCTGGCTCACCACCCCGATGTCATGACCTGGATCACAGAAGCAGACGGGAATTGTATCTTTCTCAGTCAAACCTGGTATGACTTTACCGGTCAGACGGAGGAAACCGGCCTGGGTGAGGGATGGATGACGGCTATTCATCCTCACGATCGTTCATCCATTCAACAGGCGTTTTACGAAGCGAACAGAAAAAGACAATCCGTTCGACTGGAATATCGTCTTCGGAGTGCAAAGGGTGAGTATCACTACGTTCTGGATTCCGCCTCTCCCCGCTTTGAATCGGACGGCGGCTATCTGGGGTATGTCGGTTTGGTGCTGGATCTTTCCTATCAAAAAGAGATGGAAGAACAACAGCGGGAAAGTGAAGAACGGTTTCGCACGCTTGCCAATACGATTTCTCAATTTGCCTGGATGGCCGACTCGACGGGATGGATTTTTTGGTACAACGCACGTTGGTACGAGTATACCGGTACCACGCTCAAGGACATGGAAGGGTGGGGGTGGAAGACTGTCCATCATCCTGATCATGTCGACCGGGTGGTTGAGAAAATCAGCCGATGTTTTCAGACGGGTGAAATATGGGAAGACACCTTTCCTCTCAAGAGCAAGGACGGAGAATACCGGTGGTTCCTTTCCCGGGCCGTACCGATTCGGGATCAGAATGGGAAGGTGGTGCGATGGATTGGCACCAATACGGACATTACCGAATTAAAAACGATGCAGGAGCAACTCCAACATCTGACAGCCAAATTGGAAAGTCGAATTGCCCGACGCACGGAGGAACTGCGCCATAACCAATCTCGCCTTCAATCGCTCATCGGGGAGCTGATTCTGACGGAACAGCGGGAACGACGCAGGATTGCGGAGGAACTTCATGATTTTTTGGCTCAGCTCCTTGTGGCCTGCCGGTTACGGGTCAGTAGCCTGGAGCAAATGGTGAGTGCTTCGGGGGGTCTGGTTTCTGTTCTTCAAGAAATTGATCGCATTCTCGATCAATCGTTGGGCTATACGCGCTCTCTGGTCGCTCAACTGGTCCCGTCGGTGCTGTATCAATTCGGGTTGTTAGAGGCCTTGCGGTGGTTGGCCGAGGATATGAAGGAATATGGGCTCTCTGTGGAAGTTCAAATGGATCGTGACCATCTGACCCTCACGGAGAATGAGGCGGTGCTCCTGTTTCAATCCGTTCGTGAACTTATGCTGAACGTAGTGAAACATGCAGGTGTGAACAGGGTGTGCTTGGCTGTCACCCTTTCCTCACCGGAGGAGGTCTGCATCGAAATTGCGGATCAAGGCAAAGGATTCGATCTTCACCTCATCGAACAACACAGCCATTCCTCCAATCAATTCGGACTGTTCAGTATTCGGGAACGTATGTCTTTATTAGGTGGGCGGATGGTCATAGACTCAACTTCCGGTTCAGGGACACGCATCCGCCTGTATGCATCCCTGCCCGATCAGGCGCGACCGAATGCGGCCTTTTCTTCTCTGGCTCCGGCCCCGATGGTGGTTACGGAGATCAGTCAGGAATCAAGTCCGGAAAGGTCGTCAGGATTTTGAGTCATTCTGGTGGATGATCATGCCGTGGTTCGGCAGGGTTTGCGAAGTCTGCTGGGCGCCTTTTCCGACATTGAGGTCGTGGGGGAAGCCGGGGATGGGATAGAGGCTATCCGTCTGACAGCATCTCTGCAACCCGATGTAGTGGTCATGGATATCAATATGCCCAAAATGAATGGTATTGAAGCCACCAGGCAGATTCGTCATCACCACCCTGGGATTCACGTAATCGGATTATCGGTTCGTCAGGATAAGGAAACGGAGCAAGCTATGCGTGGAGCCGGTGCAGCGGCATATTTATCCAAAGAGTCTGCCGGCCAGGAACTCTATCGCCTGATTGTTCAAATCGTCTGCATGCATCAAAAATTCAGTTGAGCCTCAACGCAGATTCCAATCCAGGACATTTTTTGTTCACGCTCGCCAATTTTGTCAACTGACATCCTCTGAGCGTTTCCTCATTCTAATTCAAATCTTTCCTCTGTATGTTCCATGGAAATGGGGGTATGCCGGTGCTGTTCCATATTGCCATATTTGCTTTGTCCTTTGGTCTGATGGTCGGCTTGGGAATAGCCGAAGAGGATGTGGAAAACACCGCCGAGGTTACGGGAGAAGGGGCTGAAGAGGTTGATGATACCCGTGTGGCCGTGGCCGTGAAAAATCGATTTTCTCGAGTCGATCCAAAGTCATTTTCTTCAATCGAAGTCACGGTTAAACATGGGGTCGTCACTCTCACCGGGACTGCGGATAGTCTTTGGACGCAACAGCGTGCCACAGAACTTCCGCAGACTATTCGGGGGGTTCGGGGAGTGATCGACCGCCTTTCAGTAGGACCGGTCGGCAGGATCGATGATTCGGTTCTCGAAAAGCACCTGACATACCTGTTCGATGAAAATCCTGTGGTGGAGCGCGATAACATTCATCTTGATGTTCAAAATGGGGTCCTCACCTTGAAGGGACGGGTGCACTCCAGACAAGAAAAACAGACTGCGCTCAATTTAGCAAAAATGGTCAAAGGCATCGTCGAGCTGCGGGACCTACTGAATGTGGAGGGTGTTCGAGACAGGCCGGATTCGGTCCTGAAGGAGGAAATCATTCATCGTCTGGTATTCGACGTCTGGGTGGTACGTCCATCCTTATTAAAGGTTCAGGTGAAAAAAGGGCATGCGATTCTGACAGGACAAGTGGGAAGCGCCTACGAAAAAGGCCGGGTGGCCGAATTGGCGTGGGTTGAGGGTGTCCATGACGTAGATGTGAGCGGTATCACCGTCAATTGGGTGTCGCCGGATCCGATGCTGCGTACTCAGCGTCCCATCTTTTCGGATCAGGAAGTTTCCAATGCCATTCAAGGGGTGCTGGCTTATGACCGCCGCGTGGCTCCCTTTCACATCCACGTGTCGGTAAAAAATGGGACCGTGACCCTGGAGGGCAATGTGCCTTTTCTGTCCATCAGACGTGAGGCTGAACAAAATGCGAATAACACCGTCGGGGTCCAATCCGTGAAGAACCTCATCACGGTCCAGTCTAACGCGACTCCTAAGGATGCCGATGTTCAGGCCCGGTTATTGGAGGCGTTTTCACGAGATCCTGTCTTGGAGCAGTTCACGCTTGGGGCCGTGGTGAAGAAGGGAGCCGTCCTGCTCACGGGGACCGTCAATTCGATTTATGAACGAAACCATGCCGAAAACGTGGCTTCCCGGATTCAAGGGGTGAAGAGCCTGACCAATCAAATCAGTTTTTCCACATCTGAAATCAAAAAATCTGATTGGGAAATTCAACTGGATTTCGAAAACCAGGTGTGGTGGAGCCCATTCTTATCGAGCCAGGATATCGTGGCGACGGTGGAAGATGGCAGGGCGACCTTGTCCGGTTCCGTGCAGCATATTCACCAACGTCTCATTGCCGAACAGCAGGCTTTTGAAGCCGGGGCGTCGACCGTGATTAATCGGTTGCGGGTTGGAAACTCTCCAGGTTCCGCGGAATCATCAAGTCCAAGGATTCCTGCCGGACGTTGAATGCGAGTCTGGTCATCAGGACCAATGTAATTTCATCAGCCACACAGCGTTGAGAGTGATGAATGACGAATGGAATGGCCGCGACTTGCTCCATGACGCGATTAGGTATTTACCCTCAAGGGTAATGTAGAGTGGTACGAGAGTCCGGAATGCGTACAATTGGGAAAATTTCTTCATACTTGTTGAACAATATCTTTATTTTCATGTAAGGAGGTCATTGTTATGAAATGCACCATTAGCACTCCTGGCCAACTCGTGGTCCTCACCCTCACGGTAGATCTCAGTATCAACACACCCAATTTGAGCCGAACAGATTTATTATTGGACCACGTGGTATCGTCACCGATTTCCTTACTTATAATAGATTTTAGGAACTTGTCTTGTGTGAATTCAATTGGGTCTTGGACCCTCTTCCAGATCGTGTTCAAAGCCAGGGAGCAAAAAAAGGCTGTCTATCTGTACAACCTCCAACCTGCCTTACAACCACATTTGAAAGAGGCAGGAATACTTGAAATGGCCCACGTGATTAACACCAGAGAAGATTTGGGGAATTTATTACACGGAAATTACCGACTTCCGGAGTCAGGCGCGAAAATTTCTTTAAAGGAGGAACAGGTTTCTTCTGCCAGCATGTCATCGGTGTAAAAATCACATCGGCGGGATTTAATATTGTATTTTTGCAAGATCAATTGATCACACGTTTAGGGTTAAGAAATCTCGTTTAGACATAAAATAAAAAACTGTATGCGAGGAATTCACATCTCGCGTATACAATTCGGATATACAGAGGATGAGGATGAGAAAGGAACATATTCGGTGCGAAATCTTTCTTTAAAGCCGTAAGTTAGGTAATATTCTCCCTCAATAAAAGATCAGCAAGGACTTTTGTGACCCCTAAAAAAAAATCTTCCAAGGGTCGATCTGCCTCCTCGTCTACCCCTTTCCCCAAAAAATCGTCAATACGCCAAAAAGCACGGAAGTCCTCAAGTAGGCTCTTTCTTCAGCACCAACTCGTTCCCCCCATCATCAGGGAGTTTCGCCGGACACACACGCCCATGCGTTTCCCATTGTCGGGATAGGGGCCTCTGCGGGCGGGTTTGAAGCTTTTACGAAATTCTTCTCCCTTCTTCCTGTGAACACCGGGATGGGGTTTGTGCTGGTACAGCATTTGGCCCCCGATCATGACAGTCTGATACCTGAACTCTTGGGGAAGCACTCGTCCATCCCCGTTCAAGCCGTCGCGGATCAAACCCGAGTGAAACCCAACCATGTGTATGTCATCCCCCCCAATGCCGATCTGACGATTGAAGGGGGGCTGTTGCGGCTGGTCCCCCCCGTTCAGCCCCATGGGCACCGGACCCCGATCGATCGTTTTTTCATGTCCCTGGCCGAAGACCAGGGTCCATACGCCATCGGTCTGATTTTCTCCGGGGCGGGATCTGACGGCACCAACGGTGTTCGCGCGCTCAAAGAGTACGGAGGGATGTCCATAGCCCAATCGGCCGAAACGGCCAAATTCAATAGTATGCCGAAGAGCGCCATTTTAACCGGGCTCGTCGATCATATTTTGACGATCGAAGAGATGCCGGAGACGCTCATGAAGTATGGAATGTATCTCTCCGGTCTCCGTGAGGGTAAAGGCCTGGACCATCTTGGTGAAGAAACGTTAAAGCGGTTGGATACGATCTGTACACTTCTGCGGCGGCACACCGGGCACGACTTTCGTCAATACCGCAGCAGCACCATTAGCCGACGGGTTCAGCGACGCATGCAGATCTTCCACATGGATTCCGTCACGCAATACCTCGAACGACTTCGGGAAAATCCGGACGAAATCCAGCAACTGTTCAAAGATCTGCTGATCGGGGTCACGCAGTTCTTCAGGGACCTGGAAGCGTTCGATGCCCTGGATCGGGACATTATCCCCAAAATCGGCCACATCAAAGGTTCAGGGGAATCCCTCAGGATTTGGGTTGCCGGCTGTTCAACGGGAGAAGAGGTCTATTCCCTGGCCATGTTAATGCATGAATATCTTTATCGTGAACATCTGGACCTTTCTGTTCAAATTTTTGCGACGGATATCGATGAACAGGCATTGGACACGGCCCGCCAGGGACGATATCCAGAAAAAATCGCCGAGCATGTGACGGCCGAGCGGCTTTCCCGGTTCTTTGAAAAGGATGGTTCCTCCTATCGGGTCGTCAAGGCCATCCGCGATGTCTGCGTGTTTTCCCTTCATAATATCGTCGCCGATCCGCCCTTTTCCCGCATGGATCTCATCTCCTGCCGGAATCTGTTGATCTACATGGATTCGGACCTTCAATATCAGATCCTTTCTTTGTTTCATTATTCCCTGAACCGGGGAGGGTATCTGTTACTCGGCTCCTCTGAACACGCGGCGGGGCACTCAAAATTTTTCCGGTCGGTGAATAAACGGCATCGGATTTTCCAGGCCAAGGAGATCATGCATCAAATCCCGTTTGATTTACCCTTGAGAGGGCCCAAGGAAGACACGTCGGGTCAGAAACCCGCCTTTCACCATCACCCGGAAAAAAACTTCGAATTTTTCGATCGCCTGATCAGACAGGAATATGGCCCGCCCGCCGTGCTGATTGATAGAGAGAGCCATGTGCAATACATCTCCGGGCAGACCCGAGATTATCTGGAACTGCCTTCGGGCTCATTGAGCATCAACCTGATCCAGTTGGTCAGGCCGGAATTGCGTATTGCCTTGCGCTCAGGCATTTTTCAGGCGATGAAAACCGGCAAGGAGATCGTTCAGGAACATATACAGTTTTCCAAGGACAAGGTCATCCAATCTGTGGATGTCATTGTCCGGCCCATCGTCAATTCGAAGGAAAAACCGGAATGGCTGATGGTGGTGTTTCGGGAGCGGGGCCCGATCGCAACAAGCCCGACGGAACCGAAATCCCCGAGGAAGCGCTCGAATGACCATCCCCGGATCATTCGGGAATTGGAGCAGGAAAACAACTCGATCAGGGACCATTTGCAGTCGGCCGTGGAGGAACTGGAGGCCTCGAACCAGGACTTGAAAACGTCCAACGAGGAACTGCTTTCCGTGAATGAGGAATTGCAATCCGCCAACGAAGAACTGCAAACCTCCAAAGAGGAAATGCAATCCATCAATGAAGAGTTGGGAACGGTCAATGCCCAATTGGTGAGTAAGGTGGAGGAATTGGACCAGTCCCATGCAGACGTGGAAAATCTTTTTCTGACATCGGACATCGCCACGCTGTTTCTTGATTCCAAACTCGCGATCAAACACTTCACCCCTGCGGTTCAAAAAATTTTTCGGTTTCGGGATATCGACTTAGGCCGACCCGTTTCCGAATTGGCGGCATTCTTGGAGGATGAGACCTTAGTCCCGGATATTCAGGAAGTGATTCGAACCTCAATGGTCAAGGAAACGGAACGACCGTTGGGCAAGGATTCCAGGATTTATCTATCCCGAATGATTCCCTTTCGGACCCAGGACAATCTGCTAGAGGGAGTGGTGTTGACTTTTGTGGATATCACCAGGATCCGGAAGGCGGAAATCCAGGTGGCGGATTTCTCGCGCCGGCACAATGCCATTGAGGTGGTCGCCGCTTTCGGACGACTGGCGCTTCAGGAACGGGATCTGGCCAAGGTCATGGACGAATGTGTCAGGCTGCTGAGCCGCACGCTTTCGGTCGAACTGGTCAAGGTCCTGGAATTATTACCTGGCAAACAGTCCCTCCTGCTCCGGGCAGGAGTCGGCTGGAACGACGGGATTGTCGGACACGCCGTCGTAGGCGCCGGTCGAGAATCGCAAGCCGGCTATGCGCTGTTGTCCGGTGCCCCGGTGGTCGTGGCGGATCTCTCTCAGGAAACCCGGTTTTCGGACCCCGCATTATTGTCCAATCATCATGTGGTCAGCGGCATGAGTTGCCTCATCCGCGATCATGAGGGCGTTCCTCACGGCGTCCTCGGTGTGCATTCCACGTCGAAAAGGTCGTTTACCGAGGAGGATGTCATATTTCTTCAAGCCATGGCGAATATTCTGGCCTACGCCGTCTACCGCACGGGTGTCGAAGCACAATTGCAGTCCATAAAGGATTCACTGGAAGGCCGCGTGGCGGAACGGACGGGGGCGCTCCTACGGCACCAACACCGTATTCGGAACCTTGCTTCAGAGTTACTCCTGACCGAACAACGGGAACGTCGCCGGATTTCGAACGAATTGCACGATTATTTAGCCCAGTTGTTGGTTGTCGGAAAAATCAAAGTCAGTCAGTTGCAGCAAAGCGGTGTGTCGGAAGAGCAGTCTCTCTTGATCAAAGAGGTGGAGGAATCACTGGATGAGGCGTTAACCTATACGCGCGATCTCATGGCACAGATCAGCCCACCCGTTTTGTATGAATACGGACTTCTGGCGGCCCTTCGATGGTTAGCGGAGAAGATGACCCGATATGAGCTGCATGTCACGGTCACCGCTCATCCTGATGACGAGTCTATTCACCTGCCCGAATCAACGGGGGTTATTCTGTATCAGGTTGTGAGAGAACTTCTTTTTAATGTGGTTAAACATGCCAAAACCGGAGAAGCCAGGGTTGAGATGACCCGTGACTCGCCTGATGTCATCGGTATTGAAGTGACAGACCGCGGATGTGGCTTCGATCTTGATTCTACCTTTGAAAAAATTGGCAAATCTCCGAAATTCGGTCTTCTGAATATGCAGGAGCGCCTGGAGGGTTTGGGAGGACAATGTGAGATTTATTCGAAAAAAGGGGAGGGCACCCGTGTCAGGATCACCATTCCCCTTTACACCCGTTTTATGGCAGACCCCGAGGCAGACCCCGAGACCCACAACCATTCCGAATTTTCTCCAACTGACGTTGAGAAATCCGGCGACCTCATTCGTGTCATTCTTGCTGACGATCATCCAATATTGCGGGAAGGGTTGGCCACCCTGTTGAATGCCTGTCCCTATATACAGGTGGTCGGAGAAGCCGAGAATGGTCAAAAGGTTGTCGAGCTTGTTCAGATGCTCCATCCTGATGTGGTTGTGATGGATATCAATATGCCGGTGATGAACGGCATCGAAGCCACCCGTCGCATCAAAGCCAGCCACCCGTCAATCTATATCATCGGGTTGTCAATGCATGGAGATCAAATTGTGATGAAGAACTTTTCTGAGGCTGGAGGGGACGAATATGTAACCAAAGGGGATTCCTTTAATTCCTTTGCCGAAGTCATTCGATCCAGTCAAAAGAACCATAGCTCTTCCTGAAAGCCTCACACCTGGCTTCCTCATTTCCCCTTCGGTGTTCCACAGCCATGCTGAGATGAAGACGAAGCATCAGACAAAGCCATGGTCCCGTCGAACCGGGCACAGATCCTTCGCTTCTTTCAGAATGACAATGAGAGGAGCTGGGGACGCAGTGGTCTGGGAAATCAGGAATAAAATATAACCAGTCAGTAAAAGAGCTTCCGCCTTCGGTTTCACCTCTCAATCCAGTATGACAGAGTCACAGAGGGTGAGTGTTTTATTGGTTGGTTCCCCTCTTTCAGGCATGGGGTGCGTATATCACTAGTCCAGTAAAACCCACCAGATTGTCATTCTGAACGATAGCGAAGAATTAATGTCCAGCTCGAAAGGCTCCAACGCTCAGCGAGATACATTGTGGAATTTATCCTGAGCGTCCGATTGACAGAGAGTGACCTCCCTCGTGGCAGATTATGGTGCAACATCCCTCCGAGGCCCTGTTTCCGGATCTGCCGAATAATTTGTTGACTCTCTCTCGTTTGGGCATCCATCCCCAGTTGGTAGAATGAAAATGGCAAAAAAAAGCCGGCTGAATCCGCCGGCTTTTTTCCCTGACTCTAAAGCTTAGTTCATGTCATTTGCTTTTTTCAGCATGACTGCGTGACCTTGCGGGGTGACCTCGGCTTTAATCTTGTCTCCCTCTATTAATTTTCCGGACTTTTCCGTGGATTCGTCCACATGCAATTGCACTTCTTTGCCTGTTGAATCTTTAACGGTATACAGATCCCCTTCGACAGTAAGAATTTCACCTGTAATCTCGGACCCCATAATGTTCCCTTGGGCGGATCCCATGGAGCTTTCGGAATGCTCAGGTCCGGGCTGGTTCGTGGGATCCGTGTTTGTGCCATGGTGTAATTCTGGTTCGTTCATGCTCTCCGGAGGCATTCCCATGGCGGCCGTAGATAAAAGACCGAAGCAGGCAAGGGTTAAAATTGAATTTCGCATTATTGTCATTGAAGCACCTCCTTGTTGTGAATAAACGGGAATTCATTAAAATGACCGGCTGTCCTTCTTCTTTACCTCTTATAGAGATTTCGCCGACCTGTGCATTAGACATACAGGGACACCTGGGTCATAATATTTAGAAGTACCAGCTGGATGGGAGAAAAGGCGATGGACAAAATCCGGTAATCTCACTCAAAAATATATGAAGTTCTGAGAGCTCTCAATTTCCTCTCATCATAACTCACAGATTCCCGGGACCCATGAATCAACACCCTCCCGACAATATGTCCTTATCCGTTCAATTCAGAAATGCTGGGCTATTCTTGGTGATCTTCTTGTGGGCCTGGATGGGCTCCGAAACCATCTGGGCATCAGAACGCAGTGACATTTACCTTCAGTCCCGCTCGAGTGCGGTTCTTCTGGTTTCTGTAGACCGGGAGACCAAATCACTGTCTTTTGGGACGGGTTTTTTTATGAGTCAGGATGGACATATTCTGACCAACGCCCATGTCCTGATCTCATCCGCCAAATTGCTTGTCTATGTCCCTGATCAGGGGGTGTTTACTGATGCGAAAATCGTCACCATCGACCAGGATGCCGACCTGGCCGTTCTTCATCTTCCCCAGGGTCATGACCGGGCCTTATCTCTTTTCGGAACCTTGGCCGAAGATGGCGCAGAGGGTCTCGCTGTGGGATTTCCTCGGGTCATAGACACGTTGCAAATGGGGTTGATGCTCCATGGCACAGTGAAACCGGTAAATGTCAGTGGGTTGACCATGGGCCGTTCAAGGACACAGGGCCGAACCATGCCTTTTCTTCAAGTCTCTGGCGTCCTTCACGCAGGAACCAGCGGTGGTCCGATTGTTGATGCGGTGAGTGGCCAGGTCTTGGGGATCGTCGTTCATTCGGTTCCGTATATTGGTCAGGCTACGGACAGGAAGGGCTCATTGATCGGGAGTGTTCAGCTCAGGGCCGATATGAGCTATGCCATTCCTTCTACGTTCATTCGGCAATGGTTGGCGGATCAGCATATTCCTTATGAAATGTCCCCGTCTCAGGTCGCCAGTTCCTCTTCTTCCGGGTCGCCTGGCCGCTTACCGGTAGATCCTCAAATATTAGGGATGGGGTTCTTTCTCACGGGTCATCTGATGCAGACGATTGCGGGGACCTTGAACGATGAACCCGAGTTTATGGAACTTGCCGTCAACCATTACGAAAAAGCGCTCGAAATTATTCCTGGGAATATGGTTATCCTCAAAAACATGGCTCTGGGCTATGGCGCATTGCACCGGTATAAGGATGCCTTGCATATCTATGAAGGCCTTCTTCAACAATTGCCGGCCGATCCTTTTATTTTGACCGAAACGGCCAAAACTTTGAAATTACTTCACTATGACGACCGAGCCATGATGATGTATCGAACTGTCCTGGATCATGAGTCGTGTCATCTTGATGCCCTCAATAAGCTTGGCAGTCTGTATTTCAGTCATCAGGAATATGAAAAGGCAGTTCCCACATTTCGACAGGCCGTGAAGTGCGAGCCTTCATCTGCGTATGCCTGGTTTTATCTCGGTGAATCGATGACCCGTTCCGGCTTGGTGGAGGAAGCTCATGCTGCCTGGAAGGAATCATTGGAGCGGGTTGTCATTCAGAATTCTCAGGAGAAAGAGTTGTTTAATCTCATGCGCGAGCGGGCTGTGAGTGGGCCTGCGATCCTCTCCCATGCCTCTCCGGTCGAGGCCATCAGCAGCCCGCAAGTTGTCTCCCGGTAAGACGCGGATTCTATCCTTCTTTTCTTCTTTCCCCGAATTTTTTTAAATCGTTTTCACTCCCCTGGTGGATGTTTGTTTCGTCGATGCCTTCAAGGTCTCAGTGGTGCCTGAGCCGTGCATCCTTGTCATGGGAATGTTGAATAGTACTAGTTTCCAAGGGGATATAGACCCACAGGCACGTTGCCTATCAGAGGCCTCGGGGCAGTTCAAAAAATTTCGTCCAGTCCTGCCTTGAGTCATATCGAAGAGAAGGCCGCAGGCATTGTTGCGCGCAGAGCATACTTCCAGTAAAGGAGCAGGGAAAAATGGCGACCTGCCTGCGCGCTTGCGCGTCGAAGCGCTTCAGCGCGTAGACGCGAAGCCACTTTCAGCTTTCGTCCCTACTTCGGCGAGGAAGAACCGGGGAAGGCAGGGAACGCCGCTGGCGGTCTTTTTCCACCAGCCTGTAATGGGCGCGATGAAATCCTTGTGGTGTGGGTTACTCTTTCGCCTCCTTATTCAGTTCTTTCACCTTCCTTTCAAAAATATTCAAGGGACCTTCCCCACTAGACCAAGGGTTTTCAGTAGTAGTGGCTTGCAGGGTGAGAATTTAGAGTCAGAGCATGATTATCAATTCTCAACCTTTTATGAAGTTATGAAGGAGGCGGTATGCAAACGTTGACTTTAGAAGCCATGCGAACTGATCACCCCGATGTATTCCCTCAATTGATGAAACAAATGCAGCAATCACATTGTTCGCGGTGTGGAGGAACGATGATTGAGGAGACGTGTATGGATATTTTCTCCGATTATGAGGATTTCCAGTTTCAGGCCAAGCACTGTATTCAATGTGGTGACGTGATAGATCCTTTCATCCTCCTGAACCGGTTGTTGAAAAATCAAACCGAAACTCCTGCCTTGAACTCATTTCCTCAGGCGCGTCCTCGTGGAAATGGGTTGGTCATGACCGCGTAAAAAGATGAATACTCTCGATAAGGCCGGGAAGTTGGTAAGGATTCACTGTTCTATCGAGAGATACGTTCAGGATCCCAGGGCAACGAAGGGTCCGATGGAGGGATTCATATCATGAGAAACAACAAATTCTGTTTTCACTGGATTTTCGGATTCGTATTCTGTCTCCTCTTTGGGGGAAACGGGATGGCTGCAGATATGCCGAATGAACCTGGTGAAGCCAATCTTATTCATGAAGACGTGAATATCATTACGGGATTGTATATCCGGGAATACTCCTTGAAGGGAGATGAGATCGTCGATTATAAAACGGCCCGCCAAATTATTTTTTTTGAAAATAACAAATTTTGGAATACGGTAATTGAAACCGTTGAATGGCCATTATTTTATTGGATAGACGAGAATCGAGATGGGGTTTTCGATCACTTTGTCGATCAGAGGGTAGAAGGGAAACGAGAATATATTATCCCGTATTTGCCGGTTTCGGGGAATTAGCCAATGAAACAGTTTCTACGGATAGCTCTTATCTTCAGGGTTTTGGCATGGGCGATTCCGGTTGTCTGGTTCTGCTCTTTACCTCGTCCCGCCGAGGCCGCACCGTCGTTTTGGCAGCAACAAACCGTGACATTTCTGGGAACCACGCTGAACCAGCATCATCAGCCCAAAGGAATTGTGGGAAAACTTGAAATCGCGTTCCGCAAACAGGAAGGTCAGGAAGTGTTGAATGTGTCCTTTTCCAGCGGACCGGGAAAATTTTCGCCTTTTACTCAGGTGGCTATTCAATCAGGAATTATGGCTGCAGCTCGTGTTGCGGGCCTGGATCCAAAGACCTGGGATATATTTTTAAAATTTCCCAATCCAGGTGTGACGATATACGGCGATAGTCTGACAGCAATGGTGAGTCTGGTGGTTCTAGCCATGGCCAACGATAACACCATCCTCCTGAGCCGAGTGATGACCGGGAAAGTGACCCGTGATGGACATATTGGGGCGGTCGGAGGGATACCTTTGAAAATCCAGGCTGCCTATGCGGAACATATCCGAAGAGTGATTATTCCTGAAGAGCGTTTACCTGAGGACAATGATTGGCAGACCCCTTTTCTGATGCAGATTTCTCCTGTTAATACGGTATTTCAAGCCTATCAGATTTTGACGGGGGCGAACCTACCCAACGTCGAAAAAGCAGGCGGACGGATGACGAAGAATGAAAACGAGTAGGAGAGAAAGGTTAGACGGGCTTTTTCTGTTGCCAGGATTTTCTGACCATGGTGACTAAGCTTTCGGCCGGTCCTCCTTTCGTGACAAAAGTCTCGGCTCCTGCCTCTTGGAACCATCGGGCCACATCCGGAGTGTCGTAAACAGATAATCCGATAATCACAGTTTCAGGAATGGCTTCTTTAATCCTTCTGGTCGCTTCCAGACCGTCCATATTGGGCATATGAAGATCCATCACGATGACGTCAGGGCGAAGGGATTCACACAGGGTCATGGCTTGTACCCCGTCTTCTGCCTCTCCCACGACTTCGAAGTCCAACTGAGAGTTCAGGATATGACAAAACCCCTCACGAACCATCTTGTGATCGTCCACGAGAAGAATTCGAATTTTCTCTGAATGAGAACGGAGGGAAGGTATCTTCTCGACCGCTCGCACTGTTGTTGGACGAGCAGTATGTGGTCGGAACTCCTCGATGCCCTTTTCTACCGGAATACGCAGGAGGACATGAGTCCCTTTCTGCAGGGTCGAATTGAGCACCATTTCTCCGCCGAGGGCTTCCAATCGTTCCCGGATGCTAAAGAGTCCAAAATTGGTTGGTGATTGCTCATTTCTGTCTTCGGCACTGTCTATAAAACCGCAGCCAAAATCTTCCACCTCGATCATCAGGTGGTGGTCCTGTTGAATGGCCAGGTTCACCGTCACTTCATTGACTCCGGAATGCTTGAGTACGTTATATAATAATTCACGAACCGATTGGAAGATGAGGACAGCCTGATCTTCCGGAAGGTTCAACGATAAATTTGCGCCGTTGACGTTGACGGTCAACCCCTGCTTCCTCATTTCAGATCCCAACCAGACGAGAGCTGCATAGAGTCCAAATTCATAGAGACAGGTCGGACTGAGTTGGCTGACGAGTGTCCGCGTATAGGTCAAGGATTGGTCCAAGAGAGCATCCGCCTCCTGGATCACCTTTACGAGGCTTTCCGTATCGGTGAGCGATTGACCCTGACCTAATTTCAGTCGGCACACGACAAGGAGTTGTGCCAGATAATCATGAAGATCCGAAGCCAACCGACGTCGTTCGCGTTGTTCGGTGACTGTGAGATCTGAAGCCATGGCTCGTAAGCGCTCCTGGTTGCGAGTGAGTTCCTGGGTTCGTTGGATTACGCGTTCTTCCAGGGTGCGATTGAGTTCGGCTAATTTGTCCCTGGCATCTTTTTGCGCGCTTTTGTCCCGAACCACTTTGGCGAATCCAATGAGGTGGTCCGTTGAGTCGCGTATGGCTGTCACTGCCCCGCTGGCCCAGAATCGCGACCCATCAGCTCGAACCAGCCAATTATCATCGTCCCCCTTTTCTACTGCCTCGGCCCTCAGGAGTTCGTTTTCCGGACGACCGTTGCGTTTGTCCTCATCGGTAAATAGCATAGAAAAATGTTTATGCAAGGCGGCGTCTTCCGGATAACCGAAGAGCCGCTCCGCTCCTGAATTCCAATGAGTAATGTTCCCGTGCAAGTCAAGCATGACAAAGGCCAAACCGGTGGCTCCATCCACAAATAACCGGTATTTTCTTTCGCTATCGCGGCGAATCCGGTCGTTCTTTTCCCGTTCTATGGCATAGTGCAGAATTCGGGAAAGTAGCACGGCATTCATGGAAGATTTCGGAACATAGTCCTGTGCCCCTAATTTGATCGCTTCAAGGGCTAAGGGTTCATCCTCATGCACGGTTAACACGACGAGTGGAATTACCGAGTTTGCCGACCGGATTCGTTTTAATGTTTCAAGGCCGTTGGTTTCGGGCAGGTTTAAATCAAGAAGGATGACGTCAAACGACGTGTTTTGAAGGGTTGTCAGAGCTTCGTTGAGTGTCGATGCGCGCGTCATATAAAAAGGAGACATGCCGGAGGCATCCTTCAGCCGTTCCCGCACTAATTCCGCGTCAGCAGGATTGTCTTCCACGAGCAGGATGGAATGGGTTGGAGAATGAAGATCGCTCATAACTCTGGTACTTTTGGAGGAAGTTTCACTACGGAGAGCCAGAAACTTTCGAGGGATTGAATCATTTTGATGAATCGCAGAACATCGATGGGTTTGACCAGATAGGCATTAGCATGAAGATTGTAACTACGCAACACGTCTCCTTCGTCCTCGGAGGTGGTCAGCACGACTACGGGAATTGTGCGCGTGTGGGGATCAGATTTAATTTCCTTCAGAATCTCTCTCCCGTCCTTCTTCGGAAGGTTTAAGTCTAACAGAATAAGGTCCGGTCGGGGAGCATCCTGAAAGGGGGCTGTCTGTCGAATGAAGGACATGGCACTGACCCCGTCTTGAGCGACATGAATGGTATTATGGAGGCGCGCTGCCTGAAAGGCTTCCTGGGTCAGGCGGATATCAGCCGGATTATCTTCTATTAACAAAATTTCAATAGGATTTTGCATGAAAAATCTCCGGTTTATTTTGGTATGGTAAAGGAAAACTTGGTTCCGTTTCCCGGTTGGGATTCGACCCAGATGCGGCCCCCACGGCGCTCCACGATTTTCTTACAGATGGCCAGACCGATTCCGGTGCCCTGGTATTCTTCCCTGGTATGTAGTCGTTTGAAGGGAAGAAAAATTCGCTCGAAATATTCCGGTTCCACCCCAATCCCATTATCCTGGACTGAAAAAAGCCATTCGTTGGTTTTTTTCTGGGCGGAAAGATGAATGCGTGGTGGTTTCGGGCCATGAAATTTAATAGCATTGGTAATCAGATTCTGGAGCAGATGTTGAAATTGTGACCGATCCGTCCGAATGATGGGCAGAGGGTCATGAGTAATCGAAGCCTGCTTGTCTTCAATGACCATGAGGAGATGTTCGAGGATTTCCTGAAGCACTTCCTCGCCATTGACCTGGACTGTGTTCAGCTCCTGGGCTTGGATTCTCGAATATTTTAGCAGGTCCTGAATGAGGGTTTGCATCCGATTCGCTCCATCGGTCACGAATCCAATAAATTCCCTACCCTGGTCGTCTAATTGGTCTTTATAGCGTTCCGCCAACAACTGCGTAAAGCCATGAATGGTGCGGAGGGGTTCTTGGAGATCATGAGAGGCAATATAGGCAAATTGTTCGAGGTCTTCATTTGATTGCTTCAGTGAGGCCGCATGGCTGGCCAATGTCAGGTTTTGTATGGCCAGGAGATTTTCCAACCCCTTTTGCTGGGAAATATCCCGTGCAATTTTAGAGGCGCCAATAACCTTTCCCCATCGGTCGATAATCGGAGAAATGGTTACCGATACAGGTATTTCCTGACCGTCCTTCCTGCGTCGAATCGTTTCAAAATTCTTTATCTGCTTGCCACTGTGGAGTTTTTCCAGAATATCTTTTTCTTCGGGAATCCGGTCTGGTGGAAAAAGAAATGTCAGGTATTGCCCGATACTCTCCTGTGGGGAATAACCGAACATCTGTTCGGCTCCGTTGTTCCAATTGGTGACCTTTCCCTCGAGTGTTTGACCGATGATGGCGTCATGCGTGGATTCCACGATGGACCCTAACCGAAGCCTGACCTCTGCTCCCTGACGATATTGATAGGTGAGTAGGGCGGTTGCCCAAATCATAAAAAGCGACAACAGACGATTGACCACAGCATTCCCGGCAATGGTGCTGCCGGAATGCACCACATTCACGCCCGGCGAATAGATTATTCCAATGATAGCCAAGACCGTACACACTCCTGCAACCATGAACGGGGATTTCGGATGTGGCAACCATGGGGTCAGCATAACGGCACTCACATATAACATGCCGATTGCCACGCCTGTTTTGGTGTACAGGTCCAATATGAATATTGCACCTATGAGAGCGCAAATGGCTATCAAAAGGCTTGTATCCCATTTTGGGGAGCGAGTGCCTGTTTGAGTTCCGTCCTGAGGCAGCGTCATGACTTCATCCATTTCCTACCGACCTGAAGAGGAGGGTCTCCGTTCCTGAGTATGGCTTAGTTTTC
Organism: Nitrospira sp. MA-1; assembly: GCA_032139905.1. Lineage (NCBI taxonomy): Bacteria > Pseudomonadati > Nitrospirota > Nitrospiria > Nitrospira sp. MA-1. The sequence continues at coordinate 454,500 of JAQJDB010000007.1, forward strand.
GATCTGAAAACTGTGTCATCCCGCATTACATCAGGATTCTTAAAATCGTTTTTCACAATTCGTGCAATCAGCGGGAGACCTCGTTTTCTAAAAGGGTCTGACTCTGAAATATATGGATACACAGTGTAATAGAGGTCACGCCACCGAATGATGGAGCTTTTCCCCCGCTGTTGTAAACCGAACGCCATTCGTGACATGTCGTGAAAGTACGTAGACGAGAAAAGTATAGCGTCAAGGAATAAGTCTTGTCTAAGAGGAAATACCCTACAGGTGCAGGCACAGGAGAATCCAGGGATATTGTTCACTCATTCCAGGGTTTTTATCAGGACTTCCGACCCAAAAAATTTGTAGTAATAAGGCAACCAAGAAAACGAGACAAATGTAATTTTGGAAATGAACAACCGGGCCTGACAGATATCAAATTAGATTAGCAATAAGGAGAACAAAACCATGAACAAAATTCTTGAGGAGGACATGCTAGGCAGCAATGGATCGGGGCAGAGTGGAAAGTCCCGTTGTTTTTTTGGGGACTGGCCGCGTCGGGCTCTACTCAAGACGGCTCTGCCTATGAAAGACTGGCCACGTTCTGTCCATGTCAGTGAGGAGACGATGAGCACTGATCATACAATCTCATGACGGAATGGGAGGAACCATATTTATGTCTACTATCGTACTAGTCATTCTTATTCTTTTATTGGTGGGCGCCTTGCCGGTCTGGCCGTACAGTTCATCGTGGGGGGCTTACCCCAGTGGTGGGTTGGGATTGGTTCTGGTGATCGTGCTGATTCTGGCTCTTACCGGAAAACTATAGCACGGGTCAGGTTCATCATTTTTTGCCACGAAAAACAAGGGGAGGCTCCATGCCCTTTAAAGAATTGACATTGTTGGCCGTAGTGCTTGGATCACTGTTTTTGGGTTCGATTGGGGGAATGTTATTGGCTTCTCCCAACCCGACCGAGTCAGCGTTGGCTTCTGAAAATTCAACAAAGCCGATCTCCACTTCTGCCCTTAATATTGTGAACCAGGAGGGAAAGGTCCGGGCTACACTTAGCCTATGGGATGGTGTACATCCAGCACTCATTATGGGGGATAATCACTGTAACCGTCGAACCTCTCTTGCTGTGTATGGCAAAGAGCGAACTGGATTAACCCTCTATGGCGAGGATTGTAAGCGGCGGGTGGCATTGGAAGTTCAGAGCGATGACCTTCCCACGTTTGTGTTGAGAGATTATCTGGATAACCCTAGAGTTCAAGTCGTGTTAAATAAGGACGGGAGTCCCCTTGTCCGGCTGTTTGATGAAAATGGGAAGACCTTGTGGGAAAAGCCATAGGATAAGCGACCATTTTCGGATTAACTTCCCGGTTATTTCTAGACCTTGTGTCCCTATAACGGCCATAAAATAAGGAGAACAATGGATATCTATTCAACAGTTTCTCAAGTGACATGGCGGATGAGCCGGAGTCTCATCATGGGGTGTATTTTGATCGCTAGCAGCGGTTTGGGAATGGGACTGGCTGCGGATCAGGGCAAGCCAGAAAGTTGGGAGGCTGTGCCCGGTTCGGGACAGCTGGTTCCTCAAATCGGGCCTCCGGCTGTGGTCAAGGATTGGCAACGGGCCTATCCACAATATCAACCGGTTGGAAAAGGGGACACCCAAGAATCTCCGGATGCCAAACCGGGAACTCCCAACCCTCCGGCTATTCATACCTTTGGTGGTCGAACTCCCAGTTCCTTTGTCTTTGACCTAAGTCCGGATGAACCATTGGAGAAGGTGATTGAGGAGGAAACCCAACAACGATCGAAGATTAAGTCCCAGCAGCAAGATCTGCTTGAGGAACGGTATGATTTGTCTCCCCAATTTGTTGAAGGGGTGACCATGACTCGTGGGAAACCCGTTCCTAAGGGACCCACGGCCCGCTTGAAGAATGGGCTTACCTTTGCCCAACTCGCCCGAATGCCGGAGGAGGACATCAAAGCAGAAGATCTCTTCCCGTATTTGCCGTTGCCGCATCCGCTTCACTCCACAGGGGGAATGGTGTTTCCTTCAATGATGACTGAAATTCATCCTGAGCGCGAACGTTTCGACGTGGTTCATGATTTGCCTGATCATTTTTTGCCGGAATTTCCTCCGCCTCTGTTCCTCACAAGCAGGCCGGATTTGGGAGATGTTTCACAAGGTCAGGAAATCACCAACGAAAATTTTTACGCGTTGTTCGATGGCATTCTTTCGCCGGTGCAATTTGACGGCGTTCGATTACTGGTGGAAAAAATCCCCCAGCAGCAATTCAATGCGACGGATGATCGAAAAACAGTGCCGCCCAGTCGTGGTGTGGCTTGTTTCGATTGCCATGTAAACGGGCATACGAATGGGGCCATTCATTTAAATCCTGATAACCGGCCACAATTTTCGAGGTTTCGCATTGAAACGCCCTCCTTACGGGGTGTCAATATTCAAAAAGTCTTCGGATCCAAGCGGGCGATGACGTCTGTTGAGGATTTCTCTGAATTTGAAAACCGGTCAGCGTATTTTGATCATGATCTGGCGACTGCCGAGAAAAAGGGTCGTCGTGATTTGACTCGCACGGAAGTGATGAAAATGGCACAGTTCCAGAAGCTTGTCGATTTCCCCCCTGCGCCGAAATTAGACCTCTTTGGCCGATTGAATCCTAAAAAAGCCACGGAAGAAGAGTTGCGAGGGGAGGCCTTGTTTTCCGGAAAAGCTAAGTGTGTAGCCTGCCATACTGCTCCCTATTTTACCGATAACCTGATGCACGATTTGAAAGTGGAACGGTTTTATCATGGTAGGGCCGAGGGATCTATCAAGACCTTCCCTCTTCGAGGAATAAAGGATTCCCCACCCTATCTCCATGACGGCCGTCTCTTGACTCTTGAAGACACGGTGGAGTTTTTTGCCCTCGTCACTGGTGTGCAGTTGACAAAAGAGGAAAAGGCGGATCTTTCCGCATACCTACGAACCTTGTGAAGAAAAGCTTTTCAATGAAGTGTTGATGAGCGGGCAGTCGGGGTCGCAGGAAAAATGGAGGATGTACCATGAAAAAAACAGCCGTTGCCGACCAGGTCTTCAGAGTGTCGTTATCCTGTCTAGGATTCATGTTTGTTGTGATGTCTCCCCTAACGGAACCCGTCTTCGGGGATGAATTTAAGGAAGTACCTACCGATGAAATTCAATCCAAAGACCGTTCAGAAAATCCCTCTACTTCTCCTTCCATAGGAGAGAAAACCAAAGATTCCCCCATTCTTGGGGAAGGGGTACGGACACCACCCGACATCGGAGCTTCAGGCACCGCATCGTCCACTCCTCCGGTTGGAACCGAATCACCGACAGACGACCCCCAAATCCTTCCCGACATCTCCCCAGTTCCCACGCATCCCTTGAATTCGGAAATGGCTCCAATCAATGAGAGCGAGCCGTTAGGGCAACCAAATCATCTTAAAAAGACACCCGAAGAATGAGGGACTTTTAGAAACTTTATCTTGGTCCAAAATAAAATAAATTTGTCAAAAATTTTAGCTAATTATTCTAATGAAGAAATCTTTAATGCCGGCTGCTTTGATATTCAACCCTAGTCCGTTTTGTTTTGTTTTTGCGGCAGGCTCCTTCCTTCGTTAATCTAATGTGGGATCGATCCATAAACGAATGCGGACATTCTTCGCTCCGGCTTCATAGGCGTTTTTCACTGCATCCACAATTTCCCCTCGATTTTCGACTCTTCCCGAGAGTATGACGGTTCCGCTTTGAGCTTCAACGCGGATGGGAACCGAATTCACAAATGGACTCCAATACAGCTCGGCTTCAACCGCCTCTTTCAATTTCTGGTCGTTTATCTCTCTCCATGGATGGTCAAGCTGAATTTGATTGTCCACGTTCGTGGCTCCGGAGTCATAAGCGATTTCGATCACCTCCACTATAGAATCGTGGTCTTTGACATATCCTGAGAGTACCGTTTCGCCCTGTTTCACATGAACCGTGATGTCGGCATTCCGATATGGACTGATCTCCAAGCGTCTTTGAATGCGATATTCTAACTCTTCGTCTGAATGCCCACGCCTATTGTCCTTGTCGGAACGCGGAACAAGTGTTTCCGGAGATATCGTTTCCTCAAAACCGGCCAGAGGGACAACCAGGACCTGTCCTTCTGTATTTTCCATTATGGTTGCGATGAATAATGGACACGTCACCAATACAACAAAATATTTAAATGGGGATTTCATAGGCGACTCCAGAATGATTCGAGGTTTCTTCCATTCTGAGAGATTATGCAGGAAAAGCTCTCATCCGATTCCTTCCGGTCGCGGGCTGCTACCGGTCGTCTGGCAGAGGAGTTTCTTTAAAACATATCAAGTTGAAAGAGAAAGGAAACTGATCGAAACCCTTGAGGTATGGATGGAGAATCAATGTGGGGGAGAAGGTGGTGACAAAGGAATGGTGAGAGAGGCCCGTGTGCCTTGGCCTGGATAAGAATTCAGCGATATTGTTCCATGAAGCGCCGTCATTCGTCCCCTGATGCCGGATAAACCGAAATGATCCTGACCGGGAATCTCCCCCGCCATGGTTGCAGGATCAAAGCCGCATCCGTGATCGGAAACCATGCAATGAAGGTGTGTGCCGTGAAGTTGGTGAATGCTGATCGTGGCTTGGTCGACGTGAGCGTGTTTAATCACATTAAATAATAACTCACGAAGGGACCAATAGAGAAGAAATTCCTGATTTTCGGATAGGTCGGGCAAAGGGCGTTCGGCTTCGAGGGTGACGACCAACCCAAGCAACTTCATCTTTTTAGTCAGTTCCTCTAAAACCTTCAGTAGGCCTGATTGATGAAGGTTAAAAGAGTTCAGCTCCGTCATCAACGTTCGTGTATAGCTCAATGATTCCTGAAGGAACTGATCGACGGTATTGAGAAGACTCAAAACTTCCGGGTCTGATGTCAAGTGGCTTCCTTGAGCCAGCTTTATTCGGCCAACTGCCAACATTTGGGCCAGATGATCATGAAGCTCGCCCGCTAAGGCTCGCCGTTCCCGAGTTTCGGTTGAGATGAGGCTTTCCGAAAGCTCTAAGAGCTGTTGTGTATGGTCAAAAACTAAATTGTTCCTTGCCCCTACATGATTATCCAATTCATCTTTGGCTTGTTGTAATTCTCGCTTTGCGAAATTTTTTTCATTTATCTCTTTTTGAAGTCGCATGGTCAGAAATTGTTCTCGATGCCAGAGGGTTTCAAGCAGGCTTGTGGGCGTAATGGCTCCAATAAACCGCTGCCCGCTATCTATGACAGAGAAGGCATCGATACGGTGTCGTTGGAAATCTGCGTACAGCACATCAAGAGGAGTGGAGGGTTCGACATGGGGGGACGTGGAACATGAGAGAAGATCCCCAAAAATCCTATAAGGATATCGCCCTATCATATGTTTGGGGACGATGCCCAGAAATTGCTCGGAAGGCTTCTGGTTCACGACTTCAGAAAATACGGCATAGGCTTCATAACTCTGTAGTTTATGATTCAGATTGAGGTCACGCAGGCCCATCTCTGCGGATACCATCAAAACGGAGGGACTGACGGCATCTTGTGCAGTTAAATGAACCACGAGACCATTCTACAATTCTTGGGTAATGGTGATTTCTGTGTCCAACTGAATGTGGAGGATATCATCCGCCACCATCAAGGGCTTTACTTGATCAAGAAGGAAAGTCACCACGCGTTTTTGTGTTAATCGTCTGGTAATGGAAGATCGTATCAGCATGCTATTGATGACTTCATCCTGAATTTCGATATGGTCAAATTCTTCCGGGATGAGCAACCGCAGCGCCTTCTGTAAGGCGCTCACACCAATAGCCGCATCCTTACCAATGATGAGTCCGTCGGTGATAGGAGGGATGGAAAATTCTTTAATCTTCGCCGTGATGAGAAATTTTGGTTCGTTGGAAAGCACCCGGGTTACCTCCAAAAGCCTTTAACGCATCTCAAGAAATTTGAAATTTAGGGCGGACTCCTGCAAGGAATAGTATTCGGAAACGTAGTGTATTGATCCCTTTGAAATTATTCAACAAAAAAGATACCCCCCGCTGAAAGGGGTGCCCCAAATCAGAACCGCCTAGGTTATTTTACCCGGAAATCGTTCAGGGGGTTGGAGGAGGGCTTCTCACCAGTTTTGAAGGACACATCACAAACCGATATCAGAGCAGAGCCTATCAGATTGTCATGGAAAGAGGGGTGATGAAAAAAACCTGAGTTAACTTCGGTCGGTGGATCTATCAGTGGTTTTCACGTTGTGTTCATGGGTGGCATCGATAATAAGCTGGGCGGCTTTTTCAGGATCACATTCGGCAGCAAATGTTTCCGCGGCTGCAAGAAGCATCTCGGATTTCACCTGGTGATTCGTCGATCTCCCTACGGCGTGGGATTTGAGGATTTTGAGAATATGTGTGGCTTTTAATGCCTGATCAAGCTGGTCATCATCAAGCAAGCGATGAATTTCCTCCAGTATTCGTGTGTCAATTTCCGCATGCGATAAAACTGCATGTTCCTGAAGAGTTTCGGTGGGAGACGGGACCATCGTCGGTTGGGAAATCCAGTGAATCGCCTCAGGAGAAAGTGGCACCTTCTCGTTGCGAATGGTTTCAATAAGAAAGCCCAAAACATTCCACGCATGAATTGTGAGATCTTCAACCCCCTTCATCCCGAGGGCGGATTGAAGGGCAGTTAATTCCTTGCCCATTTCATCGGATATGGTGAATTGGATATTCATAAATCCCCTTACACTCTTTTTAACTTTTTGAAAACTTACTCCATAGCGGAGAGGAAGGCGACTAGGCAAAACCCTGGTCGAAATGTTTTTTCCCCGACCGGAGATTCCCGGAACAAGGGTTTTTTCCAGTTATACAACAGCATAATTTCATGTAATTTCAACGAAAGTGACGGGGCTGTATTTCGCTGAAAGCTCTTGGAATGAGCAATAAATTGTGATTGGGGAAGGAGAAATCACACCTATGAAGACAAAGAACGATAAAAATTATCCGGTCAAGGAATTCCCCCTCAAAGGATTAACCGGTATTTCAGATAAAACCTTAGAGATGCATTTTAAGCTCTATGAAGGATACGTGAAGGCGACCAATTCTCTCACCAGGCAAATCGGGGAATTTTTGATTGATGGACAGGTGGATCAGGAGGAAATGCCTGCCTATTCTGAACTGACCCGTAGATTGGGATTTGAATATAATGGAATGGTCCTACATGAATTATATTTTGAAAATTTGTCATCCCAGGAGTCGAAAGGTCCACAACAGGGACAAATATCACTCCAAAAAGCCATTGAAGATAGTTTTGGGAGTTTTGACATTTGGAGGGCAGACTTTTCAAGCGTCGGGAAAATGCGGGGAGTCGGTTGGGCTGTGTGCAATATTAATCCGGCAAATGGTCGGGTTTCCAACCACTGGGTGAGTCTTCATGAATTCGGCAATGTAGCAGGGTTTCGTCCCCTTCTCGTTATGGATGTGTGGGAACATGCCTATTTGCTGGATTTTAAACCATCGGAACGAGGCGAATATATTGAACGTTTCCTTTCCCACGTTAATTGGGATGTGTTTGCCAAGCGCCTGGAGGGGCAATCATGAATAGCTTCGAATTCAATGGCTGGTGCCTTTCAAGTTTTAACTTTGGATATGCCAACCCGAATCCTATCCCTAACCCCAATCCCAACCCTTTTCCTCCTCCCGGACCGATTCCCACTCCTCCTCCAGAACCGCCTATTCCTCCTCCTCCTCCAACCCGTCCCCCCATACCCAAAATTCAGCAATTTCTCTTTCGGCTTCGAAGATAGGTTGTCAGGTGGGTCGGATTTGTCGGTCCACCAGTTCACAGGCCGAAGGTCAGGCTTTGTGATCCCATATACTAAAGGTTTGCCAAAACCAATCTTGGTGCTCATTGTGGACTTATATGAGTGATTCTTTCATAATACCTATCTCAAGGTTTTATATTAAAAATTTATTCTCCAATCCTCTATTGACATGAGCAAAACTCGGGTACTTTTAGCTGAGGATCACGTCCTGGTAAGTGAGGGACTGACCAAATTGCTGGAAACGGATTTTACATTGGTGGGGACCGTTGTAGACGGTCATGCTTTAGTTCAAGCCGTCAAGAAACACACACCGGACATTGCGATTGTTGATATTTCCTTGCCCCTGCTGAATGGGTTGGAAGCGGCCCGTCAAATAAAAAAATGTGAACCCCAGACAAAAATAATTTTTCTCACCATGCATTCGGAAGACCATTTTGTCCAGGAAGCCTTTAAGGCTGGCGGGGCGGGGTATATCTTAAAACAATCTGCGACGGCAGAATTAGTATTTGCCATTAATGAGGTTTATCAGGGACGTACCTACGTTTCCCCTTCCATTGCCCAGGGAATCGTCAGCCAGGCCCTGAATCCCTCATCTAATTCAAAGAAGACGGCCCAACCGGAGACTCCCCCACTGACTCAACGACAGGTTGAAATTCTCCAACTGGTTGCTGAGGGGAAATCCAATAAAGACATTGCGGTTGTATTAAATCTGGCCGTCAAGACTGTGGAATTTCATAAAACCCGGATCATGCAAATTTTGGGACTCAAGACCGCATCGGAACTCACGAAATATGCCATTGCCACCGGAATTATTTCCATTTAATAGCTTCTAGAAGTTCTTTCTTCCAGTCTCCAATCCGAGACTTTTCCTCCTCACTTCTACCGATACATCCTGTGATCATGCACGCCCTCTAATCCTCAGGAGCTTCTGTCCGCTCAATCCCTAATCAAGAGGAGAAATTCCTAATTTGACCGCGTATTTCGTGAGATCGGCCTTGGAATGAAGACCTAATGCCTGCACAATTTGCATTTTATGGAACGCCACCGTGCTTTGGGAAATAGTTAACACGTTGGCGATGTCCTTAGCAGAGAAACCTTGAGCCACAAGTTTTAACACCTCCTGCTGTCTGGGAGTCAATTTTCCGGAAAGTTCGGTACCCGGCATACCATCCATCTGGGCAAGAACGGCATATTGCACCTCCTCAGGAATTAAAGGAGAGAGGTATCTCTGTTTTTCCTGAACCTGTTGAATGGCTGATAATAATTCGCTGCCTGCCGTTTGCTTTGGCACGTAGCCTTCTCCTCCCGCACGAAACGCTTCCATGATAAAGGTGGGCTCCAAATGCATCGACACAAAAATTATTTTTACTGATGGGCAGGCGACTTTTAAGAGTCGAGCGGCTTCGTATCCGTTCTGGTCCGGCATTGAAATATCCATAAGGAGAATGTCGGGTTTTGCTCGTCGGACTTGGCTGACCAAATCGCTTGCGTCATGAGCCTCCCCCACAATGTCATGGTGGGGTTCGAGCAGTTTTTTGCAACTCTCCAAAACAAGAATATGATCGTCAACAAGGAATAATCTTGCTCGCTTGAGTGTGTTCATATATTAAAAAAATGTCACATATCAATGGTTGTTTGCACGTTCCAATCCGCATGTCTAAGGGAAATAATTACACCATATGTTTTTGTAGGAGTGTCTACATAAAGTGGTGCAATATGATGGTCCTTCCATGTTAGGTTCGGATGCCTGCCGTTCCTTCACTGTAACGAGAGTCCGGCCCATGGCCAACTGACCAAAACCCTTGAAAAGGAAGCTTCAATGTCGACCTAAAGGCGTCTGAACCTATTGTGGCGGTTTTCAGTTGAGTCCAGCAAGCCGTGGGGAGGCCATGATAAGACGGGCAAAGGATTTTACGGGGATGGAGGAACGATGATGGTGATGGTCGTTCCCATTTTCGCGCTGGAAGTAATATCAAATTGTCCCTTTAACGCCCTTATGCGTTCCCGGTAAAAGAAGAGGCCAAGATGTCCCCGTTCTTGTTCAAGTTGCCGGGTTTCCGGATCAAACCCCTTTCCGGAGTCACTCACCCTTATCAGGAGAACATGTTCCGAAGGGCATTCCCAATGTATCGATGCGGTGGTAACTCCTGCATGTTTTAACACGTTGAGCAGTAACTCTCGCACTGTTTTATAAACTACGATGCTGATATCTTCCGCCACCTTCACCGGTAGGATCGTCTCAGGGCTTGCCACGGTTAAACCAAAGCGCTGCATGTCTTCGGAAAGATATTTGAGGGCAGTGAGTAAACCATGGTGCTGGAGTATGGACGGGTTTAAATCAGAGATCAGTGTTCGGGTGAACGTCAATGATTGATCGATCATTCCGTCAACTTCCTGAATCACCTTGGAATGTGACGGAGGAGTGAGCTTATGGTCTATTTGCCCGAGCTTGAGTCTGCAGGCGATGAGCATTTGGGCGAGATAATCGTGTAAATCATTTGCCAAATTTTGACGTTCGAATTGTTCGACAAGGGCTAACTTCACCAACATGGCACGCAATTGTTCCTGATGGTAAACCAGGTCTTTTGTCCGTTCGGTCACCAGCTGATTCAAATATGAATTATTTTCCGACAGTTTGTTCCCGCTTTTTACTTCCTCTCGCATTTTGACCGTCATTTCGTTTTGAATCTGCATGAGTTCCACGAATGCCCTCTGGTTGAACTTTTCCGGTTCTTCCCCGATGAGAATGGTGGTGTCAGCAGAATTCTTCTGCACCAAACAGTCCAGTGTATGAGGGATTCCGGACGAATCGAGGAAATTAAGTCGCATCCGATTGCTGTGGCTGGAGATCCCATCTTCAAGGATATCGCGCAGGTGCTTTTGGTCCGGATCAGTAAGAAATTCCCAGATAAATTTTGTCTGCAATTCCGCTCTGGACACATTGAGTTTGGTCAAGAGGACGTCATTGTAGACCTGAATCCGTCCATCAGGGGTCATGACGCAATACACAATGGTATCTGTCTGGTTGAGGAATTTTTCCAGGAGCAGGATCGAGTCGCCCAGAAAATCCTGTAGTCCGCCCTGTGGCCCCGTTTGTGGGAGACGCTCCAGTTCAAGGATTTGCGTCACGGTGGGGTCCAGCTTCAGTCCTGTGGGGAGCATGCCGTGAGAAAGGCGATGGTCCGGGCTTTTATGCCAGGCGTGAAAGGTTTCCCGATCCGTCCAACGAGTCACCAAATGGAAAATCGTTTGGTCTGAGTGAGGCGTGTAGACTTCCATCCCTAAAAAGCCCGGAACGGCCTCAACCAATCGCGGGCGCTTTTGAAAGGCTTCGACCACGTCCCCTTCAAGTCCGTTTGCCACCTTAAATCGTGATATGACTAAAACCATTGATATGTGTCCTTTAAGGTAATAGTGCCGTTAAGGACCGTAAATCATACGCAAACGCATCGGCGCCTATATCCCGATACACATCCGGAAGTGCACGAAAGGCTGATCCTCCAACCAGGATGCGGGGAGTGGCAGCGGGGGGGAAATGGTTTCGAATGTCCCTGATCAAATCTCTCACGGTCGGAACTTTTAAAACCATGGTTGCGGAAATTCCGACGAGAGTCGGTCGGAAATCCTTAATCAATTGGAGGATAGATTGATGAGGAACATTCACCCCTAAAAATCGAATATCCCATCCCTGCAATTCCAGCATATCTGCGACCATGTGGGGTCCGATTTGATGCAGTTCACCTTCTACGCCGGTGACGATCCCTTTCCCTTGCAAGGGTTGGGCAGGTGTCACACACGTATATAAATTGGCCATGACATATTGGGTGATGGCGGTGGCCACGTGTTCTTGAGCGACGGAAATGTGATTGGCTTCCCAAAGGCTGCCTATCTTATACAACGATTCTTGAAAGAGCTCCACATACACATCCGAGAGAGAGCGGGTACTTGAAAAGGCCTCAAGCGCGATCGTTCTGGCCGCATGGCGGTCACCGGCCAAAAGAGCTTGAAGGAAAACCTCCTGATGGAGTGCTATGGGAGTTGTTGAGCGTGCGGGGGTTTGAGGTTCTGGTGGTTCCGATTCTGGGGTCTCCAACAAATGGGACCGAACGACTGTTTTTTCGGGCTCGGTCAGGTGGGGTTCCAATGCATGAGAAATGTGTTCCAAAAATCGCTGTAACACATGTTGCGGAATGTTTCTTGTCTGGAGCACCTTTGTCGTCCAACGCAGATATTGTCTGAATGTGTCCTTGTTTCCAAATTCAATGGCCGTTCTGAGAAAGGTCAAGTGGTAGCGTGCATCGGTGATACAGTGGTTTTTGGCAACTTCTCCCTGTTCTTTGGTCTCGGGATGTTGTTGGAGAAATGTGGTCGTGATGACCTCAATGACGTCTCGTTCAAGAAATCGAATTTTTTCTGCAAGCCGGTGCCGGTCGTGTGTTTGAATGTCTTTCATGTAAATGGGGAAAAGACCCTGAGAAGGATCATTGCTTCACGACGATAAGAAAATCTCAAAAATATGAAGAGGAGCAAACGAAATGGGTCGTGATCCTTCACTTGCCGGTTCACAATGGTCAGAATCAGCATTCTAAGCCTGGTACGTCAGCATTTTCAACCCGAATGGGTCGATGGTCAAGCCCCAAGGCTTGTTCGTCAGGGTCTGAGACCCGTGGGGAGGATGGTAGGATGTCGGTTTTGTTGCTGGATTTCCTGGCGGAGATAACTTTCGATTATTCACGGGGCTTAGCCAGTAAAAAACCATGAGCCGCTCGCAAGGCCGGATTTTTGCCTGCGATACGGCTCATTAATTATTAGACAGGCCAATGGTCATTGAATTCGTAGCCTGAATATTCCCCCATTTTTTATATACATGTTCACGCGTGTGATAAGAAGATGAACGGAGAGTTTCAAGTTACTATCTTTACCACCGAAGCCTGTTTTGCCATTCCAAGTCCATCAGTCCATACGGAATGACTTCCAATGTCAGATTTAAGCCAGGACCAGGTTTAGTCCTTTTCAATTTTGAGAACCTCTCCTGTTTGGGCATCCACGTAGATTTCTCTTGCGGCTCCTGTCTCATCGATGACTTTAACCTCGAATACCGTTTTGCCGTCTTCCTTTTCCAGCTCTGCATTAAATGCCTTTCCCTTTACATTGGTTAGAGCGGTTTGGACGGCCTCGACTAAGGTAACTTTGGTGCCCTGAAGTAATTCTGCCTTATCATCTCCGAACAACGCCCAGGCTGGGTTAACCGATAGAGTGAAAGTGATGGCCATTACACCCGTAATAAGCTGCTTGTTCATAATGAACTCCATTTCGTGCTTGAGAGTGGTTGTAAAGCGCACAAGTTGAAATAAACACACATTAAGGAAATTGATTATGGCAACTCCTTCTGAGTGAGAATAATGGCTGAACCTCCATCCGTAATCATTGGACAAATTCCCGAGCGTTCTTTCCAGGTGGTCCAATGCCGAGACAAAAACACTTGTTCAGACAAGCCATTGACATGAAACGATGTCCTTAATGAAGGAAACGGGTATCCCTTTGATGCAGGGAATCCGAATGTTGGGGCCACAATACCAACGGAAATGTCGGTTACGTTTCGATGTCAGGAACAAGCGGGGAATCTTCTGCATTCTTTGTCAGAGCTGATGGCATCGAGGCAGCCTATATCCCCAGAGGGAATAACAACCACGGTCAGAAAGGTTGCTAAAGAGGAAAAATTACAGACATAATTGTCAAGAAATGTTTTTCGAGAGTCAGGAAAAGTGGATAAATGCCGGAGAGTTCGGCTATGAAACTCTAAAGGGTTCATTGATATTTTAGCGTCATATACTCCGTTTTCTGGAAGAAAGTGAGGTTTTCCGGATGAATACCGTCTGTGCCCATCCCCCATGTTCATGCGAAAATTTAGAAGGCGAGGAATACTGTTCAGAAGAATGTGCGAATGTCATTACCGCGCCGGTAGGGAAATGTCGGTGTGGCCATGATGGTTGTGAAGGTTATTTGAAATATCGGGACGCCCAGACCTAACCGACATTCATGTTTAATCCGCTCATGTGAGTCATAGTCGTCAAAAGTCAGGTTCTTCTTCCGGAGGGAAACATGATGATCGGTAATATGATCTGAAACATCCTCCGCTACAAATAATACCTTCGTCACACGATTACTGTGGTGCATCATCACATTTCCTAATTTCTGAGACATCGTTGTGGACTACTTTTTGATGATCCCTCGGAGTGATTTGTCTATTCACCATGGTCCGTCTTCATGGTACTTATACATTATGGAAATCGTTAATCGAAACTAAACACTAGAAGTGAGGAAATGTATGCGTCACCATGAATCAGATGTCGTAGATGGAAAGCTGTTAGGTGTATTTGCCATGGGCTTAATTATTGGATCTGTTGCCACATTACTACTTTCTCCTCAGTCGGGACGGGACTCGCGGGAGCAAATTCGTGATTATGTTCGTCGAAAAGGAGAAGATTGGAGTGATTTGCAAGAAAAAACTGTTGAGACCTATCAAGACATCGTGTCCGGCACGCATAAGGGATTGGCAGAGATTCAGGAGACGATAAGAGAGGCAGTCCATGCCGGAATGGATGAATTTCGTAAGGAATGGAAGGACGTCAAAAACAATCGATAGAAAAGAACCAAGACAGTTGTGTGAATGAGAAATAACTGAAGACGGTCATGGTTGTGAAATACTCTGCCATTGATGAAACAGATGAAGATGAAGAGAACAAAATAAACACAATGTGGAGTAATTCTTTTCCGTCTTCGCGAACAGCTCCAAGTTTCGTTTGAATCAATTTCCCATGACCCATCTAAATTTACCTCAGAGCGCATGCTGCGCCTACTTGGGATACGATAAGCTCGCACTCTGAGGCCGCATTCGTTCAATTTCAGGTGTGGCCGCTTAGAAGGTCGCAGTGATAGATTTTTTTTGTTCAGGCCCGTAAACTCTTTCCTCCATCTTCCGCCAACCGTGCTATTACCTTTACCAACGTTCGTTATATTTGTTTTTGAATTGATCAAAAGATGTGTTCTTACCCTCGCTCCCCCATGAACGACAGTCCGGTTGCCGATCTGCAGGTCGTGAGGCATATGATACTGCAGGGGCAGGGCTCGAAAAAAAAGGACTTGGACTAGCGGGTGGGTAGGTAGGACCATGTTTTCAGGAGTCTTCTGTAATCCTAAAAAAGGTGTGTTAAAAGAATTTTACCTTTCAGAGGTGACGGTCATCTTGCGGGCTTCTTGTAGAGAAACCCTTGGTTTTTTGAGGAGCCGTTCGGATCGGGAGGAGTCCATGGTGAGGTTTTTGGGGCGGCACAATCCGGATTCCTCGATTGTTCCCTTTTGAATATTCGATGTCTGTGTGACTCCAAAGTGCCGGAGCAATCCCATCCCCAATTCCCACCTGTTCAGGCTTTCAGGACCTCCGAGATGTACGAGTCCTGGCACATCTTTGGTGGCGACTTCCAGTAACAGTTCGGCAAGATTTTCCACCCAGATGGGACAGCGAAGTTCATCTATAAACAAGCGATACTGTTCGCCGGTTTTTGTGGACTCGATTAAGCGGGTCGTCTGGCGGTCCGGTGTGCGCAAATCATAGAGCAACGAAGTGCGGACGATGGTGGCCTTCGGATTCAGGGAGCGGATGAGTTCTTCCGCCTGGGCTTTGGCCTTACCGTAGGGATTGATGGGATTCGTGGGGCTTTCTTCGGTATAGGGCGCGGAAGTCCCATCAAAGACTTGATCAGTCGAAAGGTGAATGAAACGAATGTTTCGTTCTACTGATTGCATGGCGAGGAGTCCTGCTGCAGGGAGGATCGCTTCAATTCCTTTTCCCTGTTCCGAGCAGGCGGTGTGAATAATGACGTCCGGTTGCACCCGATCCATGAGGACTCGAACTTCCTCAGGGTTTTGGAGATCACAGACGTGAAACGTCACACCGGGAAGGGATATGGAGGGCGTGGCGTGCAGCGTTCCGGCTGCGACAAATTGATTGGCCCGACGAAGGAGGTGATTCCCTAAAAAGCCCGCTCCGCCGGTGACGAGGAGACGTGGTTTCATCGTCCGCATTGTAGACCAATGCCAAAAGGAAAATCTTGTGTGATGGAGGACGGTTCCTTAGAATACGAATAGAATATATCCTTGTTGAAGGAATTGATGTATGCAAAAAATTGATTTACGTAGCGACACCGTGACGAAACCGACACCGGCCATGCGAGAAGCGATGGCTCAGGCTGAAGTGGGCGATGATGTGTATGGAGAAGATCCGACCGTGAATCGCTTGGAAGCCATGGCTGCGGATATGTTAGGCAAGGAGGCCGCAGTGTATGTTCCATCAGGGGTGATGGGCAATCAATTGGCCCTCCGGTTACATACGCGGCCCGGTGATGAAGTGATCGTTGACAGTACATCCCATCTCATTCGCTATGAAGGTGGATCGGCGTCTTCACTCTCCGGTGTCCAATTGTGTTGTGTGCCGGGTGATCGTGGACGCCTGTCGCCGGAATTGGTCAAGGCGGCCATTCGGCCAAAGGGTCTTCATAATCCTCCATCCACCTTGGTGTGTCTTGAACAGACACATAATGTGGGTGGAGGATCGATTTATTCATTGGAGACCATCAATCGAATTGCAGAGGTGGCCCGTACCCATGGCCTGGCCCTGCATTTGGATGGCGCTCGATTGTTTAATGCAGTGGTCGCAACCGGGGTGGCGGCGGCTGACTATTCTCGTCCTTTCGATACGGTGTCCTTTTGCTTGTCGAAAGGTTTGGGGGCTCCCATTGGGTCGCTGGTGGTGTCGGATACTGCACGAGTTCAAACATTGCGCCGCCTTCGCAAAGTGTTTGGCGGAGGAATGCGGCAGGTGGGAATTTTGGCCGCGGCCGGTGTGTATGCACTTGAGAACCATATTGCCCGATTAGCTGAGGATCATGCGAATGCGCATTACCTGGCGACTCTGTTGGAGGACATTCCCGGCGTGGTGGTGGATGTTAAGGCGGTGGAGACCAATATGGTAATGTTTCAGGTCCCTCGTTCCTCGAAAACGACCGACGTGTTATTAGCTGACTGCCTGGAGGCCGGAGTCCTGCTGAATGCCATGGGAGATCGGGCGTTTCGGGTGGTAACGCATTTGGATGTTAATCATGAAGACATGGTCGCCGCGGGTCGGATCTTCAGGCGTGTTTTTTCAGCCACGGAGTGAATTTCCACTCTCTATGAGTTCTTGGACAGAGCCTGGCACCGTTTCTACAATTTCATTGATCAGCATGGCGAAGGGAGTCGACGTGAGTTTATTGGATACGGTTTCGTTTCAACACATCACGAGGATTTTAGAAGTGATAGATGATTTGGATATTTCACGAGAGGCGGTGGAAATCCCTCTCTCCCCGGCAAGTCCTGGAGTGGTTCGTCGGTTGCCCAATGGTAAGTTGGAAATTGTCGTGGATGCCGACCTGCCCTTTGATGAGTGGGTACAGACGTTGCCTGAAAAAGTCCGGGCGCAAATGCCAGACGATTGAGTCCGAATCATTGGGTTGTGTAAGTAAGAGGTTGGCAAAGGAGGCCAACCACATGGCTGTGCGTGTCGAGAGTGGCCTGGATATACCCTTTAGTATTGTTGTCAGGAATGTGGCCGTTTGTGGACGTATCAGGGGTCAGATGTCGTGGCGTTGTGGACCTCTGTATTTCACTAGGCCCGGCCATTGTCGGGGACGGCGTCCGCGGACAAGTCTGTGCAATTTGTAAAGGGCGGTGGCATGCGCCGTCGTCTGAAATTTAAAGACCGTGATTGTATGGGGAAGTCAAGCGATTGGCCTCAACGAACCCATGATTCCTTAGCTCATTTACTGAGAGCCAACAGCGACTGCTTGGCCCTTCATGTCGGTCTCGCCTGACCTTTCTGTGGTTTTTTCCACTGACCATTCATTGGGGGTAATCTTTAAGAGATGACCTTTGAGCGTATAGAACTCGCCTTCCGGTATTTCCACCTGATCAGTGCCCGTCACGTTGATGGCCAGCACGCGTTTTTGATCCCCTCTGTTGGATAAAACCAAGCCGGTCTCCAACCGTTCCAGGTGATAGGCTCCCTGTTCGTTGATGACCAGAGAATTGGCTTCTATCTTTGCGTGAATTTTCCCAACTTTATCGAATATGGCAAAGTTTACTCGGACAGGGGTTTTTCCGGTTTGTCGGAGTGTCATTTCGATTTGAGGGAGTCCGTCGACTTCAACAATTCCATTGGAATTGCGGTACCAGTGCGGTCCGACTTTCACATCCATGCCCAAAAGCCTCCTTTTTTCGTCAGTGAATAGACTAAATACTGAATCGTATTGTACTGACCGGATCAGCCTGGTGGCTAGAGGAAATGTTCCGGAGGAGCGTTGAAAGCAAAGGTTGCACTCTTCGTGAGGCTTTTAGGAATGTGTTTTGGCTGCTTGGCCATGGTCTAGTTCCCAGTCGGGTTTCTGGTAAGCGTGTGTTGTTGAAAAGACAAAATATTAAAAATTGGCATCAGCCCCAGGGATTTGTGCAACCATCCCAAAATTGCCCATTTGACTCTTGCTGTGCTGCAACTGCAGATAGAGGATTCGAACTTCAGGAAGGGGTTGGAATGAGTCTGTGAGGGACCTTGGGATGTGATAGGGGGAATTAAACGGAAAGGCCGTCAATGGTTCCCTGAGTCAGGACTTATCTTTGATTCGATTCAGAATGAGGGCAATGCACCCACCCAATAGACCTCCCCCAAAGATCGGGGGGCCCAACTCGACCAGCTTGATTTCCCATATGGGTTCATTCGCTAACATCAGATCGCGGACCCCCCCTTGAATCATAATGACAGCGAGGGCCATGAGAGAACCAATAATGAACCACCATCGAAAAACTTTAAACGATTCCATGAAATGTCCTTATGCCAATTATGCCAGAATAGGTCGATCTAATGTTCGGTACTGAATCGCTTCAGCAACATGTGTGGATGAAATCATAACCGATTCTCCTAAGTCGGCAATAGTTCGGGCCACACGTAAAATCCTGCCATACGCCCGCGCGGACAATCCCAGGCGGGTGACGGCTTGATCCAACAGTGTGTTCCCGGCTTGATCCAATTGGCAATATTTTTTGAGCAAGCGAGGCTTGAGCTGTGCATTGTTTAGGGTGTGCTCGGCGCGGTACCGGTCGATTTGACGATGTCGTGCCCGGATCACCCTGTCTCGAATTTTCGAAGAGGATTCACCGATTGTCCTGCCCGATAGTTCTTTCACCGGGACGGCAGGAACTTCGATGTGGATATCCAGTCGGTCGAGGAGCGGGCCGGACAGACGGCTTCGATACCGTTGAATGTGATAGGGCGTACACACGCATTCATGGGTGGGGTCTCCGCAATACCCGCATGGGCAGGGATTCATCGCGACGATCAACATGAGTCTGGCTGGAAAGGTTAGGCTGGCATGGGCGCGGGTCAGTGTGACGGTTCCATTTTCCAGTGGCTGGCGCAAGCTATCCAAGAGCGACCGCTTAAATTCCAAGGCCTCATCTAAAAAGAGGACGCCATGATGTGCCAGAGAGACTTCTCCGGGACGGGGGATGGATCCTCCTCCAACGAGGCCAGCTTCTGAAATGGTGTGATGGGGAGCCCGAAAGGGGCGATTGGCAAGGAGGGCCGCATGAGGTGGAAGGTTTCCCGCTACACTGTGGACCTGACTGGCTTCCAAACATTCCTGAAAGCTCATGGGTGGAAGAATACCTGTTAACCGTTGGGCTAACATGGTTTTTCCTGATCCTGGTGGTCCCACCATCAGAAGATTGTGCCCGCCTGCCGCAGCCACCTCCAGGGCACGTTTGGCCTGATATTGTCCCACCACATCGGCAAAGTCTTCCTCGATAGAGGAGGGGCCGGCTTGCCCAATAGAGAAGGTATTTTTTGCAGGAAGGAAGGTGAGGGACCCCTGAAGAAATTCCACCACCTGAGGGAGGGTGGAGACGCCAAACACGGTGGCATGGTCGACCACGGCAGCCTGCGAGGCATTGTCGTGCGGTAGAATTAATGAAAAGGGGTGATGGGTGGCAATGGCCATGGACAGCGCTCCGGGAACTGCTTTGATTCTGCCATCCAGCGCCAGTTCACCGACAAAAATGTAGGACATGACCTCTTCCTGGGACAGGACGCCTTCAGCTACCAAAATGCCAATGGCAATTCCCAACTCAAGTCCTGCTCCTTCTTTTTTCAATCCGGCCGGGGCCAAATTAACGGTGATTTTTTTTGCTGGGAAGTGGAACCCGGTATTTTTGAGTGCGGATCGAACCCGGTCTCGACTTTCACGAACAGTCGCATCCGGTAGTCCCACGATGGAAAATTGCGGGAGGCCACCGCCTATATCCACCTCAATTTCAATGAGATTAGCGTCTAATCCCACCAATCCCACACTTTGAATTTTGGCTAACATGCCTGTTTCATATATTTAGATTACAACCTGTAGGGTCTGTTTATTCAAGGATTATAGGTAGCGTTCATGGAGGTACAGAGAATCCGTCATGTGAGCCTGTGGTTATGGGGGAGATACTGGTGACGGAAGAGCCGGGAGTTTCGGTGAAGGGGGAAGGGACGGTGAATTTGGAGCAGATGGAAGTAAAGTGCCTGGTCCATCTTTTGGAACTATGGGTGCGGTCTCAGGGCTCTGCACCGAATCCAATATGTCTTTAAGTTCCTTGCTTTCAACGTTGTCCAGCGATTCTGCGTTCGGGGAGAGAGCCGAGTCCTGTATGGGTTGGGGTCCCGTGTGGGAAACCTCTGACGACTCTTTAGAGTGTGAAGAATGTTTATCAGGGTCTGGGGGGACACCCGCCTGATCAGTTTCCGACACGATTGCTGGAGGCCTTGGTGTGGACTCGGGTAGGGTGACCGGAGTTGTCGGTTTCTTGAGCAATGGTGGATTGCCAATCGTGAAATTGTCTTGGGGTGGCAACGAGTGAGGTTGAGCCGTAACTGGTTTGGCTTCGGGTTTGGGTTGCGGGCTCAAGTTCTGAGGTTGTGTCCTTGTGCGTTCCGGTGTGGAAGGCAATGGCGTTCCTGAGTGTTGTGATACATCAGGTTGCAATGGGTGATCCTTTGTCACCACGGGTGTCGGCATTGGTGGTGTGGTCCTGATTGAGGGATCGCCTTTTGATGTGTCATTGGTATTTAGGCGCGGCTCCTCCGCCTGTGAGGAATGGGGTGGAGAAGAAATTTGGGGTCCAGGGGTTATGGTCCTGAACGGGTCAACTGGAGGAACTGAAGGGGCCGGTTCGTTGATTCGTGGCTGCTCTGGGACCCTGAATTCAGGGGATGTAAGAAACGGGATGCCGAGCTTTTCCTTGTAGATATAACCCATGGTGCCACCAAGCAAAAGGAACAAGCTGATTCCAATCGTTACGCCTAATTTTTTTCTCGTCTTGGCTTGGTGTATTCCTTGATAGTCGGTAGAGTGTTTCGGCCGGGTCACGGCAGGCGGTTGGTTTGAAGAGGGTACTGATACTGGTGCCTGTGGTGGAAGGCTCGGTGCCTCTACCTTGGTTGTTTGGATTTCTGGCGTTGGTTGAGGTTCTGCAGGGGCCACTGGGGGCTTCAAAACGTCAGGGGCAAATTTTGCCAATTGCTGATTCAAAATCGTGAGAACATGGGTGGCATCTTGAAGTCGCTGTGAGGACTGATTCCGGGTCATTTGGCGGATAAGCTCGCAGATGGCTTTTGGGACATGGTCCGGGAAGTCAAACACTGGGTCAGCCTGGTCGAAAGCCAGTTTTCCCATAATCGATGTTTTTGGGAGACCTGAATAGGGCACTCGCGTAGTGAGCATGTCGTACATCATGAATCCCAAACAGTACAAATCGCTGCCGAGGGTCAGGAGTTCGCTTTTGGCAGTTTCCGGGAGCAGGTAGGGTAATGGTCTGAGTAACTCAGCATCACAGTTTTTTAGGATGTCCATCAGGATCCAGGATAATCCGAGGTCCATGACTTTGATCTGGCCTTGAGGGCCGACCAGGACATGACCTGGATGGAGTGTGCCGTGAATGATCCCTTGAAAGTGGATATGAACTAACACTTCCGCAATTTCACGAGCCAGCATGAGCATCTTTTCGACTGAAAGAGGCCCCTCACTCTGAATGACGTGTTGGAGACTGGGAGCGTCAAAGAATTCCATGCAGACGATAGGTGTGCCGTCCTGCTCTTCCACTTTGAAGATTTTAATGAGATTGGGATGCTCCAATCGAAGGAGCGATTGGGCTTTTTCGATGAAGGCTCTTCCGCGAATGAGCCGACCATTGATATGGGTATGATAAACCTTAATCGCCATTTCCTGCCGAAGTTCGAGATCATACCCATAGTAAATAGTCCCGGTTTGGCCTTTGGCTATTTCTCCTTGTATTTCAATTTTTCCCGGCAAAAGCTGTGTATTCATATGAATAAACCTAACCGTTTCAATGAACCTTTGTGAGAAATGAAGACGTGATGGTGATCGTGGCCCATTGAAACGAAGACACACTTATCAATAATAATGAGGAAATCTCGGACCCATGGAATTCCTGCTCATCTTGTCGGAATACCGTTTGATTTTCTTGAATGGAGGGAATTCTTGATCGCTTGGAGTTTCGAATGTAGGTCAGCAGAGAAAGGTGTCTTTTTAAGATCAGCTGGTAGAAACAAGAGAAGCCCAAGGGCAGCAATTCTTTTCTCAGAGAACCTTAAAGGCTGTTCCCACTTTCCGTAATGCCCGGAGGGCAGTTTCGAGATGCTCTGGCGAATGGTCAGCTGTGACCGTGATTCTGAGGCGGCTGGTCCCTTTAGGCACCGTAGGGGGGCGGACAGCAGGAATCCACACTCCTTCTGCTCGTAGATGTTGGCTCATTTGGACTCCGAGTTCCGGGTCGTTCACCATGATAGGGAGAATAGGGCTCTGGGTGTTGGTCAGTTCAAATCCCATGGTTACTAAGCCGTGATGCAAAAATTCCCGATTGCGCCAGAGTTTTGCCCTTCGTTGCGGTTCTTCTTGAATGACTGTCAGGGCTGCACTCGCTGCTGCGGCGATGGCTGGTGGCGGGGCAGTGCTATAGATAAATGATCGTGCGGTATTGACCAGATAGGCCACGAAATCTTTCGGCCCGGCGACAAATCCGCCACTACCCCCAAGAGCTTTACTGAGGGTACCCATCTGCAGGATGCGGCGGGGGTCTAACCCAAAATGTTCCACCGTGCCTCGACCGGTTGCGCCCATGACCCCTGTACCATGTGCGTCATCAATGAGCAGGATGGCACCATACTCTTCTGCCAATTGGGCTATCTCAGGCAGCGGAGCCACATCTCCATCCATACTAAACACCCCTTCAGTTAGAATGAGCGTCGAGGCTCGGGAACGTGGTCCGGACAGAAGGCGCTTGAGATGGCCAACGTCATTA
Organism: Nitrospira sp. MA-1; assembly: GCA_032139905.1. Lineage (NCBI taxonomy): Bacteria > Pseudomonadati > Nitrospirota > Nitrospiria > Nitrospira sp. MA-1. The sequence continues at coordinate 477,793 of JAQJDB010000007.1, forward strand.
TGGTGGAAGACGCGCAATGTGGCCCGGCTGAGACGGCAACCATCAATCAGGCTGGCATGGCAGAGTCGATCCGCCAAAATCAGGCTGTCCGCCGTGGCAAGATTCGGGATAACTCCTATATTGGTGGCGTATCCTGAAGAAAAGGTGAGAGCCGCTTCTGCGTTTTTAAAACTGCCCAATTCCCTTTCTAATACGTGATGAGGAGTGATGGTGCCGGAAATTAATCTAGAGGCTCCAGATCCTACCCCAAATTTTTCGATGGCATTCACGGCGGCCTCTTTTACCTTTGGATGGTTGGCCAGTCCAAGATAGTTATTGGAGGCAAAAAGGAGGACTTCCCGCCCTTCCACTGAAATAACCGGATTCGAGGGGGAGTTGATGAGAGATAATTCCCTCAGGAGGTGTTGTTGCGCTCGGGTCTGAAGCTCTTCTTTGAACATTGAGATGCCCACAGAATTTTGGAATTCTAAGCTAGGGAGCCCGGGATCCACAGGTATTTCGTAATGCGATCAACCCTGTTACAATAAATGTTGACTTGAAAAAACCATAATGATTACCATGGTTTATTTACTTCCCCAGACAATAAAATTATCACAATTGGGGAATCTTTTTTGTTGGAGAGGTTTTTGAGGGAATTTCCCGTGACGATGTGGTTCACCAGGTCTCGTCCAACGTCAAATTAACCAGAGGGTGAGAATCATGAAAATCACTGGTGCAGAAATTTTTTTAGAAGCATTAAAGCGTGAAGGCGTGAAAACCATGTTTGCCTTACCAGGCGGAGTGGTTCTCAAAATATTCGATGTCTTGCACCAGCAAAAAGATATTCGGGTAATCCTGACTCGGCATGAACAAGGTGCCGGGTTTATGGCCGTTGGATACGCGAAAGCCATGGGCAAACCCGGTGTGGCGCTCATTACCTCGGGCCCCGGAATGACAAATGTTATCACGTCTCTTGCAGATGCGTATATGGATTCAGTTCCCATCGTCGTTTTTTCTGGACAAGTTCCGACCGCATTGATAGGCAATGATGCCTTTCAAGAGGCAGACAATATTGGTCTCAGTCGTCCATGCACCAAATATAATTTTCTAGTCAAGGACGTGAACGATTTAGCGCAGACGATTAAGGAAGCGTTTTATATTGCCACCACTGGTCGTCCTGGCCCGGTTTTAGTCGATATTCCTAAGGATATTTCGCTGGACAAAGCGGAATTTCACTACCCGACGTCTGTCTCCATTCGAGGATATAATCCCACCTACGACGGAAGTCGTTGGAAAATTAAGCAAGCAGCTGACGCGATTATGAAATCCAAGCGTCCTATTTTATATGTGGGTGGCGGAGTGGTGTTGTCTGGAGCTTCTCATGAGGTGAAGGATCTGGCAGAATTGACTCAAATCCCGGTGGATATGACGTTGATGGGGTTGGGAGCATTTCCTGGCAATCACCCATTGTCCCTGGGAATGTTGGGCATGCATGGAACGTATGTCGCGAACATGGCTATGCATTATTCTGACCTGGTTATTGCCGTTGGGGCACGATTTGATGATCGAGTGACGGGCAAGGTGTCAGAGTTTTGTCCCGATGCGACTATTATTCATATTGATATTGATCCGACCTCCATCAGAAAAAATATTCAGGTAGACATTCCAATTGTGGGTGACTGTAAGCGGGTGCTCACCGAATTGAATAATATTCTTCGTGCCACGGTGAATGGGAATCAAAAAGAACAACGGAAGCCCTGGTGGGATCAACTGAATGCCTGGAGGGAAGCACACCCACTGCACTATGACCAAGATCCTGACGGATTAATTAAGCCACAATTTCTTATTGATCGTCTGTATCACTTAACGAGCGATCGAAATCCTATTTTGGCCACGGATGTCGGTCAACACCAAATGTGGGCAGCGCAATATTTTAAATTGCAAAATCCTCAGTCCTGGTTAACATCCGGTGGTCTTGGAACTATGGGTTTTGGGTTGCCGGCCGCTATGGGTGCGCAGGCTGCGTTCCCGGATCGTCTGGTTTTGTGCGTCGCTGGGGATGGCAGTATTCAAATGAATACCCAGGAATTGGCGACTGCGGTCGTCGAGCAACTACCAGTTAAAGTGTTTATTATTAATAATCGGTTCCATGGCATGGTTCGCCAGTGGCAAGATTTGTTTTATGAAGGCCGGTATGCCTCAAGTTACCTGGGGACCGTTCCTGATTTTGTTAAGTTAGCTGAAGCCTATGGGGCTACCGGTATCCGGATCGAAAAGGTGTCGGAGATGGATAGCGGCATTCGTGAAGCCCTCTCCATTAAGGGGCCAGTCGTGATTGATGTCCCGACCTACCAGTTTGAAAATTGTTATCCCATGATCCCGGCCGGAGGCTGTAATCATGAAATGTTGTTAGGGGATCCCCCGGACTTGAAGAAACCCAATGCGATGCAAAAAATCGGGACTCGGGCGGATTCAGATTCTGTCATCACAGCTTAGAGTACAACTATAAAAGGGTATTATGGAGCACATTATTTCCTTGACCGTAGAGAATAAATTCGGATCATTGTCTCGAATAGCGGGCCTCTTCAGCGGGCGGGGTTTTAATATTGAAAGTTTGTCAGTAGCCCCCACTCTGGATCCCTCTGTGTCCATGATGACAGTGGTGACTAAGGGGGATGATCCGATTATCGAACAAATCCTGAAGCAGCTGAACAAACTCATTGATGTGATAAAAGTCGTTGATATTAGCGAAAGCGAGTTTGTTGAACGAGAGACTGCGCTCATTAAGGTTCATACCCGGGCAGAGGATCGAGCGGAAGCTCTTCGCATTGCGGATATTTTTCGAGCTAATGTTCTGGATTCCTCTCCGACCAGCTACACTATTGAAGTCACTGGAGATGTGAGGAAAGTCCAGGCGATCATCAATCTCCTGCAGCCACTTGGCATCAAAGAGCTGGTACGAACCGGCAGAATTGCCATTGGGCGCGAACCGACACGCTCGACACAAACCCAATCCCGACCGCTTGCGAAAGCGAATTAATCAGGCCAACCAACACCTGCCTTTAGACTGAGGGGATCCGTCCACCCTGATCGACGGAACGACTAAGGACTATTTTATCTTTATGAGGAGTGCATGATGAAAATTTATTATGAAAAAGACGCAGATCGACAGATTTTAGCCCAAAAAACTGTGGCCGTCGTGGGTTTCGGTAGCCAAGGTCATGCTCATGCCTTAAATATGCGGGATAGTGGTCTTCAAGTAGTCGTGGGTTGCCGTGAGGGTTCGTCATGGAACAAGGCGGAAGCGGCCGGGTTGAAAGTCATGCCGACTGCAGATGCGGTGAAAGGTGCCGATGTGGTGATGCTGTTAGCTCCTGATGAAGCCCAAGCCGCCATTTACAATAAAGATATTGGTCCAAACTTGAAACAGGGAGCCTATCTGGCCTTTGGGCATGGGTTTAATATCCATTTTGGGCAAATTCAACCTGCCAGCCATGTGAATGTATTTATGGTGGCTCCCAAGGGTCCAGGGCATCTGGTCAGGTCGGAATATACCAAGGGGACGGGCGTACCATGCTTGTTAGCCATTCACCAGGATCCCGGCGGTCAGACAACCAAGGTCGGATTGGCCTATGCCTGTGCGATTGGCGGAGCCAGAGCGGGTGTCATCGAAACATCCTTTCGAGAAGAGACGGAAACGGATCTTTTTGGGGAGCAGGCAGTCTTATGCGGAGGGCTTACCTCCCTGATTCAGGCAGGATTTGAAACCTTGGTCGAAGCCGGTTATTCGCCTGAAATGGCCTATTTCGAGTGTTTACATGAAGTGAAGCTCATAGTGGATCTCATCTATCAGGGTGGCATTGCCAATATGCGCTATTCTATTAGCACGACCGCCAAATATGGCGATGTGACACGAGGGCCACGGGTGGTGACCGATGAGACGAAGAAAGTGATGAAAGAGATTTTGGGAGAGATCCAAAGCGGTCGATTCGCCAGAGAGTGGGTGTTGGAAAATCAAGCGAACCGGCCCGTGTATAATGCCCTTTTGAGAAGGGGAGAGGAGCACCCCATTGAAGAGGTCGGTGCACGGTTGCGAGGGATGATGCCCTGGCTGCAAAAAGATCAGCTTGTGGATAAACAGAAAAATTGATGAGAAGGTTGCGGGACGTGAGACCCAATCCCAATGGCTGATCAGGCAAAAGGAATTCCTGTTGCCAAAGAAGGCCTTCCCTTTATCGCTGGGGGAGGGCTTCTGACGCTTGGGTGTTGGGTGGCCGGGCCGGTCTGGCTCACGTGCCTGATGGGATCGTTAACCCTGTTTACTGCCTGGTTTTTTAGAAACCCGGCCAGAACGATACCGCAGGGGAGAAATCTCATAGTGTCTCCCGGTGATGGGACGGTCGTAGCGGTGGAACAGGAATTTGAACATCGATTTCTCAAAGAACCCAGTATCAGAATCAGTATTTTTTTAAATGTCTTCAATGTACATATTAATCGGTTGCCTGCGACAGGAGTGCTGCAGGATGTCGTCTATGCTCCAGGTAAGTTTTTAGTAGCCAGTCGTCCAGAGGCTTCAGTGGAAAATGAGCAAAATGCGCTCATGCTCAAGCGTTCCGATGGGAAGAAAATACTGTGTGTGCAAATTGCCGGGTTAATTGCCAGGCGAATCGTTTGTTGGGTGAAGCCCGGTGAACAGGTTGAAGTTGGCGAACGGTTTGGACTTATAAGGTTTGGATCTCGGATGGATTTGTATCTTCCCCACGATTGTGCCATTCAAGTCAAGGTTGGCGAAAAAGTGAAGGGGGGATCGTCCATCGTGGCGGAGTTGCCATGCCTGGAGCCTTCATGAAACAACCCAAAAAACGACGGGTCGTCTATTTAATTCCCAATCTTCTGACCACCGGAAATCTTTTTAGTGGTCTGGCCTCTATCTTGTTTGTCTTTGGGGGCGATTATGGGCCTGCGGCCATTGCGATTCTTGTGGCGATCGTTTTTGACGTGTTGGATGGGACGTCAGCCCGTCTGATGAAAAGTACGAGTGATTTCGGGCTGCAATACGATTCGTTGGCAGATGTCGTGGCTTTCGGAGTGGCTCCGGGCTTGCTGATGTATTCCTGGGCGCTCAGTGGTCCGAAGATGTTGGGTGCCGCGGTGATGTTTGCCTTTGTTGCCTGTGGTGCCTTGCGATTGGCCAGGCATAACGTTTTGGCGACAACTGGCGGAGATGGGAAGCCGTTTACGGGGCTTCCTATTCCCGGCGCAGCGGGGGTGATGGCCACGTTGGTGATTTTCGATCATCATGTTGCGCCTTTAGGGGAGAAGGTGAAGCCTATTCTTGGGATCGTCTTGACCTTAGGGCTGGCGTTTCTCATGGTGAGTACCTTTCGTTATCGTAGTCTGAAAGAATTAAAAACGCAGGAACACCACCATTTTAATTATTTGGTGTATGCAGTCCTCATTCTCATGGCGGTCTTAGCGTATCCACAGGCGATGCTTTTTGTTGTGTTTGCTGCCTATGCGCTTTCAGGCGTCTTGGAGCAAGGGTGGAAGCTTGTGGCAGGTCTGATGGGGAAAAAGCCTGCGGAAGAAGTGGGGACGGATGGACTCCACAAATAAATGACCGGCAGGCGGGAAAAAATTGGAGCTTGGATGAAGAGCAAATGTGGGGGAGATGAGCCATGACACGGATGATTCGAATTTTCGATACCACCTTGCGGGATGGAGAGCAATCGCCTGGCGCGAGCATGAATATCGAAGAAAAAATCCTCGTGGCGAAGCAATTGGCCAGGTTGAATGTGGATATTATCGAAGCCGGTTTTGCGTTTAGTTCTCCCGGTGATTTTGAAGCGATTCATCGTATTGCACAGGAAATAGAAGGTCCGGTCATTTGCAGTCTGGCCCGGGCAAAACCGGAAGATATTGACCGGGCTTGGGAGGCACTCAAAGGTGCACCCAAATGCCGTATCCATACGTTTTTGTCTTCTTCGGATATCCACCTGAAACATCAATTTCGTATGACCAGGGACGAAGCCCTTAAGAGGGCAGTGGAGATGGTTCGCCATGCCCGGGGGTACGTTGAGGATGTGGAATATTCTCCCATGGATGCCACCCGTTCCGATTTGACCTATCTCTGTGAGGTGGTGGAAGCCGTAGTGGAGGCTGGAGCGGGAACGGTGAACATTCCGGATACGGTGGGGTATACGACTCCTGAGGAGTTTGGAAAGATTATTCGGACATTAAGAGAGCGAGTCCGGGGGATGGAGACAGCCATTATTTCCGTCCATTGTCATAACGACTTGGGGTTGGCTGTCGCAAATTCCATGGCCGCCATTTATGCGGGAGCAGGCCAGGTTGAATGTACGATCAATGGGATTGGTGAACGAGCCGGCAATGCCTCATTAGAAGAAGTTGCGATGGGACTTCGTACGCGAACAGATTTTTACCAGTCCGATACCAGAATACGCACAGAGGAAATCTCCAAAGCCAGCCGCTTGGTGAGCAATATCACCGGGATGGTGGTACAGCCCAACAAAGCGATTGTGGGTGCCAATGCCTTTGCGCATACGTCGGGAATTCATCAGGACGGGTTACTCAAGGACAAAAGTACCTATGAAATCATTCGGCCCGAATCCGTCGGATTAACCCAAAGTCGATTGGTGATGGGTAAACTGTCTGGTCGACATGCCTTTCGTGAGGAACTGGCCAACCTGGGGTACACCCTTTCTGATCAAGAATTGCAAGAGGCCTTTGAACGCTTTAAACGGCTGGCGGATCAAAAGAAGGAATTATTTGAGGAGGATTTGGAGACAATCGTCAATAAGGCTATTACCAAAGTTCCTGAGCGCTATGCCTTAAAGGGGTTGCATGTGGAGAGTGGGTTGGAGCAGCGCCCGTCCGCAATGGTGGAATTGATAATGGATGGGCGTATCGAGAAGCGGACGGGTACGGGTGATGGTCCCGTGGATGCGGTGTATCGGACCATTGCGGCCTTGACTGAAACGAAGAGTCTTCTTCGTGCCTACATCGTTAAAGCGATTACGGGTGGTACCGATGCGCAGGGAGAAGTGTCGGTCCGTGTCGAAGAAAATAGTGAAACTGTTACCGGTCACGGATCGGATACGGATATTATTCTTGCTTCTGCGCAGGCCTACCTCAACGCCCTCAATAAATTGGCGGATTTGGCGGAACGACATGCCAAGGCCGAACAAAAAATTGGGTTGTGTTGAAGAAAGCGTTCCCTTCATCCAATTAAATGAGCACCTGTTTTCCTGCCATTGTATTGTCTTTGGGCATGTAGTTTCTGGTAGACCATTTCAGGTACGCAGTTATCGCTGGAATTAATCTAAAACTGTTCATTATATTATCGGGGGAATCATGAAGAAACGGATTGCCGTATTACCGGGTGATGGAATCGGACCGGAAATTATGCCACAAGCGATTCGGGTTCTTGAGGCCATTGGTCAGAAATGTGGGCATCAATTTACCTTTACCTATGGGCAGGTTGGGGGGGAGGCGATTGACGCCACAGGCTTTCCATTGCCGGCCGAGACTCTGAAATTGGCTCAATCGAGTGATGCTGTCCTCTTGGGAGCTGTGGGTGGACCGAAGTGGGAGGGCCTTGAATATGAGCGTCGCCCGGAACGCGCCTTGCTGGGGTTGCGGGAGCAGCTTGGACTTTTCGCTAACCTTCGCCCGGCAAAAATGTATTCAGCGTTAATCGGGTCGTCCAGTCTAAAACCGGAAGTCGTCGAGGGCATTGATATTCTGGTTGTTCGGGAATTGACCGGTGGAATTTACTTTGGCAGACCGAAAGGCATTGAACAAACGGCGACAGGACATCGGGGGTTCAATACTGAAGTCTACACGACGGAGGAAATCCGCCGGATCGCTGATGTGGCTTTTCAAGCAGCCCGGAAGCGGCGTGGTCTTGTTCACTCTATCGATAAGGCCAACGTTCTGGAGTCATCCGAGCTCTGGCGGCGAGAAGTGATTAACGTGCATCAGAGCTACCCGGATGTGGAATTAAGACACATGTATGTGGACAACTGTGCCATGCAACTCGTTCGCTATCCCAAGCAATTCGACGTAGTTGTGACAACCAATTTGTTTGGGGATATCCTGAGTGATGAGGCGGCGATGTTGACCGGGTCGATAGGCATGCTCCCTTCCGCCAGCGTCGGAGCGACAGTGGGAATGTTTGAGCCTATCCATGGGAGCGCTCCGGATATTGCAGGAAAAAACCTCGCCAATCCTATTGGGACCATTGCTTCGGCAGCCATGATGTTGTCTTATTCGTTCGAGTTGACGAAAGAAGCCGAGATGATTGAATCGGCGATTCAGAGGACTCTTGAGCAAGGATATCGCACGAAAGATATTGAGAGTCCGGGGAGTACACTGGTTGGAACCGCTGAAATGGGCGATCACATCCTGAAGCAGTTAGGACATTAAAGGATGATTGGGCAAGGGAAGAGTGGGCAGATTATCACGATAGCGGGGACCGGGGAACCTGGGTATGAGGGCGACGGACAACCAGGGACCCGAGCAATTTTAAATGAACCCAAGAATGTGTGCTTTGACGCTGAAGGCAACCTTCTCATTGCCGATTCTGAAAATCACGTCATTCGCCGACTGATACATTCGACTGGTGTTATCGAAACGGTAGCCGGATGTGTTGGGACCCGCCGCGCCGGTGAGGGAAATCCAGAAACTCCGATGCCATCTCCAATTTCTCAGGTAGAGGAAGAGATTGATCCTCTTGCGGATGTGGAAGAGATTCCTGGCCAAGCCTACTCTCAAACGCCTGATCTGAGTGGAACGGTTCGTTACATCGTTGGAAAGGGGATTGGCAAAGATCGGTTTGCCGGAGATGGGGGCTTGGCCACGAGTGCACAATTAAACTTTCCCTCCTCCGTTGCCGTCGATGCGGCAGGGACCCTCTTTATTGCGGACACGTGGAACCATCGCATTCGACGGGTAGATGCCAAGACGGGGCTTATCCAGACCGTGGCCGGGAACGGTCAGTCGAAGTGGATGGGGGACGGTGGTCCGGGGATCTCCGCCTCGTTGAATGAACCGGTGGCATTAGTCGTGGATGGTGTACGCCTATATATTGCCGATCAGAGTAATAATCGTATCCGTATGCTGGATTTGGAATCAGGTATTATCACGACTATCGCAGGCACGGGAGATTCCGGATATACCGGGGATGGCATGCCTGCCGTGGAATCTGCGCTTGCGGGACCGAGCGGGTTGGCACTGGATCACGAGGGAAATCTCTATATCGCTGATACGTTTAATAGCCGTATTCGAATGCTGGACCACAACACGGGGCTTCTGTCCACGGTTGTAGGGGATGGAGCCGAGTTTCGCTACGAGCGGGGGGTGAATGAACAGTCTCAGGCATTGGCCAGGCCCTATGGCATTGCGATCACACCACAAGGACATGTGCTTATCACGGATTCCGATCATCACTTAATCCGGAAGTGGGATATCGGGAAAAAGGAAATGACCCTTGTCGCCGGCAATGGTCAATCGACATGGACTGGAGATGGAGGCCTGGCTTCGGATAGTAGCCTCAGTTTTCCGTTTGGGGTTGCAGTTGACGCTTTGGGCAATATTGCCATTGCCGATACCTTTAATCACTGCATCCGTTTTATTCCTTTCTGATAAAATCTCCGAGGCCATCACGGGAGTGCCAAGATTTTCTGCCTCTGGTTGCTCGCCTGCCTTGGGTTTCCCTTTCGTCATTTTTGAGTCAAGGATTTTGAACTGATAGGATATGCGTATTACCTAGTGTCATCCGTGTTTTTCTTGAGGGAGTGAGTCTGACATGATGAAGAAAAAATCGGCCTATACGATTGCCGTGGTTGGAGCAACCGGTGCTGTTGGAACAGAAATGATCCAGGTCTTGGAAGAACGGGATTTTCCTGTCGGAGAGTTAATACCGCTGGCTTCGTCGCGGTCTGAAGGCCATGAGGTGACATTTCGCGGTCAAACCCTTCTTGTGAAGGTGCTGGAACCCAACTCGTTCGATGGTGTTGATGTGGCCTTGTTTTCGGCAGGAGCCGGTGTCAGCAAAGAATTTGGTCCCATAGCTGTCAAAGCGGGAGCGGTGGTGGTAGACAATAGTTCCGCGTGGAGAATGGATCCCGAGGTCCCACTCGTGGTGCCCGAGGTGAATGTCCATGCTCTTTCGGGGCATCAGGGATTAATTGCCAATCCCAACTGTTCCACCATTCAAATGGTCGTGGCCTTGAAGCCGCTTCATGATGCCGTCCGAATAAAACGGATTATTGTCACGACGCTTCAATCCGTGTCCGGAACCGGAAAGGATGCAATGGAAGAATTAGTTGAACAGTCTCGTCAACTACTCAGTTTCGGGGAAGCCAAAGTAGCGGTCTATCCTCATCAGATTGCTTTTAATTGTTTGCCGCATATTGATGATTTTCTGCCGAATGGATACACCAAAGAAGAAATGAAAATGGTCAACGAAACCCGAAAGATCCTGGGTGAATCGTCATTGCCGATTACGGCGACGACAGTCAGGGTCCCGGTCTTTATCTGCCATGCGGAATCCGTGAATATTGAAACTGAGCAAAAACTGAGCGCCAATGATGCTCGGGCCATACTGGCTGCCGCTCCAGGCATTCAGGTCTACGATGATCCCGATCGCAATTTGTATCCTCTGCCGATCGACGTGGCGGGGACCGATGCGGTATTTGTAGGACGAGTGAGGGAGGATGAATCGGTGCCCAATGGTCTGAATGTGTGGATTGTGGCGGATAATTTGCGTAAAGGTGCTGCGCTCAACGCTGTACAAATCGCTGAGGAACTAATTCGATAATGGGTGAGAGTCGGCATGATGAGTGGAATGGGAAAAGCCCTGATCCTGATGGGGGGCATTCTTCTGGTGCTGGGTCTTCTATTCCTTGCCCTGGATAGATGGTCAAATCCTGAGGGGGGACTGGGATGGCTTGGCCGGTTGCCAGGCGATTTTATTATTAAACGGGATCATGTGACGTTTTACTTTCCTCTTGCGACCAGCATCATTATCAGTGTGGTCGGAAGTGTGATGATTTATTTTTTCTTCCGGCGGTAGGCAAGAGTTATGGTGTGTGTGGAACATCGTATCGGCATTATGCTGCTGTTTGTCAGTTGGGTCATGTTGTCCTCTCCGGTCGTTGAGGCTGCTGAACCAGCTATTCGCGTGGGTCTTGCCGATGCAGCCCAGGTCCTGTCCATCCAATCGTCGGATTCATTTTTCCTCCGCCTGGCCTCGGGGAAAAGATTTCATATTTCAGGGCGAGTGACTATTCGAATGCAGGGTGCTGGTCTGTTGCTCAATGACCGTCCCGTGGCGGATTCTCATCTGTGGGTTGAGGGATCAGCAGGCACCTATCAGGTTAGAGTGGAGACGAAGAGGGAAACGTCTCCGCCTAGCAATTCAGGGCCAGAGTGGGTGGTACGCGGACCACTTGAAATTCAATCGAACCCGTCTGGATTAGCTTTGATTAACTGGATTGATCTTGAAGAGTATGTCGCAGGCGTAGTCTCGGGTGAAGTCGGGGCCAAGTGGCCATTGGAAGCATTGAAAGCACAAGCCGTTGCTGCCAGAACCTATGTGTTGTACAAGAAAATTGAAAACCAATTGCAATCGTTTGATGTGGTCGCTGGTGTGCAAGATCAAGTCTATCATGGCCATTCCGTACGAGCTGAATCCGTGCTTCATGCTGTTGCGGCTACCAGAGGCCAAGTGGTGACGTATGAAAATCGCCCAATTTTCGCGGCCTATTCGTCGACGGCGGCTGGTCCTACCGAGGATGCCTTATATGTGTGGGCCTTGGACCTTCCTTATCTCAAAGGAGTTGACTGCCCGTTTGATGAGCAAGCCCCACGGTATGATTGGCGTGCATCATTTTCCTTCGACTTCCTAGAGCAGCAACTGGTTAAAGAAGGGTATGACGTTGGCAAAATCGCAACTTTCACACCCTATACCTTCACCCCATCCGGGCGAGTCGATCGTGTGCGTTTACTTCATTCTCGTGGAGAAATTATCCTGCGGGGGCAGGATTTGCGACGTGTGGTCGGATACTCCAAAATTTTCAGCACCCAATTTTCCATCGAATCATTGGGGCAGGAAGTGGTCGTGGTGGGTCATGGGGCGGGACATGCCGTGGGGATGTGTCAGTGGGGCATGCGGGAGATGGCCGAATTAGGGTATGACTACCAATCGATTATCCGGCATTATTATCCCCACACCATACTTCTTCCTCTTGATCGCGTGCTCCTTACTGCGGCCGACTAACTCTATCGTTTCTTTCCTTTCCTGGTCATGGATCTTTCCCAATTCAACTTTCCCTTTGACCAGACCCTGGTTGCTAAATATCCGGTTCATCCCCGGGATCATGCCCGATTGTTGGTGCTGACCCGATCAACCGGAGATATCACCGATCGGCAAGTCAAAGATCTCCCAAAAACATTACGACCCGGGGATTTACTCGTGGTCAATAATACCAAAGTCATTCCGGCACGCCTCTGGGCAAAGAAGGTACCAAGTGGAGGGCGGGTAGAATTACTGATTGTCAAAGAAATTGGTGAGGACCATGCAGAAGTCCTTATTCAGGGGAAAGTTGGAGTCGGACAGATTGTGGAATGTGAGGGTTCTGCCCGTGCGCAGATTGTGGAAAAAGAACCAGGTCGAACGGTGATTCATTGGCTGGGTCCTGGTGCCTTGCGAACATGGTTACTTTCTCATGGAGAAATTCCGCTTCCTCCGTATTTGAAACGTCAGCCTGGGCCAGGCGATCAAGAAGATTATCAAACCGTATTTGCCAAGGTGGAGGGGGCCATTGCTGCGCCAACTGCCGGATTGCATTTTACGCCAGAATTGATCACGCAACTGGCAGAGAAGGGGATCGGAACAGCCATGGTTACCCTGCATGTTGGACCTGGAACCTTTCAGCCCGTCAAGACGACGGATGTGGAGCGTCATATCATGCATCCGGAATGGTTCGAGGTGTCGGAGGAGACCGCGAGGAGAATTCGCGAGGTTCGGAACCGGGGCGGGAGAATTGTCGCTGTCGGGACTACCGTGGCACGAAGTCTGGAGTCAGCCCTGGATGAGACCGGCGAGCTCAGGCCCTGTTCAGGAGAGACGCGCCTCTTTATCCTGCCAGGATTCCGATTCCGGGTCATTGATGCGCTTCTGACCAATTTTCATTTTCCCGAAACGACCCTTTTAATGCTGGTTTCGGCGTTTGCGGGATTGGCGGAGGTCAAGGAGGCGTATGCGCATGCGGTACGCGAGCGCTATCGGTTCTACAGTTACGGCGACGCCATGCTCATTTATGAATAATGAAGTTGGAAGAAATAGTGAGGTAATCCAGGGGTGATTTTCCCAGCAGGTGTTATCTGACGTATGGGGCGAAGGATTTGTGGTAAGGACGAATGAGTCGGGGGCAGGTATCTGCGGATAAAATCCCGAGCTGAGCCACTGGGGGAGGACTCCAGGCAGACCAGATTGCAGGGTAAGGCCAAGGGCTGCCTCTTACAACAGTTCCTGGTGAATTGTGACATCCCCACGAGCTCGAAGCGCAGTTTGGAATGCCTGCATGGCCCGTTGTTTCTTTTGCATGAGAAATTGAAGGCGAATCTGTTCTAGGACCGTGAGATCGGGCTCGGCCCCGTCAAGTGTTTGTCGATCAGCGAGTTCTTTGACTTCTTTCATTTCGGCCGGGGTGAGTGTTGTGGCTTCAGAGACGAGCAGTCTCGCCTTTTCCGCCAGTAATTCGTTTCGGCGTTGCTCCTCATATTGATGAGGTTTCATCCGGTTGGCCGCCAAGATTCTTTGGTAATATTCTGTATCGAAGACGCCATCTTTTTGGAAGTCTTTTTGATTCACAATCGCATCGTGGAGTTCTTGAGCCGAGACAGCCAAATTCATTTCATCGGCCAGTAATTGCCAGGATTTTGTGGTGATTAATCCCTCGAGAGCGAGTTGCTGGATGGTCTCTTCTTTTACGTCTTCTTGTTTAAGTTGGTCCCGATAGAATCGGAAGTAACCTTGCTTTGTCCGGAGATATTCATCCTTGGAGACCTTATAGGGGCCAACGGTGGCCACGGCGTTACCTTGAGTGGAATCGTACCCATACCAACCCATGCCAATGACAAAAGTGACAGCGATTCCCAGGATGAGAAACTTGAGAATCCATGGGTATTTTGCGGAACCCTCGCGTATAATTCGAATCATGCGTCCTGCCTCCTGAGAATGTCTTTGATGACCATGACGAAATTTTAAGGGCCGGCAACGGGAAAGGCAAGTGAGTGGGCCGTGTCAATTCAGTTCTTTACATGAGTCGGGTGGCATGGTAAAGCAACGGGCCGGAGAGTGAGAATGATAGATATTTCTTAAATGGTCGTCCGGGATAGAGTGTGAGGATTTCCTGGAATTGCTCTGTCCTTGATTTTCATTGGAAAGCGGCGTGGAGAACGGAACATGGCGTCTCTGCAAAACAATGTTTCTGATGGGAGAGTTGTTTCCTATAATATGTGCCTGAGTCATAATGAGAAAGGTCGGTGAAAGCAAATGAGTGAGGTTCGAGTTCGCTTTGCGCCCAGTCCGACTGGTTTCCTCCATATTGGCGGAGTGCGGACAGCATTGTTTAATTGGTTATTCGCTCGTCATGAGGGTGGCACCTTTATCCTCCGTATTGAGGACACCGATCGGGACCGGTCTACGGATGATGCAATTCAGGTCATCCTGGATGGCCTAAAATGGACCGGGTTGAATTGGGATGAGGGGCCTTACCGGCAGACAGACCGCTTGGAACTGTATCGTGAACGGGCCATGGATCTCTTGAAGAGAAAGTTAGCCTACTGGTGCATCTGTACGCCTGAGGAATTAGACGCGAGAAGGAAGGAAGCTCAGGCTAAAGGCGAATCCATCAAATATGACGGGCGGTGTCGACATCGAGGAATTTCCGAATTCACCGAGCCGGCGGCTCTTCGATTTCTCACTCCTCAGGAAGGGCAAACCGTCGTCAATGATCGAATTAAGGGTCGGATCGTGTTTGATAATACGGTTATGGACGACCTCATCATACTCAGATCCAATGGCTATCCCACCTACAATTTTTCTGTGGTGGTGGATGATGGGCTCATGAACATTACGCATGTCATTCGGGGGGACGATCATGTCAATAATACTCCGAGACAAGTTCCGCTCTTTTCCGCAATGGGATTTTCGGTGCCTGAGTTTGCCCATCTACCCATGATTTTGGGATCGGATAAAGCGCGTCTGTCTAAACGCCATGGGGCCACCTCCGTTTTAGCATATAAGGAGATGGGGTATTTGCCTGAAGCCCTCATTAATTATTTAGTCCGATTGGGATGGTCCCATGGGGATCAGGAAATTTTCTCAATTCAGGAAATGGTCGAGTTTTTCGATTTCAAGCAGGTGCAAGCCTCGGCAGCCGTTTTTAATCCTGAAAAACTACGGTGGGTGAATGCGCAGTACATTAGAAGCAGCAACCCCAAGCAGGTGGCCGACGCCCTCATGCCATTTTTGCAAAATGCAGGCTATGACGATGCTGCTTTGGCCAGAATTCCCGGGGGAGCCGAGGCCTTGATTCCACCCTTACGAGAGCGATCAGAAACGCTTTTAGACCTTGTTCAAGGTGCCGTTCCCTATTTATCAGAGCCCATGACGATGGATGAGGATGCCGCGAAAAAACATCTCACCCTGTCAATTGCCCCGAGCCTTCAGGCGTTTGCTGATCAGGTTGAGGCGGAGTCAGACTTTTCCAAGGAGGCGCTTGAGGGTATTCTTCATGGCATTATCGAGCGGCAGGGGCTCAAAATGGGCAAGATCGCGCAACCGTTACGCGTGGCTTTAACCGGTAGGACTGTCAGCCCTGGCATTTATGAGGTAATGGCGTTATTAGGGAAAGAAAGGTCGCTCCAACGAATCCGTGCCGGTGTTAAGCGAACGATGAATCCCCAAAGCCATCCTTCATAAATTGTTTTTATGAAGTCCCTTGACTGGTTCCGAGAGGTGAATTAAGCTCACTCCTAGGTTGGGGGATCGTCTAGCGGTAGGACGCCAGTTTCTGGAGCTGGCTGCCCAGGTTCGATCCCTGGTCCCCCAGCCAACTTTTTCCCTCTTCTGAATTATAATCTTCAAACTCTTTCTTCAACTGCTTCATTTTTCCATTGGGTTTATTCTGGGAATATAAGCGACCTGTAGCCTGTCGAATTTGCGCTATGCCGAAGGTGGCGGTTCGACTCGGCTTCCTTCCTAGTTCAAACCAGCCCTCGTTGTTTAAGAGCTTTGTTGACGGTTCCTGCTGAGAGATGGCCCCATCTCATATCCTTTTGGGCTCTAATGGTCTGGAATTCCTGAAATTGCTAGAAAAGCTCCAGCCCGACTATTACTCCCCGACTGGCTGTGGTATGCCGGAGGGTATGCCACTAGCCTCAGGTGATGAATGTGATTTCTTAGGTGTATTTGTGCCGTGTCTCAAAACGAGCCTGACTCTACACGGGGGCAGGGTTTGTTGTTTCATCCAGCATCAGGATCTTCTCTTCAGACTTTTTAACAAAAATTCTTGGGTCTGGCAGGACCAAGATTTTTTCGCAGGGACTTCTTGACCGTACAAAACCAAAGATTCCCTGGCTTTATTAACCACATTGTCAGAAAACACGTTGGTGCAGAAAACCTTATCGTGTACGCCTCCCTTCCATGTCCGGCCTATCTGATTAGCCAGATTTGCAGCGATTGAACTCTTCTCTCCCTGGGTGCATTCTTTGCTCCTCTTGATCTGATGAGGATTTTGTCTCGTCCGAAATACTTATGCCTAGGCCGTGGAGGGAGTGTTGATCATTTTTTTGCCGAAATAGTGGGATTTTATAAGGTCATAGAAGTTCATCATGAAATCACGAACAGCTTTTGTCATTTTTGTGAGCAGTGTGTCCTTAACGTTAAGTATGCTCAACATAAAACCTGCGCGGGCTGCGTAGTTTATGGGGTTGGGGAAATTCTCGGTGAAGGTTTTTTAGCCAAGCTTTGGCTGTTTCTACCGAAGGATTTGTAGTCGTGGACATGGGGCTGGCTTTTCGGGGGACAGCCGGTGGCTTTGAACCCATTGGCGATTTGACAGGGATGATGACTCTTACGGCTAATGGAGTAACTAGTGATGGTCGTTTAATAATTTAATAATCGAAGGATAATCCCATTAGGGATTAGGGCTGAAAGCACAAGCTTGGAGATGGACAGTAGGTAGCGGCGTTGTTGGCTTGGGGAATCTCTATGGGGGATTTAGAAGTAATGTTACGGCTATCTCGTTCGATGGATTAGTGATCGTGGGCAATAGCACAGGCGGAAGCAGGCAAGGAGGCATTCCGGTAGATCAAGGAGCGGCATGGTCGAATTTGGATTCCTGCCTGGAGCAATATTTAATTCAAATGCATGGGCCATTTCTGATGATTGATCAGTAATACTTGGAAGCAGCTGCTTACTTCTGGTGGCGAAGGGTTAATGCGTGGAAAAAATTAGGATGCCCCTTTTTTTTTAATACAGGGTGTGCATATGTGGGATTTCAAGCTGGAACGATCCACGTTTTTTGCCCCATGCTCACAATCACCGTATTGAAACATTGGCCGAGTAGAGTCTTATCGGTCTGATTGCCCTCTCATTCCCCTTGGCTTGCGCACTGCTAATGGGTTGGCGAGCGTACAGAATTGAAGACAACGAAATACCCAATCTATAAGGCCGGGATGCTTGCTGGCGTAATTGGGTTAGGTTTTGCAGATATGGTTGAACTTAGCTTTATCCGCCAGTGGGTAGTTCTCATGCTGTTCATCCAGCTAGGGGTTGTTGCTCATTTTTCCAGTCAGCAAAAATTTCATAGAGGGGCGTCATGTTCAAATTGATCCCTATTCCTCAAATCGTTACTAGGTGGGCCACCATTTCTTTGGCCTGTGCATGTTTGGTTTTGGGGGTGTGGCCTCAGTGGGCCACTCAATTGCAAGCACAAACCGGCTATAGGTACATATCACCCGCGTTCATAATCGATAGCGGAGTCACCCCGGCGAACTCAGATACAGGAAGTCCCGGCAAGCCAGGTATAGGTTTTGACGGAGTCAATTTTCTAATGGTGTCCTGCCGAGAGAATGGCTCCGCCGCCAATATCCAGGGGACACTCGTCTCTACGATAGGCTCAAACGTAACGTCTTTTCCGATTGCCGACCTAACTCCAGTTTATGGTTGCTCCCTACAACGGCCCTCTGTGGCTTTTGACGGAAGTAACTATCTGGTTGTCTTCAAGCAAGTAACCGAAACGGGGAGAACGGACATTGTGGGGGCTAGAATTACCCCGGCCAGTGCCGTACTTGACGGGCCAAGGGGATTCACGATTCTCCAAGATGTGGTGGGAGCTGCCGTTGTTGCGTTCGACGGTTCCAACTATCTTGTCGTGTCAGATAGATATAGTGATGCCACCCTTCACGACATCATTGGAGCCAGAGTGAATTCTGACGGACATGTGTTAGATGAATTTCCGATATTTACCGCCCCGGGTGGTCAAGTCTTACCTTCAATTGCATTTGATGGCAACAACTACCTCGTCATTTGGTCGGATACAAGAAGTGGATCACCCATAGGAACGGATGCCAATATTTATGGCACCCGGGTGTCTCCGCTGGGCCTGGTGTTGGATCCAGGGGGAATCCCGATCTCTACTGCTCCGGGTAGTCAAGGATTTAATGATGTCATTTTTGACGGAGAGAATTATTTTGCCGTCTGGGATGACACACGCAATGGTCTAGGCGGTTTTGATCTCAAAATAGACATTTATGGTACGCGCATAACCCCTTCCGGTGTATTACTCGATGGATCACCGGACACAGGGGGGATTGCTATTAGCACTCATCCCCGCCCTCAGGAGCGTCCTGTGGTCAGTTTCACTGGCACAGAATATTTTGTCACTTGGGGGATGTCATATTTTCTAGATCCCCCAGAAGGAATATTTGCAGCGAGGGTCTCTACTGGGGGTGTTCTCCTTGATGGGCCGCCTGGTGTTGGAGGGATACTGATAAGTAATCCGAAAAACAACGACTCCAAATTCGTTTCGCCTAATAGTTACTTCAATGGGAGCAATGTGCTTCTGAGTTGGATTAATAACAGAGAATTAGGTGGAACCTTCAAGGATCTCTTCGGTGTTTTGGTATCAGATACATCACATACCCCCTATGACCTGAATGGGGACAGCAATGCCGATATTCTCTGGCGTAACACCAGTGATGGCAACATTGCCATCTGGTTCATGAATGGGATGGCCACGGCCTCTTTCAGCTTTCCCGGTGCGGTATCCTTGGCTTGGAAAATCGCGGGGGTTGGCGATGTGAATGCAGATGGCAAAGGGGATGTCATCTGGCACAATCAGACCAGTGGCGCGGTTGCCATCTGGCTGATGAACGGCGGGACCGTGACAGCGGTGGGCTTTCCCGGTACCGCCCCGACGACTTGGAGCATTCAGGCCGTTGGGGATATCAACGGCGATGGCAAGGCGGACCTGATCTGGCGCAACACCAGTGAGGGTCATACGGCCATCTGGTTTATGAATGGGACCGCCATGGCTTCCTCCAGGTTTCCGGGCGGGGTGCCAATGGCCTGGCAGATCGCACAAGTGGGCGATGTGGATGGCGATGGCAAAGCGGAAGTCATTTGGCGCCATAGCACCAGTGGTGCAGTGGCGATCTGGCTGATGAATGACGGGACTGTGACAGGGGTGGGCTTTCCCGGCGCCGCCCCGACGGCGTGGAGGATTCAGGCGGTCGGCGATGTGGACGGTGATAGGAGGGCGGATCTGTTGTGGCGCAACACCAGGGATGGTAACACTGCCATTTGGTTCATGAATGGGACTGCTGTGGTTGCCGCAGCCTTTCGAGACGGTGTGCCCTTAGTGTGGCAGATTGAACAGGCGGCCGATGTGAATGGGGATAGCAAGGCCGACATCATTTGGCGCAATGCCATCCGCGGCACAGTGGCCATCTGGTTGATGGATGGGCTAACTGTGACGGCGGTAGGATTTCCCGGCAGTGTGTCGACGGGGTGGAAGATCCAACCGTAGGCGGAGGCCCCACTCAATTTCCCGCATTGAGGTGGCGTCTTACGGGGTTGGGCTTTTTTTGTGATGGAAAGCCTGAATAAGGTCCAGGTGATTGACCGAAAAAAGTCCTCTCTTTCCCAGGTCTATTTTCTACATCTTCAGCTTGCCCTCAGTTATCTCCAGGTTTAGCTCCAGATTCTGAATCGATGTAAGGTAAGGATGATAGGTGGTATGCAAAAAGTGTAAATATTTTGTGTTAATGATGCGGCTGGCACTCCGTCACCATAGATATATGGTTCCCCGCCTTTTGATTTTGTAGATTTTCGGAACTGGCTGCCCAGGTTCGATCTTTGGTTTTCCAGCCAAAAACTTTCCCCTTTTCTCCTAAATTAACCAACAATCTTCGTCAGACCTGAAATCTACAACGGAATTCTTAGATTTCCTTTTGGCCTCAAAAACGGGTTGCCGGTCCGTATTGTTGAATTGGTTGTATAATCCTGAGAAGATTAAAGCGCAAAGGGATGATTAACTCAGAATGGAGTTGGAGGGTGTGGCGTTGGATCTAACGGACCCAATATCACATTTCAAAGAATTACCATTTAGGAGGGGACGCTATGAATCTTCATCAACGGGGCGCCGAGCTGATTAATGGATTAAAGGATCATATTCTAGAGGTTCTTCGTGGGCATCCGGATGCAGAGTCCGAGGGAATGGGCGTTATTCAGGAAGAAATTGCCCGGCGGGCAGGGTTGCATAATATGGGCACCGGGGAATTGGATCACACCTGTGGGGAAATGTTGCGGTTGCTTCAGAAGGAAGGCCTAATCCAACTGGTGGTAGAGGGTGAGCCGGATGAAAAGAGGAAGCGGTGGCGTTTGTGCTCACGATAAGTTATGACTCGTTTCTCCAATTTTGCACTTCAATTTTGAATTCATTTCTCTCCGACTGAAAATCGTTGCTCATCAAGGGCGCCAACAAGGGGTATCCCCGCGATAGCCGAGCTGCTCGTCGGCCACGGTCTTGCTTCCGCTTTTCTCCCGTCCTAAGTATTCCGGGACCTCCTGTTCCGGAATATCTTGAAGCCAGCCTTGAATCTTCCGACGGGCATAAGTCTTCAGACAGCCGTAAGGCAGGTACTTGCCTCTCCCGCTCCGTGGTGCTTTCCTTTTCATTGGCCTATCCTTACTCCGTCGGTCCGGGCAAACAGGGTGTGGGGGAACCTTCACCCGAAAGGCTATGCCTCCCTTCACCATTATTGACAGACTTTTAATTGTAGCTCGTTGGCCGGAAAATATGACATACTTTTTTAAGGAAACACCATGGATTTCCTTTTTTAGTTGTCATAGCCGAAACGGAATATTAGATTAAATAGAAATGCCAGAATGATTTTCTTTGATAGGGTTCTCTCTGAATTTTTCCCCAAAGAAAAAAGGGAAGTTGTTGAATGGAGGAAATGAAATGAAAATTGTGGCGCCACTATTTGTCATGTTTTGGATTATGCTGAGTAGTGACCCTCTCCTGCAAGCAGAGGTCATTATTGTAGCAGATGGTGGAGAGGAGGAAGAATTGACTCTTAAGCATCGTAAGGGAGCTAAAGCACCCATGCGGATTGAAGAGCCCGATGGAACGCTACAACCCCTTCCATTGGGCTCGATTCCCGAGAGTCGTATGAGTAAGGAGGGTTTGCGGTATGTTCCAGATGCAGGCGGTGGAACAATGGTCAATGTTGAAGGCCGGTTTCAGTCAATTTTAAAGGTGCCAGATGGCGCTGACCATGCGATTCATCACCATGAATCTGTGGATTTACAGTCCTTGAAACCCTGAAAACTTTCCAAGGCTACCATTTGGGTTCATGAATGATCCTAATGCCAATATGCTGAGAGGTCCCTCTCAGCTGCCGATATCCTTCAGCCTGTGTGTGGCTGGGTTTCTGGTTGTCTTACTCTTTGGCGGCCTTGGCCTCTTGGCCGAGACCGACGCAGCCACCATTGTTATTGTGAATAAAGATAGCCCTGGTGAGGGATTTAACGATCCTGCCCCTTTTACCCCAGTGGGTGGGAATACCGCGACAACGCTTGGGCAGGCGAGGTTGAAAGCCTTTGAGTATGCGGCAAATATTTTAGCGCAGGGATTGGTGAGTACGGTGGGCATTCGAGTCGATGCTCGAATTGATTCCTTAGGAGCAGGAATCCTGGGATCGGCTGGCCCTAATACCGTCCATCGGAATTTCCCCAATGCTCCGGTGGCGAATACCTGGTATGTTCAATCCTTGGCAAATAAATTTGCAGAACAGGACCTGGATCTGACTACCAGTGATATAAGTGCCACCTTCAGTGCAAATTTCACGAATTGGTATTTTGGGCTGGATGCCAACCCCCCAGCGGGACAATTTGATTTTGTCACCGTGGTACTTCATGAAATTATCCATGGCCTTGGGTTTTTGTCATTGGTCGACGCCCTGACTGGAGAGACATTCCTTGGAGGCAATGATGCTTTTATGCGCTGGTTAGAGCATCATGGAGCCAGCCCGGCCGATTATCTTTCAATGACCGACCTGCAACGGCAATCTGCGAATGTTTCTTGGCAGAATCTTCATTTTGTTGGTGCCAGTCTTCAAGGGGCATCTGGGACATTGACGGCCGGACGAACAAACACACATGTGCAAATGTATGCCCCGAACCCGGTTGAATTGGGTTCGTCGGTGTCTCATTTCACGAACACGATTAAGCCAGATCAGCTTATGGAGCCTGGAATAGCTTCCGGAAGGGCGATTCATGATCTCGGGTTGGCTCAACCTCTGTTGCAGGATTTAGGATGGGTATTTGAAGCTGACGTGAGTTTTCCAATTCGAAATGATGTCAATGGGGACGAAAAGGCAGACCTCGTCTGGCGCAATAC
Source organism: Nitrospira sp. MA-1 (assembly GCA_032139905.1). Classification (NCBI taxonomy): domain Bacteria; kingdom Pseudomonadati; phylum Nitrospirota; class Nitrospiria; species Nitrospira sp. MA-1. The sequence continues at coordinate 500,775 of JAQJDB010000007.1, forward strand.
CAGCACGTGGGCTGTTGCGATTTGGTTGATGAACGGTCCTACGATTGCTTCCTCCGGTTCATTGGGCGTGGTGTCGTCGAAGTGGCAGGTTGCCGGTACCGGAGATGTCAATGAGGATGGGAAAGCAGATGTGATCTGGCGCCACAGCGATACCGGAACGGTAGCGGTGTGGCTGATGAATGGTCTCACTGTCATGTCGGTGGGTTTTCCGGGTAGTGTCTCTCTGGATTGGCAAATAGCGAGTGTGGGTGATGTTAACGGCGATGGGAGGGCAGACGTCGTTTGGCTAAACACGAGTAGTGGAGAAGTGACGATTTGGTTAATGAGCGGCTCCACGATTGCTTCTTCCGGCCACTTGGGTGCGGTGCCGTTGGAGTGGAAAATGGCCGGAATGGGAGATATGAATGCCGATGGAAAAGCGGATCTTATATGGAGGAATACCCTTACCGGCGCAGTGGAAACGTGGCTAATGCAGGGGCTCACGGTCCTGTCAATAGGTTTCACCGGTGGGGTCTCCACGGATTGGCAGATTGCGGGGGTGGGTGATGTGAATGATGACGGGATGGGGGATTTGGTTTGGCGCAAAACGAGTAACGGGGAGGTTGCAATTTGGTTGATGAATGGAGTGACTCTCAGTTCGCCGGGGTTTTTTGGCGTGGTGCCTCAGGGGTGGGAGATTGCTAACACCAGTGATGTCAATGGGGATGGGCGCGCAGATATTATTTGGCGTAATAAGCAGACGGGTACGGTGGCGGTGTGGATAATGAATGGGCTCGCAATCACGTCGATAGGCTTTCCGGGAAGTGCCTCAACCAACTGGAAAATTCAGCATTAGGTGAATTGTATAAGGAGGTTTACAACCCTGTGTCCTAGCCAAACTAAAGTGATGAAAATAAAGGGTCTTCTCCTAATGTAGGCTCGTTCAAGTGCGAGAGGCACATGACCAGGGGTTTGGGTAGCCGTTTTGAATGTGGAGCTAGAAAAGTTTACTCAAGTGGACCCTGCCTCTGGCAGGTTGCTCTTGCACGTTGATCTGTTTTTATACGGTCAAATTGTGTTGAGCCATTTTTCATTGAGATTATTTTAACTGGGAATGCATGCTTTGTATGGGAGCGTGAATATGCTGATGGTCAATGTGAAATGGTGGTGGGCAGCTATGCTTGGAGGCAGCATTTTGCTTGCAGTACCTGGGCATTCCGAAATTAGTGCGATTATGGGCGATGTGATTGGGCACTTTTTTTCTGCGCTGATCTTAGCGATTGTGCCGATTCTGGGATATCGTCTTTTTTATCATCGAATCGGTGAGAATGAAATCACATATATCTTTGGTGCTGCCTGGGTCTATCTTGTTATATCGCAATTGTTTGGATGGTGAGGGAAATTTCAACTTCAAACACTCGATTATAGACATTCCCTTGGATTTAAGGCTTGGTCTACCCATTTTAACTCAAAAAGTAGGGGAGAGGATCATAGAACGGTTGAAGTTCATTAATGTGGTAGATTCCCACACTCCAGAGGTGGAATGCTTGGTGGTACCCCTGGGCAGAGCGATGCGTTGGCAGGGTTCGCTCGCTCTCTGTGGGATGTCCGTACAAAAGCTTTATTTTGATCCCAGGGAATGAAGGAAAACTAATAACAGACATGTCCATGTTTGGTAATTGTAACGCACCTGGTAGTTTCTTGAGAAAAGGAATTTCTTCACTGAATCCTTATGGACCGAGCCATGTGGAGATTTTCAATGACTGGCCAAACTTCTTGGATTTCGGACTGGGCAATATTAGGTTAGAGGTTCGTTAGATTATTGCGTCTGTCAATCATAGTATTGAGTCATGAATCATACTATTCATTTCCTTATTTTTTGTGATTAAGGTTCGGCCGATTTCATAAATTCTTGAGAAATTGACAGTTCCCTCCCCTAGCATTTAAGGATCTGGCAAATGTTCCGATGAAGCATCCAATATTAAAAACGGTCATAACCTGAAAATGGCAAACCATCTGAAAGGGTGGGACGCAAAGCCATGGGCCTACTTCTTGGAGTTCAAGATAAGGTTGCCAGGTTGCCAGGCAAGTCACAGAGTCTCCTTGATCAAAAGCGACGTGGCTTCGCTCGGCATGACTCACATGCATAAAGGAGATCTCGTATGGCAGACGATCAAGGTTTCTCTCGAGTAGGTGTTCCCCGTCCCCATTCTTCCCGATTCGCGGTTAGTTTATTATGGGCCATTGTCATTTTTCTCTGCTTCTCCCACTCCAATGCATTGGCGGGAGAAGTCACCCTAGCCTGGAATCCTCCTTCCGCTGAATATGGAGGATTTATCATAGCCTACGGGACTTCAAGCGGCAGTTATACTCAGAATCAAGATGTCGGATCCCAAGCCATCTATACCTTAACAAGCCTGATTCCCGGTCAAACGTATTATATTGCGGTCAAGGCATACGACCGGAATCGGAAAATCGAAAGTCCCTATTCGAACCAGGTCAGTGTTACTGTGCCTATTGTTGCGGCACGCCCTGCTCCTCCTCGGAATGTCCAAGTTTATTGAAACTCAACATCGTCATCTGCGGCAAATATTTATTGGGAGTTTGTATTGGTAGCCAGGGTGCATCCCCGGATATGTGGTTAGCTGAATTCTCCTGGGTCTTGTACGGTGAGATCCGTCATAATGAAGACGCCTACTTCCGGGACAATTTGCAGAACGAGGATGTTCTGCAAAGGGCGCATTTAAAAATAATTTTTCTCAGGCGATATGGCGTTAATTATAAGGATGGATTGTCTAAAGGAGTCGAGCACATAATATCTCATAAGTATTCTTCGATTTTTTTAAATCTCACTTCGTCGAATTTTTGCTAACCCTCCCCAAGTAACTTTACGGGAAATTCGGCATCCCTGCCGGATTGCACCAATCCAATATTCATGGAATAGTTTGTTCTGCTTCGCAAGCGTCGTTTATCTTCTCCTATTGGGCTTCGACAGACATGGTTTCCCCGAATTTAACTGTACGCCGTAGGGTATTCTTGGTTCCCCCTACCCTAGATCGACTTTATCCTGTAATTTTGGTAATCATCCCTTCGCAAGAAAAATTCTCCTAGAAGGAAAATATTCTCATACCAAAATCGATGACTGTTTCTTCTATCGGTTCCTATGGTAAGGTCCGTTCCTTATCGGAGCACTCATTTTGTAATTGACTTAGCAAGGGGATGAGGGCACCATATTTAAATGTGATTAAGATCCACTATTTTTGCTCTTCTGAATCCACCCGGATATTTGAATCGATTAGTGAGTATGGTTATTTGATGATTAATTGCGTATGGCCAAAAACTAGAGCGCTACGCCTTTTCCCATTTTGCACGATGCGTGAGCGGAAATGGGGTCTTGTTCTTTTTCTAACATGTCTCGTTTCTTGTGAGGTTTTTGTCCCGGGCACGGTGAAGGCTCAATCCTTTTCTGATATGGGACTATTTTATTTCACTGGGTCTCACCGACCTATCCAAAATCGGAGCGGGCTTTTTCGTGAATATCTGGCGGGAAATGGTATGGGGGATGGTCTCAAAGCCGGTCCGGTTCAGCTCCATCCGTTTTTAGGTGTATCGGAAGTGTTTACAGACAATGTGTTTAAGAGAGACACAAACACGAAAAGTGACTTTCTTACGACCATCGCACCAGGGATTCAGGCGTTCATGCCGTTTGGTGGAGGTAAGCATTCCGTTCTTCTTGACTACCGCGCTGCCCAATTTCTCTACAAAAAATTTACCGACAATAATGCTTTGGCTCAAGATGCTCTTGGCCATGTAAGCTTGAATTATCCTGGTGGGTTAGCAATAGACTTGCAAGGAGGCCATTTAGAAGGGTTTGACCCGAGAGGGTCGGAGGTGGATACTCAACAAAAGGATATTACCAAGTGGAATGTGAATCAGTTTTTAGGTCAAATTGAATTCACGGGGCAAAAGGCAGGTATCCGTCTTCGCACGTATTTTGATGATATAAATTACACAAACAATGGTCAGGATGCCCCGCGGGACCGGACCCGTGCTGGGGCCAACCTCAGTGTATCTGTAAGTGTAACCCACTCAACTCGAGCCCTTCTTGGCGTTCGAATGGTCAACAATGATTATAATACGAATACGCAGCAGAATAGTTTCGGTTACGGGGCGTATACGGGCTTCAGTATAGCTCCTACCCGCCAGTTATCGGGAGAACTTAATGTAGGGTACCAGGTTTTAAATTTTGACCATGCGGCTATCGATGAAAACTCCGCCCGTGGCCAAGACCTTCTTTCAAAGGGCTTAAGCTTAGGATCGGCACAGCGGACCTTCTTTTACATGCGAGGAAATTTGGATTGGAACCCTACGTCTCGGTTAAGTTTTCGTCTCCGTCCCTTTTCAACAATTAATCAGTCAGCGGTTCAGAATACTTCCACGTATAAGCGAATAGGCGTTGACCTTTATGGGAAACAGTCATTTACGGACCGGTTTGCCCTGCGTGGAAATTTCTACTACGCCAACGATAATTTTGATACCAATAGAACGGATGATCGATTTCGTTTGCGGATAGGACCGGAATATCGTACGGTTAAATGGTTGGGATTTCGTTTGGATTATATTTTCGAGAAGAGAACCTCAAACATCGACAATTTTGATTTCAATAGTAATACGATCATGCTTTCAATCCAAGGGATTATCTAGTAAAACAGAATCCACCGTTGATCCGCCCCAATTCTTTCCAAACTGTTCCTTGCCCTTTGACAGTTGTGTGACAAGTATTTTCCTGTTCTCTTGAGATCACCCTGTGGCGGTAATCCCCCTATCTCGTTTGATCAGCATGCGGAGAAATCCTCATGGATCTCTCCAATATGAGTTTCAAAATTTTCGCACTCTTAACTCTTGCTCAGGAGATTGAGATTAATTGAGAGTGATGCGAAAATATGAAAAATAGATAGAGGTTTGAGGGTTTTCGTCTACTTCAGATTGAAATTGAGCTAGTTCAACTGTTTGATTGGGAAAGGAGATGTGCCATGAGATCCGGTCAAAAAATACTGTCTAGATGGATAAATGGGCTGATTCTGGCCGCCTTACTCCTTTTGGTATGCCTCAGGGGAGGGGTACTCGCTTTGACACCGGAGGTCCCTCTACAGGTTGAGGGGGATCGGATAACAGGTCATCTGTCACAGGTGACCTTACGAACGGTATTGGAGCAATTACAGAAACAGTTGGGTATAAAATATGAGGCCCCCGTTGAGGAAATGAATAAAGTCATTTCCGTCGATTTGCAGCAGGACAAGATACTTCCTGCATTGGCAAAAATTTTGGCGCAGTGGGATTACGCATTCACGGTCAATGCGGCGGGACGCTTACAATTTCTCTATGTGACACCAAAAGCCTTACCAGCAGAAACGGTGTCTGAGGCGAGGAACCCATCAGAGGTTGATTCTCCAAATGCATTGGGCGAAACGGATTTCCGTTCGGACCGACAGGGGGAGCCATGGCAAGAAGAATTGGATGCCCCTCCATTTCTGTCTCAGGATGGGGAGCCTGATGAAAACTTTTCATCATCGGCCTCATCCTTTTCATCTTCTCCGGAAGGGAGCTCTGACTTAAGAGCTCCTGTGGTGGGTGTCCCCATGGATATTCAGCCGGTACCGGCTGGAACCACCATGCCCATGATTCCGGCAAGTAGTGGTAGTGGGATGCAAGTGACGCCTTCGGCCAATTCGCCGGACATGCCAATCATTCCGGCCACAGCCTACCCACCGATGGAGATTGAGCCGGTGCCAAGCTACCTGCAAGATGAGATGCTTCGGAATATGCAACCGTAATCGGAGAGTCGAGTGAGAAAAGATATCTTAGTCTATGAGTCTTAAGCCTTGAAAGTCTCATGAGAATAGACGAGAAAACCCCCGAAACGCGAGTCGAGGGGTTGAGTCTTGCCACGCGGGGTTTATTGTGAAGATCTCTGCCCCCACCATCCCTGAGGGCTTGTTGGTTTATGGGAGAGCTGTCTTCAGTTGTGAGTCCCTATCTTTTTACTCTCTCAAAAAATTTTCTCCAATTGACATGAATGCCGTCAATGCCCTCAACAGCGCTTAAAATGTTTGCTAGGATTTTTCTGCAACTGGTTAGGGGAAGAAATGGGCACCGTTTTTGGTGTCCCTGATTTTGTCGGATTTAGTGTAGGATGCAAAGGGATACATATTTAAGGGTTTGTGACGAAAGTTTATTGGAAGTGATTAGAGGGGAGGTTGTAATTGAGCGTGGCGATTAACTTCAGTTGCTTCCCAAGTCTGCTGTGGAAGATACGGTTGTCGCTGAGCCTGCAAAATCTCCAGTATAGTCAACTAGGTTCTCGAATCCGTGATGACGCACAGATGGAACCCTAGATTCCCCAAAAGCCGGCATTCATGCGAAATGCTTGTGTGTCCCGTGATTGCCAGAAGGAGAGCCCGTTCAGGATCTGATAAAGTATTGTTTTCGAAATTTTAAATAAAGGGTATGAACTCTGAATCTTAGTAGCGCAACATGCAGACGCCAATCCTCTTGTGGCCGAGAATGCTGGGGACAACAATCGTTTTTTGCCGCACAGTAGCATGTTTTGGCATGTGCTTTTGTCCAGTAACGACCTTTTGTCAGCTAGAAACAAATAAAATGCGATCAATGACTTGAATTGGCCTCACTTGTCCATATCCAGTATATGGGGTTTGTCTGGGGGATTGAGATGCTGTCCTATCAGATACCTTGAGGTTCCTACCGAAGTGTTGATCGCGGAAGTGCGCAAAGGTCTTACGGGTTTCCCTCCCCAGTACACTGAAATGCCATCTAGCCGATCCCCTGTGTTTTGAGAATCTTTTGTGATTAATGCTTTGGACTCTGGGTGAGGAGCGGCCTAATCTAAGGCTTTCAGCTACTGGCCGGGAGAGGGCTAACTGCTGGCCTGTGTTGGCTCGGTGGTTCGTGGCTATTTTGGTGACCTGCGCAGGTTGTATCGGGTACAGGAGGAAACGTTTTCCCTGCATCCAAATGCTTTGCTGGTTTACCGGGCAATGGAGAATGGGCTAATATTTGTTGGCATGGTACTCATTTGTTTTTTTTTACCATGGCTGATAGGGTGTCGGACTGAGCACCCATGAGGATGGGTTTATCCTCACTAGGTTTTCAATATTTCTCCTATTTTTCCCAAAAATACGGCAATGGAATCTTGAGAAAGCCTTGGCAGAGTAAATGGCCCAGTCCATGTTGGCCGTATACTTGATGATATGGTGTTGATTTGATATACGTTAAAATTGTTCTATTTGGCCTTTTCCCCCCTTCAGTAATGAAAATGAAATCTTCCCGAAACTTGAGTGGGTAGATCCTTTCTGCCGCATACCCCAAATGGATATTTAGGATTTTTCCACTTCCTGGTCACCCACCCCTTTAATTCCATCGGTTTATTTGCTGGTTTTGAGAATGTAGGTTGAAGGTTCGAGTCAAGGGCCTGTCAGTGTGAGGATTTCATGCTGAGAGATTTGCTAACTTAGCCTTGCAGATAAAGGGTGTTGCATGAGGGAGGAATGATTTTTTAACTTCCCACTCGGTCCATCTACTGAAATTAGGGCAACGATAATTTTGGATGAGATTGATAATTAACCAATGAATAATGCGTATAATCCCTTTGCGCCATTGATCTGTGCCTGGGAGCACAGAACTTTGATTGCTCGTCTTGCCAAGCGAGAGATCGATGCGCGTTATCGAGGGTCGATGCTTGGGGTCATCTGGGCCTTTGTTGTCCCGATATTGATGCTGGGGGTGTATACGTTTGTTTTTTCTGTGGTGTTTCGAATTCGATGGGAGGTGCCCATGGAGGAAAATGGCGCCTTTGCTCTGTTATTATTTTCTGGGTTGATTATTTTTAATTTATTTTCCGAATGCGTCACCCGTGCTCCGGGTCTTATGCTCGAAAATGTATCATATATTAAAAAGGTAGTGTTTCCTCTGGAAATAATGCCTTGGGTGTCAATGCAGGTGGCACTGTTTAACGCCGCCGTGAGTCTTTTGATTTTGTTGGTTTTTTACCTCGTAGTCCATGGCCTTCCACCAGTAACGGTATTGCTGTTGCCGGTCGTACTCTTTCCGTTTGTGTTGTTGATTGTAGGGTTGGGCTGGTTTCTGGCCTCAGTGGGGGTTTTTCTTCGTGATGTCCAACCTTTGGTCGGGGTGATGGTGACGATGATGATGTTTCTCAGTCCTATTTTTTATCCGCTGTCTGCTATTCCTGAAGCCTATCGAGGGTTGATTCAGCTCAATCCATTGACACCTGTTCTGAATGCGTCGAAATCAGTCATATTTTGGGGACAAATGCCGGAATGGTTAGACTGGTTCCTGTATATGGTTGTGTTTTGGATGGTGGGTTGGTTGGGTTATGCATGGTTCCAAAAAACGCGAAAAGGATTTGCTGATGTCGTCTGAACTGGCTATACGCGTTCAAGGACTTGGAAAGGCCTATCAGATCTTTCGAAAGCCTGAAGATCGGTTGAAGCAGATGTTATGGAGAGGGCACCGACAGTTCTATGAAGAGTTTTGGGGCCTTCAGGGTGTGGATCTGAGCGTGTATCGAGGAGAAACGGTCGGGATTATTGGTCGAAATGGATCCGGGAAGTCGACGTTTTTACAAATGGTGTGCGGCACACTCTCGCCGACCTGTGGCGATTTGACTGTCAAGGGCCGAGTCGCGGCGCTGCTGGAATTGGGATCGAGTTTTAATCCTGAATTTACCGGGAAAGAAAATGTGTATTTGGCTGCCTCCATTCTTGGCCTAACCAGTGAGCAGATCGATTCCCGGTATGAATCCATAACGGAATTTGCCGCCATTGGAGATTTCATTAATCATCCGGTTAAAATTTTTTCGAGTGGAATGTATGCGCGGTTGGCCTTTTCCCTTGTCGCTCATGTGGATGCCGATATTCTGATTATCGATGAAATCCTTGCCGTGGGTGATGCCGCCTTTACTCAAAAATGTATGCGTTTCCTTCATCAATTTCGGGAAAAAGGCACGCTCCTGTTTGTCTCCCATGATACGGCTTCGGTGACTAATCTTTGCAACCGGGTTGTTTGGCTTGATAATGGGGCCGTCAGGGAAATTGGTCCCGCAAAAGAGGTCTGTCATAATTTCCTTGCTGCGCTGTATCACGAGCAGGAAAATGCCAATACCTTTCGTATTGGTGGAAGCCGCAAAGCTCCAACGGATTTAGCCATGCCGGTAAAAGATCCACGGAGTGAAATGTTAAAGAACTCTTCACATCGAAATGAGTTGGAGATTTTCGATTTCGATCCAAATGCTCCATGGTTTGGTGAACGCGGAGCCAGTATTTGCGAAGTGGCGCTTTCCGATCAACATGGCTCTCTCCTGACAACGCTAGATGGCGGAGAGGAAGTCACGTTGACCATCCGGTGTGTGTCGGAACGACCTTTAGCGCGACCCATCCTTGGATTTTACGTGAAAGATCGACTAGGCCAGTATTTGTTTGGCGACAATACGTTTCTGATGTATCGTGAAGTTGACCGCTCCATTGAGAAGGGGCAACGATTTCACGCGATGTTTCGTTTCCAGCTTCCATATCTCCCAACCGGTGATTATTCGGTGATCGCGGCGATAGCCGAGGGGACTCCAGAGAATCACGCTCTTCATCATTGGATCGATGATGCCCTGTTTTTTCGAGTTCACTCAAGTCACGTCCTACGAGGGCTAATTGGCATTCCGATGTTGGCGATTGAATTTGAATCTTCGGTGATGCCTTTGGCCCCGTCATGAGAACTCCGGGATACACGGTCCGGTTCAAAGTGTTCTATGTTGTTCCTGTCCGGCCGGAATGAGGATTTGGTGGGATGGGGGTGAAGGTGCTAATTTAGCCCTGGCTTGGTGGTGATTAATGATGTATAGAGCCAAATCATGAAAAAGATTGACGAACAGGTCTCCTCCGGGAGGATGCCATCGTTACCCGATGCAGATCAGGAAGGGGATGCCATTGAATCAAATTCAATCTTTCTGTCCTCCACTGAAACAAAACAGGGCATTATTGCCGATGTGACAGAACCGCCAGATCTTCCGTGGACAGGCGAACGCTATGTTCCGGGAGTCATTGGAGATATTGAGCTAGAGCATTTGCATCGCTATTACCTTGCCCGTGAACTGGCGGTAGGGAAGGATGTGCTCGATATCGCATGTGGGGAGGGGTATGGTTCAGCCGTATTGGCTGAGGTTGCCCGGAATGTCGTGGGCGTTGATGTTTCGGAGGAGGTCATACGGTATGCAGCTGAACGCTATCAGCGTTCGAATGTCCAGTTTAAACATGGTGCATGTGATCACATTCCCCTCCCTGATGCCAGCATGGACCTTATTGTGAGTTTTGAAACGCTTGAACATCATGATGTGCATCATGAAATGATGCGAGAGTTTGTTCGAGTTCTACGCCCGGACGGGCTGGTTCTCATCTCCAGCCCGGATAAGGCTGAATATTCCGATAAGCCACAGTTCGTCAATTCCTTTCATGTGAAGGAACTCTATTTCGAAGAGTTCCAAGAACTGTTGTTGAATTATTTCGGGCATGCGCAGTTTTATGGCCAGCGAGTGCGATATGGGTCATGTATTGGTCCGCTTCATAACGCTTCAACGCCGCCGGCAAACTTTCGATTATCCCAAGGGCGAGCCCATAAGTTTTTGAGTATTCCTGAGCCTGTCTATTTCGTGGCCATCGTCGGGAACGGAGAGTTACCCGTCCTTCCTTCTGGGATATTTGTTCCGGAAGTTCCAGAGTATTGGCATCAACACCTGGCGTTGCAGGCTGGCATTGAAGAACGCGATCAACAGCTTAGCCATCTTCAAAGTCAGTTGTTGAGTGCCACGGCTGAACATGCACGTGTCCTTGAGGAACGGGATCAGCGCCTTAACAACCTGTATGCCCGACTGCTGACGAAAGAGGAAGAATTACGTTGCATACATTCCTCCTTGCTATGGCGAAACATCAGCAAAGTAAGGATTTTGAGAGAACGGCTTTGTCCTGAGGGCTCACGCCGTGGCCGGGCCTGTGCCAGTTTTGTGCATTGGTTAAAGGGGTCAGGTGGTTCTGGCAATTCTAATGTGAAATCAAACGGTGGGTCACTTGATCGAATACTCGTGGTTGCAAAATCGATGGTGCCCGTTTCTTCTCACCGAAAACACCAATTGGTGGCGTTTGTCTTTTCACGGTTTGGCTCCTTTTTCCAACAGACGGCGAGTTATCGGCGGTGGAAGGACATGCAATTGCCTGCGCTTAAGGAGTCTGGAAATCTGGATTGCCTTACTCAGGGCCCTCCTCGCAAGATGCCTTTTCTCATTCAGCTTGGGCCGGGTGGGGTGACAGCGCTCGTCCAGTCATTCAATTTCACTGATGTGAATCAGCCTTTGGTGTCCATTGTGATCCCTGTCTATAACCACTTGGAATACACCGTCTGTTGTTTGGCTTCTATTTTGAAACATGTGCCTCAGTGTAGTTTTGAGGTGATCGTCGTTGACGATGGATCTCAGGATGAGACTTCAAATATTCTCTCAACCATAGATAATATCCGTTATTGTCGGAATGAGGACAACGTTGGGTTTCTGCGTTCGTGCAATACAGGCGCGTCATTGGCCAGAGGCCAATATCTGCTGTTTCTGAATAATGATACACAGGTGCTTGAGGGATGGTTGGATGAATTAGTAAACACGTTTCAAGAACAATCGGATGTTGGCCTTGTGGGTTCAAAATTGCTGTATCCAAATGGTGTGCTTCAGGAGGCCGGGGCCATTATTAAGCCAGATGGTTCAGCAGAACTTGTGGGGTTGAATGGTGACCCGGACAGGCCTGAATATAATGTGGTGCGGGAGGTCGATTATTGCTCCGGGGCTAGTGTGCTCATAGAGGCCGAGGTGTTTAAGGCCTTGGGTGGATTCGATGATATTTATGCGCCCTGTTATTGTGAAGATTCCGATTTAGCCTTTAGGGTTAGAAAGGAGGGGAAGCGGGTCTTCTATCAACCGCGTTCCGTAGTCATTCACCATCTCAGTGTCAGTACCAATGATTCCAGACACGAAAAAACGCCTCTGGTGGCTCGCAATGTCAATACCTTTGTTCAACGGTGGAGCGATGAGCTGAAGAAGTTAAATGAGGTTCGTGCGATCGCTTTTTTTCTCCCACAATATCATCCCATTCCTGAAAATGATCTGTGGTGGGGAAAAGGTTTTACGGAATGGACGAATGTGACGAAAGCGCGACCGAATTTCAAAGGTCATTATCAACCCCATCTGCCAGCGGACTTGGGATTTTATGATTTACGTATGCCTGAGGTACGCGAAGAGCAGGCGCGTTTGGCTCGTCAGTATGGCATTTCAGCCTTCTGCTATTACTACTATTGGTTTGCCGGAAAGAAGCTCCTGAATCGCCCCCTCGACGAAGTGTTGCAATCCGGTGCTCCGGACTTTCCGTTCTGCCTCTGTTGGGCCAATGAGAACTGGACGAGGCGATGGGATGGGTGTGAAGAGGATATTCTCATCGCACAGAGTCATACCGAGGCGGATCATGCGGGCTTTATTGCAGAGATTGCCCCTGCATTGCTGGATCCACGATATGTCAGGATTCATGGAAAACCCCTCTTGATCGTGTATCGGCTCGGCCAGCTCCCAGATCCCAGACGTACGGCAGATCTGTGGCGGGAATTCTGTGTGAATGCGGGGATTGGGGAAATTTACTTAGCCTATGTACAGAGCTTTGAACGTATGACGATGGGAGACGATCCAAGTCTCTATGGGTTTGATGCGGCTATTGAATTTCCCCCTCATCGGTATCCGGTGCAAGCTGAGTTTCCACAACCCCTAATTAATCAAGATTATCAGGGTGTATTGTTTGACTATGGTCAGACATCCGAAAACTTTATACGAAGAACTTGGCCATCCTACAAACTCTTTAAGGGCGTGATGCCTTCGTGGGACAATACCGCGCGTCGGCAGGATGTCTCTCATGTCTTTGTGGGTGCAACTCCTGAACGATATGAATACTGGTTGCGACGGGTCGTTGAACAAACACGTCGGCTTCACTTTGGAGATGAACGGATAGTCTTTATTAATGCGTGGAACGAATGGGCCGAAGGTAATCACTTAGAGCCTGATCGGGAATTTGGTCATCAATATCTGGTGGCCACCAAAAATGCTCTCGGATAAACTACTATTCACATTTTTTATCCGAAAAACTGTACATGTTTAATTGGTTTCATGGAAAACGCAAAATCCCCATTACATGGAACAGATATAGCCATATCAACTCGAGGTTGAGTGGGTTGCTTTCTCAATCTGAGATGCGTGGAAGCTTTATGGCTAAAAGCCTTCGAAGAAAGTTATGCAGAATGTTTGACTGACCATCTTTGTTTTTAGGAAGGCTTTGTTTGTGAGTATTTTTTTTAAGACCTTATCGTCATGAACAAGGCGTTATAGGCCTTGTTCTTTCCCTCGGATATGCGAACAAAGGAGCTTATGATTGCTTTATTCGTTCTTGAAGAATTCCCTTGGTTGGGGCAGGAATGATTTGTATTAATTTATCTAGAACGGATTTCCTTGCCAGATCTGGAGTTTCCTTAAATCTATTCGCAAAAGACCTTTTCAATGTCTCCTGTTCTTTGAAAGTTGCTGGTCTTCGTTCCCAGGCGCATGAATTGCACATTGGATGGGTATAACGCCTCAGAAGGATCTCCTCCTTCGACAATTCTAGGTAAGGGCCGATCCTGAGAAAATCGAAATTTCCATAGGCACAACACAGATAGACGTCACCGGCGTGATTAATCGCGATATGCTCGAAAATCAGGGGGCAGACGTGTCCATGGCTTTCATGGGGACGTTCAGCTGAGAAATGTGCCAGGCGGTCACGGACTGCCTCACCCGCTTGATCATCTAATGCCCACTTGATTGGATGGCCTGATGCGGGAAGTACTTCGAAGTTTAGGCCGAGATTGGATGCGTAATCTGAAAGTTTCGTTTCCTGGTCAGCGTTGTAATCGAATTTAAGAAACCTTAGGCTTACCAAAGTCCTGATTGCTCCAGTCCTGAGCAAACGGGAGATAGTTTCAAGATGGTGTTTGACATAGTCGATGTTCCCCCCGACGTGATTAACCTCGTAAACCTCCTGATCAATGCCTGAGACTGAGACGGTTAGGCTATTGGTGTTGACGAGGGTTTCTTCTAAATTATGAATCCTTGGGAGGGACAGTGCGCTAGAGATCCCACAAGGCAGTCCAGCGTCCTTGACGACATTGGTGTATTCATGTAGATTTTTGTTGAGAAATGGCTCTATCCAATTGAATAAATCCACCTGATGAACGTCCCCATCATCCTTGGCCTTTTCAACGATTTGTCGGAACATTGCTAAGGACATTTTCTCGCCTGTGTTTGGGAGTGCTCTTGAACCTCTAACGCATGTGGGACACTTCAAATTACATGCATCTATAGTGTCAACATAAAGCAACATGGTGCACCTCATATTTGGATTTGTGGAAGGCGATGCAACTGAGAGGTTAGCATGGGTGAATCAGTTTAAGATATGATTTTTTTAAATTTTCAGGGCGTTGGAAGGGGGCACGTTGGTCAAGGCATATAATAAAACTGATGTGGACCACTTGGTTAAATGTAAATCCTTGTCTCAAATGCTTGCAGGAAATAATTTTTGGGCTGGCGTAGGAAATTTGAATTTTCTATGCTGGGTTTGTGCGATTTCAGTTCTCAACTCGGCCATTAGCAGTCGAATCGGCTGCTGAAACCCTTGTTTAGGGGGAGTGACTTCCCGGACGGCCGAAGATTTGGTGGGCATTCATCGTTAAATAGGTATTTACTGTTACCATCGTTGACGAATAATCATGGCTTGGCAGATCGAAAGGGTTTGGACGGTTGTAGGAGCCATTGAGCTGGATGAATCCTATTGGTGGTAGACGCGAAGGGAACCGCAGGCAGGGTGCCCGCTTTTGGTATTTTACAACGGGGAGGTAAGGTGTCACCCAATGTCATTTTTGCTGCCACACTCTCAGAATCATTTGTCCATCATCCGGGAGAGGTTGCGCTTAGAATTGCCTATAATGCCCCTTATTGATCCAACAAGGCATTAGATAAATCCGAGTTGAAGCATTCTCGAATGAACCACCGCTGACTCTTTGTGGACACCCCCCTCCCAACATTCTATCAAGAACTTTGGGAATTCGGTAAAACGTCATTTGCCTCAATTCAAAGGTATTCTCACACAACAGTCCTGTTCTGAAAAGAAGGTAAATAGTGGTTTCACGATGGTTCTCCCAAGCAAGTGAAAAAGTCTCTACGTCACTAGGTAAAACTCGCTCATTCATCATGACTCCCTCTGCCAGTCATATATTATTTATTATTGGACTCAAATAACTGTGGATCAAGACAGCCAAAACTAGCACAACTAGGGCGATATTTTGGTAAGGTCTGGCCGGAGGATTCCTGCTTTTTCAAAGTTGGACCCCTTTGCTGTCTAAAAGAAAGTGGCCTATGGATATTGGGGGAGCCCCTCTTCATATTCTGTTTTGGACAAACAACAAAGAGTTATTATCAATTGAAATTGGGCTAGCATAATCAATGGGAACTTTTATTGATTTAGTGGATGTGGCAAAACAAGCTATCCGTCATCATGGAGGGGTTTCCATGGTGTTTCGGCGTCTGTGGCAGGTCATCGCCTTTGAGGGTTTCTCTGGGCTCCCAAAAAAAATTAGGCAGTTGCTGGCTAATCGAAAAGCGTTCTCGTCCAGTCACGAATCAGATGGAACGGTGCGAATAGACGCAGCCATCAATTCTGAAGAAATCTTTAGCTCCAGGAGGGCTGTCCTTACTTCTGGAGCCCTATTACTTGGACATCCTTTTGGGGTGCTTGGGATGGGTGAGCATGTTCGATTGTCGGCTTCAGCGTTTTCGGCTGCAGAGGTCCCATTCAGTATTCGTAATATTTATGGAGAATATGGATTGCATCTTGCCGAGATCCATCAGGATTTCCCGTTTCGAGACAAAATTGCCCAAAATGGTTCCTACAGAGCCAATGTCTTTCACATAAATGCAGACGAAATGGTGAATGCGAAAATACACCTAGGCAAGGATATTTTTGCGGATCGATACAATATTGGATATTGGGCATGGGAGTTGAGCCGGTTCCCTCATGCGTGGTGTTCGGCTCTTCAGCTTGTCGATGAGGTGTGGGCTCCGTCACGGTTCATTGAACAGGCGATTGCCGATGCGACCTCTTCACCCGTCATCAGAATGCCACTGGCCGTTGAGTTTCCGGCGCCAAACGGGATGACCAGGGAATCTTTCGGATTGCCCGATGATCGGTTTTTGTTTTTATTCTTTTTCGATTTTACCTCGTATGTCCAACGTAAAAATCCAGAGGGAGCCATTCGGGCATTTTTGCAGGCATTTCCGGATGTGGATGATGAACGGGTGGGTATTGTGATAAAAATGAATGGCATGGACTTACGTCCTCAGGAATACCAGGCATTTATTCAATCAATTGATTGTGAGGATCCTCGAATTATTTTGATGGATAGGGTGTTGACTGACCGGGAAACGAAGTCTCTGGTAAACCTGTGCGATTGTTTTTTGTCACTGCATCGGTCAGAAGGTTTTGGGCGGGGGTTGGCGGAAGCCATGTATCTGGGAAAACCGGTAATTGCGACCGGATATTCGGGGAATCTTGATTTTACGAACGCGTCCAATTCGTGTCTCGTCGATTATCGGCTTATTCCGGTCAGGGAACATGAATATCCTTTTGCAGAGGGTCAGAAATGGGCTGATCCTGACATTGAGCATGCTGTGTGGTTTATGAAGCGAATCGTCAAGGATACGCATTATGCCAATACAATTGGCATGCATGCGGCAGATTTCATTAAAACCAACCATAGCTTACGGGCGGTGGGTGCAAAGTATCGAGCAAGGCTTGCGGCTTTAAACTTAATTTAAGAGTTGTGAAGTGAAATACGATCCCCTTTTTGGATAAATGGATCTTGATAGGCCCGGTTCTCAAGCGGTGCTGTATAAGGACTTTGATTGTGTGTAACACAGGGATGCCAGTGAAATGAAGCCTGACCTGAGTGAAGTGGAAATGGTCTTTAGTTTATTAGTTCCCCCTTTCGGAGGAGACTACCCCATCCGGAAGTCCCGGAATGTTCGCGATGGCTATGCCAGAGGATGGGGATTGCAATGCGGCCAGTTGCGCGAGTTAGTGCGGAAGGATGCGTTATATCAAGAAGCCTGCAGGCTGGCTGCTGGTCGCACGGTGGTCTCTGAAGATAACCGGATGAATCTTTTTTTGATTCTGAAGTATTTCCTTCCCTATATCCCTTTTGGGCACATTGTCGAATTCGGATCGTATAAGGGGGGGAACGCGCTGTTTATGGCTTATGTCGTCGATCAACTGTATCCTGGCAGAAAAGTTTACGCTTTGGATACCTTTGCAGGGATGCCGGCCACCGAACCGGCTATCGATGCCCATGGAGCGGGAGATTTTCAAGACGTCGATTTGGATGAGTTGCGAGAATTTGCCGAGCGAGAGGGTGTGAGAAATGTGGAGTTTATCAAAGGGTTATTTCAGGAAACCGGTCCCTCTGTTGTTGATAGGGTTGGAAGCATTGTCTTGGCGCATATCGATTGCGATATTTATTCGGCGGTGGCCTTTTCGTATGATCTTGTAAAGAGCTACATGGTTCAAGGTGGATATGTGGTGTTTGATGATGCGACCACCTCCAGTTGTTTAGGTGCAACCGAAGTAGTGGAAGAATTGGTGATTCGTCGCGACGGTCTGCATAGTGAGCAAATTTTCCCGCAGTTTGTCTTTCGGTTCCCTGGAGTTTGATAACCATTTTTCACATTATGAGTCACCCAGATTATGAAGGAATGTAGTAAGTCGATTGCCCGGCGCTTATCCGAGCCAAACTTCATAAACCGATTTTTCGTTGGTAAGGGCCTGGATATTGGTGGGCACCCTGATCCGTTGGGGTTATATCAGGAATTGTTTTGTCGGATGGAAAATGTGAAGACGTGGGACCTGGTTGATGGAAACGCGCAGTTTCTGGAGGGGGTGTCGGATGAGACATTCGACTTTGTCCATAGCAGTCATTGCCTGGAACATCTGCAGGATCCGATAGTAGGACTTAGAAATTGGTTTAGGGTGTTGCGACCAGGTGGCCATCTCGTGATTACCGTCCCGGATGAAGATTTATATGAACAGGGTCAGTTTCCGAGCACATTTAATGCGGATCATAAATGGACATTTACCATTTTCAAGATGCGGTCATGGAGTGAACAGTCTCTGAATGTCCTGGATTTGGTGCGTGGTCTTGGTTCTGCTGCCGAGCCGGTCAAAATTGAACAGCTTGTGTCGACCTATCGGTTTAATCTTCCCAGATACGATCAGACGTTGAGCTCGGTCGGGGAATGCGGGATCGAAATTGTCATTCGTAAGCGTCCCGTTGCGGAAGTGAATGCCGGTGGGCGTTGGGGGCGGCCCACAGACCAACCTCGAGAAGAAGTCCGGATTCATTGGAATCAGTACCGTGACGATCTTCAAACGCTTAAACATGTCAATCGGGAAAAACCACCGTTTCACAATGACCAGCCGCTCTGATATCTGGAGGGATCGATGATCATTCGCGCGCGTGCGCCTCTTCGGCTAGGTCTGGCAGGGGGAGGGACAGATGTATCGCCCTATTGTGATTTGTATGGCGGATGTGTGCTCAATGCCACGATTGATCGATATGCCTATGCTGTCTTGGAGGTGTTGACGGGCAATAAGGTGCAGTTTTGTTCTGCTGATCGCCAGCATTTTAGTGAATATCAGTTGGGAGAAACCATTCCATACAATGGATGCGTCGATTTACATCGAGCCGTCTATCTGTGCATGGTTGAGCAGTTTAATGAAGGACGCCCGTTGCCTGTGAAAGTTACCACGTACTGTGATGCCCCTGTGGGGTCTGGGCTTGGATCCTCTTCGACGCTGGTCGTGGCGATGCTCAAGGCCTTTGTGGAATTGCTGAATGTACCGATTGACGACTACGCATTGGCTCATCTGGCATTTAAAGTTGAGCGAGTAGATTGTGGGTTGCAAGGTGGGAGGCAGGATCAATACGCCGCGACATTTGGGGGGGTTAACTTTATTGAGTTTTATGCGGACGATCGGGTAATCGTCAATCCGTTGCGCATCAAAAACTGGATCATCTGTGAGTTGGAGGCCTCATTAGTGCTTTTTTTTACTGGTGTGTCACGATCTTCCGAAAAGATCATTGCCGATCAACGTACAAATGTCGAGGCTGGCACGGTCTTGGCACTTTCTGCCATGCATGCTATGAAGCGTGAAGCCTGTGCGATGAAGGAATGTCTGTTGAAAGGCGATTTCACTGGATTGGTTGAGTCCATGCGTGAGGGATGGGACAGCAAGAAGCGATCAGCCAAGAGTGTGTCCAACGCACATCTCGATGAAATCTATGAAGCGGCTATCAAAGCAGGAGCCTTGGCCGGCAAGGTGTCCGGGGCTGGCGGGGGAGGGTTTATGATGTTTTTTGTCGCGCCGGAAAAACGAATGGATGTAATTTTTGCGTTGAAAAAATTCTCGGGCCAGGTCAGTAACTGTCATTTTACCAAATACGGGATGCAAGGTTGGAAGATAGATTAAATCGAATCGTGTAGAAGAAGTCAGACCGTGTTTGATCTCTTCTGAACCGTTGTCTTGAAAGAGGTCCCTTGCATGTTCTCTGATCGTATGCGGAAACTGGCTTATGGCTCCGGCCTGCTCGGCCTCTATCATCGCCTTCGAAATCAACGCACGCTGACCGTGGTTATGTTCCATCGTGTGCTAGAGATTTCCGATCCGCGATGGCATTCCTGCGATCCGGAATATACGCTTGAAGTGGGTTTATTCGAATGTTGTCTTGCTTTCTTCAGGCGGCATTATAACATTGTATCGGTCGATGACGTCATCGCGGCTCGCAGGGGTGCTAGAGCATTGCCGCCACGCGCCTTGCTAATTACCTTTGACGATGGCTGGTCGGATAACGTCGATTTCGCCTTGCCCCGCTTACGTGCTGCATCTATGCCTGGCCTGCTGTTCGTGGTTGCCGATGTGATAGGTCGTCGGCTGCCCTTTTACCAGGAACGCCTTGTGGGTGGCTGGCGCCTTGGCAGAATCATTGCGGGAAAATTGCTGGCTGCGACAGGCAGCGCACAACTGTTGCGTGGGAATACCCTCGTGGACTTACGCCTTGCCATTGCGGTCCTCGAAAAACTGGATGATAACGCACGCGAACGGGTCCTCTCAGCATTTGCAGATGAAACTGATGACGGCCTGAGCCACATGGTGGCTAGCGAAGACCTCAGGACACTCGAGTTGGGTGGAATAGCAATTGGTCTGCACGGCAAGACCCATACGCCAATGACCCGCGCCAGTGATCTCGACGCGGAGCTTGGCGGGGCCCGTGGGATTGTTGCTGAATATCTTGAGTCAACCAAGCCACCCGTGACGATGTCATTTCCGCATGGAAGCTACGATCCGGCCATTGTGCAGTGTGCATGCGAGGCCGGGTATGAGCTGGTCTTCACCAGCGACCCGACACTCAATTTACTGGAGTCGCGGCCGGGGTGGTTGCTTGGCCGGGTCGGCTTTGAGCAGTCGGACATCGTCGATCGCCATGGGGCATTCCGTGCCGACAAACTTGCCCTTCTGCTGTTCTGCAAGCCCCAACGAGTACTGGCTACGGACAGCACGGACTAGGCAATAGTACTATTCAGCTTTGTGCGCTGAGGTTGGGTGCCAATTGCTGAAGTGGATAGGTGTCCCTTCATCTGCTATTGGGGGTAAATGGTTGATCATATTAGGTCAATTTTCTACAGGCAGAGATGTTAATTTTTGGGTGTTGTTGCCTTATGCGTCATCAGCTGAATTGTTCGTAAAAAATCCCCTTGTGTCGTCATTGGCTGGTGTTTGGTTTCACGTGTGTAGACAGGAGCGTTTCATTTGGTTCAAATAGGAATCAGAAAAGCCATTGTTCTGGCTGGGGGACGTGGTGAAAGACTTCAGTCTGTCGTTCCGGATCTGCCTAAACCCATGGCACCTGTTGGAGGTCGGCCATTTTTGGAATATATTCTCGATAAAATTGTCGATGCTGGTGTGACCGATGTCATTATATCGGTTGGATACAAGGCCGAGGTCATTCAAGAGCATTTTGGTCGCGCTTACCGCTCACTTCAAATCAGATATTCAAGGGAAAGCTATCCTTTAGGAACCGGAGGAGCGATGGCCTTAGCTCTAAAAGGGGAAGATTCTTCTCCGGCATTGGTCTTCAATGGGGATACGCTTGTTGACATTGATTATTCCGCACTGATGGTCTGGTATGAACAGACCATAGCTCAGGTTGCAATAGTCCTTCGGCAAGTTCCTGATGTGAGCCGGTTTGGTTCCGTCATACTTTTGGGAGAACGAGTCGTTGAATTTCAAGAAAAAGGTCAACAGGGTCCAGGGCTGGTGAACGCAGGTGTGTATGTTGTTCGACCGGAAATATTTTCCCAATATGAATTTGGAAGTGGAGAGCACTTTTCCTTTGAGACAGATATCCTTCAAGCATATTGCCGAGAGCTGCAACCTCGCGCATTCCTCACCAAAGGATACTTTATTGATATCGGCACGCCAGGCGATTATGAACGCGCTCAGAAAGAAGCGGTCTTCAGTCGGTTTAACTGAGCGGCATCGGTTCCGCAACAATGGAGAGTGAGATGGGATACGAGAAAGAGTTCGAACAGTTTTGGGAAAAGGGTTACCTCATTGTTCCAAACCTGTTCGATCAGGAAGAAATGCATATTCTGAAAAATATCATCGTGAATCATGATGGTATGAAGCAGCGGACCGAAGGTCTTGTGCAAAAAATGTCTCAAGGAAAGCGTCCTTCATTTGAAACAATTTTTGTGTGGAATGATACAGCCGGAAATGACGTCTTTGCCAAAGCCACTCGTCGTGCGTCGATTTTCGATCGATTGGGATTTTTCTTCAACGATTCTATCTATGTGTATCATAATAAAATTGCCTTAAAATATCCTGGTATGGTTGGATTTCGCTATCATCAGGATTATGCGTATTGGTATGGAATGGGGAATTTATATCCGGATATGGCTACGGTACTCATTGCCGTTGATCCGATGACCAGGGAAAATGGGTGTTTGAAGATTCTCGAGGGGTCCCACAAGATGGGTAGGATTGACCATGTGTTTCATGATGGAGTGTCCGACAGCGGTGTGTGTCAGGACCGACTCGCCGTGATTGAAACACGTTTGCCAGAAGTGTTTGTTGAATTGAAACGGGGAGATGTGGTCATGTTTCATTGTAATACCCTGCATGGTTCTAATGATAACCATTCGGCCCATTCCCGAATCGCCTTAATCGGTTGTTATAACACCAAAGCAAATAATCCGTATAAGTCGGCGGGGGGCCATCCCTTTTATCATCCCCAAGAACGAGTATTGGAGAAAATTACCGAACAAGATTCAAGAAGCCTTCCTGATTTTGATTTGCAATTTTCCTGATTTTACTTCAGAGTTGGTACCGAAGGATGACTGACCCGTTACCGATTGACGATAATTGATGTACAAATAAGGATCGAATCTGAAATGAACAGGGAGTTAATAGTCCAGGGAGGTAAAAGCAAATGAGATATTTAGGGAGTTTCCTTGTAGTCAGTATTATTGTCATTGTGTTCGGATTCGAAGGTTTGGCATCAGCTTATCTTGATCCTGGTACCGGAAGCATGGTGTTACAGCTCTTGTTGGGTGGTATCGCCGGTGCCGTGGTGATTCTCAAATTGTATTGGAGGCGATTTGTCGGACTATTTCGTGGAAATGCTCAAGAAGAATCTGAACATCCCTCTTCCGAAGATCAAAAGTAATGGGTGGCGTTCAACCCCTTCCAGGATCTTTCCGGGATCCCAGTGGGAACGTGTATCAGGTTGAGGGGGGTATCTTTAGGACGGTCAATGAATGCTTTTCTCAGGATTTTGATTTTGTCACTTCAACAGGGCTATTCAAGAAACTTGCAGCCGAAGACTTGCTCCTTCCTTTTGAGGTCGTATCTTCAGAAGTTCTGAATCTCTCAGATCCTAAGCCTCGGTATGTGTTGAAAGCTCCCAGGCTCCCATTTATCTCCTATCCGTATGAATGGTCATTTCCGGCTTTGAAAGCCGCTGCCCTCCTTCATTTACGCATCCATTTGCAGGCATTGGAAGTGGGTGCCACGCTCTCCGATGCCTCGGCTTACAATATTCAATTTCAGGGAAATCACCCTGTTTTTATTGATCACCTCTCTTTTAGGCGCTACCAATCCGGTGAAATGTGGGTTGGTCATCGTCAATTTTGCGAACAATTCCTGAATCCTCTGTTACTTCGTGCATTGTTCGGAATATCCCACAACGCCTGGTTTCGAGGGACGCAGGAAGGAATTGGAACTGGAGAAATCCGAAGACTACTGAAGGGGCGACACTACTGGAAGTGGAATGTATTGACCCACGTCGTCTTGCAAGATCTTTTCCAAAAAACCTCCACCAAACGTACTAAAAGCTTGCAGGATCATTCGTTAGCCAAGGCCTCGCTCCCTCTTTCTTCTTTCAAGGCGATGCTGGGAAAAATGTCTCATTGGATTAGCCAATTGAAACCTCTGAATAAGGGAGGAAGTACCTGGGGAGACTACGATAAGACCTGTAGTTATTCTTCAATGGAAACCAAATCTAAAAAACAATTCATTCTTGAATTTGCCCAAAAGGTCCAGCCCTCACTGTTATGGGATTTTGGATGCAATACCGGGGAATATTCGGAAACGGCATTGAATGGCGGGGCCAGGAACGTAATAGGGTTTGACTTTGATCAGGGAGCCTTGGAGGGTAGTTATTATCGAGCCGTCGAGAGGCGTCTCTCCTTTCAGGCTCTCTTTATGGATGCGGCGAATCCGAGTCCAAGCCAAGGGTGGAATGGTCGCGAGCGAGAAGGTCTGCAGTCCAGGGCCTCAGCGGATGCCGTATTAGCACTGGCTCTTGTTCACCATCTGGCTATTGCCAGGAATATCCCTTTGGTCCAGGTCATTAAATGGCTGATCACGCTTGCGCCACAGGGAGTCATTGAATTTGTTCCGAAAAATGATCCTATGGTGCAAGAGTTATTAAGCCTGCGTCAGGATATTTTCCCTGATTACACCGCTGAACATTTTATGGCGCTTCTTACAAAAAAGGCAGTGATCATTAAGAGCGAAACCGTCTCAAAAAGCGGACGGCTGTTGGTGTGGTTTAAACGAATGTAATTCAGAAATCTAATACCTGGTCAAATGTACGTGAAAATTTGAACCATCATGAAAATTCCGAGGTGTCGCTGAAAAACGCCTTGAACTTTTCTGCACGTTTTCC
The DNA here is from genome assembly GCA_032139905.1 of Nitrospira sp. MA-1. NCBI lineage: Bacteria > Pseudomonadati > Nitrospirota > Nitrospiria > Nitrospira sp. MA-1. The sequence continues at coordinate 525,228 of JAQJDB010000007.1, forward strand.
TCAAAGACACTTTTCATCCTCCCCATAAAATCTGTATTTGAGCTTTACCTTTTTCTCTAGGGACCTAAATGACCACTTCGTCAGGTGAGCCAAAAAATGACTGGTAAGCGTATTGTCTTGAATGATTTTTTGCATTTGTTTGCTCTCGTTGGCTTTGCCATTGCCCAGCCCCTTTATGATCTTCTTGGACAAAACCCCGAGTTTTTTGTCTCTCATAAAGCCAGTTCTGGGCTTATCATGGGTATGATCTTTGTCCTATCAATGTGTATGCCTTTAGGTCTGGTGCTGCTTGAGCTCGCCGCTTGGGTGGTTGGTGAACGTGTTCGAAATAGCCTGCATCTCATATTTGTCTTTGCCCTGGCGTTTCTCATTGTCCTGCCTCCGGCGCAGCGATTGGTCGATGGGACCGATTTCTTGGTTGTCGGGTTTGCATTGTTAACCGGATTATTCTTTTCGGTCCTTTATGTTCGCTGGCAAGCGACCCGTCTATTCCTTACGGTGCTCTCACCCGTGGTGGTAGCATTTCCGCTTTGGTTTTTAATGTTTACTCCCGCCGGTCGTCTTGTTATGCCTGATGTCACTGAAGCACAGAACGATATTGTGATTACTAACCCGGTCCCGGTTGTCCTGGTGGTGCTGGATGAATTCAACATTACAGCATTATTAGATGCCAAAGGTCTGATTGATCCTGTGCGATTTCCTAACTTTGCGGCCTTGGCTTCGGAAAGCCAGTGGTTTACCAACGCCGCTGCAACGTATGTAGAAACCGCAGTTGCGGTGTCTGCAATTTTGACCGGGCGGAAACCCAGAGCCGATGTTCGACTCAACCCGACGGCAACAGATCATCCTCAAAATCTGTTCACACTATTGGGGGACCATTATCGTCTTAATGTTATTGAGTCGCTGACAAGATTATGTCCTCATGAACGTTGCAAGGAAGAAGAGGGTGCGGATGAATCCTTTCGTGATAAGTCGTTTTTTGCAGATCTGGTGGTGATATTTTTACATATCATTTCTCCCAAAAAATTAGCACGACACTTACCACCGCTTCATGCTCAATGGACGGGTTTCGGAGAGAAATTGTTGAAAAAAGGGATTTTCTCTCAGGCTAAGGTTGGTAGCCATTTCGATCCTTCTCCTGGCGGAAATAACTCCAGAGAGACGCGCCTTACCTCTTTCCTTTCCCAGATAAAAGAAAGCTCCAGTCCTGTTCTCCATTTTCTTCATGTGGTTCTTCCTCATACGAAATATGAGTATCTGGTGTCGGGGCATCAATATTCCTCCAAAGGAGGACACATTCCTGACGGTTGGATTGATGGACCTGGTTGGGGGGGGAGATGGATTGGAAAAGAGCCGATGATTCTCACCGCGTACCACCAATATCTCCAGCAAATTGGATATGTTGACCAGTTTTTAGGGAAATTGCGCAGTTCACTTGAAAATGCACATCTTTATGATAAGGCTCTTATAATTGTCACAGCCGATCATGGTGTCTCCTTTCAGCGTGGGCTATCCATGCGAGAAGTGCAAAAAGGAAATGAAAGCGATATTCTAAAAGTTCCCATGTTCGTCAAATTGCCTGGGCAACATCAAGGGAGCATCAATGAGCGACTTGTCAGCGGGATTGATGTGTTACCAACTATTGCTGATGTCCTTGACTTCAAGATCCCCCGGGATATAGATGGGCTTTCTATGTTGGATAATGTAACCCCGCCAAGGGATGAGATAGATTTTCTCGGAGTTGGAAATATCAAAGCCCAGGACCTGAAGGGATTTCCTCGTCTCAATTGGCAGGTAGAATATTTTGGAGAGCACACTTCACTTGATCGGCTTGTGCCAAAGGGGCCGGCTTCAAGCCTGATTGGACGAGACCCTTCCGATTTGGTCATTGGGCATTCGGCTTCGCTGCATTATATAAATGAAAATCTTAATCAATTAGATCAGGTGGATCCTGATGGCGCATACCTGCCTGCTCTTTTTAGCGGACAAATTGTCGGAACGAGCCGTCGGGACTTGCCCATTGCTGTTTCGCTTAATGGTCGAATTTGGGCCACCACGGAAACGTCCCAATGGGATGGAAAACTGAATTATTTCTCAGTTTTATTCCCTCCTTCAGCCTTCCAGGCAGGGGAAAATGAAATCAGTGTTTTTTTGATCCAGGAAAATCGTGGGGAATTAGCTCACATATCTTTGTTACATCCAGGTGCTGGGAGTGATGAGCCGTCAATGATCAGTTTGCGCCAAGAAACGTCTGGACAAATGAAACTTGTTTTCCCCGATGAGCGAGAGATCCTGGTCGATGTGGGTAAAACACACCTGACTGGCAATCTGGATCGTGTCACTCTTTCAGGGGGGGCATTTATTATAGAAGGATGGGCTGCTGATCTTGAAAAGAATCAACCGGCTGAAGAGGTATGTATTTTTGCGGGCGGCCAATTAGTGGCTAGAGTGGCACTTGGAATATCGAGGCAGGATGTCGTTGAGGCGCACCAGGAGGAAACTTTATTATACAGCGGATTCAGTATTAAAATCCCCCAGAAAGTGATCAAACTGTATTCGAGTTCGATCAATTTGATTGTTGTTTCACAAAACAACCGGGCACGGGAATTCTCATTTTCCCTCAAACAAACGGATTTTATGCGATCCACTCTTGAGAAAGACATTTTCACGCAATAACCCCAGCCTGTAATGGCATATTCAATCATTTGTCATTGCAAGGCCAAGCTAGAACTCAACCGGAGAAAAATAGATACGTTTTAGTGTGTGAGGAGTAGTTCCAGCTTTTGAATCAGCGTGGTTCCCAAATCCTGGCATTCGAGCCTTTTTAGGATTAAAAGTGAAGTCTCCTGGGGTTGGAATGAGTGGGGCATGTTTTGTGGATTCGTCTGATCTGAGATTTTTGGAAGCTACACGTGCTTTTGTCCGTCTGGTTCTGGAGGAACCAATAGTTTGTTCTTGCTGCAATTGTTATTCGTAAAGCAGGGGCTGGGTGCCGAACCGGTTTCCCAAAAAGTATTTCATACGAAAATTATTGGCAGAATTGAAACCTCCCCTTCCGGCTCATTGGCGAGAAGTTAGCCGTGCAATCCTTAAAACGAATGAAAAAGAACTCTGTCATTGTTATGGGATCAACCATTATTGCTATTTTTATCATGGAAGCTTTACTACGTGGGATTGGGGTTCCATCTAAACTTAACTCGGGTTGGGGATGGGAAAATTCTGCGGGTAGAAAATTGTCAAAATATGATGCTTTGACAACCAATCAGTTTGGATATCGAGGACAAAACATTAACTATGATGCCGATGACTATGTGGTGCTGCTTGTGGGCGACAGCCAGGTCGAAGCGTATGCAGGTCGGCCGGAACATATGCCTGAACAGTTTCTTCAGGAATTCCTTACTAGTCAGTTGCATAAACCAGTGAAGGTATTTTCTCTTGCTGCTTCAGGGTGGGGACAGGACCAACAGCTCCTGGCCATTCAAGAATATTTTAGGGTTTATAGGGCAGACTTGGTTTTATTATGGGCAACCCCGGGAAATGACTTTTGGGAAAATGCGTTTCCAGATAGAAGCGTGACTCCGCTAGCGGGCCCTTTGAAGCCAACCTTTAGGTTGATAGATGGGAAGCTCTCTGGCCCTTATTTTACATCAGAATCCTACTTGCACAATAGCGCTATGGCTCAATTAATTGAGACTGTGATGGCAAATATGCAACAGGAAACATTAGAACAACGCATTCTTCGTCGTTGGCTTCAAAAGATGCCATCGTCCCATACAACCCATAAACCCGATAATGAAAATGTGTGTGGGGGACTGACAGTTGTTAATCAAGTAGAGTTTTTTAACACGATTTTTGATCTCAATAAGGATATTGGTTATACGGTTAAGTCTGGACAGGATGTCGTGAATAGCAGAAGTCTCTTTTCTGCTTATATGTTAGATCCATCCAATCGAGATGAATATCTTGTTGCGATTACTGAAAGTCTTTTGTGGCATGTAAAAACGGAAGTGAAAAAGAATCATTCGGAATTTCTTGCTTTTTATCCTGTTCGGGAAGATTTTGATAAGCGAGGAATGCAAATGGTGAGATGTGTGGCGGATTTTCAAGGAAATATATTTAGGGTTTCTTTGGACTTTACAAGTCGCTTGCAAGATGTAATCTCTTCTGAAGACTTAGTTGTCTTTGATTTGCTTGGTGGTAATGAAATTGTTGTTTCACCGGAAGATAGGCATTTAAATGATTTCGGAAACGAATTAGTGATGAAGAAACTGTCCTTAACTCTTATGGAGCGTTCGATATTCAATTGATAGGAATGGTTCCCCTCCGGGGCATCAATGCATTTATTTCGATGGGGTTGGATTAGGCATGCAGGCATTTCCGCCAGCGCGCTGACGAAATTCCCTGGTCTAATGCTATATGTAACCCATGGAAAAGGATGTTATCTTTAGTACATGTCCCCCAGGGTGAGTCTGTTAGCAGTCAGCTGTCTAATAGACCGTATCTATGTAACCTAATAGGAAATCTGGATCAATGGAGGGTATTCCGACTACGCAAAAGCTCTGTTCCATCATCATTGTGACCTATAATTCGAGTTCCTGCATCGGTGCCTGTCTGAGTTCCTTACTAAACATTTCCGATATTGAGCTCGTGGTTGTAGATAATGATTCAAAGGATGGTACTGCAGCAAAATTGCAGAAAGAATTTCCACAGATCACTCTTATTGCCCTTCAAAATAATATTGGTTTTGGGCGTGCGTGTAATATCGGGTTGGCGGCTTCGGGTGGCTCCTTTGCCCTATTTTTGAATCCGGACACCATTGCGAATGAAAAGGCCATTCGGACTCTTGTCCAATTTTATGAGAAGCATCCGCGAGTTGGAATTATCGGAGGCCGTCTTGTTGATCCGTGTGGCAAGCCTTTGCAATCAATGGGGGATACGCCTTCTTTGACTGGCCTTGTGCTGGATAAGCCCTTGGCCTGGGTGGCTAAGCGTGTGGGGGCTCAAGGGGTCTTTCGTCGGATATTAGGCCGATGTTCGGCAAAATTTTTAATGCCTCCTGAAGCAGAGCCCGTGGCCTGGGTGTCGGGTGCATTTCTTTGTTGCCGGCGTTCAATCTGGGATACAATTGGCGGCTTTGATGAAAAATTTTTTTTGTATTATGAAGATGTCGATCTGTGCCTCAGGGCCAAGCAGGCTGGTTGGGAGGTGTGGCACGTTCCTGAAGCGGTTGTAGAGCATCAGTCCGGGGCTTCATTTGGAGGCGATCTTTTTAAACAAAAAGAAATTTATTATGCTAATCAATATTATTTTTTTCGGAAACATTTTGGTCGTCCGATCGCATGGGCCTTGTGGATTTTGCAGAGTGTCTATTCTCGATTAGGAATGTACCGTCGCCTTGGAACCGACCGAATTGGTCGTGGGTTGTTATAGTGTTGATGGGGAGAAACACAGAGAGTCTGTATGAGAAATTGGGGCCGTAATGCGGGTTCTCCAAATTGTTGCCGATGGTAAACCCGGGGGAGGCACAACGCATGTGCTTCAGATCCTCAAAGGTTTACGGCATGCCGTCTCTTTTCAACTCATTACGGAAGAACAATCATATTTAATGAAGGAAGCCGGTGCTCTTGGAATTCCCTGCCAGGGGCTTCGTTTTTTTATTAGCCGGCTTAATCTTGCCCTTCCTTTCCAGCTTCGTGCGCTGGTTTTGGCCCTTCAACCTGATCTGGTTCATGTCCATGGTGGGCGTGCGGGGTTTTTCTTTGCGTTATCTCTATTGAAAATCCCGATGGTATATACCGTCCATGGATTTCATTTTATTGAAAAGTCCCCGAGAATTCGCCGGATGGCATTAATGGCGGAACGTTGGAATTTTCGACGTGCTTGCCATTCTATTTTCGTGTCGAAGTATGATGTGACTCTTGCAGAAAATTCTCGATTACTATCAGGTTGTGACAAAAGGGTCGTCATCTATCCTGGTTTTTCTTTGAAAAATCTTCCGAAGGCTCACCCGCGTACGCTCCTACATATTGGGTTTCTTGGACGATTGGAATATCAAAAGGATCCTCTCTTGTTTTTAGAAATGATGGCCTATCTGCCTGAGTATTCGGCCACGATTGTTGGTGATGGGGCGTTGGCTCCGATGATCAAGCAGGAAATTGCCAAGAGGGGTTTATGCGGACGGGTTCACATGGTTGGGGAGTTGTCTCATGGAGAGGCTCTGGAAATTCTCGCTACTTTCAGCGTTGTGGTTTTAACCTCCAGGTGGGAAGGCTTGCCGGTTTTGGTCTTAGAATCTATGGGTATTGGGGTTCCGGTCGTGAGCATGAATGTGAGTGGATTGGAAGAAATCATTCATCACGAGGTAAATGGAATGCTGGTAGAGAAAAGAAGAGGGGAAGATCTTGCGGATAAAGTTAGAATAATTACCCACAATGAGGGTCTCAGGGCTTTCCTCATTAAGAATGCACAAGCGACTATTCACGAGGAATTTTCCATGGACAATATGCTGGGTTCGATCTTGAAAATATATCAAGAAGCATCTGTTGCATAGCGGTCGGTTATAAAGGACACAAGTGAAGGTTGCGCTGGTTCATGATTGGCTTACTGGAATGCGAGGGGGGGAGCGGTGCCTTGAAGCGTTGTGTGAACTGTTTCCTGATGCGCCAATTTATACGTTGTTCCACGTAAAAGGCAGTGTGTCGGATACGATTGAGCGGCATCCCATTATTCCAAGCTTTCTAAATAGAATCCCGTTTGCGAAGAGCCGATATCGGTATTTGCTCCCTTTCTTTCCTTCAGCCATTCAGCGGTTAGAAATTCAACAGTATGACTTGGTGGTGAGTTCGAGCCACTGCGTGGCCAAGGGTATTCGAGTGCCTCGCGAGACCTGCCATATATCCTATGTTCATACCCCCATGCGATATATCTGGGATGGATTTGATACCTATTTCGGAAACGCAGGATTTTGGAATGTTGGCAGGTTAGGAATGGCCCTTTTTCGGGCGCGACTTCAGCAGTGGGATATGGAATCCAATGCCCATGTGAGTCGTTTTATTGCCAATTCCCACAACGTGGCAGAACGAATCACGCGACAGTATGGGAGACCGGCATACGTGGTCTACCCACCCGTCGATTGGCAGGGCCATCAGGTGTCGCGTTGCCATGAAGGATTTTTCTTGATGGTCACGGCCTTTGCGCCTTACAAAAAAGTTGACCTGGCCATTGCCGCAGCGAATGAATTAGAGATTCGATTGAAAATTATTGGCCAAGGACAGGATGAAAAACGATTAAAGCGAATGGCCGGCCCTACTGTCGAGTTTCTTGGCTGGCAGCCAGACCATCGTGTCAGAGACTTTTACAGTCGGTGTCTGGCTGTTCTCTTCCCCGGTGAAGAGGATTTTGGTATTGTGCCATTGGAGGCAATGGCCACCGGGAAACCGGTAATTGCCTATGGAAAGGGTGGAGCCCTTGAAACCATCGTTCCTCTCAATCCTTTGCCTAAGCTAGGCGAAAATCATTTAGAATGGGGCGCTCAAACGAGGGAATCTCATTCCGGGCTGACCGGGGTCTTCCACTATGAGCAGTCGGTCCAAGCAATCATCGAAGCCATTCAGTTATTCAAACAGCACCTCACTGAGTTCGACCCGGATGCGATTCGGGACCATGTTGAACCATTTGATCGCTCGCATTTCAAAGAGCAGGTGCAGCAAGTTATCATGTCCGCTTACCATGAGTTTCGTCGGGTCCCACTATGTTGAAACGTCACAGTGAGTTTTTAAAAAATCTTCTCTTCCTCTCCGATTTGGTTGTGATCTGCGTATGTTGGGTTGGCGCCTACTTCATTCGTTTTTCTGTGCCGCTATTTCCCATTACCAAGGGCATTCCTTCCATTGACCCGTATCTCTGGCTGCTTTTTCCAATTGTCGCCGTATGGGGAATTTGTTTTTATTCATTTAATCTCTATCGGCCTAGAAGAATGGGATCTCACCTGGCGGAATTTGTCGACATTGCCAAGGCCAATACGCTGAGTATCCTGATCTTGGTCGCATTGACCTTTTTCTCGAAGCCGTTTGAGTTTTCCCGTTTGGTGATCATGTATTTTTGGTTGTTGAATTTGGTGGTATTGGGTTTTTCCAGGATGGTTTTTCGGGAAATTCTCAGGGTATTCAGGCGTATGGGATACAACCAACGCCAGGTGGTGATTATCGGAGCAGGAAAACTTGGGCAGAGGGTGGGAGATACACTCAAAATGCATCCAGAGCTTGGCCTCCAGGTTCGCGGGTATTTGACCAGGAATGCTGAAAAGGTTGGTCAAACGTTGGAAGGGACACCTGTCATTGGAACATTTGACCAGGCGGCAGAAGTTTTAACCAGCAATGTGGATATCGTATTTTTGTGCTTGCCTCCTGAAGTGGAAAGTGAAGCTGAGGGACTGATGAAAATTCTGTCTGCCACCACAGCAGGAGTGAAGATCATTCCATCCATTTATGAGTTCGTGACGTTGCGGGCGGAAGCCGAAATGTTCGAGGGCCTTCCTATTATTACTCTCCAGGGATCTCCGCTTTACGGGTGGAATTTGTTTTTGAAACGGATGGTTGACGTTTGTGGTGCCGCCGTGGCCCTGGTGGTGGCCTCACCAATCGCATTGATGATTGCGGTACTCATTAAACTCACCTCTCCAGGCCCTGTCTTTTACCGGCAGACTCGTGTTGGCCTTGATGGGAAATCGTTCAATATTGTGAAAATTCGGACCATGCGTATGGATGCCGAAGAAAAGACAGGTCCCGTCTGGACAAAAGCCCACGACCCACGCAGGACGCCCATCGGGACGTTTCTGCGACGAACCAGTTTGGATGAATTGCCGCAATTCTGGAATGTCTTAAAGGGAGAGATGAGTATTGTGGGGCCGCGTCCCGAGCGACCGGAGTTTATCGAGAAATTCAGGGCCCAGATTCCCCAATATAACCTGCGTCACACCATGAAAGCCGGAATTACGGGTTGGGCACAAATTAATGGATTGCGCGGAAATACCTCTTGGGAAAAACGTTTAGCCTACGATATGTATTATATTGAGCATTGGTCGTTATGGCTGGATGTGAAGATTATGATTATGACTCTTTGGAAGGGGTTGGTCCATCGGGAGGCGTATTAGCCTTTCACTCTTTGTGCAGCGACACGGAACCCTTCCATGTAAGTCTCTTTGGCAATCGGGTTGAATTTCTTTCCTCGTAATTATTCCTGACATTTTCCCGAGGATGTAGTTTCTTCATTGCGTGAAAGGGCATCAGCGATTCTTTTCAAGAAAAATTTGGGGGGAGACGTCCCTGAATTTGTGAGTAACAGAAGCATAGAGGATTTCATTTGATCCTTGTCCCTGCAGGGATCTCCTGCGACATGTTTAAAAGTTCAAGGACCTCTTGATCTCCTGCAGCTAACACCATCCCTTGGGATTCAATCCCCATCAGTTTTGCCGGCTTGAGATTCGCCACGACAACAATGGTTCGCCCTACCAATTCCTCCGGGGCATATTTTTTCCCAATTCCAGCTACGATCTGACGCTGTTCTGTGCCGATATCCACCTGGAGCTTGAGAAGTTTTTCGGACTTTGGAACTCGCTCTGCCGTTAAGATTTTGGCGACCTTTAATTGAATTTTTTGGAAATCGGCAATGCTGATCAGTATGGCGTCGACTGAGGCTGTTTGCTGTTGGGTCGATTGAACGGTCTGAGGTGTTTCCATGTGTGTCCTGTTCGGGTGAATGGTCATTTTCTGTTCAGGGCTCTTCTGGGATTCCTGTGGGGAGGAATCTCTTCTGGGGAATAGCGAAGGGCCTTTACTGGTTTGTCCCTTATAGAGGTAGGCCCCCCAACGAGGGAATTCTTGCAATGCGGGTGTGGAAAAATTGGTCGACAACCCCAGTCGAGTTTTCATGGTTTCGGCGATCTGTGGCATAAATGGATACACCGCCAACGTAAGAAATCGCAAGACCTCCGTGAGATGAAACAACACGGTGTGAAGACGAGGGGTGTTCCCAGGATCCTTAGCCAACTTCCATGGAGCGGTTTTATCAATATATTGATTGGCTGACTGGACCAAACCCCAGGTCGTTTCCAATGCGCGATTAAATTCTAAGTGGCGAAGGTGCGCGTCAATGGTAGGGAAAAGGGATGAAGCCGCATGTTGGAGTTGACGATCCTGATCCGTTTCGTGCTGGGCGTCAGGCTGAGGAACGGAATTGTTGGAAAAATTCGCCAGCATCGTGAGCGTGCGGGAGAGCAGATTGCCAAGATCGTTTGCCAGTTCTGCGTTATACCGGTTCCCGAATGCTGAGATGGAAAAATCTCCATCCTGGCCGAATGGCACTTCCCTCAAAAGAAAATAGCGAAAGGCATCTGCGCCGAATTCTTCTACCACGGCATAGGGATCAACGACATTCCCTCGACTTTTTGACATCTTTTCTCCATTTACGGTCCACCAGCCATGCGCAAAGATGGATTGAGGGAGAGGCAGTTCCAAACCCATTAACATGGTTGACCAGTAGACGGCATGGGTGGTCAGGATATCTTTTCCGACCAGATGGAGGGAGGCGGGCCAGAATGTTGAGGTGCTGGGAGTTGGAGAGATGTACTCCAGTGCTGACAGGTAATTAACCAGGGCGTCGAACCACACATAGGCTACGCAATCCCGATCAAATGGCAATTCGACACCCCACGACAACCGTGACTTGGGTCGGGAAATTGACAGATCTTCCAGGGGCTTTTGGAGAAACCCTAAGACCTCATTGCGACGGGAGTCGGGTTGAATGAAATCGGGGTTTTGTTGGATATGCTCCTTCAACCGGCTCTGAAACCGACTCATGCGAAAAAAGTAATTTCGTTCACTCACTTGTTCTACTAGTCGCCGACAATCCGGACACAGGCCGTTCTCCACATCCTTTTCTGTCCAAAATCGCTCATCAAATGTGCAATACCAACCGGTGTATTCGGCTTGATAAATCAAGTCTTTGTCGTAGAGGACTTGAAGGTACCGCTGTACGATTGCCTGATGTTGGAGATCGGTGGTGCGAATAAACCCATTGTTGGAGATATGCAATTGCGACCAGAGATTCTTGAACTTTGGCGTGAGGAGGTCACAATGTGCTTGCGGATCGATCCCGGCCTTCGCGGCAGCCTGTTGAACTTTTTGCCCATGTTCGTCTAATCCGGTGAGGAAAAACACCTCGTGGCCTGTTAGCCGGTAAAACCGGGCTAGAACATCGGCGGCGATGGTGGTGTAGGCGTGTCCGATGTGAGGCACATCGTTGACGTAATAGATAGGAGTGGTGACGTAAAACGTGTTGGACATGACAATACATCCTCTGTTAACTCCGAACCCTCATGTGTAAAACGACTCGGGTGGTCGTTGAACCGGGGTAAGCAGGCAATTGATGGTTGTTAGGCGAGCTCTGGTGAATTCGATAATTCCAATTGGTCGTGGAGATGAAAGAAAAATTGCTCCAATCCGATTTGCACATTAAGATTTCGTTGTTGTCCTCGCTCGAGTTGGTTGAGTTCATGGATTAAGGCCAGAAGTGAAGAAGGGGTAATCAGTTGGGCCAACTCGCGAAGAGCAGATTCTTTATCCTGGTACAACGTGGGAGACAAGGAATGATCCAGGGTCAGCAACAGCAAGTCCCTGAGCCCTGCCCAAAACCAATGAATCGCTTCCTGTACCTGGTTAGATTTGACCAGCCCTTCACTCATATCCATCACCCGTGAAGCCGACGCAGTATGTTCCCCAAATAGCAGATCCCAGTACTGACGGAGTTTCACCTTTAATTCTACGGGGTCACAAGACAAAGCTGAACCCAATCGGCCTTCCGCAAATGCCGCGATTAACCGGGCATCCGAGGCTTCTCTACCCGTCCGGTCTCTCAGGAATTCATAAATGCTGGTAGAGGAAAGTGGCGCAAATCGTAATGTAATGCATCGGGACCGAATCGTCGTCAGTAGGTGTTCTGGACGGCTGGTGATCAAGAGAAAGAGGCAATGGTCTGGAGGATCCTCCAATGTCTTGAGCAAGGCATTGGCCGCTTCCTTGGTCATGGAGTCGGCCTGATCAATAAGACATATTTTATGTGACCCCAGGAGAGGACGATAAATGACCAGATGTTCGATATTGCGAATTTGATCAATGGGAATTTTGGGATTCTGTTTCTGGGTATCTTCGGGTTGAATCAACAGAAAGTCGGGGTGTGTGGCTTGGGCAATTTGGTGGCATGACCGGCAGAGGCCGCAGGCATCAGGTGTGGGTGCCGTCTGGGGTGCCTCACAGTGCAGATATTGGGCGAGCGCGACAGCGGTCAGTCGTTTCCCAATGGTCGGTTCTCCATGAAACAGATAGGCATGTCCCAGATGATTCGTGGAGACCGCTGTTTGGAGCCATTTAATCGGTCGTTGATGCCCGACGAGATCTCGAAATGCCATGTTGAGGAGCCCCTTTCGTCTGGACGCGCTTGGTAGGGCGGCTGGGTTGATGAATTGTTTGAGTCAGGCATGTCGATGGCAACGTCTGAATGAGATGTGACATCATGGACGCGATGAGCGTGTTCAGGATATCAGGAGACTGCCTGGCATCCAATTTTTGAATACGTTGGGGGTTCTCCTTTGCGAGGGCGAGGAAGCCTCGACGCACGCGTTGATGGAAATCCAAGGATTCCTGGTCAAGCCGATTTTGGTGTCCGGCCTGTTGTCGTCTGGTCAACCCTTCTTGGGTCGGGAGATCGAGTAAAAAGGTGAGGTGTGGAGTCAGTCCTTCTGTAGCAAATCGGTGGGAATGCTTAAGAAAAGTGATATCACGGTGTCGTCCGTATCCCTGGTAGGCCAGGGTTGAATCAAAAAACCTGTCACAGAGCACAATGATGCCTTTGGCAAGAGCTGGCCGAATCACATGAGCCACATGTTGGGATCGGGCAGCCAGGATCAGAGATGTTTCACATTCTGGAGTGATGATTTCATTATTGGATTTCGTTATAGAGTAGGAAAGCAAAAGACGACGAATGGCCTCGGCAAAGGGGGTGCCCCCAGGCTCTCGAGTTTCTAATACCTGATAGCCTTGAGCACGAAGTGCTCGAGCCAACCGATGGCATTGCGTAGTTTTTCCGGACCCTTCTGTACCTTCAAAGGTAATGAATAACCCGGAAGGCAGTTCACCTTTTCCGTTTTTGTGGTTTCTTGGTTTCATGGAAATTTACACTGAGCGATCCTAGTCTAAGTCATTGAAATTCGCAAGAAAAGTCTTGCGGGAATCCAGTCCTAATTGTAAGATGCGGTAACATCCCTGTGGCTTCCTTCCTTAAGTAATGACCCTGCCTGCCTATGTAGCGGGTACAAGGCAATCTTTTCATGAATACCCTTCGCGCCTCCCTCAGACGCTATTTTTTGACAGGCCTGTTGGTGATTACCCCAATTTGGGGAACCATTCTCATTTTAAAAACCCTGTTTGTGACTGTGGATAGTATTCTGGGAACCGCATTAGCGGATTTGGTGTTGCCCGATTATTACTTCCCTGGTCTAGGTATTTTGGCATTATTGCTGTTAATTTTTTCTGCCGGGGTCTTTGCCACCAATTTTTTGGGTAAACGATTAGTTGTCCGGTGGGAAGAATTTTTAGACCGTGTTCCGATCGTACGTGGGATTTACGCAACACTAAAGTCGATGATGGATATTTTGTCCTTTAAACAACGTGAAAAATATAACAAAGTGGTGATGATTCAATTTCCAAAAGAGGGACACTATTGTTTATCGTTTGTCACGGGGGAGACCAGAAAGGAAATCCAGAATCTGGCTCCAGAGCCTCTGATTCATGTGTTTGTCCCCACGTCTCCAAATCCCACTTCCGGGTATTTTCTCCTGGTTCCCGAGAGAGAAATTGTTCCTGTAGATATGGGAGTTGAGGAAGCCATGAAGCTTATTGTGTCAGGTGGGTTCTATTCTCCTCCAGATAAATCCTCTAGCATTGAAATTGCAAAAAAACGGGATAGAATGACGATCAAGGACTCACCAAAAGTCCAAACCCCATAAACAAGTAACCTTTGACCAATGGCATGACAAGCGTAATGAGTGGTAAAAAAAACACGGCCGCGATGATTCTGGCTGCGGGGCAAGGTACCCGGATGAAATCGGCTTTGCCCAAAGTCTTGCATCAAGTGGCCGGTCGTCCCATGCTGTGGTACGCCGCGACCTTGGCCAGGAAAGTGGCGACACAGACCGTTGCCATTGTGGTCGGCCATGGATCGGAACAGGTCCAGGCCTATCTCGAACAGGAAAAGGCTGATTTTGAGCCGTTTGAAGTGGTGATCCAGGAGAAGCAATTGGGGACGGGGCATGCGGTTCAACAGGCTTATCCCGTGTGTACCAGGAACGACGCTAACCAGGCCGACCAATTCTTGATTCTTAATGGAGATACCCCCTTATTAACCCAAAGCACCCTGGCTTCACTTGTTGATTATCATCAATCTGAAAAGGCTGGCCTGACAATTTTAACGACGGTCATACCGGAATCACATGGATACGGGCGAGTGGTTCGCGGGCCATCAGGCGAGATCCGCCGTGTCGTCGAGCATCAAGATGCTTCAGCGGAAGAACGCGGTATTTCGGAAATTAATGTTGGGACATATGTCGTAGACGCCAGCTTCCTTGGGAAGGCATTGAGCCAATTGCGTCCGCAAAATGCCCAAGGGGAATTTTATATTACCGATATTATTGAAATGGCGGTTCAGCAAGGCCTGAAAGTTGCGGGATGGGTGACGAATGATTATTTGGAGACGACTGGGATAAACACAAGAGAACATCTGGCCATAGCCGAGAAAGAAATGCGACGACGAATTTGCCAGCGTCTCATGTTGTCCGGGGTCACCATGTTGGATCCTGAACGTGTGATTGTTGACGATGGGGTTGAGGTCGGAAGGGATACCAGTCTGTATCCTGGAGTGATGCTGGAAGGTCGGACCGTCATTGGAACCAATTGCGTTATTCACGGCAATTCGAGGTTGAACAATTGCTTGGTCGGCAATAACGTCCTCATTCAGGATTCGTGCGTGTTGCTGGACGCCCAAATAGAAGAAGGGGCGGTCATCGGGCCATTTGCACATTTGCGTCCTGGTAGCGTCATTCATCGAAAAGGCAAAGTGGGTAATTTTGTAGAATTGAAGCAGACTGAAGTTGGAGAAGGGTCTAAGGTCAACCATTTAAGTTATCTCGGAGATACGGTGATTGGCAGGAATGTGAATGTCGGCGCCGGGACCATTACCTGTAACTACGATGGATTTCGAAAGGCACGGACACAGATTGAGGACAATGTCTTTATTGGGAGCGATGTGCAGTTAATTGCTCCGGTTACGATAGGAGAAGGGGCGTTGATTGCGGCAGGGACCACCGTTACGAAAAATGTTCCACCCAATGCATTGGGAATTTCTCGAGTGGCGCAAATCAATAAAGAAGGTACGGCCGCAAAACGGCGAGAAATTCTGTCTTCATCCTCAGCTGCCCATACTCAGGCCAAACAGCATGATGACCCGGAACCATCGTCACTCGGATCGAACCTTCAACAAAAAAAAGACTCTGTCTAGTGTCCCCTATTGATGAACGAAGCCGAGCGATGTCTGGCTGGACTCATGTGTTTTCGTTCCAGATTTCACTGGTCGATACCATCCTGATCTTTCCCATAAAAATAAAAAACATCATGAGATGTAAGGAGCGTTAGATTATGTGTGGAATCATCGGATATGTTGGAGGTGAATTAGCGACCCCTATTTTAGTGGCCGGGCTACAACAGCTGGAATATCGAGGGTACGATTCCGCCGGGATTGCGATTCAACATAATGGAGAGCTGACGATTCGAAGGACGGTGGGCAAGCTCACCAATCTCCAGGCCGTTTTGCAAAACGGAGCTGTCGCTGGAACAATAGGAATTGGTCATACCCGTTGGGCCACGCATGGTCGGCCATCTGAACAAAATGCCCATCCTCACCGTTCGGGAGAGATCGTCCTCGTTCATAACGGTATCATTGAAAATTTCCTGGATCTCCGCCATCGATTGGAATTAGAAGGCTTTCGATTTGAGTCTGAAACCGACACTGAGGTTATTGCGCATTTATTATCCTCGCTGACGTTAAAAGGGCATGGGCTTCAAGAGGCGGTCAGGTTAATGGCCAATGACCTGCATGGGAGTTATGCCATCGCCGTAATGTCGTTGGCTGAGCCAGGATGTATCGTCGTCAGTCGTTCAGGATGCCCCCTGGTGATTGGCCAAAATGGAAAAGGGGCATTTTTGGCTTCTGATGTCACTCCTCTCCTGGCCCATATGCGGGAGGTAGTGTTTCTTGAAGACGGAGATATCGGCATTTTGAAAAATTCTGGTATTGCCATTTTGGATTCGGACGGCCAACCGAAAAATTTCAAACCGGTTACGATTGACTGGGATGCTGAGGCAGCTGAAAAGGGGGGCTATCCGGATTTCATGATGAAGGAAATCCATGAACAGCCACAGGTGATCATGGATACGCTTCGGGGCCGGTTTCAATATGAAACGGGCGAAGCGGATCTTCCCGATTTGGCCATGACCGATGAGGAGTTGCTCAATGCCAGGCGAATCTGGATCGTTGCCTGTGGGACGTCCTGGCATTCAGGGCTCGTCGGGAAATATTTATTCGAAGAAATGATTCGACGTCCCGTTCAAGTGGATATTGGATCCGAGTTCCGGTACCGGGAGCCCATGATTCAAAAGGATGATTTATTTATTGCTATTTCACAATCAGGCGAGACGGCGGACACCCTGGCGGCGGCACGGGAAGCTAAGCACCGAGGGGCTCGTGTTCTGGCGATTGTGAATGTGGTGGGGAGTACTCTGGCTCGCGAAGCCGATGGGGTGATTTATACGAGATGTGGTCCTGAAATTAGCGTGGCTTCCACGAAAGCCTTTACCGGACAGGTGATTGCCTTATATCTATTGGCCTTGCATGTGGGACGGGTGCGTGGCACGTTAAGTCCGGAGGAAGGACGGTGGTGGTTGGATCATTTCCTCAAGCTTCCCGGCCAAGTCGAGTATATTCTCAAGCAAGAAGCGGCTGTTCAAGCCATTGCCAATCGGTATTATCAAAAACGAAATTTTTTGTATTTGGGTCGTGGGATTAATTATCCCATTGCCCTGGAAGGTGCCTTGAAACTCAAAGAAATCTCATATATCCATGCAGAGGGGTATGCAGCGGGGGAGATGAAGCATGGTCCTATTGCGTTGATTGATGAAGACATGCCCGTAGTCGTCCTATCGCCTAAAGATCGGCTCTATGAAAAGTCTGTCAGTAATCTGATGGAAGTGCGCGCCAGGAGTGCCCCCGTGATTGCATTTGTAACCGAAGGGGATCATGCCTTGGATCAGGTTGCCGATCACGTGTTCGCGATTCCTGCTGTCCATGCGCTCTTGACCCCGATTCTGTTTACCGTCGGTCTTCAACTGCTGGCCTATCATATCGCGGTGTTGCGAGGGGTAGATATTGACCGTCCGAGAAATCTTGCCAAGAGTGTGACGGTTGAGTAAGGCGTTCTTCCGATATCTCACCGGAGTTTATCCTGGTTTGTCCCCAAGGCTTCTATCAATTGGAAAGTATTGATTCATGGAGACCATGATTGTGACCGGAGGCGCCGGGTTTATTGGCGCCAATTTTGTTCGGATGGCTCTACGCAAGACCGAGGCACGGATTGTTGTCGTGGATAAATTGACGTATGCGGGTCATCGAGAAAGCCTTGAAGGATTATGGGACCATCCCCGTCTAGATTTTGTCCAGGCAGATATTGCCGATGCGGGAGAAATGACCAGGGTCATGGATTCATTCTCTCCCAGGTGGTTGTTGAATTTTGCCGCTGAATCGCATGTAGACCGGTCCATTGACGACCCGTATCCCTTTATCCATACCAATGTCACGGGAACGCTGGTGTTGTTAAACGTGGTCCGGCGTTTCCTGAAGCATCGCACTCCCGAGCACCAACGGGAATTTCGGTTCCTGCATGTTTCGACTGATGAAGTGTATGGAACGTTAGGCCCAACAGGGTTGTTCTCCGAAGAGACGCCCTATGCCCCCAATTCCCCCTATGCGGCCTCGAAAGCCAGTGCCGATCATTTAGTGCGCGCATTTTATCACACCTATGCTCTTCCGACGTTGATGACCAATTGCTCGAATAATTATGGGCCTTTTCAATTTCCCGAAAAGCTCATTCCTCTCATGGTCTTAAATGCCTTGGAAGGGAAGCCTCTTCCGATTTATGGGGACGGTCAGAATATACGGGACTGGTTGTTTGTTGAAGACCATTGTGAAGGCTTACTCCTGGTCCTTCAGCAAGGCATACCTGGAGAAAAATATAATCTTGGCGGGCGTTCGGAACGATCAAATCTTGACGTCGTCGACGCCCTATGCCGGATCTTGGAAGATGTCGTACCCAGCGGTTTGAATTCCTCCCTGTCTCAACGTGGCATTATACGATACGCAGACCTGAAAGTATTTGTGACTGACCGTCCCGGTCATGATTTTCGTTATGGAATTGATACCACCAAAGTTCAAACGCAATTGGGTTGGAGCCCCCGCCACTCTTTCGAGTCCGGGCTGCAGCGGACCATTGAATGGTACGCTGCCAATCGACAATGGTGTCAGTCTGTGACCGCGAACTCCTATCAACGCGAACGACTTGGATTAGCCTCGGTTCCATCGACATAGGGGCAGGGACGTTCTTTCATTTTGGCAAGGTACCATGAGAAGGACGAAGACATTAGAATACAAAGGGGCACGATGAAGGGAATTATCCTAGCGGGTGGATCGGGAACTCGGCTTTATCCCTTAACCCACGCCGTGAGCAAACAGCTCATGCCGGTTTTTGATAAACCGATGGTCTATTATCCGTTGTCGACCCTCATGCTTGCTGGAGTCCGCGAGATTCTGGTGATCACGACTCCGCATGAGCAGGAAGGGTTCGTCCGGTTGTTAGGTGATGGCAGTCATCTCGGGTTAGCAATCCGCTACCAGGTTCAACCCCGACCGGAGGGAATTGCGCAAGCCTTTGTAATTGGGCGGGAGTTTATCGGGCGGGATCGGGTGGCGCTCATTCTGGGTGATAATATTTTTTATGGGCATGGGCTGTCTCGCTATCTTCAGGAAGCGGCCTCTCAGGCCTCAGGTGCGCAAGTTTTTGCCTATCAGGTTCGGGACCCTGAACGATACGGTGTGGTGACCTTTAACGATCACGGACAAGCCACTAGCCTGGAGGAAAAACCCCTACATCCCAAATCACCCTATGCGGTAACCGGGTTATATTTTTATGACAATCGGGTTGTGGCCATAGCCGATTCTCTCAAGCCTTCGGCGAGAGGAGAGTTAGAAATCACCGATGTGAATAGAACCTATTTAGAGGCAGGATTGCTGCATGTGCGGGTGTTGGGGCGTGGGATTGCCTGGTTGGATACGGGGACTCACGAATCGCTCATGCAAGCGGCCCATTATATTCAAGTTTTGCAAGAGCGACAGGGTCTGATGGTTTCCTGTCCGGAAGAAATCGCCTACAAAATGGGTTACATTCAATCCGATGACGTGTCCCGCTTAGCCACGAAAATGAAAGACAACGGGTATGGGCAATACTTGCTGCATTTAGTGAATCAGGGGCAGGAGTAACCGGGCATGAAATTTCTCCCAACCAGCCTGACGGAGGTTCTGATTGTTGAGCCTGATGTGTATCGGGATCCCCGTGGATGGTTTTTAGAAACGTATCATCTTCAAAAGTATCAGGAGGCAGGAATCCCGCTTCCTTTTGTGCAGGATAACTGTTCATCGTCGGTCCGCGGGACGCTTCGGGGTCTTCACCTTCAAAGGACCCGCCCACAAGGGAAGCTTATTCGGGTGATCCGAGGGGAAATTTTTGATGTCGCGGTCGATATTCGAAAGGGGTCGCCGACTTTTGCCTCATGGGTGGGAGTGAACTTAACGGCAGAGGATTTCAAACAAATTTATATTCCTCCGGGTTTTGCCCATGGATTTTGTGTCCTCAGCGAGGTGGCGGAAGTGGAGTACAAATGTACCGATGTCTATGCGCCTGGCGGTGAGGTGACCATTCGATGGGATGACCCACGTATTGGCATTCAATGGCCGATCGATCGGCCACTGCTCTCCACAAAGGATGCTGCTGGGCAGTTACTTGACGACCTGTGCGATCACCTTCCGGTTTATCAACCATGAGGCAGAGTCGAATTTTAATCACAGGGGCCCAGGGGCAATTAGGGCAGGCACTACAACGGCAATATGCCGACCATGAGGTCACAGCCTGGGATCTTCAGGATCTGGATATCACGGAATTTGAGGAAGTTAAGAAAGCCCTTGATCAACTACGACCACACATCGTGATTAATGCGGCTGCTTTTACGCAGGTGGATGAGGCAGAAGTGAAACAGGATGCTGCATTCCGTGGCAATGCCCTGGGCCCGAGAAATCTTGCCGTGGTGACGAATGACTTGGGAATGACTCTTATCCATTTTTCCACCGATTATGTGTTTGATGGTCAGCAGAATCGGCCGTATCATGAATTCGATCGTACGAATCCGTTAGGCGTCTATGGGCAGAGTAAATTAGCCGGTGAATCGGCGGTTCGGACAGCGAACCCACGGCATTTTATTGTCCGGACGGCCTGGCTTTATCACACTGTGGGGAAGAACTTTCCCAGTACGATTTGTCGAATGGCGGGACGAGAGGTTGTCAAAGTCGTCAGCGACCAGTATGGGTCACCGACCTTTGCCCCCCATCTTGCCCAGGCAGTATTCCAGTTGGGTGAGACCGATGCCTTTGGGACCTATCACATGGCCGGTGCAGGCGGAGCCAGTTGGTACGAATTAACCCAAGCGCTTTATCAGGCGTTGGATATTCAAACCTCGGTTGTGCCTATAGCCACCGCGCAATTTCCTCGACCTGCTCGAAGACCACCCTATGCCGTGCTGACCTCTCTGCAGAACCCCTTGATTGAATTGCCATCCTGGGAAGAGGGCGTTCGTGATTTTGCCAGTCAGTGGAAAGGCTAGGAATCGTCCTCTGTTCCGTGAATTATCTTCTGCTGATCACCAACTAAAAGAAAGGCATTCATAAACGATGGGCTACATCGAAGCGGTGGTGCTTGCGGTCATACAAGGACTCACAGAATTCCTCCCGGTATCCTCTTCGGGACATTTGGTTCTGGCTCAACATTGGTTTGGTCATTTCAGTGAGACCAATTTGTTGTATGACATTATGTTGCATCTCGCGACGGTGACCGCGATCCTTGTGTATTTTCGGCATGATCTCCTCACATTGGGTTTGGGATATGTTGGAAGGACCACAATGCAAGGCAGCCTGTTTCAAGGATATGAGCGGCGGACAATCCATTATGTCCTGCTTGCATCCGTTCCCACCGGGATCATTGGATTGGGTATTCGATCAATCGGTCTTGAAACATTAGTCCGGCCCTCCGTCGTGGGCATTATGTTGCTAACTACCGGAGTGATTCTCTGGTTAGGGCGAGGGAGAAACAGTGTCCGGGGGATCCAGGACATGAGCATTCGGGATGCCGTGGTGATCGGTATTGTGCAAGGTGTGGCAGTCTTTCCCGGAATTTCCCGGTCCGGATCAACCATTGCCAGTGGAGTGTTGTTGGGTTTGGATCGGGAATTATCGGCCCGGTTTTCTCTCCTGATTTCTATACCAGCTATCGTGGGAGCGACGATTTTGGAAATTGGGAAGGGAATAGATCAGATGCATGAACCGATAGGGGTTTATGTGGTCGGAATGGTGGTCGCGGCGTTGGTGGGCTATGGATCAATTTCATTGATTATTAAGCTCGTCAGACAGGATCACTTTCATTTATTTTCCTATTATCTGTGGCCACTCGGAATCAGTATTCTCCTTTGGGATACGTTGAAATAAATCCCGCTGGTTTTTTCCCTCTCTTGGGACTTCCTGCTTTTACATGTCCTCTTCCATGTCCTTTTTTGTCCGACGGGCCATTCCGGAATCAATTGCTGCCTGAGAGACGGCCTTGGCGACTTTGGGCACGACCTGTTTGTCGAACACGCTGGGGATAATATATTCCTCACTGAGTGCAGAGTCAGGAATCATCTTTGAGAGGGCATGAGCGGCAGCAATGAGCATGGGTTCATTGATCGTTTTAGCTTGCACATCAAGGGCTCCACGAAAGATGCCGGGGAACGACAGGAGGTTGTTACATTGATTGGGATAATCCGATCGCCCGCTTGCATACACGCGACAATGGGGAATGGCTGCCTCGGGTAGGATTTCGGGGTCAGGATTGGCTAAAGCAAACACAATGGGATCCTTGGCCATTAAGGCTAAATCTTCGGGTTTTAAAATGTTGGCCGTGGAAAGACCAATCACCACGTGGGCGTCTTTCAGTGCGTCCTGAACGGTTCCCGTCGGCTGATCATACTGAATGAGGCTGCGAAGAGTATGGCGATGCGGCAGAAGGTCTTCCACTGGTCGATCCAACACCAGACCCTGCTTGTCACATCCCTTAAGTCTGGTAACTCCGGCTCCTAAAAGTAATTCACAACAGGCTGTGCCTGCGGCCCCCAATCCGACGACCACGACGGTAATTTCATCGATGGTTCGACGTGTGACTTTTAAGGCATTAAGCAGTGCCCCCAAAATGACCACAGCCGTTCCATGTTGATCATCATGCATCACCGGAATATCCAGCTCGGCTTGCAGTCGGCGCTCAATGTCAAAGCATCGGGGAGCACTGATGTCTTCCAGATTAATGCCTCCGAATGAGGGAGAAACGGCTAGCACCGTACGGATAATCTCTTCCGAATCCTGGGTATTGAGACAGAGAGGCCAGGCATCGATTCCGGCAAATTGATGAAACAGCATCGCCTTGCCTTCCATAACCGGCAAGGCTGCGAGAGGGCCGAGATTTCCTAATCCCAGAATGGCCGACCCGTCGGTCACGACAGCAATACTGTTATTTTTCGTCGTAAAGGAATAGGCTTTTTTCTCATCCGCGGCAATCGCTTTGACGACGCGCCCGACTCCAGGCGTATAGACCATGGACAGGGTATTTCTGGTTTTCACGGGGAACTTGCTCTCCACCCGGATTTTTCCACCTAAATGCATGAGGAAAATCCGATCGGAAGAGGCGATGACCCGGACATCGGCCAACGAATTTAGCCGTTTCATGACTCGTTCGCCATGTTCTTCACTCTGGACATCCAGGGTAATATCCCGAATTACTTTGGTGCGAGTGGCCGAGACCATATCGTACGCGCCCAAACTGGCGCCTTCTTCCGCGATGGCCGTGGCGAGTTGTGCGAATACGCCGGTCCGTTGAGTCAATTCTAATCGCACGGCCATGCGGTAATTGGAATAGGGGCCGATGTCTTGAGAGGAGCTCTGACCATTTTGCTGCCGTTTAAAAAAATTCCACACCAAGGAGTCCCTCCTCTTCAGTTGCGCAATGAATGAATCTTGATCGGGTTACTCATAGGCTACAGACTTTTTTCTTATATTGTATCGGATAAACCAAATTAGGGATATGTGCTGCTGGCTGGAAATGGGCCATTACTTTAGGCTAGAAAGGTTTTAAGAAATAAACGAAATGATGCCGGGGTTTGTCTCGGTAGCCGAGGTCAAATTACATAGTGGGTTCCAAGGGGCGCCACCCTCCCTTCGTAACAAGACTCCAATCAAGTGGCTCTTGGCGCGGTCCAAGGGATACCCTGCGATGCTCGCCCTCTTTCCACTTTCTCTTCGCGTCTTTGCCTGATAAAAGCACCAGATTCTTAGACGTATAGAATACGCAATATGCGGTAATGGCGAATATGTTGCTGGCGGTGCCCAGTGGCGTCCGTATCGAGCATATCACCTGGAAATCATGTTATCCTTCCTGGTTTTTTACGAAGGCGAAAAGTCCTTGTACCCGTGAGACATGAGCATGGAATCAGAGCAATCAGTTGATCTCACATCCGATACCCGTCCGGATCTTCGGGAAGAATTTCGATTTTCCCTATTGCTGACCGTACTGTGTTTGTTGGTGTGTGGGGCGGGTATGGGATTGTTGTTTTGGGCGGTGACGCTTTCTGATGATGTACGCCTGGCTTCACCTGAAAGCAGGGATCTTGAGCGTATCGCCAGCCGAATGCTGGGTTTTGAATCTCGTTTGCCTGAACTCTCCTTGTTGGAACAAGTGATGTATCGTTTGGGGGGACAGGACGGGGAGACCCAGGAGCAAATCCAACGGTGGTATGAAGAAAGAGTTAATGAACGATCCAGGCCATTAGATGGATTGTATCTGGGAATGATCTATGGAGAAGCGGGTTTAACGAATCAACTCAGCCGAATTGTGGAGAATTGGGAGAGTGAGAGAAATCTTTATGCTCTTTTTCGTGAGTTTTTGGAAGTGGGATATGGCCAGAGCGAAACGTCGTCTCCAGATTATCCCTTCTTGCAAGCAAGGTTAGCTGAAGAGGTCCCCACAAATTGGTTTTACTTTCATCTTGCACGACGAATAGCTGTTCAGGCCGGCGATCGAAATTTACAGGCAAATCTTCAATTGCAAGAGTATCAGTTGACCGACCCTCCGTTATGGAAATGGCGTGCGCTATTGGTGGGTGAGGTTGTGGTGATCGGGATTGGGGTGGTCCTGCTTCTCCGTCTTGGTATTGCTCGCCTGAGAGGCAGGGCGTCACCGATCCAAACCGGCTTCATCAAAAGGGGCATACCTTGGACATTCCGGGAAGGAATCGCCGTTTTAGCCCGTGGAGGGGCCTTGACGATTTTGTTGATGGGGCTGGTGGCGGTCATACCTGATGGCATAGGAATTATTGAGGATTTCGGGATTGCTTTACTGTATCTTCCTCCCGTCGTCCTGACCGCTATTCTGTTGTGTCGAACCAGGAAACAATCGTTGCTACAGGTGGTGGGCTGTTCGAATGTGTGGCAACGATTGAAAGACTGTCTGCCATTGGTCGTGATGTTGGTGACGTTTGGCCTTGTTGGGGACTGGCTGATTGTGCTCGGGGGGGATGCGTTTCAATCTTCCGTTCATTGGACCGAATGGTTTGTCCCACAGCTGATTTGGGGAACGCGGATGGAACTCATCAAAACCACTGTTGACTTCGTTCTTCTGGCGCCCTTTTTCGAAGAACTTATTTTCCGCGGAATTCTCTATACGACACTTCGAACCAAATTTAGTTTTCCCCTCTCCATGGTCGCAAGTGGGTTGATCTTCGCCTTGGCCCATGGCTATGGGCTGATCGCGTTTCTGACGGTTTTCTGGAGTGGGTTGTTGTGGGCATGGGCCTACGAACGAACCGGGAGTGTGATTCCCGGTATGGCGGCGCATGCCGTCAATAACGGAGTGGTGGTGTATTCTCTTGTCTCATTTTTCCGCTAAAAATGATCAGGGAGCTGCTTGTTGTGATGAGTTTTCATGATGATGAATGCCGTTCAATGTCGTCCAAGGCCTGATAGAGGTCAGGAAATCGAAGGGTATAGTGAAGGGTGGTGAGGAGTTTATGAATGGAGACCTGTTTGCCGATTTCTCGATGGGGCGTGGGTGGGGGAATAGGCATGCTCCACTTTTCTGACGCAATTGAGAAAATCTCTGTCCAGGTCCGTGGGGTCCCATCGCTAGCCAAAAATGTGGTACCTTTCTGAGCCCGTTCAAGGGCTCGCAAACAGATTCCTGCAGCATCTTCCACATGGAGGAGATTGACCCACTTGGGAGTATTGTGAATCCTCCCGTTTCTCATCCAATTCAACACATGACGACCTGGCCCGTATAGTCCTGCCAACCGAATGATGACGGCGCCCAATTGTGTCCGAAGATATTCTTCTCCCTGAACCCGGGGAAGGTCCAGGTTCACAGGAGCCTGTTCGGTCACGATTCCGCAGTTTGTGCCATAGGCCGATGTGCTGCCCATGACCAGAATTCTGCCGGAATCCATGGGGCGGGTGGCGAAGAAGGCTTGCACGAGGCTCAATGGCGTCGCCGGAAAACACCAGATGAGATGGGCTGGGCTGGGAATGAATCGCCAGGTTTCAGTTTGGGTCAAGTCAAAAGCAATTCTAGATTCAGGTGGAATATCTGAGAGATGAACATCAGGCATACGGCTTGTCGAGAAGGTGTTCCATCCTGCATTGACTGCCTGGTGAAAGAGCCGTCGACCGGTATAGCCGGTTCCCAGAATGACCAGCGGAATGTGTTGGAGAGAAGAGCGGCTCACGGAAAAGGTCTTGTCGAAGTGTGTGGTTAGGAAGAGGAATCTTTCCAGAGCCAGGGCATACCGTGGTTGGAGCTTGATGGAATTCCGATATTACCCATTCTGTTCTTCGACATATTGTTGTGCGTATCGAATGTAGTTCCCGGCGGATTCTTTGATCCACTGGACTTCGGCATCCGTCAACAGGCGTTTCACTTTGGCCGGAGACCCCATGACCAGGCTCCTCGAGGGGATGTGGATATTTCCCGTTATTAAGGCTCCAGCGCCAATGACACAGTCTTCTTCGATCACGACGCCATCCATGATGATGGTCCCCATCCCGATTAATACCCGATCATGAATCGTGCATCCATGGAGCACCACATGATGACCGACGGTGATGTCATCGCCAAGAGTGAGGGGGTGCGTATCATGTGTGACGTGCAACAGACAGAGGTCTTGAATATTGGTCCGATGGCCAATGCGGATACTATGTACGTCTCCGCGTATAACGGCATTGAACCAGACGCTCGATTCCGATCCGATGGCCACATCGCCGATGACGATGGCCGTGTCTTCGATAAACGCGCTGGGAGCGATGGTTGGGGCAATGCCTCGATAAGTTTTTAACATGAGGGCGGTCCTTTCGCCGAATATGGGTTCTCCGTGTGAGGACGTTTGGTGAAGGCTAGAGTCGAATGAGTATGGCGCAGATAACCAGGCCTGAGAGAACCGCGAGGATGGTGAGGTACGTCGCCACACTTCGATCCGAGAGCCAGTCGGTTTGCCAATGTTGAGGATAGGCGGTTTTCCCCGAAGAAATCCAGCCTTCCTGGTACAGTCCGATTCCCCTCTCGAGTTCAATTAACTGTTGTTTGGCCATTCGGTGTCGAGTGGCTTGTTGAAGAATCAGATAGGCCACAAACCCTGACAGTATGCCCACCCCCAAAATGGCCAACCAACGCATGGCCAAGTCTGGGTGTCCGGGGGAAATCACCGCTATGGTCATAATCAGCAGCACTAATACCGTATTGTAGAATGCGGACAACCGGCTCATGTATTCCCGCCGCCGGAGCACCTCGTTTTTAAATAACGGATATAGCACGCGAAAGACTTCGAGTTGCTCTTTGGGTAATTCCTTGTTGGTATTTGGTGGATCAGGCATGAAACCGGTCTTTTCCCATCATGAGGGAGGCAAATAAGCGATCATCCACTTGGCCAGATGGTTGGTCATCAGACGAAAATCTTCAGGTCTTCCAAATTGGTGGTTCGCACCGGGAATGAGCCGAAAATCCTTTGACACGTTGAGAGAAGTCAGTAAGCGATCAATCTGATGAGCGGGAATGATTTCGTCTTGATCACCATGCACAATCACTGTGGGGGCTTGAATACACGAAGCAGAGTGGTAGCCGTTGTAGGTGAGGCATT
The DNA here is from genome assembly GCA_032139905.1 of Nitrospira sp. MA-1. Classification (NCBI taxonomy): domain Bacteria; kingdom Pseudomonadati; phylum Nitrospirota; class Nitrospiria; species Nitrospira sp. MA-1. The sequence goes on from JAQJDB010000007.1 coordinate 552,911, forward strand.
CCTCGAAAAATGCATACGGCAACCGTGTTGGAAGGTCGCCCCCAAAGACGTTGGGTATATGATCGGTGATTTTCCATTGGTTCATGGCGTCCGCCCCCAATTCCAGGCGAAGCACTTCAGAAAAATCAACCACCGGGCATTTCAGGCCAAGGGCCTGTAGTTGGGGATACCGGGAAGCTGAAAGAATGGTCATGAATCCACCAAAACTGGATCCAATCAGTCCGAGAGCCTTCATGGATCGTTCGGTGAGAAAGTGAACGGCGGCATCCAGTTGATCCTCACATTTTTTGATGCTGAAGGTTGTCAATGGTTCCGGTGAGTCACCCATGCCATACCAATCAAAACGAAGAGTTGCGATGGATTGAGGAATGAGAAGTTCCGTCAGTCGCCGATTGGTTCGACTGTTCTTATCGGAGGGAAAGCCATGACAAAGGATTACCGCTCGATTCGTGGGAGCAGCAGGCTGAGCGAAAATCCCTGTCGTCACAATGCCGGATGGACCGGTAACGTTGACAGGGGTTTCAGTCCCCCCGTCCCCGCTTTCTGTGGGCGATGCGGTCTCCACGAATTGCGCTATGATTGAAGAAAGTAGAAGTGGTCGGTAGGGCCATTCCCCTGGCCAAGGGCTAGACCGTGACGAATGGCCTCGGTGGTATAGTGTTTGGCAGCCTCAATTGCGTCGGGAATGGTTTTCCCCTTGGTGAGGTTGGCAGCAATGGCAGAGGCCAGGGTGCAGCCGGTTCCATGGGTCGTTTTCGTCTGAAGGAATTCACCCTTAAACATGCGAAAAAACCGGCCGTCATAGAGTAAATCGGTCCCCGGCTGTTCCAGCAGGTGCCCGCCCTTGATTAAAACATGCTTGCAGCCGAATTGATGGATTACTTTTGCCGCCTCTCTGGCATTGGCCAGGGTTTTAATGGAGAGGCCGGATAACAATTCGGCTTCGGCAATATTTGGGGTGAGAAGAGAGGCCTGAGGAAGCAATGCCGTTTTCAGTGTTGCCATCGCATCCTGTTCCAGCAGTGGGTATCCTCCTTTTGCAACCATAACCGGGTCGACAACCAGGTGTTCAAGATGTTGCTTGGCCAGATTCCGACTGACTGTGGTGATGATATCGGAGGTCGCCAGCATGCCGGTTTTAGCGATCGTGATCGGAATGTCGGAGAAGAGTGCATCCAGTTGAGACTCAATAATCGAAGAAGGCAGATGGAAAACGGCAGAGACGCCGCACGTGTTTTGTGCGGTTATGGATGTCAGCACCGACATGCCGAACACTCCATTGGCGGACATGGCTTTGAGGTCGGCTTGGATTCCGGCTCCTCCACTGGAATCAGATCCGGCGATGGTGAGAACAGCTTTTTTCATATGTGTCAGCGAATGAGCGTGTGGACGAACAGCGAGTCTAGCATGTCATATTCTGATGATCCAGGGATGAAGCCTCCTTATTTTATTTGGGTTGAAGACCCTGCTGTTCCATCTTACGTCTGAGTGTGTGGTGTTTTTGAGTATTTTTTCTTGACATTATAGAAAAAATATTTCATGGTGTTTGATTATAGAGTCACTCCTTGATGGTCTGGCCTTGCCGGGCTTTCAAGGATAGATGCTGTATGGAATCTCCCCATCCTTCAAAGGCTTCTCCTCCTTCCGATAAAGAAGTGCATCGGGAGCACTTGGGAGATCTGACGCTTTCCCTTGGGTCTTCCCAAGGGTCCTCTGGACAATTATCTTCGGAATCTTCGAGCCACCATTACCGAGTTCGAGAGTCCCTCCAATCCAACCTGTCGCCAGGTACCCCACATTCTGTTTCACATGAAGAATTGAATGCTCTCCGTCAGCAGGTGGAGCGGTTCATTTTTGCCTCTCAGGGCTCTCGTGAGGGGTTATGGGTGGCTGAAATTTGTCCGGATATTCCCTGGTATTCTCCAGATTGTCCGGTGTGGTATTCCCCTCAGTTTATCGCGATGTTGGGGTATGAGGAATCTGAGTTCCCAGGAGTGCGGGGAAGTTGGGAGCAACGGTTACATCCTGACGATCGGGAGCGGGTGTTTGCGGCTTTAACCAATCATATTGAAAAGAGGATTCCGTACCATGTGGAGTCCAGATTACGCACTAAAGCCAATGGTTATCGTTGGTTTGAGGCCACCGGCGAGGGCACCTTTGATGCCGACGGCAAGTTACTTCGAGGTGGAGGAACCATACGCGATATTACGGAGCGTAAGTTGGCCGATGACATTTCAAGGCGAAACCACGCTCTGTTAGATGCGGTCCTTGAAGAAATGAGTGATGTGGTGTACGTCAAGGACCAGGATGGTCGTTACCTCCTGGTGAATCCTTCGGGAGCGGAGATCATGGGAAAGACCATACATGAGGTCATCGGAAAAACCGACCAGGAAATATTTGGGAACCATTCGCCGGCGTTGTTTGTTCAGGGTGATGCCCAGGTGATGGAATCTGCCGGGACTCAGACATTTGAAGTAGACGTACAGGAGCAGCATCCCGTGTCCCGAACGTTTTTAGTCACGAAAGACTCCTTTGGATCCTTAACGGAGGGTCAGAATGGGGTCTTGGGTTTTGCTCGTGATATTACGTTCAGAAAAGCCGCTGAGCTAACCATTCAGGAACGGGAAAAACGCTTTCGGGCCATTATGGAAAATGCCTATGACTTGATCACGGAAGCCGATTCGGAAGGACGGTTCCTGTATGTGAGCCCTAATTTTAAAGAATCTCTGGGGTACAGCTCCCAAGATCTGCTAGGCACAAGTGTCTTTGCCCCAGTTCATCCCGAAGATCGAGAAATGGTGGAAGCAGAGTTTTGTCAAGGCATGAAGACACAAGGTTCCGGTCGGTCGGTGTATCGCTATCGACATCAGAATGGAGAGTACCGTTGGTTTGAAAGCACTGGGCGAGCTTTTCATACGGCGCTTGGTGAACTTCGAGCTGTCGTCATTTCACGGGATATTACGCAACGAAAACAATGGGAAGATGCCCTGGAATCGATTGTCAAAGGCAATGTGCTTCCTGGTTCTCCAGATTTCTTCGAAGTTCTAGTTGTCGAATTGGCGAAAGCTCTTCAGGTGTCCATGGTGTTTTTGTCGGAGCGGATTGAGAAAAATAACAGCAAAGCCCGGACATTGGCTTTTTGGAACCAAGACCATTTTGAGCCGTCAACGGTGTATGAATGTATGGGGGGGCCTTGCGAACTCGTCCTTGGGGGTGACCCTGTTGGCCATCCCTCCGGAGTTCAACAACTCTTTCCACACAGTGAAGCGATTCAAGCCTTGAAGGTGGATGCGTATTATGGAACTCCTCTTTTTAATTCCAAGAATGAGGTTGTGGGAAATCTGGCGCTCCTGGATACGCAACAATTTGTTCTTTCCTCTCAAGGGCAAAATCTTTTGAAAATTTTTGCGGCACGAGCGGGAGCTGAACTTGAGCGGAAGCGGGCACAGGAAGAGGTCCAGGAAAGCCAGGACCAGTATCGTGAGCTCTACGATCAGACCCCATTAATATATTTTACGGTGAATAGTCAGGGTCTCGTCCTCTCCGTTAACCAGTATGGGGCTCAATTGTTAGGGTACCAGGTTGAGGAGTTATTGGGGACATCTGCGTTCTCCGTGGTCCATGAAGATGATCGTGACTTATTTAAATCAGGGCTGGAGAAGGGATTTCGTGAATCGACCAAAGGCGTTCTTCCTGAATTTCGGAAGGTAAAAAAAGATGGAACCATCCTTTGGGTGAAAGAAACAATTCAGGCCATTGAGAAACAATCCGGGCCTCGTGTGTGGTTACTATCTTGTGAGGATATTACAGAGCGGAAACGGACCGAGGAGGCTTTGGTATTGAGTGAGACCCAATTGCGGCATACTCAAAAAATGGAGGCGATCGGTACCTTGGCCGGTGGTATTGCCCATGATTTTAATAATATTTTGGGTGCGATATTGGGATATTCTGAGTTGGCCATGGCTTATGCTACCAAGGATGAACGTCTGAAATCGTATTTAACTGAGGTGGTTGCCGCCGGGAATCGGGCTCGAGATTTGGTGAAGCAAATTTTAGCCTTTAGCCGTCGGTCGGAAAAAGATAAAGAAGCGATTGACCTGCGATTGGTGATCAATGATGTCCTGCAAATGCTGCGTGCCAGCTTTCCTTCCTCAATTGAAATTCGAACGTCATTAGATCTTGAGTCCACGGTTATTTATGGTGACCGTACCCAAATCCAGCAGGTGATTATGAATCTGTGTGCCAACGCAGAATATGCCATGCGGGAAGAGGGAGGTCTGTTGGAAATTGGCTTATGTCATGAGGGTATTCCCGAGGAAGGGATACCGGGCATGGGTATGCTTAAGGTCGGATCCTATCTTCAGCTTGTGATTCGTGACACGGGAAAGGGTATTCCCCTCGAAATGGTCGAGAGAATATTTGAGCCATTCTTTACTACAAAACCTGCTGGGGAAGGCACGGGACTCGGGCTGGCCGTCGTGCATGGTATCGTGCATAACCATGGTGGTGAGATTGCCGTGTCCAGTCCTCCAGGAGGGGGAACTACCTTCACGATACTCCTGCCGCGCCTGGATGTGGTGGTGCCCGTAAAACCCGAGGAAGTGATGGCCTGGCCGACTGGATCGGGAAGGATATTATTTGTGGATGATGAAGAAATGCTGACGCGCTGGGGGACGCAATTTCTCAGCCATTTAGGCTATTCCGTTGTGGCAAGCGTCAATCCGTATGAAGCGTTAGATCTTTTCCGAGCACATCCGTGGGATTTTGACGTGGTCGTGACAGACCAAACCATGCCGACGATGAGTGGTGAGGCCTTATCTCGTGCATTGTTAGGTATTCGAGCGGATATTCCTATTCTGTTGTGTACGGGGTTTAGCCACACCATGACTCAAGAAAAGGCCGAGCAACTTGGCATTCAGGCCTTCTTAATGAAGCCGGTCAACGGACTGTCTCTGGCTATTGCGCTCCGGGACATCCTGGACGGAGGTCCCACTCCGCACTCGAGCCAACATCAGTAAAGTTCGCTGCCCTTTGGGCGGGGAACTTTACTGATTATCCCGTTTCGGTCAATGATGATTATGACGAAGCTCTGACACATTCTTCGAGGTCGATCCCAGGAAGTAGGTTTTATCATGCAGGCAATATGTCCAGGGCACCTCTTAAAACCCGTAGTTATTGGACCTCCCTTCCCTGGCCTGCTTGAGTATTGGGCGGAAGGCCCTGAGCATCGTGTGCGTGAGAGGGCGTGGTTGCCTGGAGTTCGTTCAAGGCCTTTCCCGCTGCCCCCTGCTGCAGACTGGCGGCTGTGAGAAACGGCACCCGTGGGACGGTATCACCCTGATTCTTACGCCCGATCTTTGCTCGAGCTCGCCCCACCCACTCGCTCAAATGAGCCGCCTCCCATCGCGGACATGTGGTGACTGAAGACCTATTCGACGCGAACGCGCGTCTGCGCTCGACGCCGATTCCGATCCTGTGGCTGCGTCGACAGAGGCTTGTCCCGATAGTCGTTTTCCTGCTTATGGGAGCGGAGGTCCTGGATGTTGTCTCCTGTGAGCTATAGGCGAATCCGCCCCCACGACCGGTCCGCCTGGCTCTGGGGGCTACCCGGCCTCCCGGGCGTGGCTGTCCTGCATGGTGGCTGGCGTTACGGTCTCTCGCCGAATCCGCTTATGCGGCCTGTCGACATTCACCTGATTCTTCTAACCCGAGTGATGGTCCCCCTGCGTGCTTGGCCAACGGGCATCTACATCGTTCTGCCGTCGTGGGGCCGGGTGGGCTTCCCACGCTGTGGCGCTTCTGCCCGCTTTCATCGCCGCAGTTTCTTCTCGGCTATGCCCTTGCTGCGGAACCGGGACCCAGGACGCATCAATCCGTTGGTCCCCTCGCGGTTGGAGTCCCTGATCGTCCAGCTAGGCGTCCCATGGCTCGACCAGGGCGTCGACCACGTCCGCTGCTGCCAAGGGTTCTCGAACCAGTCCGAGAGCCTTCGCATCGGGAATGCCTTGGGCCCGATCGAGGGAGAAGAGGCGCATACACGACACACGATCGCGGAGCTGATATTCCGTTTGGGAGTCGGACACATTCTAAAGGGCGTTGCCGAAGGCCGGTCAAAGGGCTTCCCGACCTGCGTATGGTGAGCTAAGGGATCGCCCCAGTGCCTGAGGGCCTACTAGCGTGTCGTAATATCAACGAATCCAAGTGGCCGCAGGGTCGACAGCGGTAAGTCCTCCTTGGACAGGCCGCATGGCATCCTTAAAGCCCTTTGCCAGGAATTTTTAGAGATTCCCTCTATTGAGGATGGAGGAAATATTCTTAGAGGTATCTTGCGGATGAGTATTTGTTGGTTGTCGATTGATGGATGTCAAACTTCGTGACCCAGTCCACGGCATTACAAAGCTCTTGAAAGTCTAGGGGTTTTTCAAAGACCCGATTGACGCCGTTTTTAAATGCGCGAAGACGGACAATGTGGGATAATTCAGCAGTAATCAGAAAAATTGAGAGAATTTCCTGGGAATATTTATGATTGACTTGTTCAATAAAATCAAGTCCATCCATCTGTGGCATGTTGTTGTCGGTAATGATGATGGAGACCGCCTCTTTTTGCAAAGTTTCAAGCCCTTCCAGGCCATTTTCTGCTTCTGAACACAAATACCCCCGAAGTTCTAAAAATTCCTTCAGGCAAGTACGATGATTTCGATCATCGTCAACTAACAAGATTCGGTCTTTAATGGGAACCTTGGGTGGATCGGGTTTTGGTGAATGCTGGTATACGCCTAAGATTTTCATGATGTTTTAAATTTATTGGGGTCAGATTTGTTTCCTAAAAAGGTGGCGGAGGGACCTTTGAGAAGGTGGCTGATGAGAAGACCAGACTCCGGGTGCGGTCGAAATCGTAGTTCCCCTGAAACCAGTCCCTCCGCCGAGGCTCATATCGAGGCGCTTAAAACCAGTATTATCATGTGTCAAGTTGGTGGTTATGAAAGTCGAATTGCGTCATTCTCCATGCTATTAGGTCGTAAAAGCGGAATATTTAAAAAAATGGCTTCGCCTCCAAAAAACTGGTGTGCAGTAATAGTTGATTGGTAAAAGTGCAAGGGGTGTTCCAAGAAATGTTATTATAAAAAAATTAAAAATTTCAAATGGTTATGAGGTGTGGGGACAAAAGTTTTGCCAAAAACTATGCAGGCGAAACCCTACAGCACCGAGCGGACTCCCTTCATGAGTCAAATGGTCGGACAGCTTCAATTGATTAACTTGGGAAAGCATTTGACGGGGCGGCTTTTGCTTAAGAAGGGCTTGCCCACGAACGCCAGGAATAGAGAAATGGATGTTTAAAGCACGACGAGAAATGATTCGTGAAACGGAAAGTGCCAGTATTTTTTATATGAATTGTTAGATCTCGAAATAATTCGACATTGGGCCGGACCCTCTAAGAAACTTCACATTAATTGGTGTGTATTAGTTCGGGTAATGTTTCGAAATAGCCATTAGGAAAAGGTTTGAGTTGCCATATCTGAGGATCATTGTGAGTGGCTGTCTTGAGAAACTTTCGAGAACAAAAGGAGTTCCAGAGTCAGCGGTCCTGCTCCTGTTGGTCCGCGATGTCTAATAGTTGGTGAATACTCTTATCTGGCTAAATCCAGACGGAAGCGACTTGGGACAATGATGAGAATTCTGATGTTAGTAGGAAAGAAATATCTATGTTGGGGGAGATGGCAGGCGACTATGATGTCACAATTAAGGATGTTGAGGAGGGCTAGGCTTGCCCCATTGGGAAGCGTAAAGATCAGGAATAGCGGTTGTTTCATGTGGGGTGGCATGTAGTTTTTTCCTATCACCCTTGACCTGGATCCTACCAAAAGGCATTCTTAGGGAATAAATCAGGAGTGGACCTTAAGTTCCACGCCAGGGTTCTTGACATCATTCGAAGGGGCTGCATACAGTTTTGAGATTACTTTGTTATTGAAAATGACACTGTCATTTTCTTAAAGAAATTATTGTAGAGGAAATAAGAATGGAAAAAAGAATCATCATATTGGATGGGGTCTATGTGGATGCATCCGTCAGTCAAGGAAAGGAATAGTGGAGGTAAAACATGACCGAAGTATTGTTTTTTTCTAAGGTAAGGAGTGTCTGGAAATTTGGCCTACTGGGCGGATGCTTGGTTGCAATAATGGCGGGGTGTAGTTCCAAATTGCAAACGACGGTTATAAGTGTGACTGAACCTCCGGCCAAGTCTCAAGTGGTAAAACTTGAGCCTGTGGCGTCGCAGGCTGAGGCGGTTGTGCAGCCACCCGTAAAGGCGGAAACATTCATTGGGATTCCGGCTATGGATATTCCCGTTGAAGAGCCTGCTCGTCCATTTATTCGTCCTTCGGCTCCTGCTGATATATTTGCCACTCCTCGAACGACAGTCGTCGAACCGGCTGTTCCTGAAGCTCTTGAAGCTCCCCTGGTGGCTGAATCTGTGGTTCCTCCGTCTCCTATAGCTCCCACCCCGAACCAAATTTCTCCTCAAGAATTATCACAAGAGGGTGGAGTCCCGCCGATTTTGTCCGAACCGGAAACACCGGCACGCCCGGCAATTCGTGGAGACGCGGTTCCCCCGGAACAATTGATCGCTCGGGTGGAACCCGAGGAGGACAAACCGGTGCAGCAGGTTGCAGAACTTCCAGAAATTTTTGAGGAGAAGACTGAAGATCTTCTCAAGTCTCTGGGGGATATTTATTTCGATTATGACCGATTTTCTATTCGGAAGGATGCCATTTCAGTTCTGTTAGAAAATGCCCAAACACTGGCTTCGGGTTTGTCGAATAACAAAATTGTGATCGAAGGGCATTGTGATCAGCGTGGTACCGAAAGTTACAACATGGTGCTTGGCGAGCGAAGAGCAAATGCGGTGAGGGAATATTTAGTTGATTTGGGCGTTCCTAGTGAGAATCTTCAGGTTGTGAGTTATGGAAAAGAGAAGCCGTTTTGCACCGATCAGAATGAAAAGTGCTGGCAGGAAAACCGACGTAGTCATTTTGTCGTACAGTAAGAGGATTAAATTGATTGGGCTAGAGACGTTTCTTGGAGGAGCGTCTTGAATGGAGAAGGAGCGGGCCATTCCTCCTGAGGGAAATGGCTGCCCCGTTCCTTAATTGCCGTTTTTGAATTATCGGCAGTCTTTCTGATTCTTCTGCTTGGTCCTTCAAAGCTCAGAGCTAAGCCGAACATTCTTCAGTGTTTCCCTCCAGATCTGCTTGCCCCCCGATTTTTCCGCCATTGTCAATTCCCAATTCGATCAGCCCATGGGAGTTAACCAGTACTAAAATTGAGAATGCGATAAAGCAAGTGACCTTTTCTAGAGAGGTGGAGGCAATGGAATTATGTCAAAATCTGTTTGCCAATATTCCTGAACACCTTAATCACGAATTGACGAGTGAGGTATTGAGGAGTCGTTCTGTACGAATTGAACGGATAGTGTCACGGGGCCAGGCGTCTCCACCAGACTTTTGGTATGACCAGGCCGAGCATGAATGTGTTGTGGTACTGGCAGGAAAAGCCACACTCAAAATTGAGGGACAACCTGAACGGGTGCTTTGTCCTGGGGATACGGTTTATCTTTCCGCGCATACCAGACATCGTGTGGAATGGACCGATCCCAAACAAAATACGATCTGGCTTGCAGTGTATTGGAAGGACTGAGCTTTTGCCGTGGTGCAAGCTTAATCCCGTGGTATACGTTCTTCTGTATGGATTTCACTGCGCAACGTGCTCATGAGTCGGTGGCCCGGAAAACGGGCGAGAATATTTAGTTGAATGCAAGAATAATAAAAGGGGAGATGAGCCAGAATGTTCCTTTGACCAAGAAAAAGACCACTCCATACCATCCAAACTTTTTTATCCAGGTAGGTTCCTGTACAGGATTCTGGAATATCCCGGTTCTCAATGTGCGCATGGTTGTTTTCCTTTCCCCGGGAAATAAATGAAGCACGCCGCTACGTGGATATTTCAGGCAGCGGATTGTGTCATTTTGGCCTTCAAGTAGCCATAGTCCTTGGGGCTTGTGGTTTTCCCATGAAGCTCCCTATGAATAGTCGTGGAATAAGTTTGGGTACTCGTTCTTGATAATCTTTATACGCCTCTCCATGGAAAGCCACCAAATCCTTCTCTTCCCATTGAATGGCCATCAGGATATAGATGGTAGTCGTCACCGAAAAGACCAGATGGGCAACCGTTATCGTGGGAGTGGCCCAGAATGCCAAGAGCCAACCGACATAGAGAGGATGCCGTACCTGCCGATACAGGGCCGGGGTCCTGAACGGTAATGGTGTGTACTCTTGTTTTTGCAGATAGAGCCAGACCTGCCGCATACCGAACTAATCAAAATGATTGATGAGGAATGTGGCCATGAGAATTAATCCCCAACCCGCCGCAAACATGCCATACAGCAGGCCCTGCCCGACTGGGTCTTGAATGTGCCAAATCCAGTCTCCCATGGGTTGCCAGGCATAAAACAAGAGAGCCAGTGCAATGTTGGTACAGAGCACATAGGTGCTACGTTCAATGGGTTTGGGAATATATTGTGTCCACCATTGTTTAAAGGTCTGCCGGGCCATGACGCTATGCTGGACCGCAAAAATTCCCAACAGAAACGAATTGAGGGGCCAGAGCCTGCCAAACTGGAACCCCGGGTTGGCCATCAATGGTATTGGAGACGCCAAAATTTCCAAGAAAGCCTAAGGCATTTAAAAAGATGCCTAGGAAAGATAGGTAGCACAGGGTGCCATAGATAAAAAACACCAGACGTTGCATGATCGTAGCTCCTTTTTGATTCGGACGTTTAAGGGCCGACTGCCTCAGGTTGGGCCTGAGGCAATCAGTTATGTCTGTCCTCAGTTGGTCCCTTTTGTATCTACCGAAATGGCCACCGGCACGGGATTGGATACAATGTCGAAAACCGGTGAATACTTCGTCAATTCCCGAATTGTCTCGGCTGGCGCATTACTTTTCACGGTGAAGTGTACCCGGAGGTTTTGATAGCCCGGGCGAACGTCTTTGGACAGCCCCAGAAACCCGCGAAGATCCAAATCCCCCTCTAGGCGGGATTCCACTGAATCAATTTTGATGCCACGGGCGGCCGCATGATAGACCATCGACGTGGTTAAGCAGGGCGCCAGGGCATGCAACACAAACTCCACCGGGTTGGCTCCCTGATCCTCTCCTAACAAGACGGGCGGTTCATCGGCATCAAGCACAAATGGCTCGGTTCGGGTTGTATCTTCTTTGCCCACTCCGTAAAACTCCTTGATCGTGGTGCGATTGTGCCCCCCATTGACCCAGTTGTTGGTGGCCCGGAACTGAAATTTGGCCAAACCGGGTTCGCCTTGAATGGCATGGATATTGGCCCCTAATTGTTCGACGTTGACCCCATTGATGGTTGATGTTGTGGCGACAGATGACATGGCACATCCTCCTGGTTGAGTGTGAAACAGCATGTGAAAAAAAAGTTGATCCGCCTGACGGCACATATCCTGAAGGTTCCGCTTTTCAGCTGGCGTCTGAGAGTTTGAATCTCGCTCATCCTGACTCATCATGGTGTTCCTGCCTGTTCCTTGAGAACCTGGTTGATATGTGCTGTCTTCAAAAATATTTTATTTTGCAGGGGGTGTGCCAAGCGTAAATTCCTAATAAAAATCAATAAAAACCAATAAAAACAGTATGTTGAAATTTTATGAAGCGTGAAAATCGCTCACGAAATTTGCCGAATTGCGAAATTTCATAAGACGAATTTGCGAAAGTTCGCAAATAGGATAGAATCCTGAAAATGAAGAAATGCTGAAAGAGAATCGGAAAGACATGAAAAAATATGGGTAGAAATCGTGCAGGAATTATTTCGCGCGAGTAATGCCCAAAGCTTTCATACGAGATGCAAGGGTTGAAGCATTCATGCCCAGTAGTTTGGCGGCTCCTTGTTCACCGGATACTTTCCAGCCGCTTTGTTCCAGAGCTAGAAGAATGTTTTGCCGCTCAAAACTCTGAAGTTCCTGAAGAGTGCGAATGCAGGTGGATGGCTCCTGTGTAAGAGTTTCTGGAGAAGAGGAGAGTTTCGCTTCAACATCAGGGAGGGCACGGTCAAGATTTAATTGACTGTTTTGGGCCGTAATGACAGCCCGCTCGATCACGTTTTGCAATTCCCGCACATTTCCCGGCCAATGGTAAGCCGTGAGGCGTCGGAGTGCGTCAGGGGAAAGGGGGGCCACCGTCCGACCCATTCGTTGAGTAAAATTCTGAACAAATGTCCTGGCTAGGAGGACCACATCCTCTCCGCGTTCCCGCAAAGGCGGAAGATGGATGGGAAAGACATTCAATCGATAATAAAGATCTTCACGAAATTTTCCGTCTTGGACCTCCTTCTGTAAATCCCGGTTTGTGGCTGCCAGGACACGGACATTTACCTTTTTGGTGTGGGAACTGCCGACCGGATCGAATTCCCCTTCCTGAAGAACGCGTAACAGTTTCCCTTGAAGATCCAAAGGTAATTCGCCGATTTCATCCAGAAAAATGGTCCCTCCGTCGGCCAATGAAAACCGTCCTTCCCGCTTTTTTGTGGCGCCGGTAAATGCACCCTGTTCATGTCCAAAAAATTCACTTTCGATTAAGGTAGCAGGAATGGCCGCGCAATTTACTTTGATGAATGGGTGATTCCGACGCCGGCTGTTGGCATGAATGGCGCGGGCCATCACCTCCTTGCCGGTTCCGGTTTCGCCTGAAATGAGCACGGTGGCCTCGGTATCCGCGACCTGTTGGATGTCCCGGAGGACGTGCACCAAGGCGGGACTATTCCCCAAAATTTCCCCAAAATTTTGGAGCTCATGTAATTCTTCTTTGAGGAAATCTTTTTCAATCGTGAGGGACCGAATTTTTTGTTCCGCTTCCAGGCGTTCATTCAAATTACGAAGAATCAGGGTGTAGTAGACCCTTCCCTCTATATGAAATTGGGAAAGCGTGGCTTCCGCGGGAAATTCCGAGCCGTCCAGGCGGAGAGCCGTGAAGCCTCCGGAAATCCAGAGAGATCGTTGGCCTGCAGGTTTCGTGTTGAGATCCTGGATAAAAAGCCGTAATTTCTCAGGGTCCTTTTGGGCAAGAGAGTGGGAAAAATTCTTACCAAACAAATGGGTGGCTTTACATTGAAACACCTTCTCGGCAGCCGGATTAATTCGGGTGACTCGAAGATCCTCGTCTAATTCAATGATGGCATCCATTGCACTGTCGACCAATCGCCGCAACTTTTGTTCACGTTCACGTGTCGCGGATTCTGCTTGGAGGCGCTGGAGTTCGGCGCTCGCTCTTGATGCAAAAATTCGAAAAATTGTCTGCACCCGCGGTTCCGCCGGCATGGGTCTGGTATCCATGACCGCCAGATGTCCAAGAATATTTCCGACCGAATCGGTAAGCGGGAGACCCATATAGCTGGCTGCCTTGATGCCGGTGATATCCGGATCAATTGGAAAGAGATTCAATAAGTTGTCTGGAAAATGAATGAGCCGGGCTTGCTCGATAACGTGCTCGCACGGGGTACCGGCAATATCCATTTCCCAATTTTTGAGGAACGTGCCATCTAAAAAAAACGCCAGGGCTTTCAATCGTCGGGAATCGGGGAAATATTCCGTGACCCAGGCGGCATCGGTGTGCAGGGCTTTGGCGAGATTTTCCACAAGCGCTTCAAAAAATCGTTCCCCAGTGGCGGTGGCCGTCCCTTCCAGAATAGTTCGGAGTGCGGTCTCTTCGTCGAGGTTTGTTAGCGGATAGTGCGGGGATCCAGGCATAAAGCCTCCCAAATAAAAACCCTATTATGATCCATTAGTTTTTGACGTGTAAAGAATGGGCTAATATAGGTTTGAGGATTCTGGGTTTTTACAGCATACAAAGATAGGGCCGTTGATGAGGTTTGGAAGGGGAGGGAGTTCGCAAGTGTTGTTTCAGACACGCATGAACCTACATGAAATTTAAAAGAAACCTTGATCGGAAATTGACAAGTTCCATATGTCCGGTGTGATAAAGTAGTCTAATTTCATTTGTAGGGTATTGCCTTGTTGGGTATGTCTGGTGAGGTAATCGAGGGAGCCAGGTGGTAGACATGACCGTGAAATCGATTATCTATGTGGTTGATCCCATGTGTTCGTGGTGCTGGGGATTTTCCCCGGTTATTGAGGAGATCGTTCGGCGGTATCGGGATCAGGTCACGATCGAAGTCTTGTTGGGTGGTTTGCGCCCCGGAAATACCGAACGATTTGATGAGCGAAAACGTGCCTACATCCTCAGCCATTGGCGTGCGGTGCATGAAAGAACCGGCCAGCCATTTAACTTCAATTTTCATCCGGAGCCTTCGTTCATCTATGACACCGAACCATCATCCCGAGCGATGATAGTGGTGCGACAATTGGCTCAGGATAGGGAGTTTATGTTTTTGAGTTCTGTGCAGGAAGCATTTTACGTGAAGCACATGGATATTACGCATGAAGGAGTTTTGGCGGATCTTGCCAGCCGTCAAGGTATTGACCGCGACAGATTTTTGCAAGGGTTCAATGATTCTGTGATTAAGCAATCGGTCTGGCAGGAGTTTGATCGGGCTCGCCAATTGGGAGTGAGTGGTTTTCCTGCGTTGCTTGGTCAAAATAAAACTGACCACATCAGTTTTACGCATGGGTATCAATCCACAGGGGTGTTGGTTCCTATCATTGACGAATGGATGGCCGAGCCATTTTCTGGCTTCTCCCGTTCATCGAAAGTCTAGATCATTGCATGAGAATAGAATGATGGATGACTTTTAGATGATGGGTTTTTGTTTATCAATCAACGAAGACCATACAACGGGTATGTCTTCAATTTTCACAGGAGGTTACATGATGCGGAAGGTTTCGAAAGTGTTTTCTTTGATTGGCTTGGTTCTGATCGTTGGTTTTGGGCTTGTTTCTGCTTCGTTTGCGGAAATGGCTAAATGGAAACTGGATCATGACCATTCCAGGGTTGGATTTCAAGTTGCCCATATGGTGGTATCCAAAACCAATGGCAGGTTTACCGAGTATTCAGGAGTTGTGGAAATGGATCCGGAGGCCAAAGAATTTAAAACCATTGAAGCAGTCATCCAAACCGCCTCGGTCACGACCGACCATCAAAAACGTGATGAGCATTTACGAAGCCCGGACTTTTTTGATGTCGAGAAGTTTCCGACCATGACGTATGCCATGAAAAGTTATAAAAAATCCGGAGATGACTACACCGCCATCGGAGAGTTGACTCTGTTGGGAGTCACTAAAGAGATCACGTTAGTCGGAACGTTTAATGGGGTCGCGCAGGATCCTTGGGGCAATACACGGGCTGGTTTCACCGCTTCCGGAACGGTAAACCGAAAAGATTTCGGTATGAAATTCAGCAAGTTATTGGATAGTGGAGGAATGCTTGTGGGTGATGAGGTCAAAATCATATTGGAAATTGAGGTGATCAAAGAAAAAACCGTCGAAAAAGTGAAACAAGAAAAAGAATAAAAGGGCAGGGGGACATGTGTGGTAAATTTATGCATTTTCCCTTTCCATATAGCTGAGGAAATCCGAGCGGTGAAATCATGAAGGTAGGGTTGGGTGAGGCTTCATGGTAAGCCAATCGGCAACCTCAGAACATTTTCCCCAAAGGATTTGGCAATGGCTATATCCTCACCCTAACAGAGGTCCTTCGTGGTAAAGCCTAGGATGACAGGCTATTTTAAGGATTGTCCGCTAACAGGGAAATCAGTGAGTAGAGAAATTTGGTAGCAATGGTCAAGTTTTCAGGTTGAATGGACTCTAGGGTATCAGAAGGTTGATGAAAATGGGGGTGTCTGCCACTGCTGACGACTGTGACGGTCGGCACCCCCGCCTCAAAAAATGGGACATGATCTCCCCCGGGAAAATATCCATACATTTGAATTGTGTCCTGTAATCCCGCCAGGTTGGCTGCTTGCTGAGCCATCGTCTTTTCCATTCGAGTGACTCCAACAGTCAGTTTTCTATCACCCGCTCCCAGATGATCGAGATTAATCATGGCGACTGTTCGATCCAATGGAAATGCCGGATGGCTGACATAGAGAGTCGATCCCAATAGGCCTCGTTCTTCTCCGTCAAAAGACACGAAGAGAATGGTTCGTTTGGGTGCGGTTGTGCTTTGGGAGAGCATTCTGGCCAGTTCCAACATCACGGCTGTCCCAGATGCATTGTCATCGGCTCCAGGAAAAAGCAGGCCGGTTTGTTGACCAAAGTGGTCGCGATGTGCACCGATGAGAATGAGTTCGTTGCGTGGTTGCTGGTCCCGACCCGGTAATATCCCGATGACATTCGTTAGCGTTCCGGGCAGGCTGTGGCTTTCCCAGTGGAATTGCGCCAGAAGGGGGAGTGGTCTGCTATGAAATATCCCGATATCGTTGGCGGCTTGTTGCAGAGCTTCAAGGGAGGCATTTGCCGCGTTCAAGGTCTGATCAAGAATTTGCCCATGTATCCATGCCCCAGGAATGGGGCGGTTATCGGGTTTCTCTCCGTAGATGGCCAGAGGACCTTGTCCCAGACCTTTGCGGGCTTCATAACGACCAAGCAGTGGGCCGGTTGCCGTTAAATACCCTATCGCTCCTTTTTCTTTGGCAATTGCCGCTTTTTCTTCATGCGTGACCCACTTGGGGTAGGTAGGGGGTTTACCCCGAAGAAATAGCACGATGCGATTGTCGACATTCATTCCCTGGTACTCATCTATTCCGCGGGCAGGGTCAACAATTCCGTATCCCACAAAGACAACTTTGCCTGTGGTTCTGGTGGAAGGAGAATCCAAGATTGGAAGAAACTCCTGCCCTGGGACAAGCGACATCGTCATTGACGATTGGCTTGAGTCAACCAGAGAAAGGGTGATTGTCGCCGGCTCAAGCAATTGAACCGCTGTCAGGGACCGTTGTTGTAACCAACTGAAATCCTGTTCTTGTTCGGAGAAGTGGTTGCCCGGTTGTAAGCCGAGAGATTCGAATCGATCGACCAGATAATTGGCTGACTGTAAGCTACCATCCGTGCCGGCCTGCCGACCCTGATACGATGGATGACTCAGTTCGCGAATGTCCTGAATGATATTCCCAATATCCAAGGGAATGGATGGAGAAGAAGAGAATTGATTGTCAAAGCCCAAAGCCGGAGCCGTAAGGGCTAATCCAATCAAAATGTGGATAATGAGAAATCGTAACAAGTTCCTACTTTTCTCCGGAATTTACGGGGGACTACACAATACGTGTAAAAGAGGTTCCGTCCAAATGGCTGTGTGGAATATGGACCCTGCTGCAGCACGTGTGCCGGACTTTAATCTTCTAAAGGAATGGTGATGACAATTGCCCCCATGACGTCGCCTTTGCTGAAGTCACGCTTGGGACTTAAGGGGTGAGCATTATGGCACGTCGTGCAGGTATCATTAATCGCTTTGTCGGCATAAATTGCCTGAAATAAGCGCTTTTTCCCGGTGGAAACAATTCCACGTTGGGGTGTATCGGAATTTAGCGAAAGTTGTTCCAAGGCCTTTCGTTCGAAATCCGTTGCAGGGCCATTCCTTCGATATATTGGCCACAGACTAATTAAACGAAATCGAATGCCGTGACCTGATTCCGCGACTAATTTACTGGAAATATGGAGGAACTGGGCAGGAAGGGGAATGGCATTTTTGTTTTCCCAATCTTCCCGCGCCACCACGACGCCTTGCTCCTGCATTCTCTTCACGATATGTGAAGTGTAGACATGGCGGTCCGCCTCCACGATGGCATGGATAAAGTCTGCCACTTTCTCCGGTGACAGATTTTTCATGGCGTTGGATTCACCTGCTTGCAAAAATGATGAAGAAAATATTCCAATGAGGAGGGTCGAAAGAAAAACCATCGATAAACCGATGCTACTTCGTACGCTTGTCATGACGTCGAATTCCTTTCCTTTGCCAGGTGGGCATTCGAGACGGGTAAGGTAATTAAACAGGTCGTACCCCGGCCCTCTTCACTTTCCATTCGAATATGTCCGCCTAATTTATTGATAATCCGATAGGCAACGGTGAGTCCAAGGCCCGATCCTTCTCCCTGGCCTTTCGTGGTAAAAAAAGGATCAAAGACTCTTGGTAGATGCGTTGGAGGGATACCGCCGCCCGTGTCTTGAATGCGGATTTCCAGTTCGTGTCCTGACGTTTCTGTTGAAATATCAAGCTTCCCACCTTGTTTCATCGATTGAAAAGCATTAGTGATAATGTTGGTAAAGGCTTGTCCGAGTTCCAGGGCTTTTCCTTGAATGGATGGGATGGACCCCAGGTGAGTCTGAATATTAACCGGGATTGATGGGAAGAGATCCTTGACCGTGGTCAGAGATTGTTCCAACAGTTCATTGAGGTTAATGAGCGATTGCCCTTCGGTCAATTTTTTCCCGGATTGACCGGTAAAGTCCCGAACAATGGAAGCCATACGTTTTCCATGTTGTACGATGCCCCTGGCATATTCTTTGATTTGTTCGGGATTAGTCTCTTCTTGTATTGCTTCGCCTAATCCAATGACTCCGACTAACGGATTATTGAGCTCATGTCCAATCCCGGCGCTTAGAACCCCCAAGCTTGCCAATTTTTCCCCTTGGATGACCCTGTCCTGAAGAATGCTTTCCTCCGTTGTATCTCGTAATACCAATCCGACACTCGGCCCCCTTCCCGGTCGGGCCTGGACACCAAACCACCGGTACCGGAACGTTCGCTGATTGATTCGAATTTCCTGGCGATGCGTCCCTGTTTGGGTCCAATTGGTGGGAACCAAGGGGTCTTGCAACGAGGCGTTAGACGGATTGGTCTTTGTATTGTCTGAAGATGGAGGTTCCGTTATTTGGACAGCGTGCATTTCCTGTTTAAGCCGGTCTTGTGTTGCGGGGTCCAATGAGAAAATTTGAAACAGTGGGGAACCGATCATCTCGCCATTGGCGACGGCAAAGGCTTCTTTCGAGGCGTTATTTAAATATTCGATTTGTTCATCTGGTCCGACCATGAGGACCGGGTCAGGCACATTATCCAAAATTTTAATAGTCGACTCCTCAAGGTATTTTACTTCCTGGGTTTTCATCTCAACTTGGCTTTCCAATCCGGCGAACTGGGACATCAATTGTTGGTTCATGCGATTGACTTCATCGGCCAATTCCTCAATTTCATCTCCGGTGGACAAAGTAAGGGGCTCGCGATATTCCCCCTTGCCGATTTGTTTGGCGGCTTCCTGAAGACGGCGAATGGGTGCGGCAATTCGACTAGCCGCGATATATCCCAACGTGACGAGCAACCCGACTCCCAGTAACCCAAAAGTCGCTATCCATTTAAAAAAATGCTCTATAGGGGCAAAGACCTCTTCAGATGATTGCCAGACAAACATATGCCAGGTCTGCCCGGTGGATATTTGAGTAATCTGACGAGTATTGCTCAGAGGGGCAAATCCGATGATGGAAGTTGCAGTACCCCCATGCCCATCGCTTGGGGCTAGAGTCCATCCGGCATGCAGCGGGGTGACGAGGGGAATAAGCCGGGTGTCACTAATGGAAGTGCCCGTGGGAAGGATCGGGCAGCTCAAGACCACGCCACGGCTGTCAATGAGCATGACATGGCCGGTTTTACCAAATCGAATAATGTCGATTGAAGGAGCAAAGAACTCCTTGGCGTCATAAACACGGAGCAGGACGCCGATGGCTTCATACCGCAGGCTATCCATAATGGGGAGCGCAAGGGTAAATGTATAAACACCCCGAAGGGAATCAAACGCCACCTGGCCGATATACGGTTGGCCGACGCCATTGTGAAATGCGCCTTTCCACCATGCTTCTTCCTGATGAAGGTAGGGAATGTCGGAATCCAGGCTTGCAACGACCCGTCCCGCGCGATCGGTAATAAATAGGCCACGGGTGGCAGATCGGGTAATGACCGGAATCGGGTGGCCCGGGTCCATAAAGGTTCCCCCCACATGTTGTTGCAGAATCCCGGCAAACGGCCCTTTCAGAATTCTTTCAAGGAGGTCCGCCTCCTTGCTGTTCCAGGCTTCTTGTTCCTGTTTGAGGGTGAGAGCCAGCTCTTGAGGATTCAACTCACTGAGGGCATCGCGGGTGCGTTCGAGTTGTTCAATGATTTTGATATCAGTGGTCAGTAGGGCGGTGCGGGCGAGTTCATCAGCCATGACTAGATCAAGCTTTCTGGCTGTTTCGGTTGCGAGCGCTTCAAAGCTGGATCCATTAACCTCGCGAATTTCCTGGGTGCCCTGGTAGAAAGCCAGCACGAGTCCAATGACCAAAGGGAGGGCACCGACCAGCAACATGGACAGGACCAGTTTTTTGGTCAGTCCTTTTTTTCGTTTGGCGGGTTCAGGGCTTTTCACGAGACACCATATTTTCTGCAGGAGAAATGACGGGGAAGGACAAGCGGAACGTGGTGCCTTTCCCTGGTTCACTTTCGACTTCAAGGTCGCCATGGTACTTCTTGACAATCGTTTTAACGTTATACAGTCCGAGGCCTGTCCCTTGGCCCTTAGGTTTGGTTGAGAAGAAGGGATTGAAAATTTTTTTGAGGTGTTCGGGGGAAATGCCACAGCCTGTATCGCTGATAGCAATCTGAACTGTTCCATTGTTATGTGAGGTGGTAATGGTGAGGCTGCCTTTTTCTTCCATGGCATGGATGGCGTTGGTAATCAGATTGATGAATACCTGGAGAATTTCTTCGGGTTTAGCCTGGACAGTCAAGCCGTTTTGGTAATGTTTCTGAACCGTAATTTCTCGAAATTTTGTCGCAAACCTGGAAATGCTTAAGGCTTCATCCAGTCTTGCATGGAGGTCGATTTGTTCGAGTTCCTGATGACTGGATGTGCGAACATAGTCCGTAATATTTCGTGAAATGGCTTGAATGCGTTGTGCCGCCTCATGGATGCTGGCGGCATGTTGTCGAATTCGATCGAGATTGTTTTCCTCTTGAATTTCTTCGGCCATCGCCAAAATGACATACAGCGGGTTATTAATGTCATGGGCAATCCCTGAGGCAAAAGTTCCCATGCTGGCTAGTTTTTCCGAATGAAACAGTTGGGCTTGGATAAAGGTTTGATGTTGGATCAACTCTGAGAGAACTTTGGCGGCGGTTCCTCCGAGCACTTCAGCTCCGCTGTGTTTGTGCTCCGTAATGTATGAAGGAAGTATGGGATCGCCGGTCACGTCGATGATCAAATTCAACTTGTCTTCTTGAATAAGCTTCAGAGGGTGGGAGACAGTCGGGATATTGTGAAGTCTGGCCAATTGAAAGCCCAGGGCGTGAGGATTGGTGTCGGCAATGCCCAATAGGCGGATATGGGGTAAATTAAGAAAGGATTCCAACATGGCCGTTCCCCCTTTGCCGGCCCCGAGAATGGCAACGGTAATTGGAGGATCAACGGTTGACATGGAATCCCTCCTTGATTGTGAGAGTCGAGAATGAGGTGAGGCTAGGGTCGAATGCGGAGCAAGAGATGTTTCTCCATGCTGAAAAGTCTATATGGTATAAAGCCCTATCCTGAGGATAGGGCCTTATTTGATATACCATAGTCTTCTTCAAGGGGAATCATTCTCCCGTGAGAAGAACCTCGGAATCTGAACAGGCAGTCCCGTCAGATTACAAGCGATTGAGATCTCGTTTTTCCATGGCAGTGGCCACGGATTTAATTAATTTTTCCTTTTCAACCGGTTTGACGAGATAATCCACGATCCCTTGCTTCAGAAACCCCGTGGCCATTTCCATGTCCGGGAATCCCGTGAGTACGATGAGTGGAACGCGCGGGTATTGTTGCTGAAAGTAGTTAATGGCTTCCACGCCGTTGATTTTCGGCATGCGAATATCGGAAATGATGACGTCCAACATTAAGGGGTTTTCGCCTTTCTGCACTTCCTGAATTGCCTTTTCCCCATCCTCAGCCTCAATGACATCATATCCGGCCTTTTCGAGAGTCATCCGTACAACTTTTCGGACATCGGGCTCATCGTCCACGACCAGAACCAGGCCGTTGGTTTTGTGTCCGCCAAACATTGCTGCAGTTGTTTCCGCCATAATGCATCTCCTTAGGTTGTGAGGTTGAAAACTCGAATGGGTATCCCACCAAGTATGGTCAAGAACATTTTTAATGTCTCTAGCTCTCCGCCTCCATTATGGAAATATTCTAGCTTAATCAATTGAATAATAAAAAGAGGAAATGTTCCTTCTCCTGACCAAAGGCAATGGATTGAGAGGTCATGGAGTCCTTTTAACTGTGCCCATTCCGGCCGAAGGATGAAACTATTAGCCCGGTATGGCCCATGGGTAGGCTCCTAATGCCCGTTGATACTGCATTTGCATTTTTGAACGTATCAGCGGTCGCCAATAGATCGCGGGCTGGAGGGTTGACGGAAAATCATGTGGGTTCAAGAGTGTGGTTACTTTGTAGTCAAGATGATCGTTCCCTGCCAATCCGGGGACGGAGGATGGTTTCGATAATGACTGCATAGGCTCAAGTAAAAATGACTGGGCCCATCTCTCCCCCGAAGTTGCAAGCATGTTCGAAACGATTCCTCGGCTTGGTCCCAGCGCCGGGTATAAAAACATCCTACTCCGTGTAAAAATTTTTGAATTGCTTTCCGGCAAATCTCATCCACTTCGGATTCCCGACCCAGAAGTTCATAAACCACCACCGGCCTGGTTTTCCCAATTAATTGAAAACTCCCTATCATTCGGGAGAAGATATCAGGTAAGTCTTTTGCGACGAGTTGAGTAGCCAGGAGCCGAGTGCCCAGCCTTTTATTGAGGTTTTCAATCCGGGAGGGGGTGTTGACGATATCGTCTACGGGGGTATAGGTGTAAAACTCCCCCGCCCCAACGGTTCCCGTAAACATTGGTCCACCGCTTATTCCCATTCTGGTGGGGGGAAGACGGCATTGGGCCTGGTCTGGCGACGGTGAACCGCCAACTGGTGGGTCTGTAAGGGCCGATAGCCTCGCAAGCCTTTGGTGCGCCGCACCTCACGGCTGATCGTGGACTTATGGACTCCCACAACCGCAGCAATGTTGGTTTGGCGATGGGAAAAGCCACGATCCTACTGCAGGTTGCCTTCTATCCACCATGGTAGAATTGCACTTACGAGTTGAATTCATGTCACATTTTTGTGCGAACACGAGCGGAAGGAGGCCAAAATAATAAGGAAGGAGGTATGTTAGAAAAAAGCATGAATGGTGTCCGCCAGGTAGTCGAGAGGGCAAAGGACGCTGATCTCTGGGGGAAAAGGGACACTTTCCAGGTTGGCGAACTACAGGATTCCAGACACTGAGAAAATGAAAACTATGTTGGCGATGGAGAAGAAGGCGACCGGGAGCGGGGAGGCATGAAAGATTCCGGTGTGCCGAATGGCAGACTTTCGATATAAATGGAACTCGATGGAAACGCAAAGCTGGCCTTCTCGCCCTCGACGGTTTCCTTGATTTTGTATGCCAAGCGTTCTTTGGCTTCCAACCACTCACCCCACACAATGGTCTTCGTAAAACAATACAGCATAATGTCAATGCTCGAGTTGCCGAATGAATCCAAAAAAATAAAGGTTTTGGTCTTTTCCGGATTGGTTTCAAAGTCACCACATTCGTAAATATAGGTCGAAATGCCATGGATGATGTTCCGAATTTGATCATGAGTCGAACGATACTCGATCCCGATCTTCCAATAAATTCTCCGGTTCGTCATGCGGGAGTAATTGATTAATGCTTCATTGGCCAATTTGGAATTAGGGATGGTAACCAGAGCCTTATCAAATTGACGGACCTTTGTCGCACGAAATCCGATATCCTCTACCGTGCCTTCCACATCAGGCGTTTTAATCCAATTACCTTTTTCAAAAACCCGATCCATGAAAATTGTGAGTCCGGCAAACATATTCTTAATGAAATCCTGTGCCCCAAGGGCGACCGCCATGCCGACCAGTCCTAAGCTACCAAGGACCGCCGCGACATTGAATCCCCATTCTTGAAATACGGCGGCCACACCTAAGCAGACCACGATGAATTTTGAAACTTTGAGGAAAAAGCCTTTGATGGTTTCATGCATGGTTTGGTTGCCGAAGAACGTGATGAACCGATCTAGCAGGATGGAAAGCGGATCAAGTATTCGAAAAATAGACCAGAAAATTGTGAAGGCAATCAAAGATCTGATGATTTGTCCAAAGACCGCATTTAACGGGGGAGACAAGGACACGACCTGTCCTGAAATATAGAGTCCGATAATCACAAAGGTAAATTCAAGGGGGCGCTCAATGGCGTCCAGAATTCGGGCATCCGTATCCGTTTGAGTTCGTGTCGCGAGCTTTTTGAAGACATGTGACAGAAAGCGAAACACAATTCGTCTGGCAAACAAGAACATCAGAAAGATGCTTAAGGCTAAGAAAATGTCACCCAAGCTGGTATTCAAAATGCCGATGTGCCATACGATAAGAAATTCCTGCCAAAAATCTTGGAGCATAAATCGAAAGTTCCTGATTCCAGTTAAAGGGTTGTTGATGGAGATGTCCTAGAAGAGGTCTATCGTAAAGGCAGGATGAACGCGTCCACCCCTGTGAATGACCTCGTTGGATGGATCGACGAATGTCGATGCATCAAATTGTCCTCATTTCTGCGGCAAGGGTAAAAGAATTTTCCGGCAAGGTCAATTTATGCTGGAATTGGAAAGACGTGTTGGTGCCACCAGTGAGGGATTGAGCCAGCGGAAGCAACGTGTCTGGCACAAGACGGTGTGAAATGAATCCTCGTTCATGGACAGTCTGAATGAGTGTGTTAGGATGCATTCTCGGAGTGATGTTCATCAGTCATCTGAGGGGCAAGCAAGAAGGGAGGGCTGTCCATGGCATACACGTATCCAAGTTGGTTGGGCAGGATCTTTGTTCTCATGAGTTTGGTGGGTTGCGGGGGAACACAGGAACCTGGGGACTTGCGTCAGGCGGATATCGGGTTTGGCATTGTTGAAGGGACCAAAGGGTTCATGCAGATTCAAGAAGAAGCCTTGTCTCCCTATGGATCGTTGCGGGTAGTGGAGGGCCAGGTGTTTCAGATTGAAGGGGCAGCGTATGTCGTGCATATCAACGATCAGATTGAGGCCCGATTGCCTTTTGATGAAAATACGCGAATTGATCGACCGGCTCATGTCGGTGATTGGATTGAGGCGCAGCTTGATCAGGAGGGGCGTGCCAGAATCATTCGAAATATCGATGACCGTATTTCACTCGAATAAGCTCCTTTCTCTTCAAATTTTCCCTTTTGCGGTTTCTCCTTGTGGCGTCCCAATAGTCGGCTCTCAGCATGCTGTTGTTGCACCTTTTCTCATCTCAGAACGTTGAGTGGTGTCGTTGCCCCCATGGGGGTTGTTGGAGGGATCAAGGGCGGGGAACAGGGAGAAAGGGGGAGGCCGTCTAATAGCCGGGAAATCCCGGAATAAACGGAAGGAGTATGGAGATGGCAATGAGAATGATGATGATCCATTCAAGAATTTCCATCCGCCGATTGCCGGTTTGACCGGCCATCTTATCATACAAATTATCCAGCGTGTCCAACTTGCGGAGAATGCTGGTATCCCAACTGTGCAAATGAAAGCGTTGCGAGGCCAGTCGAGAGACTCTGGCCAGGTATTGATCGCCGAATAATTTCAGCGTGTTGGTGACCCGTTCAAAGAGAATCGCGCTATCCACCTGCATGCCTGCGATTCGGCGGAGATTAACATCCGATGATCCCGGCCAACGGAACCCATGCCGGGTTTCCTGTGTGAGGGCGGCATAGGCCTCATCCAACGCTTCATCCAATTGGTGGTCAAGAAATCGGCGCTCGACGAGTTCCACATTGGCGAATTCTAGAACCGCTCGGACGTCATCCATTTCCTGTCCAATCATGAGCGAGGCATTCCAATCAATGAGGGTCAGGTCCTGTGTCCCGAAGGCAATTTGACTCATGGTGGCATCACAAATTTCCTGCTCTGACAATGGTTGATCCTCACAACGGAGGATTTGAGACAGAAGCGTGCCGTGTTGTTTGACAAATTTCGACAGATCCAACGCAGGTTGCGTCGAGAAAATATGAAATATCGCATAGTCCTCGACCAATTCGGATATATTCGGTTTTTCAATTGCCGGACCCAGCGTGTTCAGGAGAGATTGGATATGCAGGAATGTGCCTTCGAGCAGTTGAGCATTTTCATAGAGGACTTCACTGAGCGGGAGCAGCGACGCAAACGGCCCGGCCAGGGGAATCTGGTAGGTCACCATGAGCGCGCCGAAGTCATAGAGTACGGTGTCGACGGTGCGAAGCGTGTGATGTGCGCCGAGGCTGATGGGTTCCAGCTCTTGCGTAATACGGAGCGGCGGGGGATGATAATCAAAATATTCCGGTGCCGGCCGTTTCCGCTTGATTCGTCCTCGTTCTTTTGTCGCGGTAATCCGCTGTTCCGCTTCGTCGATTTGAATGGACGCACCTACGTCATAGGCAAAGACGACGATGCATCTCCCGTCTTGTATGTGAAAGATATCTGGTTCGGTCATGGGTGGCATGTGGCGCTTGCGGTGTGATGAACGGGAGGCTAACCCAATAGGAACATTCGAGTGCCCCAACCTGATTTCATGATGACAAAGGGATCAGGAAGCCAATGGAGATATTACCATAATCTTTCATTCTCCAGGAGAGCATATGTATGAGAGGAGAAGTCAGAATCCACAAGGCATCAGGATCATGGATTACATGTCATACATGGAATCCGGGCGAGGAACCTCCACTTCCATGCCGGGAAATTCCGTGGTCAGCCTCATGGCAAAGGCGAGAGACTGGCGCTCTTCACCATGCACCACAAAGACTTTTCGAGGATGAGGGGTGATGGCACGGACATACGCGAGGAGATCCTCCCGGTCCGCATGAGCGGAGTATCCATTTAATCGGACCACTTGAGCACGGCGTCGCGTGGGAATTCCAAAAATCGGGACGGTGTCCCATTCCTCCGCCAGTTTGCGTCCTAAGGTATGCTCGGCCTGCCATCCCACCAGGACGATCACATTGGCTTCATCCTCAATGGTATGTTTGAGATGATGGACGACGCGCCCCCCTTCGCACATGCCGGAAGCTGAAATAATCACACAGGGGCCGCTACGCCGATTCAGAAGCTTGCTGTCTTGAGCCGTCGAGATGAAATTGATGTATTTGGCGGCAAAGACATCGCCGGTCGAGGTAAAAGTGCGATAGGTTTCCTCGTCATAGCATTCCGGGTGTTGGCGAAACACTTTGGTGGCTTTCAACGCGAGAGGGGAGTCGATAAAAATCGGAATGGGGTCGACTTCTTCATAGGTCACGAGTTCCTTAATGCGCATGATAATTTCTTGAGTGCGGCCAACCGAAAAGGCCGGAACAATAATTTTGCTTTTATGCTGAATCGCATGGTCTACGAGTTCTTTCGCAATCGTTTTTCGTTTGGCTTGGTCGTCCTCATGCAGTCGGTCTCCATAGGTCGATTCAATGATCAGCACATCACAGGGGGGAGGCAAATGAGGATCACGAAGGATCGGCATGTTGGCCCTTCCCAGGTCTCCCGAATACAAGACCGAAGTGGTATTGCCACGACTCTGGTGCTTGACCCAGATTCCCGCCGATCCGAGGATATGCCCGGCATCATGAAATTGCACCTTTAGATTGGGGGCAGGAGAGAGGGAGGTCCCGTAACGGACTCCTCGAAACCGATTGGTGATGTTCTGGACATCGTCCATCGAATAGAAGGGTGTGACACATGTTTTTCCTCTGCGTCGTTCTTTTTTGTTGACGTACCGGCAGTCACTTTGCTGAATCTTAGCGGAATCTTCCAGTAAAATTTTGGTCAGATCTGCCGTGGCCGACGTCATATGGACCGATCCGCGAAATTTTTCTTTGGCCAGGACTGGAAGCGCCCCGGAATGGTCGATGTGGGCATGGGATAAGCATACGGCTGTCAGGGATTTTGGATCAAAGCCGAGGTGACGATTGAGTTTGGCCGCTTGGTCTCGATGCCCTTGAAACATGCCGCAGTCCAGAAGCAGGCGGGAGGATCCCGCGTGAATGAGATGGCGACTCCCCGTGACGGATCGGGCGGCTCCATGAAACGAAATTTTCATGAGGGGGCTTCAAGTGGATGTTCGGCCATGATAATGCTCCAGGCTTCCCCTGCGGTTTCAGCATAATGAAACAATTGCAGGTCTTCACCCGCAATCAATCCATACTCCACAAATTTCTCCCAATTAATGAGATCTTCCCAAAAGGGTCGTCCGATGAGTACGACTGAGACGTCACATACTTTTCCTGTTTGAAGAAGGGTCAGGGTCTCAAATAATTCGTCCATGGTCCCGAATCCGCCGGGAAAGACCACCAAGGCTTTGGCTCGATTGAGGAAGTGCATTTTCCGAAGGGCAAAGTAACGAAATTGAAAACACAGTTCAGGAGTAATATAAGGATTGGGCAATTGCTCATGTGGTAATGCAATATTCAGTCCAATGGATTTGGCCTTTACATCGGCTGCACCTCGATTGGCGGCCTCCATGATACCGGGACCCCCGCCGGTGATGATGACGAATTTTCGACGTCCGTCTATCTGACAACTGGAAGACACCAGGCGGCCAAACTCCCGCGCTTCCTGATAGTAGGGAGAATACGCCTTCTGGTTTTTGGCAATGGCCACGCCCCGTTTTTTTTCAGGATCGTGTGGTGAGGCGGCCAGCTTTTCTTCCGCGATCAAGAGCTTGGCTTTGGCTGCGGCCGGTTCCAGAAGTCTGGCACTGCCGAACACCACAATGGTGGATTCGATACCCTCGTCCTGTTGGATCAGTTCCGGTTTAAACCATTCCAGTTGAAGCCGGACCGCCCTGAGTTCGTCTCGCTGCAAATAATCAAGGTCGGAGTCTGCCCGTTTGTATGCCGGAGAAGACAGAAGAGGAGGATCAGATTGTGGCAAATTGGTCATAAGAAGATACATTTTTCACGAATAGGGCAGTGAGAAGATTATAAAGACCCAGGAAGTAATTTGAAACTGCTGAAGATGCATACGGGGGCATATTCTTTCCTGAGAGACGTGAAGGGACACTCATCCTCCAGAAATAATCAAGTCTACTGTGCGAAGGGGTTGGTTGAATATCAGGAATCGGGTATAGTCCAATGGTTCGAAACGTACCGGAGGGAGCGATGAAAGCACCCACTTCTCCAACCATTCCTGAATGTGAAGTTTGCCCCAATCGGGAATCGTCTGATATCTGCCAACTCGTGCCTTCCGTGGAAGAACCCTTCGGGCTTATTAAACGCAGGGCCATGTATCAGGCCGGCCAATTTGTATTCTATGAAGGGCATGTGGCTCTGGGATTGTATATTCTCTGCCAGGGGCGTGTGAAACTGACCCGGCTCAATCGCAAGGGGCAACAGCGGTTGGTGGACATTTTGGATTCAGGCCAACTTCTGGAAAAACAGGCTTTTCAGGAACAGCCGGTCCATCAGGTTACGTGTGAAGTCTTGGAGCCTTCGCAAATTTGTCTGTTGGATCGCACCAGTTTTCTCGCATTTCTGGAAGACCATGGTGCGTTAGCGGTCAAACTTGTTCAGGTGCTCAGTAAAGAAATGACGGCTGTGTTGAATGCAGCCGATCAATTTGCGTTCACTCCGGCACGGGAGCGATTAGCCGGACTCTTATTGAAGTTGAGCGATCGATTCGGGAAACACGATGATGCAGGGATTCGCATTTCGCTCAAACTCAAACGAGAGGATCTTGCACAAATGACGGCTGTCACCGTAGAGACCTTGGTCCGGCTTCTTCGTGATTTCCAGGAAGATCACCTCATTACGGTGCATGGACGGGAATTAACGATTATGAATGCCGATCGCTTGACGAAAATTGCCGGCATGTCCCCCTCTCATTGAAATTTTCCTCCTCAACACTTCTTCCATCCTCTATCGTTTTTCCCTAGCTCTGGCTCTACTCAGTCTCGTTTTTTATCAACCAGCCTTCTCTCAGGCTCCCTTCCCTAATGTTGCGTGCTCTCGCCGTCTTTAGGCCATTAGGCCTATTCAAAAGATTGATAACTATCTGATTGACCATTGTTTTCCAACAAGGTCCCGCCGTCGGGAATCGTATAGCCTATGGCCCGTTCAGTGGTTTTTCCCATTTTCACTGAAGATGAGAGAAACAGAGATGACTCACAATTCGGGGCCATGTTCATGACGGGTTGAAGTTCTACCACAATTTTTGAATGAGGAGGTGACAGGATGAGCAGAAACCGGTTGGTGGCACAATTGAGCATATGTGCATGGTTTGTGGGGTGCGTGCTGTGGGCAGTACCGGGAATGAGTCAGGCCCAGGGTTTAAGCGTAGACGAAAGGCTGGAGCGTTTGGAGCAGAAAACGCTCTCCCAATCCCCAGGTGCTGAACAAGAAACCGGAAACATGGTGTTTTTCCGTGGAGGCTGGGCAGGGTTAGTGAATGATCGTTCCAATGAAGTAGAGACGGATGTTTTCGGATTAAGTGGATCCAATGATAGTAATAACGGCTATTATGTGGGCGCTGGACTGGATCTGGTTCTCACGCGAGATATTTGGGATTTGTTTCCTGGAACCTGGGTATTGGGTGAAATTGGGGTGGAATATAAACGGTTTAATTCCAAAAACGTGACGCAGGCGGTTCCCAGCACCTGTGCCCTTGCAGGCGTCCCGACTTGCTCAGTGGAAACGAATAAAAAGGTCCAAATCACGATGTTGACGGTGAATGTGGCACCGAAAATCATGTTTATGGAAGGCAGCCGATTCCGTCCCTGGATAATTCCGGCAGGGCTGGACTTCCACGTCATCAGTCCTCCTTCAAATGATACGACCGTCCTGGATATCGGTGTCCAATTCGCACTCGGGGCGCAGTATCGAATTTGGAAAGCCATTCATCTCGGAGTGGATGGCCGATTTCATCTCGCTACCGGTCAAACAGATACGACGAATAATTTCGGCACCGCCGGTGCGTATGTCGGCTTCGCGTTTTAATGTTCGGTGAGGTAAAGGTGAGGTAAAGAAGGAGGGTGGCGGAGATGAGATTGCGATCGGGCCGAGGTAACCCAGGAGGCATTGGAGAGGGAATTTCCGCCGTCTATATAAGCGGCAGCACCTAGGTCATCGTGGTTTGCATTCTGACTCGGATTAAATTACAGAGGGAAGCCGTTTCAAGTATTCGCCTGTCTGAAGTGGTTACTCTGTATAATAGATTTTTCTATTCACTGGAAATGGTTTTTCCCCGAGGTCGAATACATTTCCATGTGGTGAGTTCGGATCAATCCCGCTACAATTAAGGAAGTGAATTTCTTTTACATTATTCTAGTCTGGACCCATCTGATTGCAGCAACCTTCTGGATTGGAGGAATGCTGTTCCTCTCCCTTGTCGCAGTCCCTCTTCTGAGGCAGGCCTCTGACCCTCCTTCCGCCCAACGAGGGTTTATAAGCCTTGCTCGTCGATTTAGAACGCTGGTATGGATCGCTCTGTTCATTTTGGTGGCGACGGGGTCGGTCCTTCTCGGAAATATCATCAATTTCGGGGTTCCTGTTTTCTCTTGGCCACCTGTTGTCCTCACGAAACTGATCCTGGTGTTCCTGTTAGTTCTAGTGTCCTTCACTCACGATCGGATTATGGGAACGAAAGTGCGTAACCTGAAGAGTAAGGCCGCTTCCGAATTATCGTTTGGCGAAGGGCTCCTTCTCCGATTCGCTCCTCTGCTTGGCCGTTTGACCCTGTTGTTAGGGTTGGGAGTGCTATTGTCTGCCGTCATCATGGTGAGATCCTCAGGGTAACCATTTGAAATCCTGGAATAGAATAAAAAAAGGGAGAGGCCTTGTGGACCTCTCCCTTTATTATCAGACGTATTGAGTAATCGTTAGAATCGGCTGCGCCGTTTTCCTCCAAAATCTCCTCCGCCTCCGCCACTGCCACCGAATCCACCCCGGCCACCTCCGCCGCCACCGGTTCGTGGAGCTTGGGGTTTGGCCTCGTTTACCGTCAATGTACGGCCACCGAACTCCGTAGAGTTCAAGGCTGCAATTGCGGCTTGCGCTTCCTCTCCGGTAGACATTTCAACAAATCCGAACCCGCGCGATTGGCCGGTGAACTTGTCGCTGATGACGTTAGCTGATTCGACGGTGCCGTGTGCCGAAAACAGGTCGGTTAATTCTGCTTGAGTCGCTGAATACGGCAACCCACCTACATACAATTTTGAACCCATGGGGTTCCTCCTTTTAAAAAGATGATATTGTCTGAGGCTCGAGAAGGGTAAAACATTTGGAAGAGGTAGGCCACGGACGCTATTCCCACGCCACTCAGGTCAGACACTTCCGAGTTATTCTCTCGGGCTAAACAACACCGGTTACGGGCTTGAGTGATTGAACTCTCAAAGCTAAGCCCAGAGCGATGAGTTAAAAAAAATCGTAGCACACAAGGGAAGTAAAAGATAGTAGCGAAAAAATGGAAGTAGGATGGATCGGGTGGCGCTTTTTTGGACCGCATAAGCTAGTGGTGATTCAGGGTTGTACGGTTCCGCCGGTGACGCGTTCCAGTTCGGTCAGAGCGATCGAGAGATCGTATTTGGCCTGCGCATAGTCAATGTGTGTTTGCCGCAAGACCCGTTGGGCATCCAGCACATCCAGCAGACTGGCCTCCCCGTATTTAAAGCTGACTTGAGCGATACGTAGCGCCTCTTGTGCCTGTTTGAGCAACCCTTTTTCGTATGTGGCAATTTGCGCCGCAGCGGCTTGAGAAAGTTGGATCTGCTGGGCGATGCCTTTGAGCAGGTCCTGCTTGGCCCGAAGGAGGCTCGCTTCCCGTTGTCGCAGTGCGCCTTTGGCTTGGGCAATGTCCCCCTGTCGTTGATTCCAGACCGGAAAAGGAATGGAAACCCCGGCGATATAGGCTTCTCGGCCTGCGTCTCGCTGGTATCCTCCACTCAGCGTCACATCGGGCACGCGAGCCTGTTGTTCCTGACGGTGGGTGTGCTGCGCTTGTGCTATCAGTTTTTTCCATTTGGTAATGATGGGATGGTTCGCCAGAGTCTGCTGCGAGAGTGTTTCGAGATGTAAGGCTCCAGGCCAGATGGCGAAATCGCCATCAATGGAGAATTCAAGCCCCAACGCCCCGGCAGTGAGGCTATTTAATGAGGCTTGGATAGACTGGACCACACCCCTGGTCCGGGCGACCTCTTTTTGAACTTTCATGCTCTCTACCTGGATTTTCACGGCATCAAATGGGGGTGCTTCACCGGCGTCAACACGACGAATCACGGCCTTTTGGACTTCTTTCATCGTGCGAACATTTTGGATGGCCGTCGCCGTTTGGCGTTCGGCGAATAAGAGGTCATAGAAAGCCTCTTTGGTTGCGGCAATCAAATTCAGTTTGGCTTCTTCTTTTGAAGCCAGGGCTCCGTCCAATCCTGCTTGAGCTGCCTGTTGTCGTGCCGCCCGTTTCCCCGGCCATTCGATGGGCTGATAGAGGGTGGCATATCGTTCGGTGAGAGTCGGACCGGTAGGTTCTCTGACGGTTCCACGTCCACTCTGAACCCATAGGGTGGGGTTGGGATAAGCGGAGGCAGAGATTTTGTCTCCTTCTCTTTGTTCGATGACCCCCTCACTTTCGTTCATAAGGGGATTTTTCTCTAAGGCCATGTTCAGAATTTCTTTCAGACTATAGGTCGGGGCCGCAGCCTGTGGTGTGGTGTCAGTCGCTGCCAACGCGGGTTGCCAGCAGAGACCGTATAGCATGATGAGGCAAATGATCTGTTTAAACCACATGACAAGTTCCCTTCTTGTGACAACACCATCCTTCTCAGGTTGAGATGGTGCTGGTGTGAGACTGATTGGGTATGGCTGGTTGTTTGTTGGAACGGCAGACGGTGCCGTACAACGCTGGAATAATAAATAGGGTCAAAGCCGTGGACGTGATCAAACCGCCAATCACGACTGTGGCCAGAGGCCGTTGGACCTCCGCTCCCATACTGGTAGCGACGGCCATCGGTAAAAAACCCAAACTTGCGACGAGGGCGGTCATCAAGACAGGGCGAAGACGATCCATGGCTCCCTGTGCCACCGCGTCCCGGGTCGGAAGCCCTTCGGTTTCAAGTCTTTGGATACGGCTTACCAAAACGACACCGTTTAAGACCGCAATTCCGAAAAGGGCAACACAACCGATGACCGCCGAGATACTCAACGGAAGGCCTCGAATCCAAAGGGCAAAAATACCGCCCGACAGAGCGAGGGGTACATTCAAAAATATGAGGAAGGCCGGACGAATTGTTCCAAAAATCACCGAAAGAATGGCGATGATAAGCAGTAAGGTAATCGGCACCACGACGGCCAGTCGGCGTGACGCTTCTTCGAGATGTTTAAATTGTCCGCCCCATTCAAGGTAGTATCCGGGAGGGAGGGAAACTCGGTCGCGAATGATTTGTTGGGCTTCGGTGACAAAGGAACCCAGATCACGGCCACGGATATTGGCTTCGACTACCAGCCGGCGTTGAATATCCTGTCGACTAACTTGCGCAGGTCCTTCATCCACTTTGATGGTGGCCACGCGGGACAACGGAACCAGTTCCCCATGCGGGGTGGGGATCAGGAGATTGCCGAGCGCCACCGGACCGGCCGATGCATTGTCCGAGAGGCGGACTATCAGATCAAAGCGGCGTTGTCCCTGAAAGACGGTTCCAACCGTCTGGCCCACTCGTGCAGATTCAATGATGTTTAACAGGTCTTTGGCGTTCAACCCGTATCGCCCGATTTGATCACGGTCCACGATCACCCGAATCCTTGGGACCCCGGTCACTTGTTCCGCTTTCACATCGGCAGCGCCGGGCACCTGTTCGAGGGAACGTGCCACCAAATCTCCTTGATGGCGTAAGACCTCAAGATCCTCCCCGAAAATTTTGATTGCGAGGTCGGAACGGGTGCCGGCAATGAGTTCATTGAATCGCATCTCAATCGGTTGCGTAAAGCTCATGCCAACACCGGGAACCGCTTCATGAACAGCCGTTTTGAATGTGTCGATCAATGCCTCTTTGGAGGTGGCCGTGGTCCATTCGTCTTGCGGCTTAAGGACAACAAAGACATCAGATAGTTCAATGCCCATCACGTCCGTGGCCACTTCCGGACTTCCAGTCCTTGTGACCACCTGGACGACTTCGGGAAATTTCCTCAATGCCCGTTCTACCTCCAAGGCCGTTTGCACTGATTCAGTCATGGAGACGCTGGGGAGGCGCCATACTTGAATGGCCATATCCCCTTCCTCTAATCGAGGAACAAATTCGATCCCTAAGCGCGATCCAATCAACAGACTGAGGGTAAACAGCACGATGCCTGGAATCACGACCCATGCCGGCCGGTTTATGGACAGGTCTAACCAGGGTTGATAAAGGCCTCGGGCATGCCGAATGAGCCAGGTTTCTTCATGATTCGGTCGGGCGCGTGCGAACCAATAGGCCAGTACCGGCACGCCTCCTACCGCAAAGAGGAGTGAAGCCGCCAGGGCAAAAATGACAGTCATAGCCATGGGCCGAAACATTTTGCCTTCCAACCCAACCAAGGACAAAATGGGAAGATACACGACGATAATAATGCCGACTGCAAACACAATGGGTCTTAACACTTCCCGTGCCGCACTCTGAATCGTTGCCAGTTTGTCTTCCTTCGACTGGCTGGTGACCTTCCCGAGCTTTCGCAGAATATTATCGATCATGACGACCGATGCATCCACCAGCAGTCCGAAGTCAATCGCACCCAGGCTCATCAGATTTCCGGAGATGCCAGCGTGATACATGCCGGTAAAAGCCATCAGCATGGAAAGAGGTATGGCTAAGGCCACAATAAATCCGGCCCGAACGTCTCCTAGAAATGAAAAGAGAATCGCGATGACCAGCAGACCTCCTTCGAGTAAATTATTTTTGACGGTGTTGATGACTTTTGAAACAAAAAGGGTCCGGTCATAATAGGGTTCAATCAGGACACCCGGTGGAAGCGTCGATTGAATCTCCTTGACCCGTTTCTTCACCTGTTCGACGACCTGCTGAGCATTGGCCCCTGCCAGCATCTGAACCATTCCGATAACCGTTTCCCCCTCACCCATCCGCGTGGCCGCGCCTATCCGCAAGGCCGCACCTTCTTTGACTTCCCCAAGATCTCTAATGAAAATAGGAACGCCACCCGGCCCATGACTCACGACAATTTGCCCTAAATCGGTAACCGTCGAAGCCATGGCTTCTCCTTTGATGAGATACAGCTCCCGCTCATGTTCAATGTATCCGCCTCCGGCAACCGCATTGTTCTGCGCGAGGGCATCAAACACGGCTTTTAAGGTGAGATTGAAGGCGAGGAGCTTACTGGGGTCGACCACCACCTGAAATTGTTTGGTTTCTCCGCCCCAAATATTCACTTCAACCACACCGGGAACGGCACGAAGCCGCCTGCCGATATCCCATTCCAGAAGTGTCCTCAGGAACATGGGACTGTGCCCCTGCCCTGTGAGCGTGAATTGGTAGACTTCTCCGAGGCCGGTTGATAAGGGGCCCATCATCGGTCGTCCATAAGCGGCGGGAATGCGCTCTGTCGCCAACGCCAGACGTTCGCTAACAAGTTGTCGGACAAAATAGAGATCCAGGTGTTCCTCAAAGATCGCCGTCACGGCCGATAAGCCATAACGTGAGACCGAACGCACTTCCTGTAATCCCGGTATGCCACTGAGTGCGGTTTCAATCGGAAACGTGATGAATTGTTCCACCTCAATCGGACCGAGCGCGGGTGAACGGGTGAGGATCTGCACCTGGACAGGGGTGAGATCGGGAACCGCATCGATGGTGAGATTGGTCAGCGACCACATTCCGGAGGCGCTGACCAAAAGCAAGGCGACGACAGTAAAAAATCGATATTGAAGTGAGAGTGTGAGAAGACGTTCCATGGAGTTATAGGGTTTTCATCATTTGACTAATTGCGGGGAACACGAAAGAAGAGAACCTGATTCGTCAGGCATGCCTTGATAAATAACACGCATATTTGTGCGCAAATTCCACGTTCTCACCCACGGTGATGGTGGTTAATGTTCATGGGCGGATGGTTTCATGATGGCGTTTTTCAGATCGAAGACACCTTCGGTGACCACGTGTTCTCCCAGTTTTAAGCCCCGTTTGATTTCCACAAGTCCCCCGCCTTCCTGGCCGGTTTCAATAAACACGAAATCGTATCCGTTGCCCCGTTGAACGAACACTCCGCGCACGCCCTCTACCATCGTCAAGGCCGATAGAGGAATGGATAAGACGGGCTGTTGTTGATCGATCAACCGCACGTCCACATATTCATTGGGCTTAAGCCGGCCATTAGAATTCTCAACGTCGAATCGCACGCGAATGGTGCGGGTGGTGGCATCTGCGACCGGGGCAATATAGGTGAGCCGGGCAGTGATGGGCTCTCCACCACGGGGAAGAACCTCGCCTTGATCGCCTTCCTTGAAACGACGGGCATGCTCGATTGGCAGATTGGCAAACACCCACACCTGACTGGTATCCACAATTTCAAAGAACTCGTCTCCTGCCGCTACGCCCTGACCCAGCACGATTTTTTGATTCACGACGGTTCCACTAAGAGGGGCCCGGAGCAAATATTTGTGGCCCTCCAAATGGCTCCCATGCTCCATTTGTTGGAGTTCCTGTGGGCTGAGCCCCATGTTCAGGAGCTTTTCCCGGACGTGTTGATAGACGGCCTGGGCTTCAATCTGCTGTCCACGGTCTTCCAGAAACCGACGTTGAGAAATAATGTTTTCAGCCAGGAGTTGTTTGGTTCGCCTAAAGTTGCTGGAGGCCACATCCAATTTGGATTTGGCCACCAGGTATTCCTGGACTAATTCATCCAAGCGCATGCTTTCAACGGCCGCGAGCGGCTGATCTTTATTCACCCGATCCCCTAATTGCACCATAACCTTATCCACTTGCCCGGGGATGCGAGAGGAAACTTTTGCCACGTGGGAGAGATCAAGGGCGACATGTCCCGGAGCCGAAATTGAATGCGGGGTCAGGCGTTCTTTAACTTCTTCAATTCGGATTCGTTGACGCGCTTGGTCAGGGACATGATCCACATGAAAGGTTTGTTCGGA
This sequence comes from Nitrospira sp. MA-1, assembly GCA_032139905.1. NCBI lineage: Bacteria > Pseudomonadati > Nitrospirota > Nitrospiria > Nitrospira sp. MA-1. The sequence continues at coordinate 591,110 of JAQJDB010000007.1, forward strand.
ATGGGGGCTAAGATCGGTAGAGGAAACAGCCGGATCTTTGTCCGGAGGGCTACCCGCTGGTGGCTGGGTGTCGGAACAACCCAAAGGGAACAGCCCGAGAAGGCAAAAAACAGGGATCCATCTCCAATACCTGTGGTTCAGTTTCTTCATGAATGACTCATTCGGACAAAAAATCTCCTCTGACAACAGACTATCAGGGCGTTCATGTTAACGGTGGTTCTTTCCGGTTGGGAAGGTGATTGTGAATGTGGTGCCGTATCCGACTTGACTCTGTGCATGGATCGTTCCTCCGTGGGCTTCGACAATCTCTTTGACGATTGCCAATCCCAGGCCTGTTCCTCCTGAATGGCGATCCCGTGCCTGGTCGATTCGATAGAATCGCTCAAACAGGTGAGGGAGATGTTGGGAATCAATTCCCGGCCCGGAATCCTCTACGGATAGACGGATTGACCCCTCGTGAAACCGGACTCGAACGGTTATGGTTCCGTCTGAAGGGGTATGCCGTAGCGCATTATCCAGCAGATTGATCAGGGCTTGTTTGAGCTGTGAGGCATCTCCAAGGAAAGGAGGTACAGGTTCAAACTCCGTCTGCAGATGGATACCGCCTTCGTGAGCTAACACGGACAACTCGCTCACGACGTCTTCGACAAGAGGCGGGAGGTCAAGAGTTTGCAGCGCGAGTGGTGGGCGGTCGCCGGCGAATTGTGCGAGAGTAAGGAGGGATTTGGTCATGGCGGTGAGTCGATCGACTTCAGCCAGGTTGGAGAGAATAGTCTCCCGGTATTCCTCTCCCGACCGTGCCCGCTGCAAGCTGACCTCAAAATTGCCTTTCATTGCCGTTAACGGGGTTTTCAGTTCATGGGCCGCATCGGCCACGAAGCGACGTTGTCCTTCGAAGACCTGCTGCAAGCGGTCCAACATGCCATTAAAGGTGTGGGCGAGGCGTTGAAATTCCGCGTAGGGGGAGGTGAGTGTGAGACGGGTGGAGAGTGTCTGTCCGGAAATGGTTTCCGCTGTCTGACTCAAGGCCTTGACCGGTGCCAGGGCTTCACCGGCCAAACGTCCGCTTCCCCACCAGGCAAACAAGAGCGAGATGGCGGAGGCCCCACAGAGAAGCCATGCCAACCACTGAAGAGTTTCCTCGACAAATTGTAAAGATTTTTCCGTTTGTAAAATGAATCGTCCGTGGTCCTCGATGGCAAGAGGAATCGAGATGCGGCGAATGGGGGACCGGCCTGGTTCGTGAAACGTTTCGAAGACCGTTTCCCCTTTAAGAGCCTGAGCGATGACCTGAGACGCCACTGGAATCCGGTTCTCGGTGCTCCGCCCACTCCAGAGAATACGGCCGGTGGGATCCAGGATGGCGCTGTAACGGATGGCCTGCTGTAATTCATCTTCGTCATCAAATTCTTCTCGTTCGTCTTCTTCATCCTCTTTGTTCCCCTCATCTTGCCGGTGAGAGGACACTTCCACATGGTCGGTGGCCAGGTCCACCCGATAACTTTCCTCTTCGGCGAGTGCGACCAATTCTTCATCGATATGACCGTGCAAAATGGTCGAAAATCCAAGGTAGAGGAGCAGGCTAAAGAGGCCTAGGAGGATGACGATGAAGCCCAAGGCGACGAGACGAATGCGAGTGCGAAAGGCCTGCATGGGTTAGGCATCCGGGATCTTTAAGACGTAACCGATCCCCCGTACGGTATGGATCAGCTGTGGAGAAAAATCCCGGTCCATTTTGCTACGCAGGGTTTTAATGTGGACATCGACAATGTTTGTAACGGACTCATAGTGAATGTCCCATACATGCTCAGTAATGGCTGTCCGGGTCAATACCCGTCCCGTATTTCTCATAAGATATTCCAGAAGAGAATATTCTTTGTTGGTCAGGACGATGATCTGGCCTGCCCGTGAAATACGGTGGGAAACCGGATCCAGCTCCAGGTCTGCGATTGTGAGGCGGGGGGTGGGCTGGGCACTGCCACGACGGAGAAGTGCTCTGAGACGTGCCAGTAATTCAGCAAAGGCAAACGGTTTGGTTAAATAATCATCTGCCCCGGTATCCAAACCGGTCACGCGATCTTCAACGGCCTCCCGTGCCGTCAACAGAAGAATGGGCGTGGTCTGGCGTTTCGCTCGAAGCCGGCGGCAGAGATCAATGCCATTCATTTTTGGGAGCATGATATCCAGAATGATCAGGTCATAGGACGAGGTCATGGCCATGGCTAATCCCATCTCACCGTCGGTGGCAAGATCCACAGCATATTGCTCCTCGCGTAGACCTTTCACAATAAATCCTGACACACTTGAATCATCTTCCACTAAGAGAATACGCATCTGTCTCCCGCTGAAAAGTATAATCGTGAAGGCCGGAGGTGCTTCGCAGGAGTCCTGCCTCCTTCACAAGGGCAGCCCCTGCTCGTAGACCAAATCTCCCCCATAGCGACCTTTGGCGCTTAGTGTGCCTAATCTGATTGCCGCAATCAAAAAATACGAAAACGAGGTCTTCCGCCTAAATTTGTCTCGCAGCACCAGCCGACCCCATAGGAGGACTCCGAAAATTCCTAAGCTCACAAAAGCGAGGGCCTCGTGGGTCTCAATCATCGATTTGGCAATTCCGGTCCTTTTGATAGCCTCCTCTGCCCAGGTGCCGGTAATCGCGGCCGCAACCCCTCCGAGAAACCCCACGATGAGAAGTCAAAATCGCCATTACCGAAATTGTTCCGTTTGAACTATGCTCCTGCGTCGTCAAATAGCATAGTGGTGAATTGCAAGGGGATGAGGAAATGCACGAACATGGGAAGTACCCGCAGCTCAAAGATGGTTCCTCCTGTGTGTCGTCAGTGTGGGGAAAGGAGAAAAGGCCCCATACTCTTTCTTACGCATGGGGCCTTGACGATGTATTAGGCTTCTCCGCAATCCTTCTGAGAGGCGCCCTTCTCGTGCGCTTCCTGGTCCTCGAGTTCAGAACTCAGGATTTTTCCGGATTGGTCGTCAATCTCAATCTCCCTGATTTCTCCGGCAGCGTTGACAATCTCGACTTCATAGATCACTTTTCCGTCTTCACTTTCCAGTTCGGCTTCAATCACCTTTCCTGGAAATTGAGTCGTCGCGGTTTTAATGGCTTCTTCCATGGTGACCGAAGTGGGCAGATTGGCCACGGCGACCTTCTCCCGGCCGTCATCACCTATGGCCAATCCAAGGGAAGTCAACAAGAGAGCTGAGGCGCCCAATAGACTGAATGTGTGGATTCCCTTCATGATACATCCTCCTTCTTAAGAAATTGATGGAATCAACTGGCTGTTCATAAATTTAGAATAGACCATCTACATGAAGCAGCTATGAAGCGGACATGAAAAATTCTTCATTTAGAGAGAATGACATGAGCCAGGATAGGTCCTTGTCGACCAAACTGGAAATGCGGAAAGCCAGCGATTGGGAGGGAAAACGCGTTGTCGGTTGAATCCTAACGTGCCCGCCAGCATGCCGGCAAGCAAAAACCCGTCTAGACGTTAAACTTGAAGTGGCAGACGTCGCCATCTTTGACGACGTATTCTTTTCCTTCGGAGCGGATCAAGCCCTTCTCGCGCAGGGCGGCTTCCGACTTGTGGGTGTCGATGTCCGTGAAGGCGTAAATGTCGGCCTTGATAAAGCCCTTCTCGAAGTCGGTGTGGATGACCCCGGCCGCTTGTGGGGCCTTGGCTCCAATGGGAATGGTCCAGGCCCTGACCTCCTGCACTCCGGAGGTGAGGAACGAGCAGAGCCCGAGTGTTTTATAAGCGGCGACGACGACCTTCTCCAAGCCGCTCTGCTCCATGCCCAAATCTTTCATGAAAATTTCGCGGTCCTCACCGGATAGTTGAGCAATTTCACTTTCGAGTTTGCCACAGATCACGACCGATTCCGATCCGCGCTCCTTGGCGAATGCCTGAAAGTCCGCAAGGATCGCCGGATCCGGATTCTCATCGGTATTCCCGACATAGAGCACGGGCTGTGTGGTGAGCAGGAAAAAATTCTTGAGGACTTCCGGTTCGAGGCCCAGTGCTCGCGCCGGCTTACCCGCTTCAAGACCATTCTTCAGGATATCGAGCACCACAAGTGCCTCTTTCGAGGCCTTATCTCCGGACCTCGCTTTGGCTGTGACCTTGTCGTACTGTTTGGTGAGACTGTCCAGGTCCGCGAGCATTAATTCGGTTTCAATCACTTCAATATCCCGCCGATAGTCCACGCCGCCCATGGTGTGCACCACGTCGGGATCCTGAAAGAGACGCACCATGTGAAGGATCGCGTCGACTTCGCGGATATTTGCGAGAAATTTATTCCCGAGGCCTTCACCCTGGGAAGCCCCTTTCACCAGACCGGCAATATCGACGAAACGGCAGGAAGTTGGCACGGTTTTCTTGGGTTTGACCAACTCGGTCAGGCGCGCAAGACGCGGGTCAGGAACGGCTACGACGCCGACGTTCGGCTCGATTGTCGTAAATGGATAATTCGATGCGGCCGCGTTTCCAGAGGTCAACGCGTTAAAAATCGTGGATTTGCCGACGTTGGGTAGACCGACGATACCAATTTCCATAGAAGACGCAAGGTAACAAATTAGGAACATGGCGGTCCTTGAGCCAAAAGGCCTATACGTAGCCGGTCCTTCCCTTCACATAAAAATTTTCGGATGGTGAATAATCTTTCTCTGGTTTACACCGCATCAGTTCCTGAGGTTGAAATAGAAAGTTTTGTATCGATCAATTCAGGCTTAGAAAAGTCGCAATTTTCCGGTGATTTCAGAATAGAAAATGATGAATTTAATCACCCTCGTGGATCCGAAAGAAAAACGGTGTGGATCGTTTTTAAAACATCCGCTCCACTCGGTCGTCCAGAGATTCCGGGAAACGGCCTGGCCTCAGGAAGGCCCTATCGAGAGAGGAGCTGACAACCAGAGCAAGCATGGTAAGTGGCGTGTGCAGAAAGGGAATGACGGCCATTAATGAAGAGTAGGTTGATCAACTGATTCCGTACAGGTTTGGCATGAAAATTCCCGGCAGTCCTGGATTCGAACGGGGTGTTCCACAAACATGGCAGGCCTCGAAATTTGTGAGCAATTGTGGGTCGTTCCTTTGGCTTTCTCTTTTTCAGAACCGTGTAGCAACCGGCTTGTTTTTTCTTGACTTAATTCGCTGTTTGAAGAAAAATTGACACAAGCTGTGTAGCTGTTGCGTGTCGGGATGCGGGCAGGAGAAGGAGAATGGCACATTGCCTCAAGCCCTAGGCTCCTGGGGATGTAATGATAATCCCATCATTGAATGTAGCCAGGCATTGCGGCAACTATTGAGGCACCATAGTCATGCAAACGAGGTTCACCTGTATTTATCATGAGATCCCAATGACTCTGATGATATTGAAGAAGACGGCACTCCGCAGTTTAGGCGGATCAGTCTCAAGTTGTTTGGGCTTCACCTACTCCGAGAAGATCGCGATGGCCATCGCAGGGAGGAGCGTTCATGGGGGAAGATAAGAATCAAATCGTGTCCGGCATTCTCAGAGCCCGGGCGGAGTTGGAGCAGGTGTTGTACGAAATGGAGAAACTGCCGGCAATCAGTGAGAGTGCTGTCCATTTTGCCGCACATGCCCTGAACAATTATCTCACCGTGACCGGCGGAACGGTTGAATTACTCCTGTTGATGCTAGCGGACCATCCGGACAAGCAAATCCGCACCGGGCTTGAGTCCTTGCAACAGGCCACAAATTTGATGGCGCACACGGTCAGTCGACTGGTGAATACCGAGACCGGTCTGGACGCCGAAATGCGTTTCGAAAAGGTGGAGTTGCCGATCATGGCGCAGAGGTTTCGCCTCTTTTATCAACGCATTGCGGATCAGAAGCAGATTCAGTGTCTTTTGGGTTCCACGGGCGGTGTTCCTCCTGTGTGGACTGACCGTGTCGCCACCGCTGCTGCGTTGGATAACCTGTTCTCGAACGCCGTGAAGTACTCACCACCCGGGAAGCGAATATGGGTCGATGTGGTGCCCCAGCAGGATTGGGTGGTCTGTCGTGTTCGAGACGAGGGCCCGGGCCTGAGTCAGGAAGACCAGGCCAAACTCTTCCAGCGCGGAGTACTACTCACCCCTAGACCTACGGGAGGAGAGCCTTCAACAGGGTACGGCTTGGCGGTCGCCAAGGAACTGATCGAGAAGGTAGGGGGGGGGATCTGGTGTGAGAGCGTGGTGGGGCAGGGGGCCTGTTTCTCCTTTCGATTGCCTCAATACCAGGAACTGGTGCATGGATCCGGGCGGACGTTGCCGGGTTTACACGAGAACAAGGAGCATGAGAGCCGGACCGTACGCCACACCTGATCTGAGGGTTATTCAGAATACTCAATGTTCATGGTCCTCGACAGGTAAGCGGTTTGTTGTAGTTCAATCAGGGGCGTGCCATCCATCTCTGCAACACCTTTAAAGGGGAAATTCCTATGAGATCGACACGACTCAACCTCTTTTCTATCATGATCGCCGTGGTATTTTCGCTTTGTGCATCACTGGTGTTTGCTGGAGGAGCGACGGCAAAAACCGGATTCTCACAAGCCCAGGAATCGGCCAGGAAATGGCAGGCGGACGTGGTTCTGGTCCAAATCATCACCGTATCAGGAGATATGGAGGGCACGTCGAGGAAGTGGAGCTATCTCTTTTATTCACCTCAGGCAAAAAAGGGGTACAAGGTGGACGTGAAGGATAGCAAGATTGATCAAGCGATTGAAGTGCCGTCGAGCTTTACGGATGCGGTGGATGGAGATTTTATTGATAGTGCGCAGGCAATCACAGAAGGGAAAAAGAAAGGGCTCAAGGGGAAAAATCGAGCGATGATGACCCTCCACATCATGCAGCAAGGCACCAAAAGCCAGGGCGCCTATTGGAATATCGTCAGTGACCAGGCGGAAGGAAGAAGCACGCTCATCAACGCCAAGACCGGGAAATTCTTCAGGCACCAGGCACTCAAGTAGATGGTGCCTGGCGTCAGTATCTATCCTCTGTCAATGTGTATTCCTCCCTACAGGCAGTCGTGTCTTATTGCGTCAGGGCCCATTTCTGGCACGTGGAGCAGTTCTGCCTTCCTGACAGCTCTGTAAGTTCAGATTTCTCCGATTGACTTCCCGTTTCATGAAAAGTACCATTTGTACAATTCGTACGATACGTTCATTCGAGAGGAAGGGAAAAGAGGTAGTTTATGGCACATTTACCATCCAGCAAAGCACGAGAAGGATTTGCGGATACGATCAATCGTGTGGCATACGGCAACGAGCGCGTGGTGTTGCGCCGGCGCGGGAAAGAAGTCGCAGCCGTCGTCCCGATTGCCGACCTGCGATTGTTGGAAGAGTTGGAAGATCGAATGGACCTTGTCGACGCCAGAGCCGCCTTGGCTGAAACTAAGAAGAAAGGCGCGAAGTCCCTTGATGGGATTCTGAAGGAACTGGGTCTCTAACCCCTTCCGATGGCCTATTCGATTCTCCTCGCCCCTCCTGCGGAAAGGCAGCTCAAGGCCTTTTCCCAAGCAGTTCAAAAGCGTCTGATTAAACGTCTCAAGACGCTGCAGGTCAACCCCCGTCCACAGGGCGTCAAGAAGCTGTCTGGTGAAGATGACCTGTACCGTGTTCGGGAGGGAAGCTATCGCATCATTTATACAATCCGCGAAAAGGCACTTATTGTCCTTGTTCTCAAGATCGGCGATAGAAAAGAAGTCTACCGCCCTTGATCCTTGGCCATCATTTGGGAGGCGGTTGGTTGTTAGAGTATATGACCAGACTGAGGGTGGGTGCTTGCGGGTGCAGTGGTTATGGAGCCTGAATATGAAATGGTTCAGCCTAATGGACGAATTCGCTGGTGGGGTCAATTGAAGAAGCCGGTGGAAAGGCCGCCCAGGGTTATCCTGTTAGCCGATAGGGAAACGGGTCGTAACGCGTTTTTTGATGGATCCTATCGGAGACCGAATGAAGGTAAAATATTTTTCTGACACGGACACCGCCTATATCGAATTTAGTAATCAAGATGTGGTGGAGACTAAAGATATTAATGAAAACATCCTGATTGACCTTGATGAAAATGGCCAGCTTGTTGGGATGACCATTGAACATGCCGATGTTCAAGCAAACCTTTCTGAAATTTCATTCCAACAACTGACCCCAAAAGGCTAATGCACCAATCCTTTTCCCCCAGCGATGAGAGCTGATGTACACACCTTTCCAGCATATCCCTAGTAATTCTTTACCCCACTCTGTCATACCCGACATTGTTAATCGGGAATCCATCTTCTCCGCTCTTGTCATTCCTGCGGGCCGTTGGCAGGAATCTATTTTACCTTGATATATTTCGTCGATTGACGGAGAATTGGCCGCGACTGTTGGTAAGTAGTTTTTCGAATGCGACAGGAGAAAGGGTTCGTGGATAGAAAAACGAAATTCCACATCTTGGGCGGATTAGGCTAATTAATGTTATGTGTGAAAATTCGAAAGCAAAGTGATAGGATAAAAATTACTTTCCCAGGGAAAGAACGGACACCCTATAGATCGTTCCATGAACGAACTCCTGGGGGAAAAGCGTCAAAACTTTTTCAACCAAATGGCAACTTACTTTTACGTGGTTGTGTCCGTGGAAGGCCCGGTCTTTTGATCGGGCCTTCTGTATTTTGGAGAAAGAATGTATTTAGAAGACTACCTCAGAAAAATAATTGATGAAGAATCAGATAAGCTGATTCTTCGATATCATGCATATCATAATGCCCTTCATAATGAGTATCTTCGAAACAAAAAAAGGATTTCGGATCCTCCCAAAAAGACCATAAAAAGGCCTGATTACTGGCAGGAAGATAAAAAGTTTAATCCTTTTTATGTCAAAAGAAAAAGTAAAAGC